>WTGB01000128.1 GCA_011523735.1 Chloroflexota bacterium
CTCGGCGGTTAATTGTTGCGTTGATTTAGCTTTGCCATAGTAGATACTCATTTTGGAGCGATTGCCCTGCGAGCCTATGCCGTATGACGCATAACAAGTTGATCGCGCTCCGGGCCGACGCTGACAGAATTGATCGGCACATCGCAGAGCGAAGCCACGCGCTCGATGTAATTTTGAGCGGCGGCGGGCAGTTGCGAAAAGGCATGGCAATTGCTGATATCTTCCTGCCAGCCGGGCAAGGTCTCGTATATAGGCTTTGCCCGCTCCAATAATTCATTGGTGACGGGAGGATATTCGTAGCGTCGACCGTCAATCTCGTAGGCAACCGCCAGCTTCAGCTCGCTCAACCCAGACAAGATGTCCATCTTCGTCAGCATCATCTCGCTGAAGCCGTTGACGCTGACGGCGTAACGCAGCATGACTACATCGAGCCAGCCACAGCGTCGTGGACGACCGGTTGTCGTGCCGAATTCATCCCAGAAGTTGGCGCCGCTGCCACGCAACTGTTGAGCGATCTGGCCATTCAGTTCAGTCGGCATCGGTCCGCCGCCGACGCGGGTGCTGAAGGCTTTCGCCACGCCAAGAACTTTTTCGACGAAGAGCGGTCCGACGCCCAAGCCCGTGAGCGCGCCGCCAGCCGTCGGCGAGGAGCTTGTCACAAATGGGTAACTGCCGTGATCGATATCCAGCAGGGTGCCTTGCGCGCCCTCACAGACAACTTGCTTTCCCGCTCTCAGCGCAGCATGCAGGTAAACAGAGGTGTCTTTGATGAATGGCTTCAACACGGCGGCGGCATCAAGATAGCTTTCAACTGCCGAACGCGGGTCGAGCGATTCCATGCCCTGCCGAGCGAGCGTCTCATTTGCGGTTTCTACGGCGGCAATAAGTCGTTCGGCGAATTCTTCAACATCAAGCAGCATATCACCGGTGCGGATGCCAGCGCGTCCGGTCTTGTCGAGATAGGCGGGTCCGATGCCGCGCAAGGTGGTGCCAATTTTGGAATCACCAAGGGCAGTTTCCGCCGCCTTATCGAGCGCGATATGGGCGGGCGTGATGATATGCGCTCGGGAACTGATTACCAGCCGCTCAGGTGTGATATCCAGTCCTAATTTTCGCAGCGACATAATCTCAGTAACGAGGTTGACTGGATTGATGACCATGCCATTGCCCATGACGGAAACGACATGACTGTGCAATATGCCTGAAGGGACCAGGTGCAGTTTGTAGACCGACTCGTTCAAAGCCACGGTATGTCCGGCATTGTCGCCGCCAGCATAGCGCGCGACGATATCAGCCGAGGACGCAAGCCAGTCCACCACGCGCCCTTTGCCTTCATCACCCCATTGCGCGCCTATTAGAATGGTTATTGGCATATCAGCCTGCCCAATATCGTTCGATTTCGACTGATGATCCTGCGAGATTTCCCAAACTGATTGACACCTGCCGCTCACCCCAAGTTTCGATGGCGCCCTCCGGACCCAGGGCAAGCGCCGAGCCCGGTGGTAAACCGACAAAGGTCGTATCCGCCATTTGCAAGCGAACCGAAGTCAACAAGCTGCTGTCGTCAATGGCGAGCGTATTCGCCACAATCAAGGCATTCTGAAGCAAGCCGAGCCCGGCGGCAATCTCCCCGGCAGAATCCAGGATGTATTGACCAGCAGTCGCGGCGGCGGCGGCCTCAAGCAGGATCAAGCTGCCACGGTTCAAAGCCTCTTTCATCGCGTGCAATGCCGTTCCCCGCAGCAGCGGAAGAAGGTCTTCATACGGTCTCTCCGCCTCAATTACAATCATTGCGGCGCTGCTTAAGCGTTCGTAGACTTCGTTATTGTCAGCCTCTTCGAGATCGACCAGATAGCCGGTTGTGGCGCCAAGTTCAGCCATGTCATCCATCAGCGCGTCGCCAAGGTCCTCGGCGAGGGAAATATAAGCGATGGCGCCGCTGGCGTCACAGCGGCTTAGGGCCCGGGCGCGGATCTCGCTCAGCGAATCGACGCGGCCCGACAAGACTATCCAGCCATTTGTCGCTTGCCAGCTAAAGGGCGGAATCTCGCGCATCTAGGCTTCCGCTCCCAGGTAGTCGGCGATAAGAGCCGACATCAAGCCGACGCTGAGCGGCAAGACGGCTTCGTCAAAGTCGAAGCGGGGATGATGATGTGGATAATCGAGTTGGCGCTCATGATTTGCCGAGCCTACCAGCAGATAAGCGCTGGGATTGCGCTGCATGAGCAAGCCGACATCTTCCGATGCCATCCAGGGCATCTCGACCACCGTCGCGCGATCGCTAAAGCCGGCGAAGACAGCGCGGGCGCGGGCGGCGACTTCCGTATCATTTATTACTGCGCCGATGCCCATCGGAAAATCGACATCAGCGCGGCAGCCGTGTGCGCTAGCCACGCCCTCCGCCACTTCAGAGATACGCCTCTTGACCAGGTCACGCGTGTCTTCGCGGAAAAGCCGGAAGGAGCCGCTGAGGGAAACCGTCTGCGGGATAATATTACGTGCTGTGCCGCCTTCCAGCTTGCCGACAGAAATCACTACCATATCCAATGGGTCGACATTGCGGCTGACGATGGTCTGCAAGGCGAGAATCAACTGAGCGCCGCAGACGATCGGATCGGCCGTTTGATGCGGCATGGCGCCATGCCCGCCCTTGCCGGTTACGGTGATTTCGAAGACGCCGGCGCCGGACATTGTGGGTCCGGAGACGACGCTAACTTTGCCAACCTCGAGATCGTTCCACAAGTGAATGCCAAGCGTGTAGTCCGGGGCAGGCGCTTCCAGGACGCCATCAGCGATCATCGATGCGGCACCACCGCCTACTTCTTCGGCCGGCTGGAAAGCAAACTTGACTCGGCCGCCCAGGTCAGCGCGGTGTTTCGACAAGACCTTGGCGATACCGAGGGCGATTGCGGTATGGCCGTCATGACCGCAGGCATGCATCTTGCCCGCTGCTTGCGAGGCATATTCGGCGCTGTTCTCCTCCTGGATCGGCAGCGCGTCCATATCGGCGCGGTAGAGCACGGTTGGACCAGCGGAAGCGCCTTCCAGGATGCCGACGACGCCGGTTTTACCGATGCCGGTCTGCACTTCCAAGCCCAATTGACGGAGCTCGTCGGCGACGATGCCCGCGGTACGGCGCTCCTGAAATGCCAACTCCGGATGCCTGTGGAAATCCCGGCGCCTGTCTGTCAATTCGTCGCGCAGCGCCTGCGCCTCAGCCAGGAAATCAATGATCATAGGTGCCTTACCTCATTGTGATCACGCGAAATTTTTCGATGCGGCGAGGATATTCCGGCGGGGAATTTGGATCCAGCGAGCGTTCGCGAATGCGCTCCGCCATTTTATCCATATCGGAGATCTGACTCTTGTGCGCCTGGAGCGATTGTATTTGTTTTTCGATCGCGTCCGTCACATCTATCGTGTGCGTTGGTTCGGCAGCGCCAGCAATGTAAACCGTGCTGACCTTGTGCGTTTCCAAGCCTTCGTCGCGTTCATGCTCGATGAAATTGAGACGGTCGCGCGCGGTCGGGAAAACAGCTTCCAGGGTGGCCGCGCCGATCGCCCGGTGATCCGGGTGGTTGATCCCGCCAGTACCGCGCCAGTAGACGGTCGGGTCCAGCGTCACGACAATATCTGGTTTCTTCATGCGGATGATGCGTGTAATATCGCGGCGCAACTCCAGCGTCGGGTAAAGTTCGCCGTCCTTGTATCGCAGGAATACGACATCTTTCACGCCGAGCGCGGCCGCGGCTTCCCGCTCTTCTTGTTCGCGAATTTCTGCCAGCCGCTCGTGTGTCATCTCAGGGTCGGAGCTGCCCTTGTCGCCGCTCGTCGCGATGAGGAATGTGATTTCAGCGCCATCGGCCGCCCACTTGGCAAAGGTTCCGCCAGCGAAGAATTCGGGGTCGTCAGGATGGGCGAAGACGCCAAGCACTTTTCCAATTGCGCCGTTGGATTTTAGAGACGATTCGTTCATGTTTTGCTTTCGCCGCCGCCTTTATCAGCATTGCGCTTCGAGCGTCGTCCACCACGCCGCCTACTACGCCGGCGACTTGAACGAGACGGATCATCGGGTGACTTGCGCCGGCTCCTGTTGGACCGACGCCGAGATGGTTGCTCTTCTTCTTTTGCGCTCGTGGTCTCTTGCGATTCCTTCGGCAAGTCACGCCCCGTATTGACTCGGTCCGCTTGTCTCTGACCGACCGGCAGGCCGCAGTCACAACTGCCGTCGCCATGCTTGTCGCAAGGCGCTTGCGCCTTCTCCGCCAGCTTGCGGAATTCTTCGAGGGGAATAATCTCTTCCCGCTCGACGATTTTGCGCAGGCCGTCGCCGATATCCACCATTACCGCGTCTTTCAAGGGTAGTTGGTCTATCACTCTTCCCTCGCCATGTGGCGTGCCGACGCGTTTGTTGCGCCTTGGCAAATGACGCCGAGCTTCTACATATTGCTCGTATTCATAAACGAGGCAGCAACGCAAGCGCCCGCACATACCGGTAATTTCGGATGGATTCAGGGAGACGCCTTGGGCTTTTGCCATTTTGATAGATATCGGGCTGAAATCGGTGAGGAAGGTGCTGCAGCAGCGCGTTATGCCACAAGCACCGAAACCGCCCAGCAACTTGGCGACATCACGAGGACCAATCTGCCGCATTTCCACGCGCGCTTCAAACTTCCGCTGCAGGCGTTTCTGCAAAACAGCGGTGTCGATCTTTTGTTCGGCGCTGAAAAGGAAGGTTATGGCGCTGCCATCGTAATTGTATTGCGCCGCGACAAACTTGACCTCTGACATGCGCCGCAAGCTGGACGCCGCTTCCTGGCAAGTCTCCAGGGCTTCAGCCTGTTGCGCTTCCCAATGCTGCTTCAAGACCAGATCGCGGGGGGTTGCGGGGCGAAGAATCCGACGGATATCGCGATGCGCATCCGGCTCGGTAAAGCCCATCACCTGGCCCATCTGTCGTCCGCGCCGCGTGTCGACAATCACGTAATCACCCTGTTTCAATTCAGGGTGGCTGCTGAAGTCAAAGTGATAGAGTTTGCCGATTTTCTGAAACCTGACACCGGCTACCGATTCACTCTTTTCTACTGCTTGAGTTGCCATATTGGAGAAGCCTCTGCGCAGGCAATAAAGTCTTGGCGCACTATAAAGTCAGCTTGTCAGTATTGTCCAAACGCCTATCACTCTACTCGATATTATGAGCGAACGCAATATGGACGCTCGCTGATTCGCGCGGGGAGAGGAGAATTGCGAGTGAACCGCCCAAATCCTGAATCAATCTGAAAATGCGGGCGATGCAAGCACCGCGCCTACTCCCAGGTTATGCTGTGTCAAGATTATTGATTGCCAGTCTGCATTGTTCACGGTTCCCGATTCGCGCGCGTCGTTTGTCAAGTGTTCGCCGCAGTTGCTAGAATTACTTCGGGTCAAACATACCGTCGTCCCACTCGACCTGATTATCTTCGGACTATGGAGGCGCTGACTCGCAGCTATGGCAACGCTCGTGATGAAATTCGGCGGCGCGTCTGTTGGTTCGGCCTCCGCGCTCACGCAGGTTCTGAACATCATCGCCCGGGAATCAAGCCAGTGGGATAATGTGCTGGTGGTTGTCTCCGCACTGGATGGCGTTACCGACATGCTGCTAGAGGCAGCGCAGTTCGCGCGAATTGCCAATCAGCGAGGTTACCGGCGCATCGCCGCCAATTTGCGCAGCCGTCATTTCGCCATCATGGAGGAATTGCCGCTTGACCGCCCCGAACGAAACACATTAAAAGCGGATATTGATCACCTGCTCTCGGAAATGCTCGACCATTGCATGCGAATCGCCAGCAATCTGAACACCGAATTGTCGCCATTCAACAGTGATGCGGTTGTGGCGGTCGGGGAACGGCTTTCCGCGCGGATCATCGCCGCCTTGCTGCGGCAAAATGGGCTGCGGGGCGCTGCGGTGGACGGAACGGATGTCCTGGTTACCGACGATGTATATGGCAATGCCAACCCCGATCTCCAGCTGACGGCGCGGCGCGTGGACCAGGTCCTGACGCCGATGCTGGAGCGTGACATCATTCCCGTAGTTACCGGTTTCATCGGCGCGACAGCAAATGGCGAAACCACAACATTAGGAAGAGGCGGAACAGATTACACCGCGTCCGTGCTCTGTGCTTTGCTCGATGTGGACGAGTTGTGGCTGTGGACCGATGTTGACGGCATGATGTCAGCCGACCCGCGTGAATTGAGTAATGCGCAGGTCATCCCTCATTTGGGTTATTCCGAAGCCGCCGACCTCGCTTATTTTGGCGCCCGTATCCTGCACGCGCGAATGATCGCGCCCCTGGCTCAGCGAGCATTGCCCCTGCGGATAAAGAATATCGCCTCGCCCGAGCAAACGGGCACTCTGGTCTATAGCGCGTCGCCGGAAGAAGAACCGATTATTAAAGCCGTGACATCAATTCAGGGCTTGTCATTGCGGCGCCCGGCGAGCGGTTCTCTGGCCGGTGTGACACGCCTGGTCGGCAACACATTATTCAAAACATTGGGTATGCGCAGCGAGGTGCTAATCGCGTCACAATCCTCCAACAGCAGCTTCATATGTCTGGTGATTCCCACCAGCATCGGCATTGACGGCGTTGACCGATTAGAGTGGGCTTTGAAGGCGAAAATGGCGGAATATCCGGAAAAGATGCCCTGGACAATCGAGGCAGTCGGGCTTGTCACCGCGATAGGCAGGGACCTGCACTACGCGCCGCAACTGCTCGCACAAATGCTGGATTCACTTGTTGATATTGAGGTTTATGGACTTGCGCTGGGCGCTTCCAACTGTAGCGTCACGGTGGCACTGCCTTTGAATGAATCGCCCGAGGCAGTACGCCGCATCCATGAAATTATCGTCAAAAGCGGCTGAGATAGCGTTCAACTTCCCAGTCCGTCACTTGCCGGCTGTATTCGCCATACTCCTGACGTTTGGCCGCGATGTAACGATCGCTGACGTAGGGACCCAGCGCCGCCAGAATCACATCGTCATCGCTAAGCGCGTTCAGCGCCTCATCGAGGGAATTCGGCAATACTTCGATCTGCCGCATTCTGCCCGGCGCGCCTTGCATAAGCGTCTCTTCCATTGGGTCAGGCAGCGGCATCTTATGCCGAATGCCATCGAGCCCGGCTTGCAGCATCACCGCCATCGCCAAATACGGGTTTGCCGTCGGGTCCGGGCAGCGCAGTTCCAGGCGAGTATGATATTCTTTGCCGGGCGCGGTGCTGGGAACGCGGATTAAGGCGCTGCGATTGACATGCGCCCAGGTGACGTTGACGGGCGCTTCAAAACTGGTGCCCAGACGCTTGTAAGAATTGACCAGGGGCGCCAAGACAGCGCACATCGCGCGGGCATGTTCCAACTGTCCGGCGAGAAAATACTGCGCTGTTTGCGACAAACCATATTCACTACCGCTATCAGCGAAGAGATTCACGCCGCTTTCAAGATCGTGTAGGCTCTGGTGCGTGTGCATGCCGGAGCCGGGCAGGTCAACATGCGGGCGCGGCATGAAACTGCAGTAGTAGCCATACTTGCTGGCGATGGTCTTCAAAGCCACGCGCGCAGTCAGAATGTTATCGGCGGAGCGCAATGCGTCATCATACTGAAAATCGATTTCGTGTTGACCTTGGCCAGTCTCGGAATGGGTTGAATCGACTTTAATGCCCAGTTCGCTCAGGACGGCCAACATGTTGCGACGCATTGAACGGATCGGATCATCGGGTATATCGAAATAGCCCGCGATATCTTTATTTGGGGCGACAATCGGAAGGCCCCCTTGGTCAAGCGGAAAGAGGAAGAACTCAAGTTCCATCCCCGTCTTGAAGCGGAGATTCATTTCACGCGCCTGGTCAAGCACCTTGACAAGCAAACTGCGCGGATCCCCAATAAAGGCATCACCATCTTGCGTATGCACGGAACAGATTAGCCGTGCCGTCCTTTCGCTGCCTTCCGTCCAAGGCAGGATGACAAAGCTTGACTCATCAGGCACGAGCACCATATCGCTTTCGGCGACTCGCGCAAAACCTTCGATTGCCGATCCGTCAAAGTGTGAGCCGTTGTCGAAGACATTCCCCAGCTCGCCTGCCGGTATCATGATGCTTTTGACCAAGCCGGTGATATCGGTGAACCAGAGCGCTACGAATTTGACGCCCTGTTCACGCGCAGATTGTAGAATTTCGGATGCTGTCGCCATGCCTCTTCCGTGACGCTGTCGTGTACCGGGGATTATATTGCCAGACTGTGGAGTCGGGCTATCGGCGAGATAGCCAAAACCTGACTTGAGTATTCAGCAATTCTAACCAGCTAATCACGCAGTAGGTCCCAATAGTGCAGCAGCGCGTCTACCGCCAGGATATAGCTATGCCAGCCGAAGCCGGCAATCGCGCCCAAACAGACGCCGGCCAACAACGACTTGTGACGGAAAGCCTCGCGGCCGTGCACATTCGAGAGATGCACTTCAATGACGGGCAGTTCTATCGCCGTGATCGCGTCGCGCAGGGCGATGGACGTGTGCGTGTAGGCGCCGGGGTTGAAGACTACGCCGTCCGCCCATTCGCGCGCTTCGTGAAGACAGTCGATCAAGACACCCTCGTGATTTGATTGTGCCGCGCGGAACTGGACATCATAGGCGTCGATATGCTGTTCGACAGCCCTGTTTATGTCGGCGAGCGTCATGCTGCCATAGACCTCTGGCTGCCGTGTTCCGAGCAGATTGAGGTTAGGTCCATGCAGCAGCAGGAGTCCTTTGCCCATAGTCAGGTGCCCTTCGCTCAAAGTACCGCCATGATGTCTTCGCGCCGCAAGCCCTCGACGATGGTCGCTTCGCCCAGCGCTCTAAGCAGAATAAGCCGAGGCTTGCCCGCTTGCCATTTCTTGTCGGTGGACATTGCCGCGTACCAGCGATGGGAGTCCAGCGCGATATCGGTAGGCAAGCCGATATGCCACATTATCGTCTGTATGCGCGCCACCAGATCGTCGTTGATGAAGCCGAGATTCCGCGAAAGCCGCGCGGCTTTGACGATGCCGATGGCGACCGCTTCGCCATGAGGCATGCCATATTGCGTCGCCTTTTCGATCGCATGGCCGAAGGTATGCCCCAAATTAAGATGCGCGCGGATGCCCACTTCGTAAGGATCAACTTCGACCACATCGATTTTGACCTGGACCGCTTGCCGCACCAGTCGCGGTGCCTCTTCCGGCTGCCACAGATCTGGCTCGAGCAATGCTGGCTGGCCGATTAAGCCATGTTTTATCACCTCAGCCATGCCACAGCGCCACTGCAATGGCGGCAGCGTTTCCAAGACATCGGTATCGATGATCACGCTGCGCGGCTGCTTAAAAGCGCCAATGAGGTTCTTGCCTTGAGGCAAGTCCACGCCGACCTTGCCCCCGACGCTTGAATCCACCATGGAAAGCAAGGTGGTCGGAATCTGCACGAGCGGAATGCCGCGCATATATGTCGCGGCGACATAACCGGCAGTGTCACCGATGACGCCGCCACCCAGCGCGATCAGGGTCGTCGCCCGGTCAGCGCCGCGGGTCAGCATCTCATCGTATATTTGGCGCACGGTGTCGAGGGTCTTGTGCGCCTCGCCATCGGGCACGATGATGAGGTCGGCGCGCGGCAAGGCGGCCGCCAAGCGTTCGCCATACAGGGGCGCCACCGTCTCGTTGGTGACTACAACGACATGACGGGCCAACCCAAGCGCCTCAGCGTCCTGCCCGATTGTCCTCAACAAGCCACTTCCGATGATGATCGGATAGCCGCCATCAGGTGTGCGCACGTACAAGGCGCCATCGTCCAGCAAGGCGATCTCCGCGGCAATTTCTGTCGGTGTTTTGCCGCTTGTCATAATCTGATGACTGATTTGGGCGTAAGCGCTCTGCCTGGCATCGAGCAGGCTTTCCCAATCAGCCGCCAATGGACGATCGCGGTTCTGCGCCAGCCGGGCGCGGATCTCCTCCTTGCTGGCATTGAGGCAGATAATCAAGCCATGCCGCCCCATCACTTCGCGCATGTCGTCAGCGACAAGAGCGCCGCCGCCGGTCGCGATGACCAGGCCATGCCGCAGCGCCAATTCACGAATCAGCCGCCGTTCCATTTCTCTGAAGCCATCTTCGCCATGACGCCGGAAGATCTGTGGAATGGTGAAACCGGCGCGCGCTTCGATTTCAACGTCCATATCGACGAAGCGACGGTTGAGCTTGCGCGCCAAGATCTCGCCGACGGTGGTTTTCCCGGTGCCCATGAAACCGGTGATGACGATGTTGTTCTGCGTATTCATACTTCGTACCCAAAGCGCCAGGGCATGTTATCCATCGGCAAATCTTCCAGGCGGTTGCGCCGGAGCGCGGCAAAACGCGGCCGCATTTCTTCGAGGCTGTCGCCGCCGAGTTTTTCCAGCAGGGCGTCAGCAAGCACGATTGCCATCATCGCTTCGCCGACGGGGACAGCACGGGGCAAAGCGCAGAAATCGCTGCGTTCGTAGACGGTGGGGTTGGGCTTGCCGGTCGCCAGATCGACTGATCCGGCGCCGCGCAACATGGTGGAGATCGGTTTCATCGCCACGCGCACGATGATCGGCTCGCCAGTGCTGATGCCGCCTTCCAAGCCGCCGGCGCGGTTAGTCGCCCGCGAGAGCTTGCCTCCAGCGTCGATAACGATCTCGTCATGGACCTGGGAGCCGCGCTTGCCAGCATTCTCGAAGCCGCTGCCGATTTCCGCGCCTTTCATCGCCTGGATGCTGACCATCGCGCCAACCAGCCGGCCATCCAGCTTACGGTCATAATGCACATGCGAGCCGAGACCGGGCGGCACACCGCGAGCCACGACTTCAAAAATGCCGCCGAGGGTATCCTTGTCGATCTTGACCTGGCGAATGGCTGCGTGCATCTTTTCCGCCGCGACCGGATCGGGGCAGCGGACGTCATTGTCTTCGTTGCGGGCGATGCGTTCGTCGAGAGGCATATCCGCCAGATCGGCAACAATATCGCCAAGTTGCGCGACATAGCCGTCAATCGAGATGCCAAATTGGCGCAGATAGGTCTTGCAGATGGCGCCAATGGCGACGCGCATGGTGGTTTCGCGCGCGCTGGCCCGTTCCAGCGAGAGACGCAATTCGCGGTAACCATACTTGACAGCGCCGGTCAGATCAGCATGGCCCGGTCGCGGCGTGGTTATGGGCGTGATATCGCGCTCTTTCCAGCTTTTGAAATCGCGATTTTGCACATGCAGGGCGATAGGGGCGCCGGTGGTCTTTCCGTTCATCAAGCCCGATGTGATGACGATGCCGTCCTTCTCGATCTGCATGCGTCCGCCAGAGCCGTAGCCTTTTTGGCGGCGGCGCAGATCGCGGTTGATGCCCTCACCGGTCAAGGGCAACCCGGCCGGCATGCCTTCGAGTATGGCGGTCAGTCCGGGACCGTGGCTTTCGCCCGCGGTGAAAAATCGAATAGGCATATCAGTCCTTGTAATTCATCCAACCGCAGTTTCGCGATAACCGAACAGGTTCATTCTATTCCGCGTGCCCCAAGCCATTATCGCTGCTTTCGAGCGGCTTTGCCTTCTCCAAGGCATCCTGCAAGACGCCGACCATCACATCAATCGGCGGTGCGACGCCAGTCCACAGCTCAAAGGCGATTGCGCCTTGCCGCGCCAGCATGCCAAGCCCGCCAATCGCCCGCCCGCCGTGGGCGACGCATTGCTGCATCAGCGCCGTATTCGCCGGGCGATAGACCATATCGTATACAGTGACGCCTTCCGGGAAAGGCAGGCCGTGAATCCAGGGCGATTGCTTGATGTGCGGATGCAAGCCGACTGAGGTGCAGTTCACGATCAGGGACATGCCCCAACCGGCCGCTTGATCCAAGGTCATAACTCGGGCGCCGTCCAAACCGGCCGATGCGCGCAATTGCGCTACCAGTTTATCGGCGCGCGACTTGGTGCGATTGACGATGGCGACATTCGCGCCCTCGCGCAGCAAACCGTAGACAGCCGCGCGCGCCGCGCCGCCAGCGCCCAAAACGAGAATCCGCTCGCCGCTGATAAGGATATCATTTGCCAGCAGATCGTTGATGAGACCGTCCGCATCGGTATTCGTCCCGATATTATCGCGGAAGTCCACCGTGTTCACCGCGCCGATCGCCCGCGCTTTTTCATCGGGGCGGACATATTGCATGATCGCTTCTTTATGCGGCACGGTGACATTGATGCCGATGTAGCCGTGATTCTTGGGCTCGCGCAAGCCCAGGCGCAGGATATCCGGCGGGATCGACATGGAGTCATAATGCCAGTCAGTCATGCCCAGAGCCTCGAAGGCCGCATTGTGCATGATCGGGCTCAGGCTATGTTCCACCGGAAAGCCAATCACACCCACTCGCTTCACCGCCATCTCGCTCCTTACAGGTTCTACTCGTCGCCGATGACTGCGTTATTCTGGCAGGAGCTTGGCGCCGCTAGCAATCAGCGTCTCGGCGAAGCCGGGAAAACTGTCAGCAGCGCAAGCGACATCCGTGACGACCGCGCCTTCAGCCGCTATCATGCCGGCGATGGTCAGGCTCATGGCGATGCGATGATCGTCGTGACCGTCCACTTGACCGCCGGTCAGGCTTTGCGGACCGACAATACGGAATCCGTCTTCCCGCTCATCAATGATCGCGCCTAGTTTCCGCAATTCAGCCGCCATCACGGCAATGCGGTCGGTCTCTTTCACGCGCAGTTCGCGGGCCTCCCGCACGACAGTCTCGCCTTCAGCTTGCGTTGCAGCCACCATCAAAATCGGGAATTCGTCGATCATGCGCACGACTGTCTCGCCGCCGATTTCGATGCCGTGCAGCGCGCTAGTCTTCACTCGAATATCCCCGACTGGCTCCCCCGCCTGTGAGGCAACATTGGACAAGGTGATGTCGCTGCCCATCTCTCCCAGTACATCCAGCAAACCCGTGCGCGTGGGATTCAGATTGACACCCCTGATCGTCAGTTCACTGTCCGGGACAAGCAAGCCCGCCACCAGCAAAAAAGCCGCTGAAGAAAAGTCGCCCGGCACAGTGATGTTCAAGGGCTTCAGCGCGCCATTGGGATGTATCGTGAGGCAATTGCCCGTTTCGTCATCTTCGGTGATATTGACGCCCATCGAGCGCAGCATACGTTCGGTGTGGTCGCGGGCTGGACCGGGCTGGGACACGGTGGTGGGCGAATCGGCAAAGAGACCGGCCAACAGCACCGCGCTCTTGACTTGACCGCTGGCGATCGGCATGTCGTATTCGATGCCATGCAGTTGCGCCGGCTGTATCCGCAGCGGGCAAGCGTCATTGGCTGCGATGATATCAGCGCCCATCTCCCGCAGTGGAGCCGTAATGCGCTCCATCGGGCGGCGGCGGAGTTGGACGCTGCCATCAAGCACGCTGGGAAAAGGCTGCCCAACCATGATGCCAGCGAGCAAGCGGATTCCCGTACCGGCATTCATCAGGTTGAGCGGCTGCGATGCTTCTCTTAATTCGCCGCCGTGAATGGTCAATGCGGTATCCTCATGCCGCTCGATATCAGCGCCGAGGTCAAGCATGGCGCCCAAGGTAGCTTCAGTATCGCCGGCTGCCAGCCAGTTGCGGATATAGGATGTCCCGCCAGCAATTGACGCGAGCATGACGGCACGGTGGGAGATTGATTTATCTCCTGGAACGCTCAGTGTGCCGCGCAGTGAACCGCCTGGGCGCAGCCGGAACTTGTCCTGCCTATCGTCTGTTATCATAATCTTGCGCCCAATCCTTACGCGCTTTTCGTATCGGTTGGAGCGACTCGCTGAGGCGCTCTTCATCGCCGGCGATCAACATGGTCTCGAGCATAGCCAGTTGCATGCGGAATTGCGCCAGCAGCGTTGCCACCGCTTTGGTATTGGTACTGAGTATATCACCCATCATAGTGACATCGCTGGCGGCCAGGCGGCTGGTATCCCGGAAACCGCCCGCAGCCAGCTCCCAATATGCTCTGTCATTATCCGCCTGTCGTGCCACCGTCGCGACCAAAGTAGCGCTGAGCAAATAGGGTAAATGGCTGATGCCGGCGACGATCTGATCATGGCGCTCGGCCTCCATCTCGATAGGGACGGCGCCAAGCGTCTCGACAAAGGATTGGGCATGCAGGCGCGCGGCCGGCGTCGTCCGGCGTGATGGGCAGAGCACAAAGGGCCGGTTGCGGTACAGTGATTCGTCCGCTTCTTCGATGCCGCCATTTTCCTTGCCGGTCATCGGATGCCCGCCGACAGCGTTAACGCCGATAGGCAGCTTCGCCATGGCGTCGACGATGTCTTGTTTGGTGCTGCCGATGTCGATGACAAGAGTGTTCGAGCGCAGATAGGAGCCAATCAGCATTTCCAGCATCTCGACGATAACACGCACCGGCGTCGCCAGCAGGACGACGTCAGCGCGGTTAACACCTTCGAAAAGGTCATCGGTGGCGCAATCCACCATGCCGCGTTCAAGCGCCTGACAGCGCGTCCGCTCATCCGGGTCAATGCCGGTGATGCGGTCGGCATGTTCACGCATGGCCAGCGCTAGCGAGCCGCCCATCAAGCCCAAGCCGACGATCGCCAGATGGCGGGCGCGGAAGCTGGCTTTCATCGCCCTTCCTCCGCTTCGGATGTGGCTGTCAAATCGGGACGCAACATCGCGGCGCCGCGAATGAAGACGTGCTGAATTTCATCTATGGACTTCTCTGTATTCCAGTGAATCATGACGCGAATGCACAGGGGCAAGCCACCGGTGACGTTGGCTTCCTGGAAGCCGAGCAGCGCCGCGCGCGTCCACCCCATCATTCTTGCCGCGAGCGCCGGAAAGGTTTCGTTCAATTCCGGCGTGGTGGTGAAGAGCACGCTAGCCACATCCTCTTCGATGATGCCATTGCGGTCGATCATGATTTGAAGTAATTCTTGAGTCGCCGCCAGAATCGCCTCCCGCGAATTGGATTTTGCTGTCGTGGCGCCCCGTATGCCTCTAATCATCTCAAGGCTCTCCTCTTCTAAAGCAAACAAAAAAGACGCTGAGCGGTTCACTCTGCGCCTCCATTTTGTTCGTAGTAACGTGGAATTCAGTTGCCAGCGCGAATCACCCAGACCGGTCTATGCAGTTTGGGTAGTAATAATAGCGTAATCCGACAAACTGTAAATCGTGCATGTCCGTGTTTCGACATTCAATCTTATTGCCCATTTACGTTACCCAGGTATGAGCGCCCTGTCAAGACCAGGTCGGGCAGCGACAGATTATTCCTTAACTGCATGATCAGTTCCATCAATTCCGGATCGCTTCAACCATCGACCCCGTCAACTCCCGCACCGCCTCGAGTCCTTCACCGCCAGCCCTGACCAACGCCGAGCCGACGATGAAACCATCGGTCAACTGGCTGACCTCGCGGACGTGCTCGGCTGTGCTGATGCCGAATCCCAGAACAAGCGGCTTGTCCGTGTGTGCGCGCAGGCGGGCAATGAAGTCCTTTAGATAAGCCGGCAGCTCACGACGGGCGCCGGTGATGCCGGTCAGCGAGACGACGTAGATGAAGCCCGTCACATGTTGCGTGACCAGGTCGATACGCTGATCATTGCTGGTCGGCGCCAGCATGAAGACCAGTGCCATATCTTCGCGTGCGCAACTGTCGGCGAACATGGCCGCTTCTTCCGGCGGCAGGTCCGGCACGATCAAGCCATCGGCACCGGCGGCGCGAGCATCGCGCACGAAGCGATCGGTTCCATACGCCACCAGCGGATTGGCGTAGCCCATCATCAGCATGGGCTGTGTTAGACCCTTGTCACGCAGCATCTTCACCGCATCGAGACACTTGCGCACGGTCGTACCATTTTCGAGGGCGATCTGCGTCGCCGCTTGGATCGTGGGACCATCAGCGATAGGATCACTGAAAGGGATGCCAACCTCGAAGCCGTCGGCGCCAAGCGCAGCCATCGCCTTGACCGCCTCGAGCGACGCGTCATAGGTCGGATAGCCGATGGGGAAATAGGGTAAGAATGCGGCGCGGCCTTGCGCTTTTGCCCGCGCGAACATCGCAGCAAGCGCTGATATGCCTTGCCTCTCTCGCGTCTTTGTCATCGTCTCCTCATTCATTAGCGCTCACTCGCCCAAGATGCCGATGACGGTATCAAGGTCTTTGTCGCCGCGTCCCGACAAGTTGACCAGCAAGACGCTGTCCCGCGGCATGGTCGGCGCGCGTTTGATCGCTTCGGCGACGGCGTGCGCGCTCTCTAATGCCGGGATGATGCCTTCCAGCTTGCTGAGCGCCTGAAAAGCTTCCAGCGCCTCTTCGTCAGTTGCCAGTGTGTAATAGGCGCGCTCAAGTTGCCGCAGATGGGCATGCTCCGGGCCAACCGAGGGATAATCCAGCCCAGCGGACACGCTGTGCGTCTCCATGATCTGGCCGTCCTCGTCTTGCATGACGAAAGAGCGGGTGCCATGGAGGATGCCGGGGCGGCTGATGTCCAGATCGGCGAAACGGGCCGCGTGTTCCTTGCTTTCGATGCCGCGCCCGCCGGCTTCGACGCCGATGAGCTCGGTTGCGGTGTCGTCGCGGAAGGCGTGGAAAAGCCCGATGGCGTTGCTGCCGCCGCCGACGCAGGCGATGCAGACATCAGGCAACTGGCCCGTCATGTCTTGAATCTGCTCGCGCGCTTCCAGGCCGATGACGCTTTGAAAATCGCGCACTATCATCGGATAAGGATGCGGACCCAAAGCCGAGCCAAGCAGGTAAAAGGTCGTCTCGACATTGGTCACCCAGTCGCGCATCGCCTCGTTGATGGCGTCTTTTAGCGTGCGGCTGCCGCTTTCGACCGGGATGACCTCAGCGCCGAGCAGCTTCATGCGGAAGACATTCGGCTGCTGCCGGCGGATATCGACGCTGCCCATGTAGACATGACACTCCAAACCGAGCAGCGCCATAGCCGTAGCCGTGCCGACGCCATGCTGTCCGGCGCCGGTCTCGGCGATGATGCGGCGCTTGCCCATACGCTTCGCCAATAAGCCCTGCCCCAGCGCATTGTTGATCTTGTGCGCGCCGGTATGCGCCAGATCTTCGCGCTTGAGATAAACCTGGGCGCCGCCAAGCGCCTCGCTAAGCCGCCGCGCGTAGGTTATTGGCGTGGGACGCCCGGTGTAGGTACGCTGCAAGTGACATAGCTCTTGATGAAATTGCGGATCGGCGATCGCCTCGGCATAAGCTTGTTCCAGTTCATCGAGCGCCGGCATGATCGTCTCCGGTACAAAGCGCCCGCCAAACTCGCCGAAATAACCGCGCGCATCAGGCAATTCTGAAATATCAGTGCGAATATACAAGTCAGCCATCGGCGTCGTTTCCCTTTCGATCAAATCCACAGGCGCTTCTCGCCAGCGAAATAGCGCTGCGCCAGAATAAGCGCTTTCAGACTGTAGTTGTCGATGCTGGAGATGAAATCGCATCGTCTGATTTCGATATCGCTTGCGCCCAAGCCCACAGCCAATGCGCTCACATGCTCCACCTCGCCGCTTAACAGACGCAAGCCGTCAGCGAGCTTCAGTTTCAGCAAACCGGCGATCTCGTCCCGCGGGTAACGATAGGCCTTCAACGGTTGATCGCATTCATAAAAGTAGACGTGGCAAATCTGACAGTCGATGATATCAGCCTCTTTTGCGATCCCAAGACGCTTGCCCAGCGGAATCAAGTCATCGTAGTCCAGTTGCAGCCCCAGTTCTTCTTCGATCTCGCGGACTCCATCTCTTGCGGATTCACCCGCTTCCAGGTGGCCAGCGGCGCTGATGTCGACTTTACCGGGGTAGTCTTTGCCTTGGGCTCGCTTTTGCAGAATGACGAAGGCATCGCCAGTTGGATCGCGCCCGATCACCCAGCAGTGGAAGACCTGATGCCAGTCGCCATCCCGATGAACCGCGTCGCGGGACTTAACGCCGATGTGATTCAGCGCCTCGTCAAAGATATCAAACAACTCGCTCATGTCTCAACTGCCCGCAGAGCTTCGATGAATCCGCGCACTTTGCTCTCGTCTTTGATTCCAGGCCTCCCGTCTTCCACCCCGCTCGCCACGTCCACCGCCCAGGGCTTGATCTTGCGGGCGCGTTCGGCGACATTCTCCGGCCTCAAGCCGCCCGCAAGCATCAGACGTGGGACAGATCCCTTCACCGCGAGCGCGATACTTTCGCTGGCTGTTTCGCCAGTGCCGCCATACAGCTTGGGATTGAAGGCGTCAAGCAACAGCGACGGCGCACAGTTGTTCACCGGAAAAGTGTCGGCGAATTGCCGGGTTGACGCCAGCGCATCGCTTTCATCGAGCGGACGAATAGCCTTGAAGGCGAAACCTTTGAGCGCTTGCAATGTGTCCGTCGGCTCGTCCCCGCTGAGTTGCGCGAAGTCCAGCTTGACCTTATCGGCGATGGTACGCACATCGTCGGTGGAGGCGTTGACGAACACGCCGACTAGCGTCGGACAATCCTCGCCCAGGGCGTCGCGCAATGTCATCGCTATATCACGAGCCTGTGCCGGCTCAACGTAGCGAGGCGACTTGGGATAGAAGTTAAGCCCGATGAGATCGGCGCCGGCTTGAGCCACCATCAGCGCATTCTCAGGCGAAATAATGCCGCAGATCTTGACTTTAGTCATGCGGACCTCGCGGCTGGCTGCTCAAGTCACGCGTTAAAGCGACCATATCAGGCGCCTTCACCAAGGACTCGCCAACCAGAATAGCTTGAGCGCCCAGGCGGCCCATCTCGCGCGCGTCCGCCGCCGTGAAGATGCCGCTCTCAGCAACCAGCAATACATCATCATCCACCAAGCGCGCCAATCGGGCAGTTGTATCCAAGTCGACATTGAAGGTCTTCAAATCACGATTGTTGACGCCGATTAGCTTCGCGCCCAGCCGTAAAGCGCGTTCCATCTCCCACTCATTATGGACTTCAACCAGCGGGGTCATGCCTTGCTCCAGCGTCAGCGTGTAGAGATCGGCTAACTGCGTATCGGAAAGGGCCGCCACGATTAGCAATATGGCGTCCGCGCCAGCAGCGCGCCCCTCATAGACCTGGTATGGATCAATGATGAAGTCCTTGCGCAAAAGTGGCACAGCAACAGCCCGGCGTATGGCCGTCAGATAATCCAAGCTGCCGCGGAAGAAGTCCTCGTCGGTTAGTACCGAAATCGCCGCAGCGCCATTCTGCGCGTAAGTCGCCGCAATCATCACTGGCGCGAAGTCAGCCGTCAGCAGCCCTTTGCTCGGTGAAGCGCATTTGACTTCCGCGATCAAGGAGAGGCAATCCCCGCGCAGCGCCTCAATCATGTCGCGGGGAGGATATGGCGCCGCTGCCGCCCGACGCTGGATTTCCGCCAGCGAGACGATCGCGGACCGCTCAGCAATCTCCTCCACTTTACGCGCGAGGATCCTGTCGAGGACCGTATCGGTGGCCACGAAAGCGGAGGTCATGACGCCAGGCTCTGACTGAATTCGATGAGCGAATCGAGTTTCTCGACCGCTTTGCCGCTATCGATGACATCGCGCGAGCGCCGTACACCGTCTCTGATTGACTTCACCTGGCCAGCCGCCATAATGGCCGCCCCGGCGTTCAAAAGCACGACATCACGTTTGGCGCCGGTCTCGCTGCCATCCAGGACTCCGCGAAGGATCGCCGCGTTTGTTGGCGCATCGTCACCCTTCAAGTCGTTGATGCTGGCCAAGTGGAAGCCCAGGTCGGTCGGGTCGATGTCCAGATGTACAATCGTGCCGTCCTCGCGCAGATAGCTAATCCGATTTGGTCCAGTCACCGTTAGCTCATCCAAGCCGCCATAGCCATTGACGACCATCGCCGACTTCGTGCCCAGCGCCTGCAAGACATGCGCCAGAAGATCGGTCAGATCAGCGGCAAAGACACCCATGAGCTGTCGCTGAGCGCCGGCCGGATTGGTCAAAGGACCGAGGATATTAAATATCGTGCGGATCCCCAGTTCTCGCCGCGGACCGATGGCGTAGCGCATGGCGGGATGCAGCTTGACGGCGAAGAGAAAACCGATGCCAATTTCGTCCACACACTTGCCGACCTGTTCCGGCGTCAAATCCAGGTTGACACCCAGTTCAGCCAGGACATCGGCGCTGCCGCATTTGCTGGTCGCGGCGCGGTTGCCATGCTTCGCCACCGGGATGCCGGCCCCCGCCGCCACAAAAGCGACCGTGGTGCTGATGTTGAAGCTGCCGGATTTATCCCCGCCGGTGCCGCAAGTATCGAGCAAATCGGCATCGACTGTGGTCGGCACTGTATGTGCTGCATCTCGCATCGCCCGGGCGCTGCCGGTAATTTCATCGGTGGTCTCGCCCTTCATCCGCAGCGCCATCAAGTAAGCGCCGATCTGCGACTCGGTCGCCTCACCGGTCATTATTTGCCGCATGACCTCTTCCGCCTGCCCTGCTTCCAGATGACCGTAGCGGCTGAAGATGTCTATCGCTCGTTGAATATCCATCTGTCGTCCTTCACATTAACTAACTTGTCTATCGAAAGCGCGAATCGTAGCTTGAGACAAAGGTGGGCGACTCACAGAGCCGCCCCTACAAGACCCTCGGTGACTGCTGTTGGTTGATACTGCATAAAGTTGCCCAGCATCTGCAAGCCAGGCCTCGTCAAGATGCTTTCCGGATGAAACTGGACGCCGATGACAGGATGCACCTTGTGGCGCAGCCCCATGATTTCGCCGCTGGCCGTCCGCGCCGTGACCATCAAGCAATCCGGCAAGGTCGCTTCCTCCACGACTAAGCTATGATAACGAGTCGCCTCAAAGGGATTGGGAATGTCAGCAAGAATGGTATCGCCATCATGGTAGATCATGCTCGTCTTGCCGTGCATCAATTCCGGCGCGTGCACAATGACCCCGCCATAAGCCTCGCCGATCACTTGATGACCCAAGCAAACGCCCAATAACGGAATCTCGGCGCCGAGTTCCCGAACAAGGTCGAGGGAGATGCCGGCGTCTTTGGGATAACCCGGACCCGGCGAGATGACGATGCGGTCAGGCGCGAGCGCGCGGATCTCATCAACCGTGATCTTGTCATTGCGATAGACAGTCAATTCCGCGCCAAGCTCACCCAACTCCTGAACAATGTTATAGGTAAAGCTGTCGTAATTGTCGATTACCAGAATCATGATCCTGCCTCATTGTCCTGTGGTTTACATCAAGCCCTGTTCGGCGTAATTGACCGCCTCGAAGACGGCTTTCGCTTTGTTGATCGTCTCGTAATACTCGGCGGTTGGATCGCTATCGGCCACGATGCCGCCGCCCGCCTGCACGCTGATTGTCCCATTCTGCATCAGCAGCGTGCGAATCGTGATACACATATCCATCGAGCCGTCAAAACTGAAATAACCGACCGCGCCGCCATAAGGACCGCGACGCGTCTCTTCCAGTTCCTCGATGATCTCCATCGCCCGCACCTTGGGCGCTCCGCTGAGCGTGCCCGCCGGAAAAGTCGCGCGCAGCAGATCAAAGGCGTCCATGCCCTTGCGCAGGATGCCTTCTACCTGGCTGACGATGTGCATGACGTGTGAATACCGCTCGATATACATCATCCGCTTGACTTTCACCGTGCCATAATCACAGACTCGACCGAGGTCGTTGCGTCCCAGATCGACCAACATCACATGCTCGGCTCGCTCTTTGGGATCGTTCAACAGCTCTTCTTCCAGCGCGAGGTCTTCTTTCTCGGTGGCGCCGCGCTGCCTTGTGCCCGCCAGCGGCCGGTTGTAGGCAATGCCATCCTCCAGGCGGACCAGCATCTCCGGCGACGCGCCGACCAGCGTGAGCTCATCGCTGAATTCCAGCAAGAACATGTAAGGCGAGGGATTAGTCGCCCGCAAGGCGCGGTATATCTGCAGCGGGCTGGCGTCGGTCTGGCGGCTGAAGCGCTGCGCGAGAACGACCTGAAAGGCATCGCCATCGCGGATATACTCTTTGGCTTTGCGGACGCGATCTTCATGCACATGCTGTTCAACATTGGAGACCGGGTCGCCAGCGAGGACATAACGAGGCGGATCATACGCATGGTGCACCAGCGGCATGGAAAGAGAGTCAATAATCCGGTCGATGCTCTCAACCGCCCGGTCGTAGGCGGCATCGGGATCATCGCCGTCGTTATGCGCGTTTGCCAGTACAGTCAGTTGATGCTTGGCATGATCGAAGATGACCAACGTATCCGGCAGCATAAAGGCGACTGTGGGCACATCCAGATCGTCGCTGGCGGTGGCCGGCAGATCCTCGAAATAGCGCACGATGTCGTAGGACATATAACCCACTGCGCCCCCGACCAGACGCGGCAGACCTTCAAGCGCGACGGGGTTCACCGTTTGGAAATGCCGCTTGATCACGTGCAGCGGGTCCTGTCCTTCCGGGATGGCGAACTTGGTCTGCTGGCCGTCTCGCTCCAATATTACGATGTTATTCTTGACGGTGAGCACTCCCTTCGGATTGACGCCGATAAAAGAGTAACGCCCCACCTGCTCGCCGCCTTCGACGCTTTCCAGCAGAAAGGCTGGTCTCCCCGCCTCTTTCAGCTTCATGTATACCGACATCGGCGTTTCCAAATCGCCAAGCAAGGTGCGGTACACCGGGACATGGTCGCCTTGCTCGAAGTACTCGCGGACTTCTTCACGCGACGGTTTGATATCCGTTCGCTCGGCTTGCAGCAGATCGAGCATTGTTCCCTCCCCTTAAAATCAAAAGAACCCGAGTCATCCATCCAAGGACGAGAAGGGTTCCCGCGGTGCCACCTTGATTACCTGCCGTAGCAAGTCACTCCATGGATACAGACCCTCGGTCGATATCCGGCGCTGTTAACGGGGCGCGACCCGGCGCAAGCTATTAGTTTCCCGTTCACCTGCGCGACTCCCCAGCCCATTCCACATCTCTGCGTGTATCGCCTTCACAGCTACTGGCGACTCTCTGAACAGCACGATGATGCGTACTACTCCGGTTCACAGTCTTTCAGCGTATTCAATTTGGTTTAATGCTAGCGCGCTGGCTGCCCGCTGTCAAGCGTCATGTTGCATATTGTCTTTAACGCGTCCCGAAATTCTGCTATACTATTCTCGAATATGCGTTCTAAGTCAACTATCAGCTTTAGGAGACTGAATTGAGCCTCAGCAACCGGGAAATCGCCGATATATTCGAACGTTGCTCCGACATGCTGCAGATCCGCGGCGACAACATCCATCGCGTGCTGTCATACCGCCGCGCGGCCGAAACCATCCGCGCCGTGCCGCGTGACTTACGCGTAATTTCCAGCGAGGGCGGACTGACCGATCTCAACTATATCGGCAAGACAATCGCGGCAAAAATCGACGAAATGCTGGAAACCGACCAACTCGAATTCTACGAGCGCCTGAAGGCGGAAATCCCCGAAGGCTTGGTCGATATCATGCACATCAACGGCGTAGGACCGAAGAAAGCCAAGCTGTTTTGGGAGCAACTCGATATCACCACTGTGGTAGAATTGCAGACCGCCGCCGATGCTGGCAAGCTCGCTGGGCTGCCCGGTATGGGTAAGAAAAGCCAACAGAAGATACTCGATGGCATCGAGGCACTGTCTCGCCAGACCGGACGCGCTAATATAGGCGACGCTCTGCCGGCGGCGCAGAAGATCCTCGACCACTTGCTGGAATTGCCGGAAGCGCAAGAAGGCGCGCTAGCCGGCAGCATCCGCCGCGGCCGCGAGACCATTGGCGATGTCGATATCCTCATTGCGGGGGACAATGCCGCGCCCATTATGGATCGCTTTGTTTCCATGGAGAATGTCGCACGGATATTGGGCCACGGACCGACCAAGAGCTCGGTTGAATTGCTTTCGGGGCTGCAAGTGGATGTGCGCGTTTTGGAGAAGGCGCGCTGGGGCACGGCGCTGAATTACTTCACCGGCAGCCTGGCGCACAATGTCAAGATGCGGGGGATCGCGCTTGAGCAAGGGCTCAGCCTGAACGAGCACGCTCTCAGCCCGGTCGACGAGAACAAGACGATTATCGAGTCTGCCGAAAAGATCCTTTGCGACAGCGAAGAGAAGGTCTACGAGACCCTCGGTTTGCAATATGTCCCGCCGGAACTGCGCGAGGACAGCGGCGAAATTGAAGTGGCCCGCGAAGGCCGGCTGCCTGAACTGATTACCCGCGCGGATATCGTCGCCGACCTGCATATGCACAGCACCTGGAGCGATGGCAAGAACACGATACGCGAGATGGTCGACGCTTGTATCGCGCGCGGGCATCAATATATGGTTATCACCGACCATTCACGCAGCCTGGGCATCGCCAACGGTCTGAGCATCGAGCGGCTGCTGGCGCAAGCGGAGGAAGTCCGGCAGCTCAACGCGGAAATGGGCGATGTCATTCAGATTCTCGCTGGCACAGAGATGGATATCAAAGCCGATGGCGAGATGGACTATCCCGACGAGATTCTGGCGCAAATGGACTTCGTGATCGCCTCGCTGCATTCGGGCTTGGGGCAGAAGCGCAAACAGGTGACACAGCGCCTGCTCAACGCGATTCAGAATCCATATGTCGATATGATCGGGCATCCCTCGGCGCGGCAGTTCCCCAATCGGGAAGCGGTCGATGCCGATTGGGACGCGGTGCTGGCAGCGGCAAAAGAACAGGACACGATTCTGGAAATCAATGCCAATCCACTACGCCTAGACCTCAAACCGGAGTTAGCGCGGCTGGCGAAGGACATGGGCGTCCCCCTCGCCATCAATACCGACGCTCATCGGATCGCGCATCTCGATCTGATGCCTTACGGCCTAACCAACGCGCGGCGCGGCTGGGTCGAAGCGCGGCATGTCGTGAATACCTGGACTTTTGAACGCTTTTCTCGCTGGTTGAAGAGCCGACCTTGATCCGGTCGGAGCGCAATAATGAGTGAAAATGCCGGGCAAGTTAACGAGGCTGCCGAAACGCAATTTCCCTCAGATGGCGAATTGTGGAATAAGCCTCAGCCGGTGCCGACGCGGGCGCAGCTCGCTGCCCGCCGTCAATTCAGACGCGCCCTGAAACGCGCGCAGAACCCGCTGTATATCCCGTTTCCTTGGCTGCTGCTGACATTAGCTGTCGTGCTTCTTGCGCTGCTCGGGACCGTCGCCATAGTGGTCAGCCTGCGCGGTGACGCATCTGCGCCAGCGCTAGAGCCGCCTGTCCAAATCGTGACGGCTGCCGTTATTCAAGTCCCAAACACTATGAGTCAAGATCTGACATCAGCAGCAGACGCTGACTCCGCGCCAAAAGTCATACTGGCAGCGGAGACGCCCGCCAGCATCGTGCTGACAGGACCAGCCGTACCAACCGTCATTATCACGAACACGCCCGTTCCTTTGGCACTCGGTTTGCAAGCGGTCGTCCACAACGTCGGCAACGATGAACTCAACGTCCGCAATGTGCCGAGCTTGCGCGGGAGCGACGTGCTGTTTCGCGCTCCCGCCGGTACGCTATTCAACATTATCGGTGGACCGCAGGAAGCGGATGGCTACAGTTGGTGGCAACTGCATGATCCGCAATTTGAGGTGACCGGCTGGGCGGTCGCCAATTATTTGCAGACCATTCCCGAGAGTTCAGGACAGAAATCGTGACTCAAGACATCCATAATCGCATCGCCGAATTGAGCGAGCAGCTTCATCATCACAACTATCGATACCACGTGCTGAACGACCCGATAGTCACCGATGCGGAATACGACCGCCTATTCCGCGAACTGCAGGACCTTGAAGCCGAGCATCCGCAATATGCCCTCGTCGATTCCCCAACGCAGCGTGTTGGCTCGGACCTGTCTGGCGACTTCCCCAAGGTTCAACATCCCGCGCCGATACTCAGCCTGGCAAATGCTTTCGACGAAGCGGACCTGTTGAACTGGGAGGAACGCAATCTGCGGCTCCTGCCAGCGGACGCGCAACTGCAATATGTTTTGCAGCCCAAGCTCGATGGCTTGGCGATTGTCATTACCTATGAAGACGGCCTGCTGACGCGCGCCGCCACCCGCGGCAATGGCGAAACGGGCGATGATGTCACCGCCAACGTCAAGACGATTCGCACCGTCCCGCTGCGCATCCCGGTTGATGGCGGCGCTGCCGCTCCCAGCCGTCTGGTCGTCCGCGGCGAGATTTTGTTTCACAAAGAAAGTTTCCTTGAACTCAACCGCGAGCAAGAAGCGCAAGGACTGCCCGCTTATATCAACCCGCGGAACACCGCCTCCGGCTCGCTCAAGCAAAAGGACAGCCGCGAAACCGCCAAGCGCAAGCTTACTGCCTACATCTATGCTATCGTCGACAGCGACGGCATTGAGCTAGAGAGCGAATGGGGAATCCTGCAGCATCTCGGCGAGATGGGCTTCAACGTCATCCCGGACGCCCGCTTCTGCGCAAGCCTGGACCAAGTCATTCAGGCTTTGCCCGGCTGGGAAGCGCGGCGCGACCATCTGCCTTTTGAGATTGACGGCCTCGTCCTGAAGGTCGATGATTTGTCGCAGGACCGCGAATTGGGCGTGGTCGGGAAGGATCCGCGCGGCGCTATCGCTTATAAGTTCCCGGCGGAAGAAGCCACGACCAAGCTGCTCGGTATCACAATCGGCGTTGGGCGCACGGGCAAGATCACGCCGACGGCGCAACTTGACCCGGTCTTCATCGGCGGCGTCACCGTTTCCAACGCCAGTCTGCACAACTACGATCAGGTCGCGGCGCTTGATGTTCGGCTGGGCGACCGTGTCGTCGTCAAGCGCTCCGGCGATGTTATCCCTTATGTCATAGGACCGGTTCCAGGCGCGCGCGATGGCGGCGAAACGCCAATCCTCCCGCCGGAGACCTGCCCTTTCTGCGCCACGGGGCTGATCCAACCCGAGGGCGCTGTCGACTGGTATTGCCCGAATCCCAAGTGTCCGGAACGCGTCATGCGGACGCTCGAATTCTTTGTATCCCGCGGCGCGATGGATATCGAAGGCATGGGACCGCAGACCATCGTCGCCTTGATTGAACATGGGCTGATTGAGGACGAAGCGGACATCTTTACCTTGCAAGCCGAGCCGCTGCTCGCGCTTGAAGGCTTCGCCGAGAAAAAGGTCGAAAATCTGCTGAACTCGATTGAGGGCGCCAAATCACGCCCGTTTCCGCAGGTTCTGACATCCTTGGGCATTGATGGCGTCGGGTCGACAGTCGCCGGTTTGCTCACCGATAATTTCGCCTCGCTGCAGCTGTTGCTTGAGGCTGCCGAACAAATCCGGGCGGCGGAAACGGCCTTCGGCGAAAATGTCGATCCATTGATTGATTCGGTCCCGACCGACGAAACAGACATTGTGAAGCTGCTGGGGCGTCTGCGGCAGCCGACGACCGAACTGGCGCCGCGCTACCTCGATGCGCCGGATATATCAGTTCGTCTGGAACGCCTGCTGCGCCTGCTAAATCTGTCGCCCGAAGAACTGGCGCTTATCGCCCAGCGGATGACAGCCCTCATTGAAGCCTCGCGCCCGCTGCACGCGATCGAAGGCTTGGGACCGATACTCGTGCAGAACATCGTCGCGTGGTTCAACGACGAGCACAATCGGACGGTGCTGCGGAAAATGCAGGCGGCCGGCGTGAACATGAAAGCCGAAGAAAAGGTGGTCGCTGGCACCGGGCTTGCTGGTAAAACTTTTGTCCTCACAGGCACCATGTCCCTGCCTCGCGGAGAACTCAAAGCATTGGTCGAAGCCAACGGCGGCAAAGTGACCGGCAGCGTAAGCAAGAAAACAAGTTATGTCGTCGCCGGGGACTCGCCAGGCAGCAAGGTCGAGAAAGCAGCTAAAAACGGCGTGCCCATCATCAGCGAAGATGAGTTGCGCGCGCTAATTGCCGGCTAGTCTCTACTCCACAACCGTTCATGACCGAGGCAATATACATATAAAGCCAGTACGAGAATAGCTCTTAAACTACGCTATCGCTTGTTCGTCCACTCCAGATTGCCAAATCTCTCCGCCTTGTATGCCTCAGCTTGAGCCGCTTCGCATTCAGAGAGTTGCCCGCGAACCAGCGTCAAGTCAAAAGCCTCGCTGGTACCACGCTCCAGCGCTGCGGCGACTTCCGTCCAACTCGGCTCTCGTCTCATAACCTGCGCCAGAGTCGAAGCGCGCTCCCGCACACGCTGCCTTTGCGCTTCTCTGTCACCTTCCGACTCAAATGCCAGAGCGTCACAAATGCGCGCGACATCGCCACACAGCGGAATCGTGCCGTGCTGCAGCATGACTCCCTTGCGCCTTAACTGCGCGCTGCCGATCAGCTTATATCCAGCGACCGTGATTTCATAATGTGATGACAATTCAAAGCAAACAGGTCCCGCCTCACGAAGCTGAACGCTCGCACCTTGATGCTGAGCGGATGCCGGCAGGCTCAGGCGCTCCAAAGCGCGTAGCAAACCGATGCTTATCCGCCGATAACTCTCAACGACATCGCCCCTCGCCAGCGGATGATCAAGCGGCAGACACAAGCTATAGGTCAATTCGTCACCGTGAAGAATCGCCTTCCCGCCCGTGGGCCGGCGTACCAAATCCCAGCCGCGGGCTTTTAGCGCCAGCAGGTCTGCTTCCCGCGCGCGCTGTCCGTAGCCCAGCGAAAGACAGAATGGTTCCCAGCCATATAGCCGCAAGGTCGGCGGCTGCATTCCAGCAGCAACCCCATCCACAATAGCGCTGTCAACCGCCATATTCCAGGCGCCGTCGCGGAATTCCGATTCTAGTATGCTGCGCATTTGTGTCATTTTGTGACCAGCCCTATACTGTCACCTATGACGATGGGTTCAGGAACGGAATCAGTTCTGGATGTCACAGCAGCCCCAAGAGAAAGCTGGCGACTCGATACCGAGCGTTTCAACAGCTAAGCCGCCTCACATTCAAGGCACGTCAACTCAAAATTCAGCGCCCATATACAGCACAGCGCAATATACGCAGAATCAACGCCGAGCAGCGGTTCTCTCGCAGCGTCAATCCTTCGCGCGTCGACGTCAGCGCCGTTCACAAAATCGGCGCCGTCGCAACGAATGGGCTTGGGTCATCTTAGCAGGTGGCATGATATCTGTCTTTGGTTTTCTGATCGTCGCTATGTTTATATTAGTACGCGTACCGCATTCAACGCAGATCGCTATGCCCACCGCCGATTTGACACCCGCGTTGCCAACGCCGGTTGACGCGCGCAGCGAATTCATCGCGGATGGCAGGCGTGTCGGCGTCGAGGTCCTGCGGCTCGACGATGGCAGCCTCATCGATATGGCGCCTTGGGATGGGCAGTCCCGTTACACCATCATTGTGGCGGGGCTGGACCGCCGGCAAGATCAATCCAATGAGCCCGTCCGTACCGATAGCCTTATGCTCGTCAGCATTAACCCGGCGGCCGACAGCATTGGCGTATTAAGCATACCGCGTGACCTCTGGGTCGAGATCCCCGGGCAGGAAGATCGCGACCGAATAAACCGCGCCTATTTTCTGGGTGAGGTCCGCGCTACCGGCGGCGGTCCCAGATTGTTGCAGCAGACCATTAGCTGGAACCTGGGCATGCGCGTGCACAACTACGCCTTGGTCGATTTCAAGGTGCTGGTCGATCTAGTCAATCTCCTGGACGGCATTGAGGTGACAATCGATTACGCCATCAGTGATGAACGCTACCCGGACGATAACTACGGCTATGATCCTTTCTATTTGGCGCCGGGAACGCACCGCTTGGATGGCGAAGACGCGCTTCGCTTCGCCCGCACCAGACACGGCAATAATGATGTTTTACGGGCGGGACGCCAGCAACAGGTTCTCAACGGCATACGCGACCGCGTACAAAGTATCAACTTCTTTGACCTGATTGCACAAGTGCCCGCCTTGCTCAATAGCCTAAGCGAGAATCTGCAAACCGGACTGGATATTCAGCAGATCGTGCAATTGGCGTTTTTTGCCCGAGATATCGAAGCGGATGATATCTTTATGCGGGTGATGAATTTTGAATACTTGCAGGAATACACCACCGAGGAATACCAGCAGCAAGTGCTGATACCCATTGTCGAACGCCTGCCTGTCCTGTTGCGAGAAACTTTTGGGGACGATTACGCCCAGTAATCAAAAAGCAGCGAACGGAATCCGTACGCTGCCAATTTGAACTTACCCACCGTACCGTGTAGCCATAGTGTCTCGAACCTGAAAATAATTCAGGCCGGGAATCGCTTGATAACCGCTGTTTTGGCTCTAGCCTATTACATGGGCTACCAAAGAAAGACTCCCCTGTAGAGAATGTTGGCTCGGCACATATAGTTCTATCACGTATACAGCAGGCGAAGCAGGTTATAGCAGATAGCGTCTAAGCTGTCAAATCAGGCAATCGGCGCGCCGGCAGCCAGCGCAAGATTCCTCTCAAGACATATAATAAGATTATCGAAATTCCTGTTTCTGGCTGATGGAGAGTTGTATCGTGGACAATGATTTGATGAGAGAGAGTCTCGCCGAGTTGATCGGCACCTTCGTTCTGGTATTTGTTGGGGCAGCGGCAGTTTTGGTAGCGCCGATTTTCGGCGTGGTCGTGCCTGCCCTTGCACACGGCTTGATACTTTGCGCTTTGATCTATACCTACGGGCACATCTCGGGCGCGCAAGTCAACCCGGCGGTCACGCTGGCTCTGACCGTAGGCGGCAAGCAGGACGCGACCAAGTCCGCCTATTTCATCGTGGCGCAATTCATCGGTGGCATCATCGCTGCCCTGGTGCTCGTGTCGGTCTTCCCGCAGGATAATGCCGGCGTTGCCGCTTTCCTGGATGGCAATGCCTACAATTTTGGCCAGACCACCGGCTTCCTCACAGAGGATTCTGTGTGGACCGCAGCCGTCTATGAAGCGATCCTGACCTTTTTCCTGGTCAGCGCGGTCTTCCAGGCAGCCGCTTTTGGACAAGCTGGCAAGCTGGCCGGCGTCGCCATTGGCTTTACGCTGGCTGCCAGCATCTTTGCTGGCGGTCCCGCAACCGGCGCCTCCCTGAATCCATCGCGGACGCTTGGTCCCGCCCTCGTCGCCGGGGATACGTCATATCTAATACCTTACCTGATCGGCATATTCGGCGGCGGCATTATTGGCGGCTTGGTACAGGGCTACGTACTGAATCCGGCGGATGAGTAGATAAATCTAAATAGGGGCATGCAATGCCCCTGCTTCATTCATGCGCGTTCGCGCTGAGCTAGGGCGCAATCTCCTCTTCCGGCAGGTCAAGTTGGACATGCAACTCGCGTAGCTGCTCCGCCTCGGCCGGCGAAGGCGCATGCGCCATGATATCCATGCCACCCTGCGTCTTGGGAAAGGCGATCACTTCACGAATGTTGGGCGCGCCAGCCAGCAGCATCGCCAGCCGGTCTATGCCCCAAGCCATGCCGCCATGGGGCGGGGCGCCATATTCGAAAGCTTCCAGCATGTGACCAAATTCAGCCATGGCTTTTTCCATGCTCTGCCCGATGAGCGGGAAGATTTTCTCCTGTATCGCGCGGTCATGGATGCGGATGCTGCCACCTCCGACCTCGTAGCCATTGCAAACCAGGTCATATTGTGAGCCGCGCGCCGCGCCAGGGTCGCTATCCAGCAAATGCAAGTCCTCTGGTAACGGCATGGTGAACATGTGCTGCGAAGGATCCCAGCGGTCGTTCTCCTCGTCGCGGATGAATTCGGGGAAATCGTAAATCCAGCAGAATGCCAGCAGATCATCATCAAGGTCCAGCTCCGCCTTGAAGTGATTGCGCAGCGCATCCGTCACGGCATAGACGATCTCGTCCCTATCCGACATGAACAGCAGTAAATCGCCGCCTTCAGCCGCCATCGCCTCCAGCAAGTCCAGTTTGAGTTCCACGCTGAAGAATTTGCCGATGGGTCCGCGGAGTTCGCCTTCCGGATCGGTCGGCACTGTGATATAAGCCAGACCCTTTGCGCCAGCTCGCCGCGCCATATTCTCGAGGTCCCGCGCGACCTTGCGCAATTGTGTACCGCTCAAAGCGCCAGCTACCCCCGGCACACGCATGCACTTGACTTTCTTGCCCGCCTTGACGTTTTCTACAAAAACCGGAAAAGCGCAGCGTCCGGCGATATGGCTGATATCGATCGCGCGCAAGTCAAAGCGGATATCGGGACGATCGGTGCCGTATTGTTCGAATGCGTCTTGATAAGAAATGCGTGGAAAAGGTTCAGCGATCAAGCGCTTATCCGGCGTGATCTCTTTGACAATCGCAGTCGCAAGCTTTTCCATCAGTTGCATCACATCTTCGCGCTCGACGAAACTCATCTCAAGGTCCAGCTGCGTAAATTCCGGCTGCCGATCGCCCCGCAGATCCTCATCGCGGAAGCAGCGCGCGATCTGAAAATAGCGCTCGAACCCGCCGACCATGAGCAATTGCTTGAGTTGCTGCGGCGACTGCGGCAAAGCATAAAACATGCCCGGTTGCAAGCGGCTCGGCACGAGGAAATCACGCGCGCCTTCCGGCGTGGTTTTGAAGAGAATAGGCGTTTCAATCTCGACAAAGTCTTCCACATCGAGAAAATCACGGATGAACTTTACCGTCTTGTGCCGCAGCAGGATATTCTCCTGCATCGGCTCGCGGCGCAGGTCCAGGTAACGATGCCGCATGCGCAGCGCCTCATCGACATTGCCTTCGTCTTTGTTTATGTAGAATGGCGGTGTCCGAGACCGATTGAGAATCACGATATCGTCGGCGACAATGTCAATTTCACCGGTCGCGAGTTCCGGGTTGGCAGTGCCTTCTGGCCGAATCCGCACATTGCCATGCACCTGCAACACATACTCGTTTCGGGCGCTATCAGCGACAGCGTGGGCAGCCGACGCCGCTTCCAGATCGACAACCACCTGCGTGATGCCCCAGCGATCGCGCAGGTCGATGAAGATCAAGCCGCCTTGATCGCGTCGCCGGTTCACCCAACCCGCCAGAGTGACCGGTATGCCGGCGTCTTTCTCCCGCAACTCGCCACAGGTATGCGTCTTCATCATAGCGCTGTTTCTCCCGCTTCGACTCTTATCCGTATATGGTCGCTATCTGGCTGTATCAGCGGCATAGCTTATCACGACCGCCAAGGCAAATGTATGGTCATTCTGCGCCTGACCGCGCCCGGCCGCTGCACTTTACAGCATTTGACAACTTGACTAAACTCTCCCTCATGAACGGCGATCACCAAGGCATTACGAAACGCCAGCTCGGTACTGGCTTAGCGATTTTTGGCATTATCGGCTTTCTCGGCATCATGTCCATTGACCTCATTGACATCGGCCGACAAGGCGGCATCGGACCGGCACAATCGCTCGCTCTGCTGCTGATGGTCGCGGTGACGCTCATCGGGCTTTCGCTGATTCCCCTTGGCAATGCGCCCGCATGAAGGCCAAGCTTAGCCGCCCGCGCCAGATTCTTATGCTCGCGGCGACCGCCGCGTTGCTGTTTTCGTTCTTCGTATACTGTCTCTACGCCGCCAACCTGATCGCCTTCCCCTACGATTATGATCAGGGCGAGGGCTTCGAAGTTCACGACACGGTCCTCTTCAGCCGCGGCGAACTGCCCTACCGCGATACGGAAGTCTTTCCCTTTTACGCCAGCAATTATCCACCGCTTTTCCATGTCATGGCGGCGCCCTTCGTCTGGTTTTTCGGTCCAGCCTATTGGTACGGCCGGCTGCTTGGCTTCCTAGGCTCCCTGTTGAGCGCTGCCGCCATAAGCTATGCTGTTTACCGTGATGGAAAGCGCCAACGCTGGATCGCCCTGCTATCTGGACTGGCTTTCCTTTGTTCCAACTTTGTCTATCACATCGGTCCTCTCTACCGTCAACACATGATGATGGTCACTTTCGAGACCCTTGCCCTGGTGCTGCTCGCGAGCGCCTTCCCGCGGCGTGACCGCCGTAGCATAGCCATAGCCCTGCTGCTGCTGATTTGCGCCGGCTATACGAAACAGTTGGCAGCGATCAGCGCGCTCGCCGCCATCTTCTGGATGTTCCTGCGCGCTCCTAGACGCGCTCTTGCCTGGACCAGCGCTTTTATCATTGCAGGCGGAACCATCTTCATTGGCCTCAACATCGTGTCTGCCGGTCAATGGTGGCTGCAAGCGGTAGTCGCCAATGTGAATGATTTCATCCCCGATCAAGCTTTCGGTCTCTATACACTGTGGTTCAAACTGCACGGCTTTCTTCTGATTCCCGCAATTATTCTGCTGGTTTATGAGACCTATGTCGACCGTCTTTCGCTGTACAGCATCTGGTTCGTAGCGACGGCCCTGCTCGGAGGAATCGCATCCGGTACCTGGGGCGCGGGGGACAGCTACTTCGTCACTTCGATCGCGGCCATGTGCATCCTCAGCGGCAACTTATTCTCGCGCATCGTCACTCAAAATCTGCTCCTGCCAAGCATCTTGCCCATGGCGAAGGTCAGCGCGGCCGCCGCCATTCTCATTCCCTTGCTTTACTTGGGTTATGCCCGCGCCACGCTCAAGATGCCCACTGATGGGGGCTTCCAGCCAATCGCGGACTTGCTAGCCGTCGAGGCAAACATCCGCGAGAACTTCTATGACTCCGCCACATTCGATGTCGGCGGCTATGCGCATATCGGCTATTTTCTGAGTCCAGAGGACCATGCGGCCGGTGGCGCCATCGTCGACTTGATCCGTGCAACGGACAAATCTGTATTGAGTGAAGAAGCCGGCTTCACAATGGCGGCTGGACGTGATGTAGTGACGAATCCCACACAACTGCGCAATCTCCATCTCGCCGGTCAGTTCCAAGGCGAGCAGCTGATCGAGATGATTGAGCAGCAGGAATTTGGCTTAGTGATACTGCGCGCGCTTTTTTATCCGCCCCCTGTCCTCGAAGCGATAGACCAGTTCTACGAGCATCGCGAGTCGGTGCACATGAACGGCTTTGACTACTTGATCCTCTATCCCAAGAACCTTAACGGCGACTAAGGAGCGCGTTGTGACTACCGCATATCTTACGCATTCCCGCTTCATTGACCACGACTTCCCCCAGCACCCGGAACACGCAGGCCGCATCCAAGCGGTCTGGGAGCAGTTGGGTGCGCAGGACCTGGCTGACCAACTGCTGTACATTGAGCCATCCCAGGCAACAGATGAGCAGATTCTTGCTGTGCACAGCAAGACCCACCTCGAGCGCTTGACAGAAATCTCGCATCAGGAACGGATAGTGCGCATCGACGCGGATACCTATGCCTTGCCCGTCTCGCTCGAAATCGCCCGATTGGCAGCAGGCGCAGTCACCGGCGCTGTTGATCTGATCGCTGCTGGCAGCGCTGACAATGCTCTGGCAATCGTAAGACCACCGGGCCACCACGCCACAAAAGATTGGCAGATGGGTTTCTGTCTGCTCAACAACATCGCCGTCGCCGCGCGCCACGCCCAGGCGCAGCACAAATATGAGAAGGTGCTGATCATCGACTACGATGTCCATCATGGCAACGGCACACAAGACATCTTCTACGCCGACCCGTCTGTCATGTTCATCTCAATCCATCAAAGTCCGCTTTATCCGGGCAGCGGCGCATTCAATGAGACCGGCGAAGGCGCCGGCAGGGGCTACACGATCAACGTTCCGATTCCGGGCGGACATGGCGACGCCTCATACGAACGTATCTTTGCCGATGTACTAGGACCCGCGGCCATGAAGTTCGCGCCCGATCTGATGCTCATCTCGGCTGGTTTCGACGCGCATTGGGTGGATCCCCTGGCGAGCATGCAACTCAGCCTCGCTGGCTATGATCAACTGGCACGCGAATGCCTGCGTATGGCGGAACAGCTATGCGGCGGAAGCATTGTCTTTGTCATGGAAGGCGGCTACGATCTCAAGGCTTTATCTCACGGCTGGTGCAATATCGCGCGCGCCCTACTTGGTATTGAAGCCCTAAGCGATCCCTATGGCCCTGCCTCAAATTCGGCCCAACGCGCTGATCTGTATCCGATAATCGAACACGCGCGCCGCATACACAAGCTCTAGGTCAACATCAGGTCGCCTTCAAGCCCGTGCGATTCCATCAGCGCGCCGCGCAGGTCGAATATCTGGTCACGGAGCGCGGCCGCCTTTTCAAACTCAAGCGACTGCGCCGCCTTCTTCATCTCGGCTTCCAGTTCGTCGATCATGTGCTGCAGTTCATCTGGCGGCAAAGTCTGCAAACCCAAATCAACCGAGACTTTCTCGTCAGCGTCCTCGCCTTCAATCGCTCGAAGCCGGTCGGTAATGTCTTGGATATCTTTGACGATCTGCTGCGGTTCAATCCCGTTGTCTCGATTGTAGGCTTCCTGCTTGGCGCGGCGTCGATTCGTTTCGTCAATCGCCGCTTGCATCGCCGGGGTGGTCTTGTCGGCGTACATGACGACCTTGCCTTCGACATGGCGCGCCGCCCGCCCGATCGTCTGGATCAGCGCTGGCTCGGAGCGCAGGAAACCGGCTTTGTCCGCGTCAAGTATCGCCACCAGCGAGACTTCCGGCAGGTCAAGCCCTTCGCGCAGCAAGTTGATGCCCACCACCACATCGTAAACGCCCATGCGCAAGTCCCGCAGAATCTCGACACGCTCAAGCGTATCGACCTCGGCGTGCAAGTACTGGCCCTTGATGCCCAACTCGTTGAGGTAGCCGGCCAGCTCTTCCGACATACGTTGCGTCAAAGTCGTGACCAGCACCCGCTGCCCTTCGCGAACGCGCAGGGCGATCTCCTGTAGCAGGTCGTCTATCTGCCCCTCTATCGGGCGGACATCGACCTGCGGATCGACAATAGCAGTCGGTCGGATGATCTGCTCAACCACTTGCTCGGCTTGTTTGGCTTCGTAAGGTCCCGGCGTGGCGCTGGTATAAACCGTCTGCCCCACCCGCTCCCAAAACTCGTTGAACTGCAGCGGTCGGTTATCCAGCGCGCTGGGCAAGCGAAAACCATAGTCGACCAGAACCTGCTTGCGCTGCCGGTCGCCATTGTACATGCCGCGGATCTGCGGCACGGTCATATGGCTCTCGTCGATGACCAGCAGATGATCCTCCGGCAGATAGTCGATCAAGGTGTAAGGCGCGCTGCCGGGCGGACGCCGGTCGAAATGCCGCGAGTAATTCTCGATGCCAGTGGTGAAGCCCACTTCGCGCAGCATCTCAATATCGTAGCGCGTTCGCTGCTCGATACGCTGCGCCTCGATCAGCTTGTCCTCGCGTTTGAAATACGCGATCTGCTCCTCCAATTCCCCCTCGATATCGTGCAGCGCTTCGCGAATATGTTCTTCATCGGTGATGTATTCGCGCGCCGGAAAGATGGTCACGAGATTGTGGACATGCACAACTTCGCCGGTCAACGGATGAAATTCGACGATCTTCTCGATTTCATCGCCCCAGAGATAAATGCGAAAAGCCGTCTCGGAATAGCCGGGCACGATCTCAAGCGTATCCCCACGCGCGCGGAAAGTACCGCGGCGTAACTCCAAGTCATTGCGCGAATACTGGATTCGCACCAAATCCCGCAGCACGCGCTCCCGCCGCACCTCTTCGCCAACCTCTAGTTCGACCGACATCTTCTGCCAATTCACCGGATCGCCAATGCCGTAGATGCAGGATACCGAAGCCACGATCAGCACATCGCGGCGCGAGAATAGCGAAGCGGTGGCCGACAGTCGCAGACGCTCGATCTGTTCGTTGATATCGGTCGACTTCTCGATATACAGGTCATGCCGCGGCACATAGGCTTCCGGCTGGTAGTAGTCATAATAACTGACAAAATACTCGATGGCGTTATTGGGGAAAAGGCGCTTGAACTCGGCGTAGAGTTGGGCAGCCAATGTCTTGTTATGCGCCATGACCAACGTGGGACGCTGGGTCGCCTGCACGATGTTGGCGATGGTGAAAGTCTTGCCAGTGCCGGTCGCGCCCAGCAAGGTCTGATGCTGATGACCCCGCTTCAAGCCCGCCAGCAATCCCTCGATGGCGGTGGGTTGATCGCCAGTGGGCACAAAAGGTGATTCCAACTCAAACTCGGGCACAGCGCTGCCTCAGAACTAGCGAACAGGTGTTCGTAAGCGGCATGATTATAGCCTTTCGTCGCCACAGTCCGCAAGGTGAGATTTAGCCATCAAACGACGAATCTCGCTGATTGCCAGGCTCGCGGTTGACAGCTTCAAATCCAACTGTTATTATCACTACATTACAATGCGGGGTGGAGCAGTGGTAGCTCGTTGGGCTCATAACCCAAAGGTCGTTGGTTCGAATCCAGCCCCCGCTATCGAGCTGATGTAGCTCAGCTGGTTAGAGCGCGCGACTCATAATCGCGAGGTCGGAAGTTCAAATCTTCCCATCAGCACTGATTGGGACCCGAGCCAGGGTCTTTTTTGATTTACTAATGAAACGAATTGACCACGTAAAACGTATGTGCTAGTATAGATACAGTTGACAGCATTTTGAGTTCGGTCGATTAGTTCATGTACGGGAGGAGATGAAATGAAAAGGACCGACTTGCTCTTGAAGATCATAGCGGCTGCCAATGGCGAGCCGCTTACGCCCGCGCAACTGCAGAAGGTTGCCTTTTACGTCGGAATGAATTTCGCTTCCGAACTACAAGATTACTATGAATTCAAAAAGTACGACTATGGACCTTTTTGTGTTGATGTATATCGCGATGCGGAAAGGCTTGAGCGGGAAGGAAAAGTCACGATTTCAATTCATCCACGCGGCGGCTGGCGACAATATTCCGCAACATTGGCAGGGATGCGCGCTGAAGCAGAGGATATTCCGGACGAAGTTTCGACCTATATTGTCGAAAAAGTAAGGTGGGCAAGAGCAATTAGCTTCCCTGAGTTGGTAAGAGCAGTGTACCAGGAGTTTCCGCAGTTTCGTGAGAACAGTGTGTTTAGCGGCTAACTTAATATGACCCTCATCATCGGAGTAAAATGTCAGGATGGCATTGTCATTGGTGCAGACAGTTTAACTACTTACGGGTCAAAAATCGAACAGGAGGTAAGTGACAAGATCCAGTTCATTGCGCCTGATGCGGTAATCGCCAATGCCGGAGCAGTGGGCCTCAGCCAACTGATTAACGACGAACTGCGCAAATGCTGGGACAATGTCCGTATGAAACAAGATGCCAACAATGCAAAAAATGAAATTTCGAGGATCATGTGGTCGCAGATTTCGGCCGCAATGGAACGAGCGGACGAAGCACACAAACGACTTGGAGAACGTGTACTTGACAGTGTGCGCTGCCATTCTCTCGTGGCTCTTCCGGTTGACAATTCGCATTTACTCCTCTTTTATGACGAAAGCGCACAGCCCACCGAGATTACATTCGAGTCAACCTTCTTTTCAATTGGAAGCGGAAGTCTGCAGGCCGATCCATTCCTAGCGTTCATCAAACGCATTCTCTGGAGAAATAGTGCTCCTAATAACATGGCCGAAGGTATCTTCAGTGTACTTTGGACTCTTGAGCATGTTAGTAGAGTAAATGCAGGACTTGGTGTTGGCGGCCGATCTAATGTTTTCGTATTGAAAACACTTGACAATGTGTGGACGGCTGAAAAACTAAGCAAGCATGACCTAGACGAACAACTAATTGCTATTCCTGTTGCCGAAAACTATATGGGTGAATTTCGCCACTATTTCAGCCCAGATTGGAACGTGGGCGGCATCAAGCAGTAGATGCCAACAAAAAGTTGAGCTTCAGTCAACCAAATGGAAATCTGAAACTGCTCGAATAGCATTTCGTTTGTGAAGTTCATGCATCAAGTTTCGTACCGCACCAAATCCCCGTAAGTCTCCCGCCGCCGACTGATCCACCAGCGCTCGCCATCCACAACCACCTCCCCCGGACGCGGACGCGCATTGTAGTTGCTCGCCATCGCCATGCCATAGGCGCCAGCGGTCAGCAGAGCCAGCTTGTCGCCCTCGCGCAGCAAGGGCAGCCGCCGGTCGCGCGCCAGCACATCCGCCGATTCACATACTGGTCCCACCACATGCGCCCTGATCATTTCGCCGTCGGTCTTTCGCAGTGGTACGATTTCATGATGCGCGCCATAGAGCGCTGGCCGGATCATCTCCGCCATGCTGGCATCGACGATGTAAAAGATTTGCCCAGCCTGTCGCTTCACATACAGTATCTCGGCGACCAGGATGCCGGCGTCCGCCACAAGTGATCGCCCCGGTTCGAGCAGAATCTCATAGCCGCGCAAGCGAGAAGCCAGAGTGCCGACGAATTCATCGAGAGACGGAATCGCCTCGTCAAAGCGATAGGCAACAGGCAAGCCGCCGCCAAGATTGATCATCCTGATCTGCGACCAGGGGCGAATCAACCTGAGCAGCTTGTCCACGGCGCTCAAGGTGGCCGCGTTATCGCCGAGCTGACTGCCGATATGTATATGAATGCCGGAAAAGTCGATGCGTGGATACTCGTCCTGCCGCGCCAAAACCTCGCGGATGACATCCTCCGTCAAGCCAAATTTGGCCGCGCCATGACCGGTCGCCATATAAGGATGCGTATTCGCCGTTACCTGCGGATTCAGCCGCAGCGCCACGCGGACGGTATCAACGCCGGCTTCCGCAGCCGCCTCGTTGATGTAACGCAGTTCCAGCACATTCTCGGCATTGAACCAACTGATGCCTTTCGAGATAGCGTAGGCGATCTCTGCGCGGGTCTTGCCCACGCCAGCAAAGACGATTTCCTCTCCCCGCGCTCCCGCTTCCAGCGCCAGGTGGATCTCGCCGGCGCTGACGCAATCGAAACCGGCGCCCGCATCTTTCAAGGCGCGCAGAATCGCTAGGCTGCCATTCGACTTCACGCTGAAATGCAAGTGAGCGCGCAGCCGAGCAAAAGCTAATCGCAAACGCCGGTAATTTTCCAGGACGCGCTTGAGACTGTAGATATAGACTGGCGTACCCGTTTCCTCGACGATCGCAGTGATGTTCAGTTCGTCTATGATGAGCGAATCGTCAACGTAGCGGATTGAGGAATTAAGAACCATTACCTGCGCTCAAACAAAAAAGGAGACACCGCGCTGGTGTCTCCGATTGACGGGAGCGACGGGATTTGAACCCGCGATCTCCGGCTTGACAGGCCGGCATGTTAACCGCTACACCACGCCCCCAAAGAACTCAACTAGCCTAGCATCGGCTGCGCCTCGTGTCAAGGCTGTCAGCGGCAAGTTGTCAGCCCCAGCCTTAGCCAATTCTGCCGCACGGCTCACCTGCTGCTGTTATAAGAGCAACTAGTCACCTAGAATATCAGCCTAATGTGTATCGAGCAAGAATAGACCGTGCAGTGACCTACCGGAAAGTATTCACATTTTGGCTGCCACTGGCGCTGGCCTGGCTCTTGATGTCGACCGAGAGCGCCTGGATCCAGAGCGTGATCAGCCGCAAACCAGATGCCGAGACACAGCTGGCCGCCTACGGATTGATGTTCTCCTTGTCGGTTCTCATCGAAACGCCGATTATCATGCTGCTGGCCACCAGCAACGCCCTCTCGCGCGATCGGCAGTCCTTTCGCCTGCTTTGGCGCTTCATGATAGGCATCAACTGCTTCATTACCGCCATAGCGCTGCTGATGGCCTTCACACCGCTGCTCGATTTCTACCTGGGAAATCTGCTCAATATACCGCCGCATATCATCGAAGCGACACGGCCCGGCATGAAGATCATGGTCTTGTGGGGCGCCTTTATCGGCTACCGTCGTTTTCACCAGGGCCTGATCATTCGCTTCGGCAACACGCGCTACGTTGGTTACGGCACGCTTATCAGAGTGCTTGTCTCCGGCAGTGTGGCCATAGTATTGGGCGCCATTACCCATATCGCCGGGGCGGAGATTGGCGCGCTCGCTCTGATCCTGGCGGTTGTCGCCGAAGCAGCCTACACATACCGCGTGTCGCGCCCGGATGTTCAGCGTCTGCTGGAAACTCCGCGCCCAGCGAGCCGATCCCCGCTGTCATACAGCCAGGCTGCGCGCTTTCACCTGCCGCTGGCGGCTACTAGCCTCATCACAATGTTGGTCAATCCCGCCATCGAGCGCGGGCTTGCCAGCATGCCGGACGCGGTGCAGAGCCTGGCTGCCTGGCCCGTAATTCTCTCGATCATCTGGTTCATGCGTAGCGGCGGCATGGCCTACCAAGAAGTCGTGATCTCACTAAATGATAATGAGCAGAAGCACCGACTGCTGCGCAACTTCACGCTTCGCCTGAGCGCGTCTCTCAGCCTGATCATGCTGCTATTTGCCAGCACACCATTAATCCAACTCTATCTTGGCGTCATCCTTGGCGTCCCGCCTGAGCTGCAATCGCTAGTCATCTTGGGCGCGCAAACCGCCTTCTTGCTGCCGCTGCTCACGACTCTGCACAGTTACTTTCGCGCCTTACTGATGCTCAGCAACCGGACCGCCGCGATTTATCAAGCAATCACCCTGGGCTTCGTCTTGACAGCGATTATCGTATGGGGCGGTATCGCGCTAGGCTTGCACGGGATCTTGGCTGCCTCGCTCGGCTTGACGCTCGGGCAGAGCTTCGAACTGGCTTATCTGTATCTGTCTTACCGGCGTGGAAAGGCAGCGCTGCGGCTCCATTGGCAGTCCGCCATCGCGCCAACATAACGGACGCATTCGCGGAAGGAGAATATGACATGGAATTCGCCCATGAAATCCTGCCCTTGAGACAGCAAGCGGACATCGTGGACGGCTGGCTGAAGGCGCGGCTGGACCGCATCATCCCAGAATTGATGGCGCGCGAAAACATGGACATGTGGATCGTCGCTTGCCGGGAATATAACGAAGATCCGGTCATCATGTCGCTTTTGCCCGCCACATCTATGTCCGCCCGTCGGCGCACAATTCTGCTTTTCGCGCGCAAAGCCGACGGCAGCGTGGAAAGGCTCACCCTCTCGCGTTACGCTTATGAGGGATTCTACGAAGCGGCCTGGAATCCGGACGAAGACGAAGACCAGCACGCTTGCCTCGCTCGCCTCGTGCAGGAGCGCGACCCAAAACGCATCGGCATCAATCTGTCCCGAACATTTGCCTTTGGCGATGGCTTATCACAGACGGAATTTCAACTCGTCAGCGATGCTTTGGGCGAGCCATACAACTCCCGACTGATCAGCGCTGAAAACCTCTGCGTTGGTTGGCTGGAGCAGCGCCTGTCAGAAGAGATCACAGTCTACGCGCGCCTCGTTGAGATCGGGCATCAGATCATCGCCCGCGCCTTTTCCACCGCCGTCATCCACCCAGGCATCACCACCTCTGATGATGTCGTCTGGTGGATGCGGCAAACTATGCAAGACGCCGGCTTGAGCGCCTGGTTCCAGCCCACTATTGATGTTCAGGCGCCCGGGCGGTCTTTCCAATTCACGGAAAACCCCTGCGTGACGATACAGCCGGGCGACCTGCTGCATTGCGACATGGGCTTCCATTACTTGGGCTTGGCTACCGATCAACAGCAACATGCGTACGTCCTGCGTCCCGGCGAGTCCGGCCCCCCGGCTGGTTTGCATGCCGCCCTGCAAGACGCGAACCGATTACAGGATATCCACCTGGGCGAAATGCAAGTCGGGCGAACGGGAAACGAAGTCTTGCGCAGCGTGCTGGAATCCGCAAAAGCCGAAAGCATCCGCGCGCAGGTTTACACCCATCCGCTCGGCTATCATGGACATGCCGCCGGTCCGATCGTCGGCTTGTGGGACCAGCAAGATTTCGTGCCAGGTCCCGGCGAATACCCGCTCTTTGACGATACAGTCTATTCCATAGAGTTGAACATTCTCAAGAGCGTGCCGGAATGGGACGGGCAAGATGTCCGCATCATGCTGGAGGAAGACGCCGTGCTGACGAATGGCGAAATGCGCTGGCTGGATGACCGACAGCAAAGCCTCTATGTGATCGGCTAAGCAATTCCCAAAACCTCTTATTTTATAAACTCGTATCTGCATAAGCAGAGGAGTGTGTTGTTTTGCGTGAGCGCGGGAGTTCTGTTCGCTCCCGCCGAGCGGCTTTTACACCGATTTTGCACCTGAGAAAATTATTCCTAACAACTCATTCCTAATATTGCAGTGACAGTAAATCTTCTGCCATTGCAGCGAAAGGAGTGAGCAATGAAATCAATCGTACGCAATATCCTGTTGCCGGCCGCGATCGCCATCTTTATCGCCGCCGTTCTCTTCGGCGCCCTGCCCTTGCCGGGCATACAAGCCATCGGCATCGTCACCCATCCCAATGACATCTTCGCCGAGATCTATCAGACCGCCAGCCCGTCAGTTGTCGCAATCAGCGTAGCAGCGGAAGAAGGCGCCGGCGGCGGCTCCGGCTTCGTCATTGACCGGGACGGGCATATCGTGACCAACGCCCACGTTGTCGACGAAGCCGATGAGATCGTGGTTGAATTCCTCGAAGGCGCCATCGTCCGCGCCAAATTGGTCGGCAGCGATCTCTCGTCGGATCTGGCCGTCCTCAAGGTCGATGTCCCGGCCGATCAACTGCAACCGATCGCCTTCGCTAACTCGGACCAGTTGACTGTGGGCCAGACCGTGCTCGCCATTGGCAGCCCCTTCCGCCAGGGCTGGACCCTGACCTCGGGCATCATCAGCGCGGTTGACCGCACCATCCAGGGCTTGACCGAATTCTCCATCGGCGGCGTCATCCAAACGGACGCCTCGATCAATCCTGGCAACAGCGGCGGTCCCTTGATCAACCTCGATGGCGAAGTCATCGGCGTCAATTCGCAAATCATCAGCGCCGCCCGCAGCAGCGCGGGGGTCGGCTTCGCGATTCCGTCAAATCTGACGCAGCGCGTCGCCGAATCACTGATACAAACCGGCGAAATGACCTACAGCTACCTGGGCATCTCCGGCTTTGATGTCAACATCAGCGCCATCGAATCGCTCGAGCTGCCCAATGACTTCCGCGGCGTCGTCATCAGAGAAGTGGTCGATGATGGTCCCTCGGCCGATGCCGGCTTAAGAGAAATTACCCGCATGCTGAACCTCGATGACAAAATCGTGGGCATGCGCGCCGATATTATCACCGCGGTCGACGGCACGCCGATCAAGGGTATGGATGATCTCATCACTTACCTGGCGCGCCATACCGCTCCCCAACAGGAAGTCACGCTTAGCATCTTGCGCGATGGCGAGCGCGAGCTGGAAATCGCGATAGAATTAGGCAGCCGCTAACTGCCGATCCCTCGCTTCGGTCCTCGCTCAATGAGCGGGGACTTTTCGTTTTCTTCGCCGAACGATGGCCTGTCGCCGCCCGCGCGGGGACTTTGACTCTCCCTATTATGACCTTATACTGTAATAAAAGTATGAACATTAAGGTCCGCTTGATGTCAGACATTAACTACCGACGGGAACGGATTCAACTTGACGGCGGCGCTTGGTCGACCGTGCACCGCGTCGATATCCCAGCCGATCATCTCAAGTTCGAAGACCTGCATCCCATGAGCAGCTATATCCGGCAGCAGGATATCGCCCGCATGCACTACGCTAGGGCGCTGGCTCGCGGCGAGACTGACCCGCATATTCTCACTTGGACAGCCATGCAAACCGATCGGCGCGCCAGCCAGCTCTTCCCTGAGCTCAGCCGGACCACCGATGAGGGCGAACATATCATCAGCGCTAATTCATTCATCACTTACGTTCTGCGCAGGTTATTAGCGCAGGGCTGGCTGCAACTGCATGAATACATCAGCGACACCTACGAATGGAAAGTTGATATTCCCGCCGATCAATCCGAATGGCGGGCTCGGGCTGATGCCGTATTGCGCTGGCTGGAAGATGCGATTCAACTCGACCTCTATCCCAATATTGAGCGCGGAAGCTACCAGCCGCGTGTCTTCCATCCCTTCGATGTAAAGCGGAATTTCCTTCGCATCGGCCGCTGCGATTTTATCCGTCACTTCGTCCAGAATCATGAACGCGAGGTCCTGTTCAACACATCGCATTTCTTGCACGAACATGATGACCTCATCAGCCATCATTCTGGCTATGGCGACGCTATCGGCTTGATGGTCGCGGCTAATACAATACTGCGCCCGCCGATCTATCGTCGCGGCGCTTTGCTTTACGATGGCGAAAGCTGGCGCATCGAACCGATGAGCCTCAGCGAGATCAGGCTGACCTTGCCAGGCGATATCCCGCTCAGCGCCGAAGAGGGCGCCTCATATCGCTTTCACGTTAATCCGGTCGACGCCGTTCCCATCGCGCTCTACACGCGCGCGGGCGATTTGCGGCAATCTGATCGCCCCTTACAGCGCACAGCGACAGCGGGGGGCCGCATAGAATACGTTTTGGTCAACCGGCAAATCCTCAGCTGGAAGCGCGGCGGCGGTCTGCAAATTCCGCAGAATGGCTTTGTGCTTTCCCTGGCGGAAGGCGCGCTGCCAACCAGCATTCCGGAACAAATCATTGAAGATGCCTGGGTAGAATACAACTTCGCCGACTCAGCCGGTCCTATAGTTTCCGGAATTCAGGCGGGACCCATTCTTCTCGAAGGCGGAAAAGTCGTGATCAATCGGGCGGCTAAGGCTGAAGAGTTCTGCGCGAGCCAAGGCGAAATTGTTGGCATTTCGCCCGTCCACATGGATCTCGGGAGCGCTGGCGACAGCAAAGCCCGGACAGCCTTGGGCATCAAATCTGACGGCAGTTTGCTCCTGCTGCTGGTGGACGGATGCGAAAGCGCCAGTCGAACCGATTCGGACAGCGCCGGCGCCAGCCTGTTAGAGTTGACGGAGCTACTGAGAAGTGCGGGCGCGGTTGACGCCTTAAATCTTAGTGGCGAGGGTTCCTGCCACTTATTCGTTCACGGCGGGTTGGCGAATATACCCTCCGACCGGCGCGGACACCCGGGCGTCGTCTTCGAGCGTATGCTGCCTTCAATCGGCATCGTCGGCTGAGGCGGCCACCGCATTTAACTCCCGCCAGACGCGCTCGTCCAACTCAACTTCGCCGGCCGCCATATTCCGCTCATGAATGCGATCGCCGCGCTCGCCCGGGGCCAGAATCTCATCCACTTCGGGCAACAGCGCGAGACGTTTGACGCGCTGTATCAAATCGGTGACGCCAGCCTGAAAACTCGCCAGGTCATCCGTCAGCAGTTCCGGGTCAATCGCAAAGACGAGATTGCCCCAATCCAGCTTCTTGCCGTCCTCTTTTCGTATCGCGCCGACCAGGGGCCGCGCCAAGACCTCGACGATAAGCGCCAGAGCCGCGCCTTTGTAACCGCCAAAGGCTTTGATGGACCCCGCCAGCGCCGCCGCCGGGTCCGTTGTCAGCCGCCCCTCGCTGTCGTAGGCGACGCCCTCGGGAATGGTTTCGCCTTCCGCCTGCGCCAATATGATGCCGTACCAGGCGATAGCGGCAGTCGCCATATCAAAGACAATTGGCGCTTCCGCTGTCGGGATGCCGATGGCTAGGGGATTCGTGCCGAGGAATGGCTCGTATGACCCGTGCATCGCCATCAACTCAGGCGAGCCGGAACAGACGAAACCGATCAAGCCTTCCTCCGCCATCCAGCGCGCATAATAGCCGATCGCGCCAGTAGGCGAGTTGGTCCGCTGCGAGCCCACTATGCCAAAGCCATGCGCTTTCGCCTTGTCGATCGCCAGTTCGGTCGCCCGCGAAAGGACCACCATGCCCTGATTCCAAGCGCCATTGATCAGCGCGGACAGCTTCGTCTCCCTGACCAGCGAGATTGAGCCGGCGTCGGGATTGGCTGGCATGCCCGCCCCCAGCAGCTTGATCACATTCTGGTTGTTGCCGCGCAATTGAGCGTACATGATGATATCAAGAATGATCTCGGTATCGGCCTCGTTGAAACCCTGCGCCCTGATAGCGGAACGCGCCACCGCCCGCAATTCGTCAATCGCAACTTTCATGCCTTCGCTCCTGCGTCCGCGGTTTCCCGTCGGTTATTTCTTGCCGCGCGCCAGCCCGTTCGATGTCAGATAGTCGTAACTGTCTCGAACGGCTTGCAGCATATCGGTCGCGCAGCGGTCCAATTCAACGATATGCCATTCGGCGGTATCCGCGCTTGCCTTGACGATGCCGGGCACATCCATCTTCCCGCCGCCCACCGCAGTCATATCATCGTCTTTGTCCAAGGAGCCATCTTTGAGGTGGATCAAGGGCGCGCGCGCGCCCACTTGCCTGACCACATCGACCGCGTCCAGCCCGCCAACCTGCACCCAATAGGTATCAATCTGCAGGAAGACACTGTCGTCGAGCTCATCAAGCATCAGCTCGAGGGTGGCGCAGCCGTTAAGCTGCTTGTACTCCCACCAATGATTGTGGTAGCCCAATGCTAAGCCATTGGCGTTGGCAAAAGCGCCGGCATTATTGAGCTTCTCACAGGTCCGCTTGATCCCGTCGACCGTCTCGAATTCCGCCGGCGGCAAGTATGCAATGCAGACTCGCTCCAGCCCATAAGCTTCCGCCAGCGCCAGCACGGCGTCTTTGTTGGCGTCGTCCGGGAAGGGGACATGGCTGCTGCAAACTTCCAACTCAAGCTCGCGGCACAAGCCCGCCACAGCATCCAAGCCGCCTGGCATGCCGCCAAAAGGCTCGACCCCGACATAACCAATATCGGCGATGTTTCGTATCGTAGCTTCGAAATCCTGCGCCAATTCCTCGCGCAGTGAATACAATTGAACCGCAACCGGCTTTAGATCAGACATAAGAATTCGCCCTCAGGTTAACATAGCTCCTATCTGTATTTTGGCGCTTCCGCGCGGGAATGCCAGTGTGAAAAGCGCCACCAAGACAAGTCGGGAATGCTTCGCCAATATCTGTCTGCGCCATGTCGAGTTCATGTCAACAAAAGTCGGGACAAAAATGGACAAAAATGGTACTCACTTGGTTCATCTTGGCGCATCCTAGGTATATCCTGGGTATATCCTGGGTACATACATTAAAGGATTTTGCGAGATAATCGCCAGTCTATATCGATACAGTATGGATACAGCGGCATTTTTGGGGCTGAAAAACGGATTTTGCGCGGCAAGCGTTGAGATTTGGGATAGGCGCCATGTTTTCGGATTAGACGATGGATTGGCAATTTGGCGTTCATAACAGCCAGGGTAGCATAAATACGGTGGGAATAGGCGACTATATGGTCGCGTATTTGTCGTCTCACTCGGTAAGTTTCGGGCGACTCACAGAGTCGCCCCTACGGATCTCGCGTGTGAGGGGCGGGGGAATCTGGACGTCAATCTACAGGAATTGGACAGGGCTTAATATAGTAAACTGCCCTGCCCTGCTGTACACTGAATGTTTGTGTCTTTATCGTCCTGGACCATCGCCGGGCAGCGGAAAATACATCCTGAGTTAGGCTGCCGGGAGTAACATTATGGCATCGGCCGCGTCCAAGCCGCGCGCGCAGGCTTTTGCAAAACCCAAAACCTTCTCCGCATTCCGCATCTGGATGCGCCTGATGCGCTACATATGGCGCTATCGGCTTTCCGTGGTCATGGCATTCGCAGGCATCGTCGGCACGAACATCCTGGCGGTCATCGTACCTTACATCTTGCGCGATGTGGTCGATATTGGCATCGCCGCCAAAGACAGCAGCTTCATGCTCAATGCCGGCTTGCTTGTTGTGGGCTTGGGCATCCTGCGCGGTTTGACCGCTTTCTTTGGAAGGTATTTGGGCGAACGCCTGTCACATTGCATTGCCTTCGACATCCGCAACGAAATTTACGACAAGGTGCAGCGGCAATCCTTCACCTACCACGATAATGCGCAAGTCGGCACGATCGTCACGCGGGCCATCAGCGATGTCAACGAGATCCAGCGCTATTTCTCCTTTGGCTTGATGGACGGCTTGAATACCATCCTCTTGCTCATCGGCGTCGTCGCCATCATGCTCGCCACCAGTCCGCTGCTCGCGATTGTCGCCTTCTCACCGCTCCTGCCGCTGGCGCTCTATTCGCAGCGCTTTGTCATGCGCGTCCATCCGCGCTGGAAGGCAGTCATGGTTCGCATGCAGGCGCTAAGCAATCACATACAGGAGAACGCTCTTGGCGCTGAAGTCGTGCGTGTTTTCGCCCGCGAAGAACACGAAATCGACCGATTCCATGAAGAGAACAACAATCTCTACAACGAGCAACTGGACTTCATCACCCAGTGGATCACCTACTTGCCGACCAGCGCCTTTCTCGCCGCCCTTTCAACCGCCCTCGTGCTTCTGTTTGGCGGACTGATGGAACAGCAGGGGCTGGCAAATATCTCGGTCGGCTTAATCGTCACGTTTAACGCCTATGTCTTGCTCCTTGCGCAACCGCTGCGTTTTGTCGGCTTCGTTATCCTGCTGACGACGCAAGCCGTTGCCAGCGGCGAACGCGTCTTCGAGGTACTTGACGAAACGGAGCTGCTCGTTGACCGGGAGGGCGCGATAAAGAAGGATTTCAATGGGCATGTGCGCTTCGACAAGGTCAGCACCAGTTACAGCGCCTTAAGTCCGGCGGTCGTGAAGAACATCCGCCTGGAGGCGAAACCGGGCGAAGTGGTCGCCATCATCGGCTTGACCGGCTCCGGCAAGACAACAATCGCCAATTTGATTCCCCGCTTCTACGATGTGACCGATGGCAGGGTGACGATCGACGGCATTGATGTGCGGGACTACGACCTTGATTGCCTGCGCAGCCAGATCGGCATCGTCATGCAGCAGTCCCTGCTCTTTTCCGCCACCATCGAGGAGAACATCGCTTACGGCAAATCATCGGCGACGCGGGAGGAAATCGTGGCTGCGGCGAAATCCGCCAACGCGCATGATTTCATCTCCGAGTTTCCCGATGGCTACCAGACTGTCGTCGGCGAGCGCGGCGTGACCTTGTCAGGCGGGCAGAAGCAACGCGTCGCCATCGCCCGCGCCTTGCTGATCAATCCGCGCATCCTCATCCTCGATGACGCCACCAGCAGCGTCGACACACAGACTGAACATCTGATTCAGCAGGCGCTCGACCGCATCATGGTCGGGCGGACGACCTTTGTAATCGCCCAGCGCATGAGTACGATTTTGGACGCCGATCAGATTATCGTGCTGCGCGAAGGCAAGATCATCCAGCAGGGGACGCACGAGACCCTGCTCCAAGACGGGGGGCTGTATGAAGAGATCTACAAGCTGCAACTCGAGGAACAGCAGCGCGTCCGCCGCGAGGCTATCATCTCCGGCGTCATCAAAATCCCGTTCGAAGAAAGACGCTCAACCCAACAATTCCGCGAATTGATCGAACGCCTTACGGGCAAGTATACACCTTAGCAAAATCGCGGAGTCAGGAGACCATGGCTTCCCAAGCTCGTAGCAAACTCAAAGGCTCCTCCAGAGACAAGGGCAAGGAGGCTCAGCCAAATATCCTCGAAATCGACGACCACCACCGCCCTGGTTTCGATCGCGAGGTGACCGTTCGCCTCTTGTCCTACCTCGCGCCGCACCGGCGTGAATTCACCGTCGCCGTGCTCGCGATGCTGCTCAGCGTCATCGCGAATGTCGCCGGACCGCCTCTGATTGGCTGGGCGATCGACGAAGGCATTCGCAAGGGCGATATCTCAATTCTGATAGCCGGCGTGCTCTTCTTCGTCGGGATTCAGGTAATCGGCTTCATCGGTTTCCGCATCCAACTGGGCAATATGGCGGTCATCGGCCAGACTATTATCAAGACCCTGCGCGATCAGTTGTTTGAGCATATCCAATACCTGTCGATCGGCTTCTTCGCCGATTATGAGGCGGGGCGCCTGATCGCACGCATTATCAGCGATGTCAACGTCGTGCGCGAAGCGGTCACCTTTGCCGCCGTCGGCAGCATTCGCGAAGTGCTGATGCTCTTCGGCATTATCATCTCGATGCTGGTCATCAATGTGCCACTCACCGCGGTCGCCTTCACTGTGCTTGTCGTTCTGCTCTTCATCGCGAATTTCTGGCGGATATACGCCCGCGCCGCCTACCTGCGCCTCTCCGACAGCAACGCCAAAGTCAACGCTGAGCTTTCGGAGGCATTCACTGGCGTTCGCGTCACGCAAGCTTTTGCCCGTCAAACTTTTAATTACCAGCGCTTTGCCGGTGAAATCAACGAAGCCAGCCGCCAGGCGGGAGTGCGAGCCGCGCTGATCGCAGGCTTGTTTTATCCCACCGTTGAAATGATTGGGGGGGTTGCCACTGGCACGCTGATTTTCGTCGGCGGGACGCTGGTTCTGGATGACAGAATCTCAATCGGCGTGCTCCTGGCTTTCATCCTGTATATTCAGCAGTTTTTCTATCCCATTCGCTTGCTGGCGCAACGTTACAACTTGCTCCAAAGCGTCATCGCATCCGGCTACCGGATCTTCAAGCTGATGGACTTCCCGGTAGAAGTTCGCGATGAGATCGTCGCCGACGAGCTGCCCGCCATCACCGGTCATATTCGTTTTGAAGATGTAGCCTTTCGCTATTCCCCAGAAGCTCCGCTCGTCTTGAAAGACATCAATCTCGATGTCCCAGCTGGCTCCCGCGTCGCCTTCGTCGGGCACACCGGCGCTGGCAAGACCACGATGGTCAAGCTGATCACGCGCTTCCATGACGTGACGAAGGGCAAGGTGACCGTTGATGGATATGACCTCAGAGAGGTCACGCAGAACAGTTTGCGCCGGCAGATCAGCGTCGTCCCGCAAGATACCCACCTCTTCTCCGGCACGGTCCTGGACAACATCCGCTACGGGCGCTTGAAAGCCAGCGATGAAGAAGTCGTTGACGCGGCGAAAGCGGTGGGCGCGCATGACTTTATCGTCAATCTGGAAGACGGCTATCTCACCGATATCCGGGAAGGGGGCGCCGTCTTGTCCACCGGCCAGCGGCAGTTGCTGGCTTTTGCCCGCGCCTTGCTGGCTGATCCGCGCGTGCTCATCCTCGATGAAGCGACCAGCAACATCGATACGCAGACTGAGCGGTTAATCCAGCGGGCTTTGGAGCGCCTGCTGGAAGGGCGCACCAGCTTTATCATCGCCCATCGCTTGAGTACGATCACCTCCGCCGATGTCATCGTCGTCATGGACCACGGCAAGATCGTAGAAATGGGCAGCCACCGGGAACTGCTAAAGCAGGAAGGCGTATACCACCAGCTCTATACCTTGGTTTAATCACGGACCGCCATTTGGTCAGCGCTTATTGTCCTCCCGGGGCTGATAGTGTAAATCGCTGGCCCGCCGTATCATTGTCTCGCCGTACTTGTCACGCAAGCGGTCCAGTACGCCCACCAGGTTTTCTTCATGCTTTTCGCTCGCGCCGCCGCCCCATAATCCAAGCTGTCGATTTGGCTCGCCGAAGCCGCTAATCCCAACGCCGATCAGCCGGACCGGTTTGCCCGGGGGCCAGGTCCCCTCGAAGAGTCTTCGGGCAGCTTCGTAAATATCGCCATCAAGATCGGTGGGCTGGTCGAGCGTGATCTGCCGGCTCAGGGTAGAGAAGTCCGTCCAGCGCAGTTTGATCCTGACTGTTGTGCCCGCCAAGCCAGCCTTGCGCGCCTGCCGCCCCACACCGTCAGCCAGGCGGCGCAGAGTCAGCTTGAGTTCCGCTTCATCGGCTATGTCTTTGGCGAAGGTGACTTCCTTACTGATTGATTTCGCTTCGTGTCCGGTCAGCACCGGGCGGAAGTCGATGCCTTGGGCCCGCCGCCAGATATCGCCACCGAGCTTGCCCAAACGCGCTACTAGCGCCTCTTCCGACCAATTCGCCACCTCGCCCACCGTGGTCAAGCCCAATTTTTGCAGGGTCTCGGCATTCCTCGGTCCCACCCCCCAGAGCCGTCGGATAGGCAATGGCGCTAGGAAAGCCGCCTCCCCGCCCGCCGGCACAATTGTGATGGTATTAGGCGGTTTGTCCATCGCCCCGCGCGCTTTGCCGACCGTGTTCGCCGTCTTCGCCATCAGCTTGTTGGTCGCGCCACCCAGGGAGCAGGGCAGATCGAGTTCGTCATTGATCCGCTTTTGCAGTCGGGTTGCTATGTCAAGAATCGGATCGGGCAAAATGGTCACATCGAGAAAGGCTTCGTCGATCGAGAGCGGTTCAACATAAGGGGCCGTATCCCGCAAGATGTTCATGACCGCTCTTGAACGCTGAGAGTATACTCCCCGCGTTTGCCCCACCACAATGAGATGCGGGCACAAGCGAATAGCCTGCGCCATCGGCATGGCCGAGCGAACGCCGTACTTCCTCGCTGGATACGAGGCTGACGACACCACACCGCGTTCATCGGGCTTTCCGCCGACGGCGATAGCTTTGCCCCGCAGCGTCGGATTCAACTGCTCCTCTACCGCACAAAAGAAAGCATCTAAATCAAGATGGAGGATCTTGCGCGTCTTCGCCATCTCGCGTCACACAGGCTTGCTAAATTAACTCAAAACCAAATCATTAGAATATATTTTCTATTGTATCACATCAGAGTTCCTAAATCAAGCGGACCCGAGCGCGGCGGCACAGTCACAGCAACAGCCTACGATTTCGCATCAGGGCGGCTATAATAACGCTACAAATTCATCCGCGCCCTGCAAGGATAAGCGATGCCCCTGACCATCCACCCCGACGCGATCACCGCCTTAGTCACCGGCGAGATTGGCGCGCCCGCCTCACTATTAGGTCGGCATCAAATCGGCGATGATCTGTGCATCCGCGCTTTTCGTCCCTGGGCGAAGCAAGTAGACCTCATCAATGACGACAGCGGGGAGCGCGCGCCGATGAAACTGATTCATGAAGACGGTCTCTTTGCCGCCGATCTCGATGCGACCTGGGCTGAGGCGTCTTACCATTTTGAATCGGTCACTCTCGAAGGCGCGACCGAAGTCTTTGGCGAAGTTTATGGTCATCCGCCGCTGCTGACGGATTACGATATCTACCTTTTTGGCCAGGGCGAAAATCAGCAAATCTACAAGAAACTCGGCGCGCATGCGCGTGAAATCAATGGCTTAGGTGGCGTCAATTTCGCCGTCTGGGCGCCGAACTGTTACAAAGTCGCCCTCATCGGCGATTTCAATCGCTGGGATCCGCGCACCCATGTCATGGAGAATATCAAGGACGCCGGGATATGGGAGATTTTCGTGCCGGGCTTGGAAGCGGGGGCGCGTTACAAATTCGAAGTCCGCTCGCACAACAAGGGCTATCGCGCGGCAAAATCCGATCCTTATGGCTTCTTCTCCGAGTTGCGCCCGGACACCGCCTCCATCGTCTGCGACCTCGACCAATATCAATGGGGCGATGCTGAATGGATGGGGGCGCGCGCGGAAAGCAATCCGCTCAAGCAGCCGATGAACATCTACGAACTCCACTTGGGCTCCTGGAAGCGCAAAGACCGAGGCGCTTATTTGACCTATCGCGATTTGGCGGATGAATTGCTGCCCTATTTGGTCGAAATGGGTTACACCCATCTGGAGTTGCTGCCGGTGGCTGAACATCCGTTGGACGCCTCCTGGGGTTATCAAGTCACGGGTTACTACGCGCCGACCAGCCGTTTCGGCGCGCCAGAAGACTTCATGTATTTTGTCGATCGCTGCCACCAGAGCGGCATCGCCGTCATCCTGGATTGGGTGCCGGCTCATTTCCCCAAAGACGGCTATGGCCTCAACTACTTTGATGGCACACATCTATACAGCCACGAAGATCCCCGCCAGGGCGAGCACCCCGATTGGGGCACGATGATCTTCAACTACGCTCGCAACGAAGTCCGCAATTTCCTCATCGCCAACGCTCTCTTCTGGCTGGATAAATACCATATTGACGGCTTGCGCGTCGATGCCGTGTCTTCCATGATCTATCTCAATTTCTCCCGCGAAGAGGGCGAATGGATAGCCAACGAATACGGCAGCCACGAGAACCTCGGCGCTCTAGCTTTCCTGCGGGAATTCAACGAGATCGTGCATGCCGAGGCGCCCGGCGCTATCACCATCGCCGAAGAATCCACCGCCTGGGCGATGGTCTCGCGACCGACCTACATCGGCGGCCTGGGCTTCACCTTCAAATGGAATATGGGCTGGATGCACGACACGCTGCAATACATGAAACATGACCCGGTCCACCGCCGCTTTCACCATCATCAGATTACCTTCGCCAGCCTCTACGCCTTCAGCGAAAATTTCGTCCTGCCGCTCTCGCATGATGAAGTGGTGCACATGAAAGGCTCGCTGATCGGCAAGCTGCCCGGCGACTATTGGCAGCAGTTCGCGGGTTTGCGCCTGCTCTTCGGCTATCAATACACGCAAGTCGGCAAGAAGCTCAATTTCATGGGCAATGAAATTGGACAGTTCGCCGAATGGAGCGAAGCGCGCAGCCTCGATTGGCATCTGCTCGAATACGATAAACACGCGGGGATGCAAACCTGGGTGCGGGACCTGAACCACTTCTATCGTGACCAGCCCGCCCTTTGGCAAGTCGACTGCGAACCGGAGGGCTTCCGCTGGATCGAGGCGAATGACGCCGATTACAGCGTTTACAGTTACATCCGCTATGCCGACGACAGGGAGGACTTCCTGATCATCGTGCTCAACTGCACGCCGGTCGTCCGTGACAACTATCGGATTGGCGTTCCGCGCTCCGGATTCTATCAAGAGGCTTTGAACAGCGATGCCGCAGTCTATGGCGGCAGCAATGTCGGCAACCTGGGCGGCATCCACAGTGAAGATATCGCAAGCCACGGTCTGCCCGACAGCATCAGCCTGCGCCTGCCCCCTCTGGCAGTACTTGTCCTTAAGCCGATAGACTAAGCTGTCTCGAAGTCTGGCCGCTTGGGCGAACGGACCATCAGCGACGCAACCAGCACAATCGCGCTCAAACCGGCGCCCAGCCAAAGCACAGGCGCATAGCCGCCAGCATAATCGTAGCTGAATCCAAACAGCGCCGGTCCAATCGCGCTGCCGATGACAAGCGCTGCGAAGACAAATCCGCGAATCTCGCCTTGAAACTCGCGACCAAAAAGATTCGGCCAGACGGCGCCATCAAATACATAGCCAATGCCAATGACCATGCCAAAAGACAGCGCGTACATCATCAACTGCCAACTTTCCCGCATAGCCATTGCAAGCACTGTAGCGGCAATGAGCGCCAGCAATTTCAAAATGATCACCACAATTGGATTGAAACGATCGATCATAAATCCGCCCAAGAGCGCCGAGCCGCCCGCGACGATGGACAATAGGGCATAGGTTTCGGTGACAACCTGGGCGCTGTATCCCAAGACTGAAAAAATCGAAACCTGGTGCAAAATAAGTCCCGTCAACCAGGCCGACGCCAGCATCCGCGCGAACAATAGCACCCATAGCATTGGCGTTCGCAGCGCCTCGCCTAATGTCCAGTTGTCCTCGACTTCCCGGCTGTCTCCGGATCCTTCGCTCTCGGCAGCCGCCGCGGCGTCGGGCTGCAATCCATATTGCTCCGGCTTATCCCGCATGAACAGCGCGATTGAAGGGAGGACAAGCAGCGCCACGGCGATGCCCAGCAAAACGAAAACCTCTCGCCAATCATAGGTCTCCAGCAATAATCGCAGCAGATTGACATATATCCCCTGGAACAAGGCAAATGTCAAGGCAGCCAAAGACATCATGCGTCCGCGCCGCTGCCGGAACCAATTCGCAACGGCCGTCGAGCCGACCAGTGTCAACGCGCCTTGCCCCAAACCGCGCAAACCCACGAAAGCGAAAAAGAGCATCACCGGTCCGTTAATCAGTGAACTCAGCGCCAGCACCAAGGCAAAGAGGATGCTTGTCACTGTGCCGACCCGGCGATTGCCCCAGCGGTCAATCTGCCGCCCGACCCAAGTCAAGCTCAAAGAAGCCAGGAAGGTGCCAGCGCCATACAAGCTGCTGACCGCTGTGCGATCCAGTCCAAAATCTTCTATGAAATAATCCATGAACAGCGAAACGGAAAAGCTCTGACCGGGCGCGCTGCTATTCACGCCGATCAGGGCGACCAGCCATACGACCCAGCCGTAATAGATGGGGCTGGCAGCGACCAACCGGCTGCGTCTGAGGGTCTCCGCTGTCAAGGACTTTATGGCCAGTTGGCTCCGCTAGCGATTCACTCCTCGCATTATAAAATCCTATCTGAGAATTGACAGCCGACGCATCTCATTCGTGTTAAAATCAACGCTTAGAGTTTCACCGCGCACTCGGCAATAGCGTATCCCTTGTCATCAAGCGCAAGGAGCGTCTCAACCCATCCCCAGATCAGGCACAGATTTCGAAAGCTGGCAAACCATGACCATCCCCTCCGACCTCGACATCGCGCAGAGCGCAAAGCTCCTTCATATCAATCAAATCGCCGAAATGATGGGCTTGGAGCCAGACAAAGACCTGGAACACTACGGACCGCACGTCGCCAAGATCAATCTGGCTGTTCTCGATCGGCTGCAATCGCGGCCGAATGCCAAATACGTTGACGTCACCGCCATCACGCCAACACCCCTGGGCGAAGGCAAATCCACCACCACCGTCGGCATCGGCCAGGCGATGAAACATATCGGCAAGAACGCCATCATCACCGTGCGGCAGCCCTCGCAAGGTCCCACTTTCGGCATCAAAGGCGGCGCCGCCGGCGGCGGCTACAGCCAGATCGTGCCGATGGAAAACTTCAATTTGCATCTGACCGGCGATATCCACGCCATCAGCGCCGCGCATAACCTGATCGCCGCCATGCTCGACGCCCAGATCTATCATGGCAACGCGCTGGATATTGACATCCACAACATCCCCTGGCGCCGCGTCGTCGACCTCAACGATCGCGCCCTGCGCAATGTCATCGTCGGCTTGGGCAAGCGCTTCGACGGCGTGCCGCGCCAAACCGGCTACGACATCACCGTCGCCTCGGAGATCATGGCCATCCTGGCATTGACGACTTCGCTGCGCGATATGCGCGAGCGCATCGGCAAAATGGTCATCGCCTATGACAAGAACAGAAATCCGGTGACCGCCGAGGATATTCGCGCGGCCGGAGCGGCCACCGTGCTGATGAAAGAAGCCATCAAGCCAAACCTGATGCAATCGCTGGAAAATACGCCGGCGCTGGTCCATGCTGGTCCCTTCGCCAATATCGCCCACGGCAACTCGTCCATCATCGCCGATATGATCGCCATGAAATGCGGCGACTATGTCGTAACCGAATCGGGCTTCGGCGCGGATATCGGCGCAGAGAAGTTCTTCAACATCAAGTCGCGCATTTCCGGTTTGAAGCCCAATGCCGTCGTCCTGGTCACCACGATCCGCGCGCTGAAGGCGCATACCGGCAAATATCGCATCATCCCCGGCAGGTCGATCGACCCGGCATTGAAAGAAGAAAATGTGCCTGATGTCGAAACCGGCGCCGTAAACATGGTGCGGCATCTGGAGAATCTCAAGAAATTCGGCGTCAATCCTGTTGTCGCCGTCAATGTCTTCGCCGATGACACCGCGGCTGAAATACAAGCGGTGCGGGAAATCGCCCTGGGATCCGGCGCCACTGGCGTGGCAGTCGCCCGGCATTGGGCGGAAGGCGGCGCTGGCGCGGTTGAGCTGGCCGAGATGATCGTATCCGCCTGTGAGATGCCTAACGACTTTCGCCTGCTCTACCCGGATGATATGCCGATCAAAGAAAAAATCGAGACGATTGCGACCGAGATCTACCGCGCCGACGGCGTCGACTTCGCGCCAATCGCCAGCCGGAAAATCCGCCAATACGAGGAGCAGGGACTCGGCACCCTGCCAATCTGCATGGCGAAGACGCACCTGAGCCTCAGCGACGATCCCAAACTCAAAGGCGCGCCCGATGGCTTCCGCATCACTATCACCGACATCCGCGCCTCGGCCGGCGCCGGTTTCATCTATCCGCTTTGCGGCGATGTCCGCACCATGCCCGGCTTGGGCCGGAGTCCCGCAGCGATGAATGTCGATATTGACGAAGATGGCAAAGTTGTCGGTTTGTTCTAAGTCGACTGTGTGTGACCTGACAGAAACGGTGCCGCGCCCCGGGAATTGGCGTCGTTTTCAAACGCGCGCATGGCGGCCGGGGCGTGTACGGACAAGGAGATACCATTGGCAGAAGCGACAAACAATACTTCCACGATCAGTCAGCAAGCTTTCAGCTACAATCCCCCGGCCATCAACGGTGATTTCCTCGGCAAACACATCATTTCCGTCGATCAATTCCAAAGACAAGACCTCAATATCCTCTTCGACGCCGCCACTTCCATCCGCAAACGCATCCGCACCCAGGACCGCGGACTGACTGAGCTTTGCGCCGGCAAGGTCATGGCGTCGCTGTTCTTCGAAGCCAGCACCCGCACCGATATGTCATTCCAGTCCGCCATGCGCCGGCTCGGCGGCGATGTCATCGCTGTCAGCAATGGCGTGCGCTTCTCGTCCATGTATAAAGGCGAAAACCTCTCAGACACCGTCCGCGCCACCGGCTGCTACGCCGATGTGGTGGTCTTGCGCCATCCGGAGATCGGCTCGTCCTACGAAGCCGCTTATTACCTAGACTTGCTCAACCATCGCATCGACAATCCCACTGTGGCCATCAGCGGCGGCGATGGCATCGGCGAACACCCAACCCAGGCTTTGCTCGATATTTTCACGATTTTCGAGCAGAAAAAATCGCTCGATCATCTGACCATCACGCTCGTCGGCGATCTCCTACACGGCCGGACGGTGCACTCCCTGGCGAAGCTCATCGCCTACTACGATGCCGCCGATGTGCGCCTCTGTCTCGTCGCGCCTGAGAGCCTGCAAATGCCGGCGGACATCACCTCCCTGGTTAAGTCGCAGGGCATCAAAGTCAGTGAAACGGAGCGACTGATGGATGTCATCGCCGAGACCGATGTCATCTACTGGACGCGCGTCCAGGAAGAGCGCTTTGGCGATGCCGCCATGTACGCCAGCATCAAAGACGATTATGTCATGATGCCGCAAGTGCTGGCGCAAGCCAAGCCAGACGCCATCCTGATGCACCCGCTGCCGCGCAAGCACGAGATGGGCAGTCGCGCAGATCATGACATCATGGATCGCGATCCGCGCGCGATCTACTTCGAGCAGATGGAAAACGGCATGTTCGTCCGCATGGCGCTACTGGTTAAAGTTTTGCGCGGGGTGTATGTCTGATGCCACTGATCAAGATTCACGGCATGATCGATCCCCATACGCATCTGCGTGATCTTGATTGGTCGCATAAAGCCACCTTCGCCTCCGAAACCAAAGCAGCCATCGCCGGCGGCTTCTGGGCAGTATTTGATATGCCGAATACCGCCCCTTCAACCATCGACCAGGACCGCCTGAGCGACAAACTCAAGCGCATTGATCGCGACGCCCATTGCGATTGGGGGCTCTACTTCGGCGCTTCCCAAGCCGATAACACCGCCGAATACGAAAAAATCGCCCGCCAGGTCTGTGGCTTGAAGATCTACAATAACTCCACCACTGGCGACCTGCTGATCAATTCCAGCGCTATGCGAGAGCGCCACTATCGCGCCTGGACGCCCAACCGCTTGATCGCCGTGCACGCCGAAGAGGAAACCGTCCGCAATATATTGGACCTGGTGCGCAAATATCGTCAGCCGACGCACTTCCTCCACATCAGCAGCGAGTATGAGATCAACCTCTTGACCCAAGCCAAACAAGACGGCTTGCCAGTCACGGTCGGCGTCTGCCCCCATCATCTCATCCTCAGCGAAGACGACCTGCCAACCCTCGGCGCTTATGGCTTGATGAAGCCGGAACTCAAACGCAAGTCCGATCAGCGTGCGCTTTGGCGCGCCATTCGGCTCGGCATCGTCGATATAATCGAGTCAGACCATGCGCCGCATGCCATCGCCGAGAAAGAATCCGACGCCCCGCCCTACGGCGTACCGGGCTTGGAAACGACCCTGCCCCTCATGTTGCAAGCAGCCAAAGATGGCAAACTGTCCCTGCAAAAGGCTTGCGATATGCTCTCGCTTAACGTACAACGTATCTGGCGCATCGCACCTTTTCCCAAGACTTATGCCCTTGTCGATACCGACGAGACTTATGTGATTGAACGCGAGAATCTCATGACCAAATGCGGCTGGTCGCCCTTTGAAGGCATGCGCGTAAGGGGCAAGGTCCGCGAAGTTTGGATTCGCGGCACCAAAGTCTACGATGGCGAAAATGTCTTGAGCCCAGCCGGCTTCGGGCGCAACCTCTTCGGGTACGTCGCATGAAAACACAGCTTCGCGATGGGCTGCTGCGCAGTATCGCCGGCGTCTGCCACACCCTTAACAAGCAGCTTATCTTTCGCCAGCCCGCCCAAAGCGCGCACGACCGAGCAATCGAGTTGCTGCGTTTGCTGGAGCGTTTGCCCCTCTCGACGCAGTGCTGCCAGCTCCTGCACCGGGTTGCCTTTGCCGAAGCGGCCGTTGACGCAGGCAGCCTCCGCCTGTCCCAGCGGCTAATCCTGGCGGCCGGTCTCCTAAAAGGCGAGGGTTTTGCCAGCGAGGCGGAAGCGCTCCATGCCGTCATAGATGCGCGCCGCAATATCATCCCCGGCTGGGCTGTCCTGCCGGCTCTGCTCGGTCCAGTCGAGTTCGGCTCCTTCACGCGCCATCCGCGCCTGGGCAATCCGGGAACGGTAATCTGGCGTGATGCCGGGGCGCAATCAACGCAGAATCGCGTCGGCTTGCGCAATCCGGGCGCGCGCGCGGCCGCCCGCTTCCTCGGCGATCGCCGTCACCAACTGCCGCCGGAATTCGGCATCAATATCGCTGTCTCGCCCGGAGTCGATGATATCGACGAGCAGGAACGCGACGTGCTTGAATCGCTGACGTTCTTCCTTGATGCCGTTGTCATCCCAAGCTGGTTCACCCTGAATCTAAGCTGCCCCAACACAGAAGACGATCCGCAGGGTCATCAATTGGAATCCGAGACAGGACAGCTATGCGGCGCTTTCATCGAGCGCCTGCGAGATAGAGACCTCGACATCCCGCTCTGGGTCAAGATCAGTCCTGGGCTGACTGGCGACCAATACCGTGTTTTGATGCGCGTCTTTCACGAAGTGGGCGTTAGAGCCGTCATCGCCACCAACACGCTGGCAAAGCCCAGCCCGGATGACGACAGTGTGCAAGCGGGCGTCGGCGGCGGCGACCTCTTTCCCGGGGCTTTGGACGCTGTCCGCCAATTGCTCGCCGAGAAGAATAGAATGAATTACGCCGTTGATGTGATCGCCTGTGGCGGTATCTTGGACGGCGCGAGCTTCCGCCAATATCTAGACCTCGGCGTCAAAGCCGGGCAATATTGGTCCGCCTTGGTATATCGCGGTCCCTTCGCCGCCGCTATAATTGCGGCAGAGCTAGCGGAGAACGATTACGAGTATGAAAGAATCCATCGCGAAAGCCTTGCTTGAAATCGGCGCGGTTGGCTTTTCGCTCGATATTCCAATCACCTTTACATCTGGCATAAAGTCTCCGGTCTACGTAGACAATAGAGTATTAGTTTTTCATCCAGTCGAATGGCGTCTTATAATCGAAGGATTTCAAGAATATATTGACTCAAGTCATCTCACATACGATGTTATCGCTGGTGTAGCTGTAGGTGGAGTACCTCATAGTTCAGCGCTTGCTTACTCGTTGAAAAGACCCTCTGTATTCATTCGTCCAGAAACAAAAGCGCACGGAAAGCGAAAGCTAATCGAAGGTGGTGATGTAGCTGGTAAACGTGTTCTGTTGGTGGAAGATCACGTAACTACCGGCGGCAGCAGTTTGGACGCGGTAAAGGAACTTCGTCAAAAAGGTGCCCAGGTATCAGACGTGCTAGCAATCATCAGTTACCGCTTCCCTGATGCGGAGAGCGCGTTCCGTGAGGCTGGTCTGATGCTTCATACGCTGACTGAATTTGACATCTTGCTTGACGTTGCTTTGCGTTTCGGGGAACTGGAGAAGAGTCAACTGCCTGCGATTGCGCGTTGGCTTGCCGATCCCCATGCGTGGGGAAAACAATTCGCTTGAACGCAATCGACAAATACAACGCGCGGGCGGACAACGTTGATTCGCTGCTCTGCATCGGCCTTGACAGCGACCTGGCTAGGCTGCCCAAAGCCTTCCTTAACCACGAAACGCCGCAGCTTGCCTTCAACCGCCACATCATCGACGCGACAGCTGAATACGCCGCCGCCTTCAAATTCAACATCGCTTTCTACGAGGTGAATGGCGCGGCCGGCTGGCGGCAACTCGCGCAATCCCTCGAATACTTGCGGCAACATCATCCGGATGCGCTGACGATCTGCGATGCCAAACGCGGCGATATCGGCAATACCAGCGCCGCCTACGCCCGCTCAATCTTCATTGAACTCGGCTTCGACGCCGTCACGCTTAACCCCTTCCTGGGGCGAGACGCGCTGCAGCCTTTCCTGGATTATTCGGGCAAAGGCTGCATCATCCTCTGCCGCACGTCCAATCCGGGCGCCGCCGAGATCCAGGACCTCAAAGTCGCTGGCCGCCCGCTCTGGCAACTGGTCGCCGAGAAAGTAGCGCGGGAATGGAACGACCAGCGGAACTGCATGCTCGTCGTCTCCGCCACCAATCCGGATGAGATGGCGCAGATCCGCGCGCTCACCGGCGACATGACTTTCCTCGTGCCCGGCATCGGCGCTCAAGGGGGAGACATAGAAGCTGTCTTGAAGACCGGTCTCAACAGCGCCGGTCGCGGACTTATCATCAACTCATCCCGCGGCATCATTTTCGCCGACGATCCCGCTGGAGCGGCCGCCGCCCTCCGCGCCGCCATCAATGAACACCGCCCGTGAATTCGCACCCTGTCGACGCCAACTTAATCTTTTGCGCATCTATGTTTGATCTGATTTTTTTGCAACTGCTCCTGTATCCTCAGTGGTGAAAACGATGATCGAAATACCCGCTAAGACACGTCTTTTCCTCAAGTCAAGCATTATTGACACCACGCTGGAAGCGATCACAGATTTCCATAAAGACCCACGCGCCCTCGCCCGTCTCACGCCGCCGCCTATCTTCATGCGACTGCACCGCGATGACCGCCGCTCCCTGACCGAAGGCGAAATCGAATTCACCTTGTGGTTTGGACCGCTGCCCATCCGCTGGATCGCCCGCCACGAAACCGGACCGACGCCGAGCTCATTCGCCGACATGCAAGTTAAAGGACCGCTCGCTTATTGGCGCCATGAACATATCTTCGCCGAAGTGAGCGACGGCATTGAACTGACCGATCGCATCACACTTGCGCATCGACCTGGTCCTCTAGGTATCCTTACACGATCGGCATTTGACGGCCTCCCCTTGCGCATCCTCTTCGCATTTCGCCATTGGCGGACGCGCCGCGCCTTGACTACCAGGCGCTAGCCTGTCCGAGATGATGACCTATGACAAAGGCGATGCAAGGAACCTTGTCCCATGAGTGAATCGCCAGTCATTTTCTGGTTCCGCCGCGACCTGCGCCTGGACGACAATATCGGCTTGCACGAAGCCATTCGCGCGGGCTCGCGCGTTCTGCCAATCTTCATCATCGACCCCCGGCTGCAGCGAGGCGAATGGTTCAGCCGCAATCGGACGGCTTTCCTGCTGAAAGCGCTCGAGGCGCTTGCTGCTCGCCTGCGGCATTTTGGCTCCAGTTTGCTTGTTCTGGAGGGGGATCCGCATGAGGCGCTCAAAGCCCTGATCGATTCAACAGGCGCATCTGCTCTGTTCTTCAATCGTGATTACAGTCCCTTCGCCAGCGAGCGGGATTCCGAAATCGCGCGTTCCTTGCCAATACCAGTACAGGCATTTGACGACAATCTGCTCATCCCGCCAGCGCAACTGTTGAAAGACGACGGCGGACCCTTCAAAGTCTACACAGCTTTTCGCCGTCGCTGGGAGGCATTGCCCAAGCCGCGGATCTCGAAACTCGCTTTCCGCCCCCAATACTTCGCCTCTGCCACCCGCTGGCAAAGCCAGGATTTGCGTCGCCAGGCTCGTGATCGTATCAAACCGCATGCGCCCCTCCCGCCCGCCGATGAAAGCAGCGCCAAATCGCGGCTGTCCGACTTCATGGCGGGGCACATAGCCGGCTACCATAGCGCGCGGAACAATCTCCCTATCGACCCTTTCGCTGAGGCTGAGGCCGGTCCCTCATTCCTGTCGCCCTACCTGCGCCTGGGCATTCTTTCACCGCGTCAGGTCTATTGGGCGGCCCGCATGGCTTACGCCAAATCGATGGACGAATCGGACCGTCAATCGATAGACGCCTTCTGCAATCAAATCGTCTGGCGCGAATTCTTCATGCACATCATGTTTCACTTTCCGCATGTGCGTCGCGGCAACTTCCGCCGCGAGTACGACAGCCTGGCTTGGCGGAACGCGCCAGGCGACCTGGCAGCATGGCAAGAGGGGCGCACCGGCTACCCCATCGTCGATGCCGCCATGCGCCAGTTGAACGCCATCGGCTGGATGCCCAACCGCGCCCGCATGATCACCGCCAGCTTCCTCAGCAAGCACCTGCTCATCAATTGGCGAGCTGGCGAGGCGCACTTCATGCGGCATCTGCTCGATGGCGACCCGGCCGCCAATAACGGCGGCTGGCAATGGACTGCTGGCACGGGCACCGATGCCCAGCCCTTCTTCCGCATCTTCAACCCCGTCATTCAATCTCGCAAGTACGACAGCGATGGGCGCTATATACGACACTGGCTTCCCGAACTACAGGGGCTCCCCGACCGCTTCATCCACGAGCCCTGGAAGTTGAAATCAGCAGAGCTGGACTATCCGCCTCCGCTGGTCGAGCATCGATATGCGCGGGAGCGCGCTTTGGCGGCATTCCAGCGCGTCCGTGCCAAGTCTCAGCCCGAAAACGGCGCCTGATTCACCTACTAAGCCTATGCGGATCATGACAAAAAAGCGCCTGGCGCATTTGCCATGCCGCGCTGCTTGCACTATCTTATCTTGACCAAAACCTTCCACACGCGGAGAAGCAAAGTTGAACGGGCTAGGAAACTGCCTTTCAAACTCATTGGATCCAATGCCATTGAGGCTCAGCGATGGCTAAGTCTGTCATCATCGTCGGCGCGGGTATCGGTGGGCTGACCATCGCAATTCGCCTTAGCCAGCTAGGCTACGATGTGACCATTCTGGAAAAAAACGCGCAGGTCGGCGGCAAAGTCTGCGAATTCCGCGCCGCTGGTTTCCGTTGGGATATCGCGCCGACGCCTTTCCCGCCCAAGTTGGCGTTGGAAGTGCTCTTTGACGATCTTGAGCTAGATATGGATCATTATCTGCGCTTGCAGGCTATTGACCCGCAAACGCGCTACTTCTTTCCCGATGGCGCATCTTTCAGCGCTCACAAAGACTGGGCGGCGCTTACGAAAGAGATCCGCCTACTCGCGCCAGAGGACTACGTCGGTTTTTTGAAGTTCCTCGCCTACGCCGCGCGCCTCGATAGCCCCTTCATTGCCTCCACAGGCGACGCTGCCGCTTTCAAGAGACTACGACTCGCTCCGCGCCGCACCATGCACGATGCCATCGCCCGCCACATCAAGTCGGACAAGTTACAGCGCATTCTGGGCAGCCATGCAGCCTTGGTTGGCGGCAGCCCCTACGCGCTCCCGGCGGCTTTCAACACGCTCGCGCACCAGGCTCTAAGTGGCGGAAGCTGGTATCCGCAGGATGGCATGACATCCCTGACAACCGCGCTTGAACGGCTTGCCCGCGAGGGTGGCGCGGCCATTCAACTTAACAGTCCCGTCCAGGAAATTCGCGTAAAAGGAAATGTGGCGACCGGTGTCATGCTGTCGGACGGACAAGTTCTGCGGTCCGATGCTGTCGTGTCCAATGTCGATATCATCTCCACCCTGCGCTTCCTCTTGCCGGAAGGTGTCTTGCCCGCGCCCGCTCAACGGAGGCTGAACCGCGCAAAACTGTCAAGTTCCGCCTTTGTCATCATGCTCGGCGTCCGCGGCCGCTTCCCCCAACTCGCTCATCACAACATCTTTTTCTCCGAGCATCGCTGGCGCGAGTATCAAGAAATCTTCGGGCGCGAAGTTATGCCGGCTGACCCGACCATTTCGCTGACTATTTCAAGCAAGACCGATCCTTTAACCGCGCCTGTCAATCAAGAAAACTGGCTGATTAAGGTCGAGGCGCCATCCCTCTCCGAGAAGTTTGACTGGGGGACCGAGCGAGAAGCCTATCGCGATCGCATCCTGGCGATCCTGTATCAGCGCTACGGCTTGGACCTGCGCGATAGCATTCGGATCGAGCAGCATCTCACGCCCGCTGACTTTCAAGCCAGGACCGGCGCCTGGCGCGGGGCGCTCTTCGGTCCCTCAGCACAGGCTCGGCTGACCGCGTTGAAACCGGCAAATATACGAAGCTCAAGGATTGCGCGGCTCTACTTTGCCGGCGGCACGACTCATCCGGGCGGCGACCATTCGCTGGGAATCCAGTCGGGCCGGCTCGCCGCTGCCGCAGTCGCCCAGGATCTCAAATGAACTGATGCCGCAATCAGGGCTTGGACATCATCAGCAGTGACAGGCGGCCCTTCTGCGCCGCCACGCCATCTTGCTTGACAATGCGGATATCCAGGGTGACAATTCCGCCACCCAAACGGCGCGCCGCTTTGGTTTTCACAACTTTTAGTTCGGCGTGTATCGTATCGCCGATGTAGACGGGGCTGCTGAACTTTATATCCAAGCCTCGGAAGCCCAGCACTGTCCGCTCCAGGATGCCCAGCTGATAAGCTTGCCCGACGGCGTAACTGATGGTCAGCATGCCATGCGCCACCCGCTGACCCATGAAGGAGGCCTTGCTGTAATCGGCATCGGTGTGTATGGGGTTGTAGTCGCCGGTCAAAGCCGCGAAGCCCACCAGGTCGGCTTCGGTGATGGTCCGCCCGCGCGTGCGCATGGTAGCGCCGACTTCAAACTCTTCGAAGTAGAGACCGCGTGGACCATCGCTTTCAAACTTCATGGCTGTTCCTGCCGATTACTGCTTGGGCCTGAGGACGGGCAGAGCGCGGGAATTGTAATGTACGGCGTCAATTGCTGAGAGATTCTTCGCAAAATACGCACGATTTTCTGTCCGTTTCATGTCCATTGCAGGTCCAATACCTTCGATAAACCATCAGTTTTTCGCGCGCTTTTGGCGAGGTCAGCCGGCGCGTGGCGGCAGCCTAGGGAAAGGCGCTGCCGATCAGCGGGGCGATTACCAGGGAGACGATGGCCAGCAGCTTCAAGAGAATGTTGAGCGAAGGTCCAGATGTATCTTTGAAGGGATCGCCAACGGTATCGCCGACTACGGCCGCTTTGTGCGCGTCGGAGCCTTTGCCGCCGTAGTTGCCGGCTTCGATATTCTTCTTGGCGTTGTCCCAGGCGCCGCCGGCATTCGCCATCATGACCGCCAGCATAAACGCTGAAACCAGCGAACCCAGCAGGACGCCGACAAGGGATATCGGGGCGAAGAAATCGCCGAGGGCGTTGCCGTTGCCGATAACCGCCAGCAGCGCCATGCCAACCGGCACGCCGACCGCGATAAGCCCCGGCAGCAGCATCTGCCTGATAGCGCTATCGGTGCTTATCGCGACGCAGCGTTCGTAGTCGGGCTCCTGCTCGCCTTCCATGATGCCTTTGATTTCGCGGAATTGCCGCCGCACCTCTTCGACGATCTGCTGAGCGGCATCGCCCACCGCCACCATCGTCAGCGCGCTGAAGACGTAGGGCAGCAAGCCGCCGATGAAGAGACCGGTGACGAATTGCGGGTTGAGCAGCAGGTCGGCCGGATTTACCGCCGAGCCGAGCGCAGAACTGCCGCCAGCCGTCAGCGCCGTAATGAAGGCGGCCGTCAAAGCCAGCGCGGTCATCGCCGCTGAGCCAATAGCGAAGCCTTTGCCAGTGGCCGCAGTCGTATTGCCCAGGCTGTCCAGCGCATCGGTGCGATCGCGGACTTCTTCCGGCAAGTCCGACATTTCGGCGATGCCGCCGGCGTTATCTGCCACGGGACCGTAAGCGTCTGTCGCCAGGGTGATGCCCAGGGTCGAGAGCATGCCCACCGCCGCCATCGCCACGCCATACAAGCCCGCTTGGGATGTGGCGAGCAGCGTGACCACGACGACAATGATAACCGGCGCCAGGGTGCTCATCATGCCGAGCGCCAAGCCGCGAATCACCACAATGCCGGCGCCGCCTTCCGCTGAGGCGGACAGCGCCTTGGTGGGTCCGTAGGTATCGGCGGTGAAGAACTCGGTGAAGTAGCCGATGAGTACGCCGCCGATCAAGCCGCTCAAGGTGGCGATGATGATGCCGCCGCTATCGTCGCCGAAGGGCAAGGACAAACCAAGCACGATGACCACGATACCGATGAGAACGGAAGCGCCGTAAATGCCTCGGCGGATGCTGCCGAGCAACTGCTCCTGGTCGGCGCCTTCTTCGGTTTTGACCAGGAAACTGGCGATGATGCTGATGATCAATCCGGCGGCCGCCACGAGCAGGGGAAAGATCTGCGCCGCCAGCAAACCATCGCCAGCGAACGCGCCGCCAATTGTCGCCAGGGAAATAGCGGCGATAATCGAACTGGCGTAACTCTCGAAGAGATCGGAACCCATGCCGGCCACATCGCCGACATTATCGCCGACATTATCGGCAATGGTGGCTGGATTGCGGGGGTCATCCTCGGGGATGCCGGCTTCCGTCTTGCCCACCAGATCCGCGCCGACATCAGCCGCTTTGGTGTAAATGCCGCCGCCCACGCGAGCGAATATAGCGATGGAGGTCCCGCCGAAGCCGAAGCCGGCCAGAGCCGAAGCCGCCTGCGCCGCATCGCCCAATTGATTAACGAAGATGATAAAGAGGGTGCTGACGCCCAGCAGCGCCAGGGAAACGACCATCGTGCTCATGACCGTGCCGCTGGCGAAGGCGACGCGCAAACCGCGGTTGAGACTCTGAGAGGCTGCTTGCGCCGTCCGTACATTGGCGCGCACGGCGATATACATGCCGATATACCCGGACAGACCGGAAGCCAGGGCGCCGCAGACAAAGGCGACCGCCGTCAGAATCGACATGCCCGAGCCAGGAACCTGGCTCAAAATGACCAACGCGACAGTGACGATTAGCACCAGGGCGGCCACGGCGCGGTATTCGCGGCTGAGGAAGGCTTGCGCGCCTTTTTGAATTGCCGCGGCGATTTGCCGCATGCGTTCGCTGCCCTCGTCTTGAGACAGGACAAAGCTGCGTTGATAAAGCGCGAAGAGCAAGCCAATCGCGGCGGCGGCCACAGCCAGCGTAACGGCGGTATTCATATCGATCATGGATTCAGACTCCCTTGTGTATCTTCAGGTGTAGATTGGGCATACGCAGAAAAATAAGAGCGCCAGGCGCTTCATTATGATTTTATCAGGTTGAGGGCTGTTCGCATGAAAATATCAGGGGAAGATAGTAGCATAGAATTGCGAAATATCAAGCGGCGGGCGATTGCTAGCGACCTAGTAGGTCGGATTCCTTGTTACATGGATTTCGGGCGACACAAGTGTCGCCCCTACAGATCTTGATGTGAATGCAGTGCGGTTGCTTCGCAGGCTATAATGGCTGGGGCGCAGGAAGACGGAATTGATGGCAATGACCAGTTCGAAGCAAACTGGCGCGCGAGGAGAAGAGCTTGCAGGGCGATACTTGCGTCGGAAGGGATACAGGATCCTGGCAAGGAATTGGTCAAGCCTGTATGGCGAGCTTGACATCATCGCCGAGAAAGACAGCACACTGATATTCGTCGAGGTCAAGGCGCGCCGCGGCGCCGATACAGAATCGGCTCTGGCTGGCATCACGGCTGCCAAGCGAGAGCGAATGCTCAAGGCGGTTTATCAATACCTGGACCATCGCGGATTGGATTGGGAAGGACCCTGGCGGATTGATGTGATCGCTGTCGCGCTGGATGGCGGCGGAGGGGCGAAAATCGCGCATGTGGAGGATGCCTTTGACTGGTGAGGTGGAGCCGCTGGTCATCATTCTAGGTCCCACCGGCGTCGGCAAGACTCGCCTGGCTATGGACCTGGCGGGGCGGCTGGATGGCGAGATCGTCGGCGCGGACAGCCGGCAGATCTATCGGCACATGGATATCGGCACAGCCAAGCCGACGGCGGAGCAGCGGACTTTGATCCCGCATCATCTCATCGACATCGCGCTGCCCGATTACAATCTCAGCCTGGCTGAATATCAGGACGCCGCCTACAGCGCTATTGACGGGCTGCACAAACGCGGCAAGCTACCCTTTCTGGTGGGCGGCAGCGGTCAGTACATCACGGCGGTGGAAGAGGGCTGGGGGATACCGCGCGTCCCGCCTAATTTGGATTTGCGCGCTGAGTTAGAGGAATATGCCGCGCAGACATCGCCACAAGCCCTGCATGACAGGCTGCGACAGGTGGATGCCACCTCCGCCGAGAGAATCCACCCCAACAATACCCGCCGGGTGATTCGGGCGCTGGAAGTGCAGATGCTCACCGGCAGCGCCATCAGCGAGTTACAAGTGAAGCGTCCGCCAGCTTATCGCATCCTTCGGCTTGGCTTGATGCTCCCGCGCGCGATCTTGTATCCGCGGGTTGACGCGCGCGTGGATGAGATGATAAGGACGGGCTTTGTGGATGAGGTCAAAGGGCTGCTGAATATGGGCTATGATCGCAGTTTGCCCTCGATGACGGGTCTGGGCTATTTGGAAATCGCCGGGCATATTCTCGATGGGGCGCCGCTGGACGAAGCGGTCGAACGGAGTAAATTCAGCACGCATGAATTCATCCGGCGGCAGGATGTCTGGTTCCGCGGTCACGACAACGGCATTCTATGGCATAATGTGAACGATTTGAATGTGGACGCGTTGGCGGATGAGTTGCAGGAGTGGCTGGCAAAGCCGACTGACTAGCAGGCAGGAGAGGCAGGTCCTGGCGCCATGACGGACAAGCGACTGAGTCATCTCGATGAAGAGGGGAAAGCCGTCATGGTGGATGTCGGCGATAAGGCTGTGACGCAGCGTTCTGCGCGGGCGGCTGGCAAGGTCCAGATGAGAGCGGCGACGTTGCGGCTAATTCGCGAGGGCGACATCAAGAAGGGCGATGTCTTGGCGGTGGCGCGCATCGCTGGCATCATGGCGGCGAAGCGCACCGCTGAGCTTATCCCACTGTGTCATCCCTTGCCGCTGGACAGAATTGCGCTGGACCTCCAGATCAACGAAGCAGATTCGGCAGTCGACATCATGGCGACTGTGGAGAGCCGGGGCAAGACGGGCGTGGAGATGGAGGCTCTGACGGCGGTATCGGCAGCGGCGCTGACCATATATGACATGGCGAAAGCTGCTGACCGCGGGATGCGCATCAGCGATATCAGGCTGTTGGAAAAGCGCGGCGGCGCCCGCGGCGATTATGTCGCAAAGGAATAAAAGCATCCATGCAAGTCACTGTGCTCTTCTTCGCTACGCTGCGTGATGTCGTTGGCGCGCGGCAACTGAAGATAGAACTCGACGAAGCGGCCGGCACGATCGAGCATCTGCGCGCGGAACTGACCAGGCGCTACCCGGCCGCCGCCGACAATCTCAAGGTCGCGCTCGCGGCGATCAACGAAGAATTTGCCTTTGACCGTGACCGCCTCGGCGAGGGCGACGAAGTGGCGTTTTTCCCGCCGGTGAGCGGTGGCGAGCCTGAGCGTCCGGAGGTATTCCGTTTGCCGCGCGAGCCATTCGACCATGACGAGCTCATCGCCGCCATCAGCACCGAGCGCAGTGGCGCGGTTTGCCTTTTCACTGGCACGGTCCGCGGACGGACGACAAAAGATGGGCATTTGCCGCGGACGGACCATCTGGAATACGAAGCTTATGAACCGATGGCGCTAGCCAAGATGAAACAGGTCGCGGCGGAGATTCGCGAACGCTGGCCGAAGGTAGAAGGCATCGCTATTGTCCAGCGCATCGGCTTGCTCAAAGTGGGCGACAATACCGTACTTTGCGCCTGTTCGTCGCCGCACCGCGATGACGGCTGTTTTGAAGCGGCACGCTATGGCATTGACCGACTGAAGGAGGTTGTGCCTGTCTGGAAGAAAGAGGTTGGCGTAGCCGGGGAGACCTGGATCGAAGGCGATTATCGGCCCTCGACTGCCGATAGAGATCGAGGCTGAGTTCTCTCGAGCTGCAATGAGCGAAGACAGTAAAAGCCCGGCCGACTTTGAAGCGCTAATCGGCCTGAGATTCAAAGATCGCGATTTGCTGAGGCAGGCGCTCACCCATAGCTCCTTCGTCAACGAATATGCTGGCGAGGCGGCAATCCGCGACAACGAACGGCTCGAATTCCTGGGCGATGCTGTGCTTGACGTGATCGTTGCCGATATGCTCTACCGCCGCTTTCCTCGTATCAGCGAAGGCGAATTGACGCAACTGCGCGCGGCCTTGGTCAAGACGGAGTCGCTGGCGCATATCGGCGCGAAGTTTCGGCTTGGCGAATTTCTGCTGGTGGGCCACGGGGAAGAGATCAGCGGCGGACGTGAACGGCTCAGCACGCTTTGCCGCGGCTTTGAAGCGGTTATCGGGGCGATATACCTGGACCGGGGCATGCGGGCCGCAATCGACTTTGTTGTGCCGTCTTTACTTGAATTGCTCGAAGAGATCATCGCGAAGAACCTGCACGTTGACGCCCGCAGCGAATTGCAAGAACGCATTCAGGGGCGCCTGAATATCATGCCGGATTACCATGTCGTTGGCGCGGAAGGACCGGAGCACGAAAAGCAATTTCGGGTCGAAGCCATGTTAGGCAATGTAATTATCGGCAGCGGGCGGGGACCGAGCAAACGAGCCGCGGCCCAGGCTGCAGCTGCCGATGCCTTGCGCCGGCTTGATGCGGATGGGCTGCCTGATTCAGCCGGAGGCAAGCTGGGGACCTAGTATCGCCTGCCAGCAAAACAGTTTTCGCAGATCCGGTAACGATGCCGCGAGGGCAGAAGCGCGCCACAGGCTCGGCAGCGCCGCGCGGTGTTGAGATTGCGCAGCAGCGCCTCGTCAATCGAAAGCGACCATTCGCGGCGTTCCTCGCGCACTTGGGCATGCGCCTCGCAGAAAGCCGTGAACTCGCGCCGTCGTGAGAGCCACAAGTAGATATCAGCGCAGGCGATTGAGAACTCGGTCGCTTCCAGGTCGCCGCCGTCGTGGATCGGCACAGGGGCGTCCCCCGGCAGGGGAATCTGATAACCCTCCAGGATCATGTGGGCGCAATCGAGCCAATAGGCGCGGGTGCCCTTACGCGTGGGCGCGTTAACAAGCTGCAGCGCGCTTGCCAGACCCAGCTTTTTGATATCATCCTCGGAGAGCATCTTCGCCAGTTCGATGCGCTCATCCATGTCCGCCGTAGTGATTACCGAGCGCAGTTCTGCGGGGATGGACTTCAACTCAGCCCACTGCGTGAGTTGATCCGCCAGGCTGCCTGGAATCAGATTGAGGTCGTCTACGGTGGGGGCGACGCGGGCGAAGGTCAAGGTTTGTGGCTGCTGGGCGTAAAGTTCGCGGATGACAGCCAGGTCGCGTCGATTCGTGGCGGCGATCAACCCGGTTGTCGACATGCCGTAACGCCCCGCGCGTCCGCCGATTTGATGCACTTCGCTCGGATATAGTTGACGGTCGTCTTTGCCGTCAAATTTTTCCACTTCATAGAAACAGACGACATCGGCCGGCAGGTTCAAGCCCATGCCGACGGCGTCGGTGGCGACGCAGATATCGGTCTCGCCGGCAGCAAAACGGTCTGCTTGCCGCCGCCGCACTTCTGGCGGCAGGCTGCCGTAGACCACTGACACCGCCCGGCCAAGCCGCTCGAGTTTCATCTTCAAGTCGAGCACAGCCCGCCGTGAGAAGGCGACCAGGATGGTCGAGGGCGGCAGCGACTCCAGCGTGAAATGCCGTTCCGCCAAGGCAATGGGCGCCAATCGCTGATGTTCGACCAGCTCGCAGGGAATCTCGGCCGCGGCGGCCAGCACTTCAATGAGTTGGCGCGCGGTCGGAGGACCGATGATGTGCATTTCAGGCGCGGCTGATTCCATGAAAGCGCGCGTCCAAGCCCAGCCACGATCGGAATCAGCCAGCATTTGCGCTTCGTCAATGATGACGCAGGCGCCGCTGTCGGTCGGGTTGAACATCTCGATGGTGGCTGCGGTGATGCGCGCACCCTCGACCGGGATATACTCTTCGCCGGTCAGGAGATTGCAGGCTATGCCTTCATCGTTGAGGCGGTCATATATCTCATAAGCCAGCAACCGCAGAGGCGCCAGGTACCAGCCGGAGCCGGCGTCTTTGAGCGCTGTCAAGGCATCATGGGTCTTGCCGCTATTCGGCTCGCCGATGTGCAAATAAAGCTGCTGCTGGTCACGCCAGGCGTTGCGCCACTTGGGAAAGGCATCTATCAAGCGATTTCGCAGTCTGGTCTGGGCTTCTTGCTTGCGTCGCCGGGCACGTCCACCCCGCCGCTTTCGCTTGGCGCGACCGGTTCGGTCTGCCTGCTCTTCAAGCAACCGGCTGAATTCCGCGAAGGTTTCGGGCAAACCCCATAAACCGCGCAGATCGCGCCAGATCAAGCGCTTTGGCGACATGCCCGCTTCGCGCAGATGTCGATCCAGCCGGCGCTGATCGATCCCGAGCAGGGAGCGCAGGTCCTTCAGTGGCAGCCGCTCATAGCCGGCGATCATCTCCCGCAGATCGGGGTCGGATGCCGTGGGCTTGAAGGTGTAGACGGGAAAACGCAACTTGCCGCGCGGATCAAGAAAGCTATCCAAAGCCAATTCGGCCGCGGCTACCCGCAAGGTATCGGCGCTGACACCGGCTAGCTTCGCCGCTTGTTTGAGGGTGTAGCTGCGCGAGCACACGCGCTTTTCTATGGGGTCGTCTTGCTTCGCTGCCGGCGCTCCCTCACGCATTAGCTCGCCACAAAGTTCCAAAACGCTCTGCCAGGCTTCGACATCATTTTCGGCGGGCAAAGCCTGGCTGTCTTTTTCGATTGTCGATTCCAAAACTAAGCTCCCATGATTTCCGGGTCTTGCTGGCGCCTTTGCTTTCACCAGCGATAGCGGGGCTGATCTTCCAGATCCAAGGTATCTGACGTGTCTTTTGCTCGCTGATCCGCGGCAAACAAGAGCAACTGTTCGCGGGGCTCAACCGCAAAATGCCGGAGAATCTTGTCGATGAGACGGGTGCGGCGGCCTGTCGAATTGTAGATTTCCGCCGCAAAGCGCGCCGGGTGTTTTTGCCCCTTGCGCCGATTGCAATCCGGGCAAGCGACTACAAGATTGCCCGTCGTATTGCCGCCGCCTTGCTTCAGGCTTATGACATGATCCAACTCGAAGGGACCATGCACAAGACTTTCGCCGCACCACTCACACCGTCCTCCTGATGCCAGGATGCGGTCGCGCAAGCCGGCAAGGTCTAGCTCGCCTTTCGCGCTGCATTTATGCGCCCTCGCGTTAAGATCCGCCGCATACCGTTCCAGCGCCCGCTCATCCAAAATGTCCTGATAGATCATTCAGCGGATTCTTCCCGAGGGTTATCAAGCCGGAAGCCATGGCCGCGCACGGTGACGATATATTGATGCCCGGGGTCGAGCTCGGCCAGCCGGTCGCGCAGGCGGCGCACCAAGGCATCGATAGCTTGTTCGCTGACGCCAATACCCATGGCATCGGGCCAGACGGCATCGACCACATCGCCCCGGCTGCAAACGCCGCCCTGGCTAGCGAAAAGTATCTCCAGGAGACGATACTGCGGCAGGCTCAACGGCGGGTCAAGCATCTCGTCGCGAATGAGAACCTGCCTTGATTCCGGATCGAGGCGCAGCCGCAAGCCGGTCATGGCGCCGGAGGGGATGACATCGGGCAGCACACGACTTGTCGATGGGGCGGTCGCGCCAGAACCGACAAAGCGCAGCCGGATATCCTTGGCGACGCGGATTTCATCGCCGTCTTCCAGTTGCCGCATGCCGGTCAAGCGATAGCCGTTGACCCAGGTGCCGTTTTTGCTGCGCAGATCTTCAATCACGCAAGCGCCGCCATCCATCATGATGCGCAGATGCCGCCGCGAGATTTGCCGCACGGGTATGACTATTTCGCAGCCATCATCGCGCCCCAGCACCATCTCCGCCTGATCTACAACCCAATGCGGATTAGATAGTGAACCGTCTAGCCAAACGATAACCGGAAATTCATCGGATGATTGGGACATTGAGCCGCACCCTCTTGCATCTCCTTGAAAATAGCTAATTGGCTTTAGTCCGCTACTATTATACAGCATTATCGGTATCGGCACGACTTGTCCACTCAAGCGCCTGCCTGTATAATCGCGCCTCGGGTTTCATCCAGAAGCAGGAGCGGATAACCTTGGCCATATTTCGCCGCGGACTTAGCAAGACGCGTCAGTCATTTTTCGGGCGCATCTCGCAGATGCTGGGCAACACCGAGATTGACGATGATACTTGGGACGACATGGAGACCCTGCTCATACAGGCGGATGTCGGCTTTGATACGACGGTCAGGGTAATCGACAGTTTGCAGGATCGCGTCCGCGCTGAAGGCATGACGAAGTCGGCGCAACTGCAGGGCGCCTTGCAAGAAACCCTGTCAAGCCTGCTCGCCTTCCCGCCCGCGCTTGATATTTCGGGACGAGAACTTTCAATCATCCTGGTGGTCGGTGTCAACGGCTCGGGCAAGACGACATCTATCGCCAAGCTGGCGCACCGCCTGCAAAATCTGTCGCGGCGCAGAGTGATGATTGCCGCTGGCGACACTTTTCGCGCGGCTGCCATTGAGCAACTGCAGACTTGGGGCAGCCGCATTGATGTGCCGGTGGTCGCCAATCGCCCTGGCTCCGACCCCGGCGCGGTCGTCTATGACGCCACAGTAGCCGCGAAAGCGCGTGGTTATGAAATACTCCTCATCGACACGGCCGGGCGCTTGCAGAACAATTACAATTTGATGCGAGAATTGACCAAGATCAGCGAGGTCTCGGGCAAGGTCGTGCCTGGCGCGCCGCACGAGGTCCTGCTCGTGCTGGATGGCACGACGGGCCAGAACGCTATCCAGCAAGCCAAGAAGTTCCAGGAAGCGTCCGGCGTCACCGGCGTCATCGTGACCAAACTGGATAGCACGGCGAAAGGCGGCATGGTGTTTTCGATATTCAATGATTTGCAGTTGCCGGTGCATTATCTTGGATTGGGCGAAAGCATTGACGACCTCGTGCTCTTCACTCCTGAGTTCTTCGTCGAAAGCCTCTTTGAAGAAGAGGATGAGGACGAAGCTTGATCCTCACCAGCGCCCAGAACAGCAAGATCAAGCTGGTCAATCGCCTGCGGAGCAAGCGTGGTCGGGAGCAAGCCGCGCGCTTCCTGATCGATTACGACCGCGATTTGCAGCGCGCTCTAAGTTGCGGCTACGTCCTTGACTTCGTCTTGCATTGCCCTGAGATGTCGGACTTGAGCTTTTCGGCTGACGCCGAGGCGCATCAAGTCAGTCCGCAACTCATGACGCGGATCAGCTATCGCGAAAACCCGAGCGGCGTCATCGCGGTAATGCACAGTCGACCAGTTCAGGGACTGGCAGAATTGCAGAGCGCGGCGATCGATCATGCGATTGCGCTGGTTGGTCTGCGCGTGCCCGGCAATATCGGCGCGCTGCTGCGGACGGCTGACGCGGTCGGCATGGATGCGGTCATACTGGTCGACAACGCTCTCGACCTTTATAATCCAAACATCATTCGCAGCAGCACTGGCGCCTGCTTCCTCGGCAATATATTTCAAGTCGGCAGCGGCGAAGCTTTGGCAACCCTGAAGGGCAAGGGGCTCGGGATTATCTGCGCCGATGTCAATGGCGCGACCAGCTTATTTGACCTTGATTTTCGCGGGAAGAGCGCGATTGTGCTGGGCGCGGAAGACAGCGGCCTGAGTCAATTCTGGCTCGATGGAGCCGATAGTCGAGTACAAATCCCGATGGCTGGCAGTTTGAGTGATTCGCTCAATGTATCGGTCAGCGGCGCTGTATTGATGTATGAACACTACCGCCAGCGTCAGGTCAGCTAGAGCAGGGCAGAAAGGTGCAAACGGGCGCGGCCCGCAACCAGCATGGAAAACATCATCAGCCAGTTCAGGGGTTTCAAGCGGCAGATCGACGAATTGATGACGCGCATTGATATCGCCGGCAAGGTCACACTCATCGCCGACTTGGAAGCCGCCGCCAGCGCGAGCGACTTCTGGGATCAGCCGGAGGCCGCGCAGAGGACGATGCAGCAGCTCGCCAGGCTGAAGTCGCTCGCGCACAAATGGCAGTCGCTCGCCGACCGCATAGCCGATGCGATAGAACTGGCCGAGATCGCCGATGCCGATATGCAAGCTGAACTGGAAGCGGAGGCTGAAGCGCTGCGCGGCATCGTTGAGGCGATGTCCTTGCAAGCGATGCTCTCGGGCGATTATGACGGCGAAGACGCCATCTTTGCGATTCATGCGGGTGCCGGCGGCGTCGATGCCCAGGATTGGGCGGAGATGCTGGAGCGAATGTACCTGCGCTGGATGGAGCAGAACGGCTACCAGGCGGAAATCCTCGAGCGCAGCAATGGCGACGAAGCCGGCATAAAGAGTGTGACCATCAGCGTCAAGGGTGATTATGCCTTCGGTTACATGCAGAGCGAGGAAGGCGTGCATCGGCTGGTGCGCCTAAGTCCCTTTGACAGCGCCAACCGCCGCCACACCTCATTCGCCAAGGTTGAGCTCTGGCCAGATATTCAAAGCGATATCGAAATCGAAGTGGATGACAAGGACATCCGCATCGATACTTATCGCGCCAGCGGCGCCGGGGGCCAGCATGTACAGAAAAACGACACGGCAGTGCGCATCACGCATCTGCCGACGGGTTTGGTGGTGCAATGTCAGAACCAGCGCAGCCAGGCGCAAAACCGCGACCGCGCCATGCAGATTCTCAAGGCGCGCCTCTTCGAGATGGAACGGGCAAAGCAAGAAGCGGAGATAGCGGAACTGAAAGGCGAAAATGTCGATGCCGGCTGGGGCAATCAGATTCGATCCTACGTCCTCCACCCGTATCAGATGGTGAAAGACCACCGCACAAGCGTCGAAGTTGGCAATACAACCGCCGTCCTGGATGGCCGCTTGGAAAACTTCATCGAGGCTTACCTGCGGCAGAAAGTTAGCGGCTAAGACAGAGGCTGTTGTCGCACACTTAGCTTGACGTGATTAAGCGCAATGGAATGTTCGAATTTCGCGTGACTTGGCGACAAGCGCGCCAGAATGTGCTAATCTAAGGTCAAGTATGTCCCTTGCAGGTGACCGCTACATGGTGACTCCGACCAATCTCTACTCGCGCGATCTCGAATCCCTGCTGAACGCACTGCCAGAAATCAAACCCAATGAAGTCGACTTGATCGCCTCTGCCTATCAGCGAGCTGAGAGCGCCCATGCAGGTCAGCGGCGGAAATCAGGCGAGCCCTATTTCACGCATTGCGTCGCGGTGGCGAGCATCCTGGCGGAAATGAAGCTGGATGCCGAAACGATCGCGGCCGGCTTGCTGCACGATGTCGTGGAAGACAGCGATGTCAGCCTCGATGTATTGCGGGGCGAATTTGGCAGCACCATCGCCAAGCTGGTGGATGGCGTCACCAAGCTAAAATATCTGCCGATCAAGAATGTGTCGTCCGTCGCCGATACACGCCGGTCCAGCGCGATCAACCGCGAAATGGAATACATTCGCAAGATGCTGCTGACCATGGGCGATGATGTGCGCGTTGTTCTCGTCAAGCTGGCCGACCGCCTGCACAACATGCGCACTCTCGGCTATATGCCGCGGGACAAACAGCGCGCGGTGGCGCAGGAGACAATGGATATCTTCGCGCCATTGGCGAATCGTCTGGGCATCTGGCAGATGAAGTGGGAACTGGAAGACCTCAGTTTCCGCTATCTGAATCCGGAGGCTTATCGCTCTATTGCCAAAGCGCTGGACGAACGGCGCGATGAACGTGAAAGCTACGTCGCGCGCATCAAGGAACGTCTCACGACGGAATTGCGCAAAACTCATATCACGAAGGTCACCATCAGCGCCAGACCGAAGCATATCTACAGCATTTACAGCAAGATGAGCAGGAAAGATCTGCCGCTAGAGCAAATCTACGATATCCGCGGCATGCGGGTCTTGGTCGAGTCGCTGGCGGAGTGTTATCTGGCGCTGGGCATCGTGCATAATCTTTGGCGTCCCATACCAGGCGAATTCGATGATTACATCGCCAACCCCAAAGACAATTTCTACCGCAGCCTGCACACCGCCGTACACGATGATGAGGGCAAAACGGTCGAAGTGCAGATACGCACCTGGGAGATGCACGAAGATGCCGAATATGGCATCGCCGCGCACTGGCGCTATAAGGAAGGCAATAACGGGCACGATCAGGCTTTTGAGCAGCGGCTGGCTTATTTGCGCCGCCTGATGGAATTCGGACCCGAAGTCAACGATGCCTCGCAGTTTGTCGATACGGTCAAATCGGAGGTCTTTCAAGATCGCGTTTACAGCGTGACGCCTAATGGCGACATCATCGATTTGCCGGTGGGTGCGACGCCCATCGATTTCGCTTATCATATCCACACCGATATCGGCAATCGCTGCCGCGGCGCCAAGGTCAACGGACGGCTGATGCCGCTGAATTACAAGCTGAAAATGGGCGACCAGGTCGAGATTTTGACGGCCAAGCGCGGCGGACCTAGCATGGATTGGCTGAACCCAGATCTTGATTACGCCGTCACCAGCCGCGCCCGCACCAAGATTCGCCATTGGCTGCGCAAGCAGAATCGCGACAAACATATTGTCATGGGACGGGAAGTGCTCGAGCGCGAACTAAAACGCCTGGGCGTATTGGAAAAGGTCACCTTTGAATCGGTCGCGCGTCTGCTGAATTTCGAGAAGCTGGACGATTTTCTCGCAGCCATCGGCGCGGGGGATGTCACCGGTTCGCAGATCACCAACCGTGTGCTGGAAGACGAACGCCGCAAATCAGCTGAGAGCATCAGCGAAGAGGAACTGCTCAAACCACGCAGCAAACCGCTCGGGGCGAAAGTCTCCAAAGGCGTCAGCATCATGGGAGCCGGCGGTCTGCTGGTCAACCTGGCTCGCTGCTGCGCGCCCATGCCCGGTGATGACATCATCGGCTATATTACGCGGGGACGCGGTGTGACGGTGCATCAAACGGGTTGCCCAAATATCACAGCCATGCGCGAAACCGAGCGCCTGATTGATGTCTCCTGGGGACCGGAAGAAGAGGAACAGCGCTACCTGGTGCCGGTCGAAGTGGTCGCTTATGATCGGGAAGGTCTGCTGCGTGAGATCAGCACGATCATCGCCGATCAGCATGTGAACATCGCATCGGTCGACGTCAACACGCGCAATCACATCGCCACGCTGAATCTGCAGTTGGAGATCGCCAACAATCAGCAGTTGACGCGCATCCTCTCCAAGATAGATCTCATACCCAGTGTCGTTGAGGCGCGCCGGCGCAATACAGGTTAGGTCTGCGGCCTCCAATGCTCATCAGCCTGCTTGAATCGTATTACGGCGGCAGTCACCGGACCTGGGCGGATGGCTACAAGCGTTTTTCCCGCCACGATGTGCAATTGCTCACTTTGCCAGCGCAATACTGGAAATGGCGCATGCAGGGCGCGGCGATCAGTTTCGCGCGGCTGCTGGATGCCAAGCCAGATCTCATCCTCGCTTCCAGCATGATAGATCTGTCGATCTTCCGCGCCTTGACCTATCGGCAGCTCGGCGATGTGCCGCTCGCCTTGTACTTGCACGAGAATCAACTCTCCTACCCGCAGAACCAGCGGCAGGGGCATGGCTGGCGCTATGGCTTTATCAACTACGCCAGCGCTCTGACCGCCGATGGCGTTTACTTCAACAGCGAGTTTCACATGCAGGACTTCCTGGCGCAATTGCCGCGCATGCTCAAGAACTTTCGCGATTTCAACGAACTGGGCACCATCGACATTATCAGCGCCAAGTCAAAGGTACTAGCTGTTGGCATGGACTTACAACGCTTTGACGCCTATCGCGTCACTAAGAACAGAGACGAGCCGCCTGTTATTTTGTGGAACCATCGTTGGGAAGAGGATAAAGATCCGACGAGCTTCGTACACAGCATGATAAAACTCGCGGACGAAGGCTACGAGTTCAAAGTGGCGATCACCGGCGAGCAGTTTGGCAAGATGCCGGAGGCCTTCAAGCGAGCAAAAACCGCACTGGCTGACAGACTTATACAACTGGGCTACATGGAATCCTTCGCCGACTACGCGCGGCTGCTCTGGCGGTCCGATTATGTGGTCAGCACCGCCTGGCAAGAGTTCTTTGGGATCGCGGTCTGTGAGGCGATTACTTGTGGCTGCCTGCCCATCCTGCCCGATCGCTTGAATTATCCCAACCTGCTGACCGACGAGCTAAAATCCGCCTGCCTCTATCAACCTGGCCGACTAAGCGCGCAGTTGCGCTTCCATCTTGAGAGCAACTTTAGACCGGATACCGCGGCGCTGCGAGAGAAGATTGCGGGCTTCGACTGGCGGCAAATGGCGCCGCAGTATGATGCCGAGCTGGAAGCGCTGGTCAATCGTCAGCGCTAAGCCCTGGATCCGCGCCGTTTGACCGGGCGTCAGAATCGCTGTCTTCGGCGCTATCGGCTTCATCCAGGAGAAGTTTAATCTCTTCCAGAGTCGGTTCTTCTTCGAGCCGGGCTTCGTCTTTTGGCGCTTCGATGCGGTTACGGTACTCGACCACAGCCACGACAGATTCCCTCTCGCGCAGGGCGATGACTGGCTCGATCCCGCGAGGACCTAACTTGACAGTCTCCGCCAGGCTAAGGGTCATGTACTTTGCTTTGCCTCTATTCGTCAACGCCAGAAGCGTATCCGTCAACTTGCCTGTGGCAATCGCTGCCAAATGACTATCCATCTCTTGCAGCCCGCGTAAGCGCTTGCCGATCCCGCCGCGCCCTTGAGAGCGAATCTTGGAGAGTGGCGTAACATTGGCGAAACCATGCCGATTGATGTGCCAGAAGTGGCTCGCTCTATCGGCGACGAGACAAGCTGCAACTACTTTATCGCCCTTTTCCTTCAGATCCATCCCGCGTACGCCGCCCGAGGTCGAGCCGGTTGGCCGCACATCGTCTTCACTGAAGCGGATGGCGTAGCCGCGTGCCGTGGTTAGAACGAGCTCATCCGTCCCGCTACTGTAGAAGACCGCCACGATGCGGTCGCCCCTCGCCAGCTTCATCAGGCTGAAATCATGCGACATGACACCGGGCAAGTCCACAAGCTGCAAACGCTTCACTTGACCTTGGGCGGTAACAAAGCAAAGATAGCCGTTTGTCAAGTCCATCGGCAAGCACAGGAAAGAGACGATCTTTCGCTTGTCTGATAGCGCGGTCAAGTCGCTAAAATGCATGCCATCGGCTGCCTGCTCTACCTGAGGCACCTGCTGCACCGGCAGCGTGGCGCAAGTACCGTCATCCGCGAATAAGCAAAGTATCTGCGCTGTGGTACTGTGCTGCAGCAAACGAGGCGGATCCTTGGTGGCGACTGTCACCTTGGGTGGTTCGTCCAGTCGCGTCCGTCCCAATCGCCCGCGCGAACTCAACATTACCACGGTCTTGGCTTCCGGCATGAGGAAATCAGACTGGGTGACGCCGATGGCTTCGGCTTCCGCGATGATGCTTCGCCGTGGATCCCCGTACTCCGCCTTCACCTTCGCCAGTCCTTCGGCGATGTGCGCACGCTGCTTCTGCGGGTTGGCCAGGAGTTCTTCCAAGGACTTGATCAAACGCTGTTTCTCCTTGTATCCGTTGCGGATGCGGCGGATTTCCAGTGACGCCAGGCGCCGCAGCGGCATCTCAAGTATCGCGCCCGCCTGGATCTCGCTGACTTTGAAATTCTTAATCAGGTTATTACGCGCCGTGTCGCTATTGCGGGACTTGCGGATCGTTTTGATCACGGCATCGAGGTGGTCCAGGGCGATGAGCAAGCCTTCGAGGACATGCGCCCGTTCCCGCGCCCGCGCCAGGTCGAAACGACTTCGGCGCAGCACAACATCCAGCCGATGCTCCAGATAAACTCGCAGCGCCTGTTTCAAGCCGAGCAGACGCGGTTGACCATCCACCAGCGCCAGCATGATAATGCCGAAGGTGGATTGCAAAGGCGTCAGCTTGAAGAGCTGCACGAGCACATCAGTGACATCGGCGCCGCGCTGCAATTCGATGACGAGCCGCACAGAATTCTGCCGATCCGACTCATCGCGCAGGTCGTCCAATCCAGCCAGCTTGCCAGCCCGCGCCAGGCTGGCGATGCGCTCGATCAAGGTGGTCTTATTGGTCTGGTAGGGCAATTCGCTGACGATGATGCGCGATTTCCCCCGCCCCATATCTTCGATATGCACTTTCGCCCGCAGCGTGACCTTCCCGCGCCCGGTCGTCATCGCCTGTCGCAGCATGTCCTCTTCGCCGCGCAGCTTGTAGATCACGCCGCCGGTGGGAAAATCGGGACCCTTGACGAATTGCATCAGCTCATCGACATCAATCTCATCGAGCCGTTCCCATTGCTCCAGCATATACACCAGCGCGTCGCAGACTTCGCCCAGGTTGTGCGGCGGGATATTGGTCGACATGCCGACCGCGATGCCGGACGCGCCATTGATCAAGAGGTTCGGCACCATCGAAGGCAGAACAGCCGGCTCGTTCAAGGTGCCATCGAAGTTTTCGACGAAGTCAACTGTGTCTTTGTTGATATCGACCAGCAACTCGCCGCCAATGCTCGCCATCCGCGCCTCGGTATAACGCATTGCGGCCGCGCCATCGCCATCAATGCTGCCGAAGTTGCCCTGCCCATCAATCAGCATGTAGCGCATGGAAAAGCCTTGCGCCATACGCACCATCGTTTCATAGACCGCGCCATCGCCGTGCGGATGATACTTGCCGAGCACCTCGCCGACGATGCGGGCGCTCTTCTTGTGCGCGCCGCCAGCGCCGATGCCCATATCGTGCATGGCATACAAAATACGGCGATGAACCGGCTTCAGCCCGTCACGCGCATCGGGCAAGGCTCGCGAAACGATCACGCTCATGGCGTAGCTCAGGTAGGCTTCGCGCATTTCACTTTCGATGTTGATTTGATGAACCGATGGATCTTTCATCACAGGACCTCGGCGGAACTCCAGATTATCGCGGGAAAAGCGCTCCCGCGCCCAAATTTCATTCTGTTGGCAGCGGCGCTTCACAACTCCCAGCGCTTAAAAGCACTCGGTTGCTTCATGCAGTTGTCTTGCAGGTTTGTTCCAGCCGACCTGCCCGGCGCGGTCAAGCCCGAGGAAATCGAATTGCTGAAGCGTATTGAAATCGTCAGGAGCGCAAAGCCCGATACCAAGGCAAACTTCAATTTCCCATTGTAGAATGCGATTTGAGAGCGTGTCAAATGGGAACGCGCTAACTATCTTTCCAGCCTAGACATCCGGTCCTGGGGGATGTTGTTTTTGCGCCATCGTTCAGGACCGGCGCGGTTTATTGAATGGACATGTTGCGACAGATTGCAAGACGGATCTTCATCACTTTGAGCATCGCCACCCTCGGCGCAGCGCTCATTGCCTGCTCAGCTGAGCCGAGCATAAGCGTAGCGCCCGAAGTTCAGCTCACAGCGGAGTTGCTGCCGACAATCAAGGCGCTGCCACCCGTTGCCGGGGACCGACTGCCAACCGCTGATCCAAACGCGCTGAGCCCGACAGCGACTGGCAACGTCGACCAAGCCTTCGGGCCGATTATCGGACCCGAGTACACGCAGCCGCCGACCACGACGCCGCGTCCAACTTTCCCACCAACGGCGACGCCAGTCGTGACGCTTCCCGGCAGCGCTTATACCACAGCCGTGCCAGTCGACCAGACGCGACTGGATCCAGCCCAGATGGGCATCCAGCTTCACTACAATTATGATGTCGATACCTGGGAATACAGAATGCAGCAGATCGTGCCCTTGCGGGTCGGCTGGGTCAAAGTACAGGCGTCTTGGGAATGGCTGCAACCGGAGCGAGCCGGTCAATTTGATCGGAATTTCCGCCTGTTTCAGTTGCACGTGCAAAAAGCGGACAAGTACGGTTTCCAGGTCATGCTCAGCATTGTAAAAGCGCCGGACTGGTCTCGGCATACGAACCGGGGCGAAGACGGTCCGCCGGATGACCTCAACCAATTCGCCAGCTTTTTGAGGCTGCTGTTGGAACAGGTCGGACCGTATGTCGATGCCATTGAAATCTGGAACGAGCCGAATTTGCGCCGGGAATGGACTGGCAGCCGGCCAATCAGCGGCGCGAGTTATATGGATTTATTCCGCGTCGCTTATGATACAATCCGCACCTATTCGCCCGCCATCACTGTGATCACAGCCGGTCTGGCTCCCACCGGCAACCACAGCGGCGTTTCCGTGGATGACCGCGCCTTCCTGCGCCAGATGTATCAAGCCGGTTTGGCGCGCTATTCAGACGTCAAGATTGGCGTGCATCCATACAGCTGGGGCAACCCGCCAGATTTCCTCTGCTGCAACAATGTGGAGGGGCAAGGCTGGGATGATCAGCCGCAGTTCTTTTTCCGGCAGACACTCCGCGATTATGCCGGCATCATCGCCGCCTATGGCGACAACGCGCAAATGTGGGTGACTGAATTTGGCTGGGCGACCTGGGAGGATTACCCGTCGGCAGCGCCGGACCCGTGGATGGCATACAATTCGGCCCAAGATCAAATGAACTACACGCTGCGCGCCTTTCAAATGGGACAGTCGCGCGCTGATGTCGGCGTCATGGTCCTTTGGAATCTGAGCTATGCTGTAGAACAAATGGTTTACGCGCGCAGCGAATTGGCCGCCTATAGCATACTGTACCCGTACTTTGACGGCTCCGGCAATCAACGCCGACGCCCGCTTTACCGCGCTTTGGAGCGGCGCCCCTGAATCCGACAGCCGCTCGGCGCACAACCGGCGAATCGGTTAAAGAGAACAAAAAACGCGGGCGCCGATTGGACTCCCGCGTTCTGAATCGAATTCACTGGCTCGATTACAATTCGCTCAGCATGTTCTCGAAGTCATCCTGGTCACCGAGTGCATCAAAGTCCAGCGCGCCTTGCGCTTCAAGTGTGACGGCCGGCGCGACCGCCTCACGGTCCTGATAGGCGTGGAAGCCAGTGCCGGCTGGAATCAGTTTGCCGATGATCACATTTTCTTTCAAGCCATGCAGCGGGTCGACCTGGCCTTCGATCGCGGCCCCAGCCAAGACCTTGATAGTGTGCTGGAAGCTGGCGGCCGAAAGGTAACTCTCCGTGCTCAGCGCCGCCTTGGTGATGCCCAGCAAGACGGGCGATCCCTTGCAAATCTGCTTGTCTTCGGCGATGAGATTCTGGTTAAGCTGCCGCAGTTCCAACTGGTCAACCAGTTCGCCAGGCAGCAGATCGCTATCGCCGCTCTCGGTGATCTGCACTTTGCACATCATTTTGCGAATGACCGTTTCAAAGTGCTTGTCGGCGATGGGCACTCCCTGGCTGCGATAGACTTCTTGAATCTCACTGAGCAGGTAGAGTTGCGTCGCCTCCGCGCCCAATACGCGCAGGATTTGATGCGGATTCTTCGAGCCTTCGGTGAGCTGCTCACCCGGCAGGACCGTCATGCCGTCATAGATGTTCTTCCGCAGACGGGCATTCGCCGGGATTTCGTGTTCTTCCTCTTTGCTATCCTCGAAGCGGATATATATGTCGCGTTCCTCGATATGCACCTTGCCGGTAAGCGAAGCGACCATCTCGTCGTCGCCGTTTCGGGCGATGACCGCACCCTTCCTGACATCCTTGCCATCGGCGACCTCAATGTCCCAACCTTCGGGTACGACGAGTTTTTCGCTGTCCACTTTGCTATCGATGATAGTGGCGATGCGGGCGCCGTCTGCGCGTTCGGTCAAGCGCAGGACACCTCCGATTTCAGTCATTTCAGCTTGGCCCTTTGGCACGCGCCGCGCTTCAAAGAGTTCTTCAACCCGCGGCAGACCGCTAGTGATATCACGCACTTCCGCCGTGCCGCCGCTATGGAAGGTGCGCAGGGTCAACTGCGTACCCGGCTCGCCGATGGACTGCGCCGCGATGATGCCGACAGCCGCGCCGATGTTGACCATGTCGCCCGTGCCGAGGTCGCGCCCATAGCAGAGCGCGCAGACTCCGTAAATCAGATCGCAAGTCAGCGGGCTTCGCACTTCGACGGCTTCCAGAGCAGAGTTTTGAATGCTCGCGGCGATATCTTCATCAATCATTTCGTTGCGCGCTACCAATAGCGCGCCACTCTCAGGATCGACAATATTTTCGGCCGAGCAGCGCCCGACGATCCGCTCTTCGATTGACTGTCCCGCGATGTCATCAGACCGGCGAACCCTAAAACCCCGATGGGTGTTGCAGTCCCAGCGGTTGACGATCATATCCTGCGCGACATCGACCAGACGGCGCGTCAAATAACCGGCGTCCGCTGTGCGCAGGGCCGTATCAGCCAAGCCTTTGCGCGCGCCATGCGTAGAGATGAAGTATTCCAGCGCGTTCAAGCCGCCGCGGAAATGACTGCGGATAGGCAGATCGATGATACGCCCGGAGGGGTCGGCCATCAGTCCGCGCATGCCTGACAACTGCGTGATCGGGCCAAAGCCGCCCTTGGTCGAGCCGGAGAGCGCCATGATCGCGATGGGTCCGTAAGGATCAAGCGTGTCCTGGATATGCTCTTGCAAGTAATCCTTGGCACGGTTCCACTCGTCAATGGTTATCTGATAGCGTTCTTCTTCCGTCATCAAACCACGGCGGAAGTCCCGCTCGGCGCGCGTGACCACTTCTTCCGCTTGCCGCAATATCTCCGCTCGTTCATCCGGAATCTCCAAGTCGCTAACGGCGATGGTTGTCCCGGAAATTGTGGCATAGTGGAAACCGTAATTCTTGATCGCGTCGACGACTTCGGTAGTGCGTTCCCCGCCGATGACCTGATAGCAGCGCGCCACCAGATTCTGCAATCCGCGTTTGCCCAGGGTCTCCTGAACGAAGCGCATTTCGTCGGGCAGGATGCGATTAAATATCGCACGTCCGACCGTACAGATCTCCGGTTCGTACTGCGGCTCGCGCTCGTCATACACATTGCCAAGCAGGATCGGACTATGCAGATTTACCAAGCCGAGCCGATAGAGATATTCCACCTCGTCCATATCGACTACGACCCGCCGCTCGTGCAAGTTAGTGATCTCAAGCTGATCTTCCAAACCTTTGGCGCGCAGGTATTTTCGCATCTCATAGGCGTTGGCCAGCATGCAGTCAATTTCGCCTCCGAGCAGCGCCTCAACTGTGCGATCCACAGCAGATTGCAGTATCTGGGGTCGGCCGTTCTCATCCACCGCTGTCTCATCCAGGTACAACTGGCTATTCGGCACGTTGCGGAACTGGGCGTAATAATAGCCGTTGGAGCGGAAGGCGATGCCCACTTTCTGCGAGCCCGAATACAAGACGCTCTCGGAGCGGAACTCGTCGGCGCGCGAGCGCAGCGCTACCATCTCCACTGTCGGATCCATCGTCAGATAATAATTGCCCAGCACCATGTCCTTCGATGGTCCCACAATCGGCGCGCCATCCGAAGGCTTCAACAAGTTGCGCGTACTCAGCATGAGCTCACGCGCTTCTTTGACAGCCTGCTCGCTCAAGGGCACATGCACCGCCATCTGGTCGCCATCAAAGTCGGCGTTAAAAGCCGAGCATACCAGCGGGTGAATCTGTATCGCCTTGCCTTCGACAAGCAGCGGCTCAAAAGCCTGTATGCCCAGGCGATGCAAGGTCGGCGCGCGGTTGAGCAGCACCGGGCGCTCGCGAATGACTTCCTCGAGCACTTCCCAAACTTCGGGACGTTCCCGCTCGATGATGCGTTTGGCGCCTTTGACATTGCTGGCGTAGTTATATTCCACCAGCTTGCTGATTACAAAAGGACGATACAATTCCAGTGCCATGGTCTTGGGCAGGCCGCATTGATGCAGCTTCAGTTTTGGACCGATGACGATCACCGAACGGCCCGAATAATCGACGCGCTTGCCCAGCAAGTTGCGGCGGAAGCGCCCCTTCTTGCCCTTCAGCATATCGCTGAGCGATTTCAGTTCCCGCCGTCCACGCCGGCTCAGCGCTTTGCCCCGCTGGCTGTTGTCGATAAGGCTGTCGACCGCTTCTTGCAACATGCGCTTTTCGTTGCGCACGATGACATCCGGCGCGCCCAGGTCAAGCAGATGCTTCAGCCGGTTGTTGCGATTGATCACACGGCGGTATAAGTCATTAAGATCGCTGGTAGCGAAGCGCCCTCCATCAAGCTGGACCATCGGACGCAGATCCGGCGGAATCACCGGAAGCACTGTCAATATCATCCATTCGGGACGATTGCCGTCGGGTTCGTTTTCCTGTTTCGTCTCGTCCCGGTCAACGACTGTCGTGCGGCTGCTGCGCAAGCTCTCCACCACGCGCAGACGTTTGGTCGCCTTGCGCCGCCGCTGCTTGGATCTCGATGTCCGCACCTCGTGCCATAGCTCTTCAGAAAGTCGCGGCAGGTTAAGGTTGCTCAAGATTTCATAGAAGGCTTCGGCGCCCATATTTGCCTGGAAGACGTTGCCAAACTTGCCTTTCAACTCGCGATAGCGACCTTCGCCCAGAAATTGCAGGACTTGCAGGCTCTCCAATTCCTTGATTTGCTTTTCGGCGCTGGCGCGCATGATATTCACGCGTTCTTCAAGCTCTTGCAATTGCTCATCCAGCGAGCTGTCAACATCGATATTGGCGGAGTCGATCTCGCCGCTGATCTTCTCGATTTCTTCCTTGGTCAGTACTTCAATCTCGCCCTGAAGCGCGCTCAGGTGTTCGTTGACCAGCGTCTGAATCCTGGAAATATGATCATTGTTGATTGTTTCGCTCTTGGCGACCACAACCGCGGAAGCCGATTTCAGGCCGATATCCTCGCCCGCTGTTTGCCCGAGCAAGGACTCGACGCGGCTCTGCGCCGTCTGCGCCTCGCTCATGACCTCATCGCTCAGCCGCGCCAATTCACCTTCAAAGTGCTCTCGAATCGCCTTGACCTTTTCGTCAAATTGCCCGGCAAGCTGGTCGCGATGATCGCGCAATTCGGTCATCTGCGCATCGATGGCGGCGGAAAGCTCTTCCTCCTTCAATTGGAGTTCTTTCTCTATTCGAGCAATCGCCTTGCCCCGCGCATCTTCATCAACGGTTGTGATGACGTATTGCGCGAAATAGAGCACACGATCCAGGTTGCGCCGGCTGACATCGAGCAGCAGCCCCAAGTAACTCGGCACCCGCCGCGTATACCAGACATGGGCGACCGGCGCCGCCAACTCGATATGTCCCATCCGTTCGCGCCGCACCGATGAACGCGTCACTTCGACGCCGCATTTGTCGCAGATGATGCCGCGATAGCGGATGTTCTTGTACTTCCCGCAGTAGCATTGCCAATCCCGGGTGGGGCCGAAAATACGCTCGCAAAACAGCCCGTCCATTTCCGGACGGAGCCGCCGATAATTGATTGTCTCTGGCTTGGTGACTTCCCCATAAGACCAAGAACGGATCTGTTCTGGCGAAGCCAGGCTAATACGCAATGCGCTAAAGTCTTTCGCCTCCAAGGCGTAACCTCCTCTGCGCTATACTGCTGTACATGAAAGTGTTGAAGAACAATTGAAATGCACGCGTATGATCACCGTAGATGATTAAAAGGCGTCAGGTACCACAAGACCTGCGCCTGGACCAACTGTGATATCTCCGCGATTTTCATAGACCAAGGCATTATACGACGCTCGCTTGGAATTTGTCAAGGCAAATCGCCGCCGACGCCAGCGTCGGATTCCTGCGGCTTCCATGCGCTCTTGCGGGAAACAGTATCTAGCAGGATCGGCGATTATGTTATAATTGTCGCGTTTTGCGATCTCGCAGGAGGAAAACCTTGACGCCTTTGCTCAATGTCGATAACGCTCTGACCAACATCCTCGCCGATTTGCAGACCTTGCCTGCCGAGACCATCTCGCTCCCTGAATCCCTCGACCGCGTCATCGCCTGCGATATCGTCTCGCCCATTGACCTCCCGCCCTTCGACAATTCAGCCATGGACGGCTATGCCATCCACCATGAGGATAGCGTGGACGCCAGCCCTCAGCAGCCCGCGCGGCTTAGCGTAAGCATGGATATCCTCGCTGGCGACGCCCCGCCCGGGCAACTGGAGCGTGGCAGCGCCGCCCGTATTATGACCGGCGCGCCAATCCCGCCCGGCTGTACGGCTGTCATCCCGGTCGAAGACACCGATGACGAATGGCAGAAAGGCGATGTCAGCCCGACGCCGTCTGATGTGGGCCTGCGCAAATGCCTGAGCTTCGGGGAGAACATTCGCCGAGCGGGCGAGAACATCAGCGCTGGCGCAACCATCGCGCCCGCTGGGACGCTCATAGGACCAGCAGTGATCGGCATGCTGGCTGGCATCGGCTGCGCCAAACTAAGCGTAATCCGCCAGCCGAAAGTAGTCATATTAAGCAGCGGCGATGAGCTGGTAGATGTGCATCAGGCGCTTGAGCCCGGCAAGATACGCGATACCAACAGTTACGCGCTCGCTGCGTTGATTCGCAAATCCGGCGGCATTCCCATTCGCCTACCAATCGCCAAAGATAGCTTGGAGTCGATTCGCGCCCTGTATCGCCGCGCCCTGGAGATCAATCCTGACATGATCATCAGTACGGCCGGTGTCTCAGTTGGGGCGGCTGATCTCGTCAAAGTCGTGATGGACGAGCTCGGCGACATCGACTTCTGGCGCATCAATATGCGCCCGGGCAAGCCGCTTGCTTACGGCACGCTGCAAGGTCTGCCATTCTTTGGCTTGCCGGGCAACCCGGTCTCGACGATGGTGACATATGAAGTCCTCGTCCGCCCGGCTCTGGCGAAGATCGCCGGACGCGCGCGCAAGCCGCGCATCGTTACGGCGACCATCGCTGACGACATGAAGTCGGACGGGCGCCGCAGTTACAATCGCGTCACGCTAAGGCGTGAGCAGGATCGCATCATCGCGCGCTCCACCGGCATCCAAAGCTCGGGCGCGCTGATGTCGATGGTCTTGGCTGAGGGCTTGGCCATTATACCCGAAGGCAGGAACCATGTGTCCGCTGGGGAAGAACTGTCTGTACTGCTGCTGAAAGATTTAGATTGAGTTCAGAGAGGAGCTGATGAATCCAGACCTGAACCGTCCGATGAGCCGGAGCGGAGCGCGCAATCCAGTATTGCGCCGTATTCAGTTGCTGCTGATTCTCGTGGGCGTATTCGTCTCAGGATATTTGAGTTATCTCAAGCTGGCTGACGCGCCGGCGGTCTGCGTCGAATCCGGTCCTTTCAACTGCGATGTTGTGCTCAACAGCCAGTATTCCGAGCTGGCCGGCATCCCGATCGCGTATCTGGGATTCGCCGTCTATGTGATCATCGGGCTGATCCTGTCGCTGGAGAATCGGCATCGGGTTTTGCAACAGTACGGCAGCTTGATTGCCTTCGGCATTGGCTTATTCGCCTGGTTATTCTCCATGTGGCTGGTCTATGTGCAATTCGGCCTGCTGAAGGCCGTCTGCCCCTGGTGCCTGACGCACGAGACAAACTTCACCCTGCTCTTTCTCACGATTGTGTATCGCGTCTATCGCGAAACGCTCGGCGAAGGGAGCGAACAAGCGAAATAAAAAGGTGGCGCATTCGCCACCCTAGTCTGCTCTAGAATCTGCCAGGCGTCTCAGGCTTGCGAATTTCGCAGCGTCCGAGCCAGAATCTCCTCTTGTTTTTGCCGATGATTGCTTTCCGCTATCTTCCGATGATTGGAACGGTCGCTGGAGTCATCGTCCTGCCGCATCGCGCGTTGGAAAGCTTGCGCCATTGCGGTTGGCACGTCGTCTTCTTCGTCCTCATCATCTATTGTTTCCGGCTCTTCCGCAGCGGATTTCATCGATAAATCAATCTGACGCGGACGGCCGTTCTTTTTGATCACCCGCACCTCAACTTCCTGTCCAACGGCGGCGACATCGCCCGGCGACTTCACATAACCGTCAGCCATTTCGGAGACATGAACCATGCCCGGGCGTTCCGCGCCGAAATCAACGAAGACGCCGAAATCTTCCACGCGGATGACTTCGCCGGTATAGGTATTGCCGCGCTTGATCGTCTGCCAGGGCACAGCGGGCGGCTTATCCAGCGTCAATGCGACATGACCATCCCGGCGGGTCTTGTAGACCCAGGCCGTAATCTCGCTGTCCTGCTGTACAACGTCTGCGAAGGCGCGCTTTTCCTGCTCCCCAAGCTGGGAGATATGCAGCAAAGCATCCTGCCCGGTGCCGATATCCACCAGCGCGCCATACAAGCCAAGACGTCTGACCTTGCCCGTTACTTCTGCGCCGATCGCCAGCGCGAGTGCCTCTCCTGCCATCTTGCTATTGCTCCCCCCAAAATCAAAACTGGCAAATTGCCGCCGGCGCGACTAACCTGTTGGGCAAAGGTCCGCATCGTCGGCGCTCTCGCCAACGAAGTCGAATTCACCTTCCATGTAAGTTGTAAATGCCGTGAAACCGCGCCATTCATACAACTTGACGCATTCCAGCGAGTTTTCCATTTCCTCCGCGTCCAGATACATCGCGCCGATGATCGGACTGGACACCGATACTTCGCCGGTCGCTGGATTGGCGACATAGACATAGAGTATCAACGGCCTGTCCAAATAGATCAACGCCAAATACCCCTGTTCATCGCTGGCCTGCTCGCCAAGAACATAGTCAGGCTCGCCATAAATATCATAGACGGGACCAAAGGTCATAAGGGGCGCCGTCTGCAGCAGTAAAAGCGAAACCGTCTCTCCATCGCGGCTTAGAACTCGACAGCAGCTTGGGTTTTCGCCTTCGGCAAAGGTGAAGAGCCTGGCAACGCTGCCCTCTTCCGGCGCTGGTTCCTCGCCGATTTTATAACGGGGATCGCTCTCGATGTGCGCCCTAGCATCGAGATAGCGAGTCTCGCCTGGCACAATATCGTTCCAGCAAGGCGCCGCGCAGGGTTCGCCGCTAAGCAGACTAGTATCGCTGAGCATAGAATCATTGAGGAGATTAATTTCGGACGAGCATGCGGCCAGCGCAAATGCCGCAAAGAAAACTATAAGAAGGAGCCAGCCGCGTTTCATCCGAGTTCACTTTCCTTAAACATCATGACGACAACAACAGGCGAGCATCATATCAAAAGCCTCAGATATTGTACAGGTCGGCCGAGAATGGGCGTATTATCCTATGCCTTGGTCAGCGTAAGTTCGTAGATGCCGATCGTCCCGCCGTACTGGTTGCCATAACGCGTGGCGATGACAGTATAGGGACCATTCTCCGGCAAGACAAAGCCGCTAATCCGCGAATCAGTCGTTCTTCCTGTCAAACCCAGTTCAATCGGATCGCCGTCATCGTTGGACGCCAACTCCCGTCCGCTCGGTCCGATCAGATACAAATTCGTATCCAGGGCAAGCGTGACGCCCGACAGGCTCAGGTTGACCGTTTCTCCGACGGTCCCGTCGAATTGGTAGACATCAAAGGTGTTGCTAGGTGAGATCGTGCCCCGTACCGGGAGGCCGCTTTCGATTGAGGGCGCGCTCAGCGCTTCTTCTTGATAATCTAATGTGCCGCTGCCCGCGTCAATGAAACCGGCTTCGCCAGCCACCGCAAAGCCAGAAGGCTGCACCGTGAAATTGGTGACGAAACGCTGCCCCGGCTGCGGGAATTGCCGCTGACGAGAAATCACCAAGCCATCGACCTCAATCTGAAGCGTAAAATTAACCGGCGCCGGGAAGTCGACACAGGGGTCTTGGTACCAAACTTCCACCTCGTATGTTCCCGCCCGCAAGAACCCTTCGGGCCAATAGACATAAGACACCGGCGCGCCGCTGGCCGGGACACAGTTTGCATTGCCAACTTCTTGCAGGATTCCGCCAGTTGTCCCAGCTGGATTGTCATCAAACACCGACTCGCCGAGCGGATCGCGGACAAGCAACTGCAAGTCGGCACTGGAACTCCAGAACAGGCTGACCTCAACATCACCCTGCGGCAAGTTCAGTTGGCTTGCTGCGGTCGCGGCATTGCCCGTTGGACCCGTCAAGGTCAACTGGAATTGCCCTACTGTGCCGCCGGCTTCCTTAGCATAGCGTGTGGCAATGATCCGATAGGTGCCACTGCTCAGAAGCCGAGTATCCGCGACGAATGAATTTGTCGTTCCGCCGAGCGCCGCGTCATCGTTTACATCGATCACAGCGCCGTTGGGGTCCAGAATCTGCACGAGTGTGTCAAGGCTGTCGCTGAGGGCCTGCATATCAACAGAAACCAGCTCGTTCGCGACGCCTTCAAACGAATAGGTGAGGAAGGGTTGCGCATTGCTGATCTCGCCGAAGACGGGCACATCCCGCGCGATCGGCGTCGGAACGTCCGCGGCAAAATTATAACTGCTCGGCAACTGCGTCACGCTGGCTGGAGGATGGAGCCCGCCCGGAACAACTTCGGCAACGGAATCACCGCCGAGCACGAAGCGCCCGACGTAAATATTCTGCTGCCCCAATGTTCCCGGGGACAATACGTCCTCAATTGCGCCGCTGGTCGCGCCATCAATGATGACATCAACCCGAAACGGCACAGAGGCCGTCAACGCATCACAAGCCTGCTCGTAATAAATGATGATTTCATAGCTGCCAGTGGGCAAGAAACCCGGCTGCCAGGTAGCGGTCTCCTCCGGACTAGCGCTGATGATCTCGCACAGCCCGTTGGCATCAAAGCCGAAGCCGCCGCCGTTCTCAGTCGAGCGTGAATTCCAGAACAATGTCTGCCCGATAGGATCGCGAACCTCGAGATCCAAATCAGCCGCGCCTGACCAGGTCAAGCGCACCTCTATGCCAGCGCCGAGCAAAATCTGATCGGGCACAGTCGCGACTTCCACGACTTCCGCTGTAGCGTCGCCCGCCGCCAAGTTGAAAACCAAGTCGAATGTCGTGGCTTGCAAATCGGACCCGGGCGCCAAATAGATGAAGACAAAATAGCGACCGCCACTGTTTAGCAAAGCATCGACGGCTACCGATGCGCCCGGTCCCTGCGCCGCGCTGGACTGCGCAACCATGTTGCCGTTTATGTCACTGATGTGGAGCGCCAATGCGCCGCCGCTGACATTCTCCAAGGAGATGCTCGCTGTGGTATTTGCGGCAGCGTCAAAGACATAGGTGACCGCGCTGGCATCTGGACCCAGGGACTCGGATAAGGTCGTACCGGCCACCAGGAGGCGGCTACTGTCCTGCGCCAGCCCAGGCGCAGCAGAGATCACCGCAAGCGCCAAACACAGGAGCAGCCAGGCGCATCGTCTCCGCCCATTCAGATTTCTTTCGGACATGCTGATGCCTCCATCCAATCACCGCCAGGTTCCGGCTTCGCTAGGAAGTTTATACGCTTCGCGAAACGCTCGCCACACGAAAAGCCCACGCTTTTAATACGCTAGCTGTAAACAGGGTACGATGATATTGCGACCTGAGCTCTAAAGCCCGCCCTCGCAATCAACCGCGATTTCTGGGTTTCCGGCGCTTTCACGAGGGCAATGCGATGATTCTACAGTCAAAACCAGCCAGCTTCAATTAGCAATAGGGCGTTTCGCTACCTGTAAGATGATCGCTAATGTGTCTAGGCAAATGGACGGGAACATAGGCAGGACCATCATGAGAAAAATTTCCGCGCTTTTCCTAACTGTATTTTTGTTTTCGCTGCTGCCGGTCCGCGCGCAGCCGATCGCGGAAGTGACCCATGTCGTCTTGCCAGGCGAGACGCTGGGTCTCATCGCCCAGCGCTATGGCGTCAACCTTTACAAGCTCGCTGCGCTAAACGGCATCAGCAACGCCCACGTTGTCTACTCCTGGCAGCAACTGACAATTCCATCTGAGGCGGCGGGGACCGTCCCGGTGGTGGAAGCCGTCGGCATCCATATCGTGCGGCGCGGCGAAACCCTGGACAGCATCGCCAAATCTTATGGCATCGACTTGCTCGAACTGCAAGCGCTGAACGGAGCCTGGTCGTGGCTTATTTATCCCGGCGATGAATTGGCGCTTCCCGTTGAAGGGCGCGAAGCGGAAACCGTTGCAACAGTCAGCGCCGAACCGCCGGAGACAGCACCGCTCGCGGACCTCAGCAGTGAATATACTCACACGGTCCGGGGCGGCGAGACGCTGGGCACGATCGCGACCAGCTACGGCGTCAGCCTCTACGACTTGCAGAAGCTCAACGGCATCTGGACTTATCTGATCTATCCAGGTCAGGAGTTGGCTATCCCGGCTGGCGGCAGACCACCGGCTGAAGCCCCCGTGAACGAGCCAGTCGATCAGCCGCCGGCGACAGTCGAGGCGGCGCCCGCGATAAAGCCGGACACTCACATCGTCCAGCGTGGCGAAACCTTGTTCAGCATCGCGCAACGATACGACGTGCCGGTCGACCTGCTGATGCAAGCCAATGGCATCGGCGATCCACGCCGAATCCACTCCGGGCTGGTCCTGCGCATCAGCAATCTGGAAGCGGCGCCCCCGCCGCAATCGGCCGGCCTCAGCGCTTCGCCCAACGTGAATCGCGAACAGTACACCGTGCTGCCAGGTGAGTTCCTTTCGACTATCGGCAACAAACTGGGCATGAGTTGGCTGGCACTCGCCGAGATCAACGGCATCACGAATCCTGACTCGGTTTATGCCGGTGCTGTGCTGCAGATTCCCACAGCAGAAGAGGCCGCTCGCTACGGTCCGGTAATCCCCGTACACCTGGATCCCGGCGCGCATATCGGCATCGGACGCGAAATCGTCATCGTCCTCAGCACACAACGAGCCTACGCCTATGAAAACGGCGTCTTGCAGCGCAGCGCAATTATCTCAAGCGGCTTGCCCGCCACACCGACCATCCAGGGCAACTTCAAAATCACGCGCAAGCTGCCGTCACGACACATGGTCGGTCCAGGCTATGATTTGCCCAACGTGCCTTGGGTCAGTTACTTCTTCGCTGGCTACGCCATCCATGGCACCTATTGGCACAACAACTTCGGCAGGCCCATGAGCCACGGCTGCGTCAATATGACAACGCCCGATGCCAAGTGGTTCTATGACTTCGCGCCTGTCGGCACGCCCGTGCATGTCCGCTACTAACGCGCTAAGACTTCGCGCCGTCGAGCCCCAACTCGGCGGCGTGATCCTGCATCGCCTTCAGCACCAGCGGGATGTGAAACTCCCAGACATCCACGCCCAGCACTTCACAGCCATCAATGACATCCTGCCGATTTACGCCGGCCGCGAAAGCTTTATCTTTCCACTTCTTGCGGATGCTGCGCACCTTGACATCGCGGATGTCCTTGCTGGGTCTGACCAGCGCCACCGCCGTGATCAAGCCCGTCAGTTCATCGACGGCATAGAGCGCCTTGTCGCGCAGGGTAACACGATCATGCGCCGCCAGCGGACCGTGACTCAGAATCGTGCGGATGTCCTCTTCACCCAAGCCCCGTTCCCGCAGAATCGGCGCCCCGTCCATCGGGTGCTGCTCTAGCGAGGGGTGGACCTCCCAGTCAAAGTCGTGCAGCAAACCAACCAAGCCCCAGGCGTCGGGATCTCCGCCGTAGTGCTCGGCGTAGGCGCGCATAGCAAATTCGACAGCGAGCATGTGCTTGCGCAGCGAGTCGGATTGCACAAATTCGCAGACGATGTCGTAGGCTGTTTCTCTATCCAAAGTCTCTCCCCTCCATGGCAGAAAATTCGCTATGCGCTCTAGTTTTCTCAATGTCCGCCGCTTTGCAATGCTGAATTCGCAAAAATGAGAATCAGATTGCTTTATCCGGTGCGTTGAGAAATTGAAAATGGGAAATCTGCCGTAATTGCAGCGCGCAACTAGCCCTTTACTGCACCAAACGTGATCCCGCGGATCAGATACTTTTGCGCGAACAAGGCGAAGACGATCATCGGCACGATCATGACCACACTCATGGCTGCCATCGGTCCCCACTGTATGCCCTTGTCGCTGACGAAACTCGCTACGGCGATCGATAATACACTCGCCTTGCGCCGGGCGACGCTCGAAGCAATCAGAAATTCGTTCCAGGATAGAAAGGCGGTCAAGATTGCCGCCGCCGAGACGCTCGGCATAACAATCGGCAAGACCACGCGCGAGAACCGCTGCCACACACTCGCGCCATCCACTACAGCCGCTTCTTCAATCTCGCTCGGCAAATCCTGAAAAACGACCAGCATCAGCCAAGTCACAAACGGGATAGTGATGCCTAGCTGCCCGATGACTATCGCCCATACCGTATCCAGCAAATCGAACTGCCGCATCACCAGGAAAAACGGTATCACCGTGGTCACGCGCGGATAAAAGCGGATGAAGAGAAAGATGAATGTAACCAGCGCCAATATCTTAACTGAGAGCCGCATGCGCGCCAGTCCGTAGGCGGCCAGGGTGCCCGTAAATATGGTGACGCCGGTCGTCCAAACCGCGACGGTCAAACTATTCTGGAAATAGCGTACCGTTTTTTTGTCGTCAATGAGATCCTGATAATGCTCAAAAGTCACTTCCGTTGGCAGAATCGTCGGCGGAATGGTCAGAAATTCCCGCGGCAACTTGATGCTGTTGATGATCAGATAACCCAGCGGCACAATCACCACCAGGCAGGCAACTGCTAGCACAATACCATGTATGACAGAATACAGCCGCTGTCTGAAGGGCTTGCGTCTTCTCATATCGAGCTTCCCGTGAAGACTCCAGCCACGCTACCAGTCCTTCCGCTGGAACCAGAAAACCAGCGCGATCGATATGCTGGCGAAAGCCATGAAGATCCATGACGAAGCGGCCGCCGCGCCAAAATTGAAATTCCGCAGTCCCTGCGTGTAAATGTAAAAGGTCATCGTATAAGTGCTGAACCCGGGACCGCCAAATGTCAAGGAATAGATCGAATCCAGCGACAAGAGCGATTCCAGCATGCGGAAGACCAGCGTCAACAGCAGCAGCGGCGTCAATAGCGGCAATTCAATATACAAGAAAGTCTTCCAGCGCGAGGCGCCATCTATCGCCGCCACCTCCAGCAGATCGCCGGGAATGCTGGCGATCGCCGCGCCCGCAACCAATAACACGAAAGGCGTCCACTGCCAGGTATCGAGAAGGATTACCGACACGATCGCCCAATCAGGCGACGCCAGCCACTGCGGTCCCTGAAGTCCGATCAGACTGAGCAGATGATTAACCAATCCGGCGCGATAATTCAGCAGGATGCGCCATAAGGTGCCAGCCGCGACCGGCGCAATCACCATCGGCAAGATGAGCAAGGTGCGAACGGCGCGCATCCGCCAGCTTGAACCCATCGTCAAATACGCGAGGCAGACCCCCAAAAGCATTTCGAGGATGACTGCCCCGCCCGTGATCAATACACTGTTGCGAACAGAACGCCTAAAAGTCTCGTCCTCCAATTCCTCAACGAAATTGGCCAAGCCGACAAAGCCTTCAGGCTGCTGCGACTTTGTCAGCGACCATTCCTGTACCGAGAGGACGGCCGAATACGCCAAAGGGTAAAACTGCACTGCCACGACGATGAAAAAAGCCGGCAACACAAAGGCTATCAGCCAGGGCACATCGTGCCTGCGGTGCCAGGTCATGACGAGGTTACCCCCACCCTACGCTCCCTCCCCCATGAAGAGGGAGGGACTTCGTTGCTAGTTGTGGCATTAGTATCAGCACTGAGGCAGTAGCGTTCGTCGACCGCTCCGAGCGCATGACATTGAGCCGCTTACATATCCTGCTGCTGCCCCTGGGCGGCGGCCGATTGCACCAGCGCCGGCGGCACCGTCACTTCAGACCAGCCCGCCAGCGTATTCGCCAACGCCTCTTCCGCGCTGATCGAACCGATGACCAACTCGCTGGTATTCCGGAAGAAGATCTCGAAAGCTTCGAATACCCAAGGAACCGACTGCGCCCGACTCAAATTAGCGACCATGCCCGGGAAGTCATGGCTGTACGCTTCCATCAACTCCGGATCTTCGTAGGTGCTGAGATAGGGCGAGCCCACACCCAGCTCGACGAAGCGCTGCGTCGACTGCTCCGGATTGATGTAGTATTTGACCCACTCCCAAGCCGCTTCGGGATTCTCGCTGTATTCCGAGATGAACAGATTCCAGGCTGACAAGAAGGGGAAGCCGGGACCCGGGAAGGGCGCAACCGCCCAGTTGTCCACCACCAGCGACGCATCGGGATTTTGCGCCGAGGCGCGCATGAAACTGACCCAGCAGATCATCGTCGCCGCGTTGCCCGTCAAGAAGACCGCGTTGGATTCGTCGATGCTCAAGCCGGCCGCGCCCTCCGGATTGTAAGCCAGCAGGCTCGCCATCTGGTTCAGCGCCGCAAGCGCGCTCGCCTCATCCAGCGCATAATTGCCATCGGCATCGACCAAATAGCCATCGTACATGCCCAGGAAAATGGCCGGCGTCTGCTCGGACGCGCCCCAAGAGAAGACGCTCGGCGCGATATCGCTCCCTTCCAGGTGCATCGCCAGCGCGTCCAGCGTCGCGATGTAATCGTCCCAAGTCTCCCAATCAGCCGAGAGGCCCGCTTCCTCGAATATATCGGTGCGATAGACAATGCCATAAGCATCGGCGCTGTAGGGGATGCCGATCCGCTTGCCATCAAAATAGCCGGAAGGTCCAGGCTGCCAAATCGTCGGGATGTAATCGCCGCCGAAGCTGTCGCGCTCGACAAGATCATCCAGCGGCAGCATCTTGTCATAGACGCTGGCGATCCAGAATTCGCCCGACATCACATCAAACTCGCCCGTGCCCGTGGTCAAATCCGTGATGTGGTTCTGATTCAGCACCGCCCAGGGCGACGCCACCAACTCCAACTCGATGCCGGTCGCTTCTTCGAAAGCCGCTTCGATATTCTCCGCGCCCACATCGTAAGTGCCCGACTGCATGTAGGTCGCCACAATCTCGGCGCCGGCATGGGGCATGTCTTGCGCCAGCGCGCTGCCCAGCGGCAGCAGCGACATGATGAACAGGAACAGCATTACTTTCTTCATTTTCTTCCCTCGCATAGTGATAGTTTTGAACGAAACCAGTTGAAATGCCCTGCTAGCTGAATGGCAATAGTCACCTCCCTAGGCTGAGCGGATGTGATGTGGCGGTAACGAGAGTGCCGCGCTGATGATTGGCGAGAGTATAGCGAGTTCAGTTGCGGATGGCGAATTTGAGACAGTATGAAAGTGAGCGAGAAACAAACCACATTCCATAAACACATACTTGATTAGGATCGCAAATCCATATACCGAAATATGACACGGAAATCTGCTTTAGATAGACCACCACTATCTGACACGCTATCTATACGCGACCATATAGTCCAATACCACCCCAACCCACGCAACCCTGACCTCACGCGCGCCCACCCCCACCCAAAATCCCGCGCGCATTCTCCAGCGCCTCGCCCAGATGATCCCGATACCGCTCCTTGATCTCCAGCACCACATCCCCCTCATAATCCCCCAAGCGCCCAAAAGCCTCCGCAAACGGTAGCGCGCCCCAGCCCACCGGCAGGTGCAGATCCGCCTCGCCATAAGGCAGACGATAGCCCTCGTAATCGACGCCGGCATCCAGCTTGCCGAAATTGTCGTTGATATGCACATGCCGCACCCAGGGCGCCGCCAGCGAGATCGCCTCCAGATAATCCTCGCCCAGAGCGTGGGTCGCCAGATGCAAATGCGCCAAGTCCAGCGTGATGGCGACATTCGGGTGGTCGACCGCCTCAACCTGCGCGACGAGGGCCGCTGTCCGCATGCGCGCGTGGAACTTCACAAGCGCATCGGCGCCCAGCCCTTCCCGCTTCAGCACCGTGTATTCCCATAGATGCGGGTCGCCGTTTTCCATGCCGATAATCACATTCAGATCGGCCGCGACCTTTGCCAGTTTCTTCAGCGCGGCCGCTTCCCGCTCAGCCCCGCGCGCCAGTTCATCTTCGCTCGGCAAGGATCCCGCACCGGTTCGCGCGGCATCCAGCGCCTGCAATCCGCTGTGATAGACCAATACCCGCCCGCCAATAGCGCTCGTAAAGCGTACGCATGACTCCAATACCTGGTATTCGATGTCACGATCGCTACCAAACGCCAGATTTGTGCGCCCCGGTGCATGAACCGAATACCGCAGGTCAAATGGCGCGATGGTCTGCCGTATATCGTCGACGCGTCGCGCGATGAGTTCGCCATTGAAGATGACATTCAAACTGGGAATCGACAATTCCGCCAACTGAAAGCCGAGGTCCTGCGCGCGCCTCAGCGACTCCACAAGCCGCTGGCGGCTGCCATCGACATAGGTATCCGGTATATCGACTCCGATGCTGCCTACTTTCATTCCTGTCCCATCCTTCGCTTGCGGCCCCTTTTTCATTCCTGCAAAACTGAATGCTTCCTCTGTGCCCCTTTTTTGACAAACCCCCTTGCTCGTGCAAGGAGAGGGCTGGTCATTTTGTGTGAGCGCGGTTGATTCTTTTCGCTGCCGCCGAGCGGCTGTGGTGGAAATTTCAAATTCGAGAACATTTGTTCTTGCGCTCCGCCTCAATCCATGTTACCCTGATCTCATGTGCGCCTTACCAGCCCAATACGCCAATCGACCTTTATTGGAGAATCCCGGCTTTATTGGACAAAAAATAATTCCGTCTCCAATTGGAATCTTCCAATAACGGATGAAGCGACCGTCTCAACAAGCCGCCAGATTGCCAGATTGCCAAAAAAACATTTTTCTCCGCGGCCATCTGCCACATCTCGCCGCGTACTCCAACGACGAGTCACCTCTCTCCCCTTGTGATGCCCGCCAGTAGCGCAGTGTCGGCGGTCAGTGTCTACGCGACCTACGCGCGCTAGAGATGGCGAGAAATGAGGGGTCCGGGGGTGAGGGGTTGACCCCTACTCCGCGATCCCGCCCTCCGTCATCGCGTAAGCATCCAGCGCCCGATCCAGCTCATCCGCCTCCATCAAGCCCAGCTCCAGCACGACCTCACGCACGCTCTTGCCCTCCGCCAGCGCCTTCTTCGCTACCTGCGCCCCGCTGTTGTAACCGATGATCGGATTCAGCGCCGTCACCAAAATCGGATTGCGTGCCAGCCAGCTCTCCGTCCGCTCTCGATTGACCGCCAGGTCCCTCATCAGCTTGTCCGTGAACGCGCCGACCGCCCCGATCATCACCCCCATCATCTCGTTCAGGTTATGCGCGATAACTGGCATCATGACGTTCAGCTCGAATTGCCCGGCCGCCCCGCAGAGGTTCACCGTCGTATCATTGCCCATGATGTGGTACATCGCCTGGTTCAGCATCTCCGCCAACACCGGATTCACCTTGCCCGGCATGATCGACGAACCCGGCTGCACCGTCGGGCAAGTCAACTCGGCGATGCCGGTGGTCGGTCCCGCGCTGAGCAAACGCACATCATTCGCGATGCGCGTGAAATCCATCGCCAGGTTGCGCAGCGCCGCCGAGAAGAAGACCGCGTCCCCCATCGATTGCATGGACTCGAACAGGTCATCGCTTTCATAGAGCGCCATGCCGGTCAGCGCCGATAGCTTGGCCACCATCCGCCCGTGATACTCCGGATGCGCGTTCAAGCCGGTGCCGGCCGCCGTCCCGCCTATGCCCAGCCGCCGCAGTCCCTCAGCCGCCAGCTTGACCTTGTCGCTGCCCCGCTCGATCGCAGTCGCCCAGGCGCCCACTTCCTGCCCCAGCCGAATCGGCACCGCGTCTTGTAGATGCGTGCGCCCGGTCTTGACCACATCGTCCCACTCCGCCGCTTTTTCCCGCGTAACTTCGACGAAGCGCCCAAGCGCCGCCAGCAACTCGTCCAAACGCCAGAGGACGCCCAGCCGTATCGCCGTCGGGATCGTGTCATTGGTCGATTGCGCCATGTTGACGTGATCGTTGGGATGGACCGGCTTGTCGCTCGCGTCAACGGCATAACCGAGGATCTGATTCGCCCGATTCGCCATCACCTCGTTGGCGTTCATGTTATGGCTGGTGCCCGCGCCGGCCTGGAAAGGATCGACCACGAAATGCTCGTGATGCTGCCCGGCCAGGATCTCATCGCCCGCCTGGATGATCGCCCGCGCCAGCTTCTCGTCCAGCAAGCCCAACTCCATGTTGACCTCGGCGGCCGCCCGCTTGACCAGCGTGATGCTCCAAATGAAGGCGGGCAAAGGTTTCATGCCCGTGATGGGAAAGTTCTCCAGCGCGCGCTGCGTCTGCGCCGCGTAGAGCGCCTCCTTCGGCACCCGCACTTCACCCAGCGAATCCGCCTCAATACGATACTCTGTCATCGGAAGTCTCCCGTCAGCCAATGCGCAAACAAAAAGGGCGCTGTCATTGTAGCGCCCTTTGAAATCCTTGAGAACGATAAGCCGGTTTACGCGCTCGCGGCGTAAAGCTCAGCCACCTTGTCCCAGTTGATGACATTGAAGAAGGCGGCGATGTAATCCGCCCGCCGATTCTGATAGTGGAGGTAGTAAGCATGCTCCCAGACATCGATGCCGAGAATAGGCGTCTTGCCCCGCATCAAGGGCGTATCCTGATTCGCTGTCGTACTGATGCTGAGCGCGCCGCCGTCAACGACGAGCCAAGCCCAACCCGAGCCGAAGACGCCCCCCGCAGCAGCGGAGAACGCGCCTTTGAAATCAGCGAAATTGCCGAAAGCGCTGTTGATTGCACCAGCCAGCGCGCCGCTCGGCTCGCCGCCGCCATTGGGACCCATGATCTGCCAGAACAAGCTGTGATTGGCATAGCCCCCGCCGTTATTGCGCAGGGCAGTGCGAATGTCGGCCGGCGTGGAATCCAGATCCCCGAGGATGTTTTCGATGGACCTCCCGACCAGATCGCTTCCCTCGATCGCCGCGTTCAACTTGTTGGTATACCCCGCGTGATGCTTGCCATGGTGGATGCCCATGGTGCGCGCGTCAATATAGGGCTCCAGCGCGTCTTCGGCATAGGGCAGCGGCGGCAACAGGAAGCGCCAGTCGTCGTTGTCGGTCTCGGCGGCCTTCTGTTCTTGCGCTGCGGCAACGAAGGGAGCGCCAGCCAGCGCAGCGCTCATGCCGCCGGCCGCAGCCATTTTCAAGATGTCACGGCGACTCAAACTGTCATTTTCTACTGTCATCACAGCATCTCCTCAAATAACACGACCCTCAGAAGAAAACACAGCGAACCAGATGGCGCGCTGTGTTCATCTTTCTCAAGCGATCTAGCCAGCAGCGGCGAAAAGCTCCGCCACCTTGCCCCAGTTGATGACGTTGAAGAAAGCGGCGATGTAATCGGGCCGGCGATTCTGGTAGTTCAGGTAGTAGGCGTGTTCCCAGACATCAATGCCGAGGATAGGCGTCGCCCCGTCCATCAGCGGAGTATCCTGGTTGGGCGTCGAGGTGACGCTGACGGCGCCCCCATCAGCCACCAGCCAAGCCCAGCCGGAGCCGAAGCGCGTGGCGGCCGCCCCCGAGAAAGCCGCCTGAAAATCGGCGAAGCTGCCAAAGGCGCTGTTGATCGCATCAGCCAGCGCGCCGCTAGGCTCGCCGCCGCCGTCAGGACCCATGATCTGCCAGAACAGATTGTGATTGGCGTAGCCGCCGCCGTTGTTGCGTACCGCCGTGCGGATATTCTCCGGCACAGCGGACAGGTCGCCGAGGATCTCTTCAATGGACTTGCCCTCGAGTTCGGTGCCAGCGATCGCCGCGTTCAGATTGCTCGTATAGCTGGCATGGTGCTTGCCGTGATGAATGCCCATCGTGCGGGCATCGATATGCGGTTCCAGCGCGTCTTCCGCATAGGGGAGAGAAGGAAGTTCAAAAGCCATGATTCAACTTGCTCCTTAGAAACTTAGAGATACGTACGGTGTCCGCTGACATTTTAACACGCGCATCGAAGAAGTGACCATTACAAGCGGCAAATGTCAGCGTTGCTCATGGATGATTGTACAAACTGTCAGGCGATCTTCATAGGTCGTTTGGGCGGGCGAATCTGCCCTAGCCTTCGCGTGCGTTGACGATTGCGACTTGCATTTTAGAGGAATCGGATGATGATTAGCTCGCCTCGCTCTGGGAGAGTTGATATTGAAACCGCAGCAAGAATCCGCCACTCGTACAACTCCCCTCAAAGCCTACCTCGTTATCTTGGTCGCCATTGTGGCGACATCGTCCGCAGCAATTCTTATCCGGTACGCCTTGGACGAGACGATGCCGCCACTGCTGATTGCGGCTGCCCGCCTGGCTGTGGCGACCGTCGCACTGACGCCGCTGGCAATCCGGGGCTACCGAGATCAAATGGCGCGGCTGTCGAAAACAGAATGGCTGCTTATTCTAATGTCGGGGATTTGCCTCGCGCTTCATTTCACCGCCTGGGTATCGTCCTTACAATACACAACTGTCCTGGTGAGCGTGGTCATCGTCTCGACTGGTCCGATCTGGGTAGCGATTCTTGAAGTCCTTTTTCTCAAGATTCGGCTATCGCGGTTAGTCGTTGCCGGTCTGCTGACGGCGTTGGCTGGCGGCGCGCTGATCGGCATACCGCTCGGCGGAGATGCGCTACAAGTTGCCCAAGGTGCTGAAGATCTCAGCGCAACCGTCACCGGCGGAATCCTAGCATGGATAGGCGCGCTTTCTGTTTCGGTCTATATGCTAATCGGGCGCAAACTGCGCGCGACCCTGCCAGTGATTCCCTATGTCTGGTTGGTATATGGCGCGGCGTCAATCTGTGCCCTGGCGATCATGATCGCCACAGCAACGCCGGTGACCGGCTTTCGCGCCCAAGGTTATTTGATACTGCTGGCGATGGGATTAGTGCCCCAGCTAGTCGGACATTCTTCATTGAATTACTTACTGGAGTACTTCCCCGCGGCCATCGTCAGCATGTTCTCACAGCTGGAGCCCATCGGCAGCGCGATTCTGGCGCTGGTGCTATTCCGCGAGTTGCCGCCGGATCAGCAGATCGTCGGGAGCCTTATCATCGTAATCGGCGTGATATTGGCGAGCCGAGGCGAGATACGTCAGTCGGAGCCTGGAAAACAGAATGCGACTTAAGCTGGCGGCGCCGTCCATCGCGCAGTTGTGGGTCCTGGTGGCGTTTTCCGCCCTGGCCTGGTCATTCGGTCCCATCTGCGTGCGTTACGCCTTTCAATATGATATCCCGCCGGCTCTGGTTTCTTTTGGCCGGATGATTACGGGGGTGGTCATGTTTGCGCCTTACATTCTATACAAAGGCGAGCAAGAGATTCGTAGGATGCCCCGTAGAACGCTGTGGCTGGCGATAGGCGCAGGCACCTTATCCGGTACCAATATCTTGCTAATGATTGCCTCCCTCGAGCATATCAGTGTAATGGTCAACCAAGCATTTATCGCGACGATCCCGATTTGGGTTGCCTTTCTTGAGGTGACTCTGCTCAAACAGAATCTCGGCAAGGCAGTTTGGGTCGGCATTCTGGCCGCATTTGTCGGCGGGTTCATGATCGCCTTCGCCACTTCGGGGGAGCCTGCCATTACGGAAGGCGGCACCCCAACACTTGGCGTGCTGCTAGCGGTAACCAGCGCGTGCTCGGCTTCCCTATATATTATTGTCGGTCGAAGATTGCGAGGCAGCGTTTCCTTCGTTCCGTATATCTGGCTGGTATATTCTGGCGGCGCGCTTGTCACACTGCTCATCATTGCAATCAGCGGCGTATCGCTCGTCGGCTACGACCTGCGGGGATATCTCTGGGTGCTGCTGTTGGCAATTCTGGCTCAGATCATTGGTCACGGCGCGCTCAATTACGTGGTTAAGTTCATGTCGCCAACAACCTTGACGATGTCTGTTCAAACGGTGCCTGTCTTGAGCGCCGTTTGGGCATACTTTATCTTCAACGAGATACCAACTGGTTGGCAGGCGGCCGGCGCTGTGATCCTGCTACTGGGCGTGATGATTGTACTCAGGGGGCAGCATCGGTCGAGTCGCTAGAAAGTTCAATGCTGGCGAACTGGCTCGCGCCTGGAATGATATCGAAAGCGGGCAACTCGTCAGAAACGATTAGAGGAGCAGTCAAGCGATACAAGGTGCCATCGACGATCAACTCTTGAAGGGTGTAATCCAGCAGCAGGCGGAAATCCGGGTCGTTGTAGGGCAAAGCGAAAGTGTAGAAGGAGCGGCTATACCAGCGGTCTGTCAAGCGCAGTGCATTGGGGTTGGCCTCCAGGTGGGCAAGCAGGGCGAGGCTGTCGGCATAGATGGCGTTTGCGTTGTTGTGGTCCAAGAGCGTCAACGCCGCGCCGCTTTCTGTCGTCCGAATGAAGCGCACAGTAGTGTTGATACTGTCAGCCCAGGCTTCAGCCCGCTCTCTGGCGGTGGCATCGCCTATGAGTATGCCGACGAAGCGTCCGCGCAGATTGTTGAAGCCGGCAATGCCGGAATTTGTCCGCACCATCAGCCGGTCCCCGTGCAACAGGTAGGGCGCGGAGAAGTCCAAGGCAGTGACTTCGCTCCAATCAGGCTTCACACCAAGAACAAGATCGACCGCGCCACTATTCACAAGCTCGGCGGCAGAATCCGGATTGCTCGGGATGAGTTCCAGACTCAGGTCCCAACGAGCGGCAATCTCAGTGATCAGAGCCCGGTTCAAGTCAGCGAGGCGAGCCTGCCCGGCAGTAGTAGCCAGAGCGGCATCAATCAAGCCGCCGACGCGCAATACTCCAGCAGACCTTATACGTGGCAGCGCGGGAGACGACGGATAAGGGATCTCTCTGGCGAATTCATCCGGGGCGACGCCGTCGCCGATGCCGGTCCATAGCGTTAGAACATCGCCATTGTAGGTTGCGCCAGGGAAATACTCCCGGAAGAGCACATCGAGGTCGCCTTCACGGCTCAGGAATTGCAGCGTCCGGTTGAGCAGGTGACGCATGGGCGCGTCCTGACGCCGGACGGCAAAGGCGTGTGATTCGCTGACGACAGGTTCTTCGAGCATCTTCACGCTATCGGCAGCGTCCGCAGAGACCCGCAGCAGCGCTTGTTCCTCGGCGACAATTCCCGCGATATCAGCGCGGGTCAAGGCGGCGACCGCCCGGTCCAAAGTGAGGAAGGAACGCAAATTCAATTCTCTGCCGAGTCGGTCACGCCAGATATCGAGCGCTTTTTCAGTCCGCGTGCCAAGGACGTATCCGATGCTTTGATCGCTGAGTTCAGCCGGGATTGTGTAGGGGCTGTTTGCGGTCACCATAAGCGCTTGCTTGCCGCGGAGGTAGGTTTGGCTGAAATCCACTAAGGCATCCAGGTCACGATAGCGCACGAAGGCCGATGCAACCGCATGAACTTCGCCGCTGTTGAGTTTGTCGAGCGCGTTCAGTCGGGTTACTTGGACAAACTCGATTTCGCTATCCCAGACAGTCGCGATCTTGCGCAGCAGGTCCGCATCGAAACCGCTCAATTCGCCGCGCAGCGTCAGTTCGCTATACGGCGGATCGTTATAGAGGACACCGACGCGAAAGAGGCCCGAGGCGATGATATCTGCGACCGCGGAGACAGCAAACAAAACCTCCACCGGCGCGGCGGTTTCTAGCATGGGAACCAGTGTCGGGACAGTTAAGGTTGGCGCTGGGGGACCGTCTTGCGCGTTGAGTAATGGCGCGCGAGATAGAACTAGCAGGCATATAAAGAAGAGAATGAGATAGCGAGACATGAGCAATCAGCGATACAGGTTGTTGTCCTGGATGTAGCCCAGGACGTTATCCGGCACGAGATAACGTATGCTGCGGTCGGCGCGCAACCGGCTGACTACGTAGGTAGAAGAGAGCCAGACGCTGAGCATAGGCACGTCGACGATATCGACCTGGCTTGACAAGCCTGGCAAAATATCGTCGTGCATATCGGTCCTGATATCTTCGTCAGCTCGTTTCATCACGGCGAGCCGGCAGCAGCAGTATAGCTCGGGCGGGCGCTCCCAGGTCGGCAAATCGCGGAGATTGTCGCCGCCCATTACAAAATACAATTCGGCATCCGGATATTGAGCGCGAAGCAGTTTGACCGTGTCAGCCGAATAGTGTGGTCCCGCGCGATCAATGTCGACGCGAGAGACGCTGAACTTGGGATTGTCGCAGATGGCCAGTTGCAGCATGGCGAGCCGATGCGCAATGGGAAGACGAAGTTCATCACGCTTGACCGGGTGGTCGGCGACCGGTACAAAGAGAATATGATCGATATCCAGCGCTTCGCAAGTATATTCCGCCAAGATGAGGTGGCCGATCTGCGGCGGATCAAAGGAACCGCCCAGAATGCCAATGCGTTCGCGTTTCACTCCGACCACTCCAGTTCAAAGTCGCCGATGAAGACGGTATCGCCGTTCGTCACGCCGGCTTGCTGCAGGGCGGCCGCAATGCCCATGGCTTCGAGCGTCTTGTGAAAGCGCAGAACCGCTTCCTCGTAGTCCCAATAAGTCATGGCCGCGGCACGCTCGATTCGGTCGCCGCTGACATAATATACGCCGTCGTCCGCCACAAGCTCAAATGGCGGGTCGTCGTCTTCGTCCAGTTCATAGATCGGCGTCTCTTCCAATAACTGTTCGCGCTGTTTTGGCAAGGTCGAGGCAAGCCCAAACACACGTTGTATCAAGCGGTCGACATTTTCGCGCGTCAAGGCGGAGAGCGCCAGAGGGTTTTCGACGCCCCGCTCCAAGAGGCTATCTTCAAGCAAGGCGAGATATTCGCGAGCCTCGGGCAGATCCATCTTGTTCACAACGACGATTTCGGGTTTCTCCGCCAAATGCGGGTCGAAGAGCGCCAATTCCGCCCGGATTTGATTGTAGTCGGCCAAAGGGTCGGCAGCAGCGCCGTCCAACAGATGTACAATCAGTGAGGTCCGCTGCACATGACGGAGGAATGAATGTCCGAGGCCGATGCCGAGATGCGCGCCTTCGATGAGACCGGGAACATCGGCGAATACCAGGTCTTTGTTGTCGTACACAACCGTGCCGAGATTAGGTTCAAGGGTGGTGAAAGGATAGTCGGCGATTTTCGGCTTGGCATTGCTGACGACCGAGAGCAGCGTGGATTTGCCGGCGTTTGGCAAGCCGACCAGGGCGACATCGGCGATCAACTTGAGTTCCAAAGTGATCCAGCGTTCGACGCCCGGTTCGCCTTTCTCCGCCAGGCGGGGCGCCTGGATAGCGGAGGTTTTGAAGCGCGCATTGCCCCGGCCGCCGCGTCCGCCCGGGGCCACCACTACTTCGGCATCTTGCCCGACGAGATCCGCGATCAAGCCGCCGGTTTTCGCATCGCGCACGACTGTGCCCATGGGTACGCGCACGATGAGCCTGTCGGCATCGGCGCCGGTCCGATTGCTTGAGCCACCCTTGCCGCCAGGCTTGGCTTTGAAATGCACGCGTTTGCGGAAGAAATAGAGGGTATTCAGATTGGCGTCGGTTTTGAGCAGGACATCGCCGCCGCGCCCGCCATCACCGCCTGAGGGTCCGCCACGCGGTACAAATTTTTCGCGGCGGAAGGATACCATCCCATCGCCGCCTTTGCCGCTCGCTACAAATATCTTGGCTTCATCAACCAGCATCGCCGCATGACCATCGATTTGTGGCAGCCTCCGTGCGGGATGAGCATACCGCAGATTATGATAGGCGTGTAGATGGAATGGCTGCTGAGGAGACCGTCTAGGTCTCGGTCTGTTCTGGCAGGCGAGACAAGCGACAACTATAATCGCGACGCATCTCCGAGGGAGATGTAGGACAGTAAGTGATGGTAGGAATGGAAGGGCAATAGATTGATCGCTCGAATCCGCTGGCAGGGACATGGCAGCTTCATCATTGAGGGGGACCCCGTAATTCAGATCGCGCCCTGGCGAATCGTAAAGCGGGAGAGCCCGCCCGACATCATTCTGATAGGGCACGATCAATTCGATCATTGTTCGCCGGCGGATGTAGAGAAGATCCGCGGGGAAAACACACTTGTAATCGGCAGCCAAAGCGTCGCAGACATCATCCCGGGCACGAAAGTGCTGCGGGAGTGGCAGAGCATCAGCGTCGAGCGAACTAGCATCACCGCGATTCCAGCCGCAACAAGGCGGTCAGCGCGAGAAGGCAAAGCAAGCGGTAGATTGGGTTTTCTGATATCGCTGGATCTATACGATATCTACTATGTGGGCGAATCGGAAATCATCCCGGACGTAAAGCATTTCAAGCCGGACATCGTTCTGTTGCCGATTGATGGCTATGGTCGGCTGTCGGTGGAGACGGGGCTGGAGTTGGTGGACTTGATGAAACCAGCCTGGGCGATTCCTTACAATTGGGGCGGGGCCGGGGAAGAAGCGACGCAGTTGGACGCGCAGAGTTTCAAGAGCCGCGTCACTAGTAGGACCGAAGTCATACTGCTGCCTGTTAACCCATAGTCGCCTGGCACGCAACCGGCGATAAAGGCTGCCGCACTCGCTCGACTACCGCAATCAGCGATTTGACAAAATAGGAAAACAGCAGCGTCAGGCGGCTGGATGAATCTTGCTTGACAGATTGATGACGCTGCCATCGCGGGTGAAGATACGCGGGGTCTCTTCGCCGCGGATGGCGGCATCGCCAATCAGTACGCGGGTGATATCGTCGCGGCTGGGCACTTCAAACATAACTTCAAGCAAGCAGGACTCAATGATCGAGCGTAGACCGCGCGCTCCGGTGTCGCGTTCAATCGCGAGTTCAGCTGCCGCATGAAGCGCCGCCTCGTCAAAGACCAGCTCGACGTTGTCCAGCGACAGCAGATGTTCGTACTGCCTGACGAGCGCATTCTTTGGCTCGATCATTATGCGCACCAAGTCCTCCAACTCTAGAGGCTGGAGCGCGACAATCACGGGAAGGCGTCCCACCATCTCCGGTATCATGCCATGCTGGACCAAGTCCTCTGGCGAGGTGAGGCTCAGCAGGTCGGTGGTTTCTTGCTCGCCAGCGTCCTGCTGGGCGCCAAAGCCTATCTTGCTTTTCATGCCGACGCGGCGGCGGATTACCTCATCGAGGCCGGAGAATGTTCCGCCGACGATGAAGAGGATGTTGCGGGTGTCGATCTGCAAGAACTCTTGGTGCGGGTGCTTGCGCCCACCTTGCGGCGGCACATTTGCCACCGTGCCTTCGAGGATTTTGAGGAGAGCCTGCTGCACCCCTTCGCCGGAAACATCGCGTGTGATCGAAGGATTTGAATTGGACATGCGCGCGATTTTGTCGATCTCGTCGATGTAAATGATGCCGCGCTCGGCGCGCGCGATATTGCCCTCGGCGGCTTGAATCAGACGCAACAGGATATTCTCCACGTCTTCGCCGACGTAGCCGGCTTCGGTGAGGGCAGTCGCATCGGTAATGCAAATGGGAACATCAAGGATGCGGGCGAGGGTCTGGGCGAGCAAAGTCTTGCCGCAACCGGTGGGACCGATGAGCAGGATATTGCTCTTGTCCAATTCGACATCCTGGGGCTCATCGGCCGCTTGAATGCGCTTGTAATGATTGTAGACCGCTACGCTCAGGACGCGTTTCGCATCAGCCTGTCCGATGACATATTCATCCAGCCGCTGCATGATCTGGCGGGGAGAAAAGGAGAACTCGAATTCAAAATCGCCTTCGGCACTCAGGTCCTTGGCTTCTTCTTTCAGCAGCAGGTTGTGGCAAAGCTCAACGCAGAAGTTGCAGATATGGATATGCTCCGGACCGGCGATCAGACGGTCGACTTCGTCGTGAGTGCGAGCGCAGAAGTTGCAGCGATGTTTGATAGGGGAGAAGCTCAACTTAAACCCCTTCCAGTTCGCGCGCTTCACCGAGGAGCACGTTGTCAATCAAGCCGAAGTCGACCGCCTCCTGCGCAGTCATATAGACATCGCGGTCAGTAACGCGCTCGACTTCTTCCGGCGTCTTGCCCGTGTGGTGGACGAATATATCAATGATGCGCTTCTTCAGCCGCACGATTTCTTCGGCCTGGATGACGATATCGGAGGCTTGGCCCTGCGCGCCACCCAAGGGCTGGTGCATGTGGATGGTGGCGTTCGGCAGAGCGAGGCGCATATCGGGCGACCCAGCGGTCAAGAGGACAGTCCCGAAACTGGCGGTAATACCGACTGCAACCGTGCTGACCGGCGCCGCGATCTGCTGCATGGTGTCGTAGATGGCCAAGCCGGAATAAACGGCCCCGCCTGGCGAATTGATGTACATTTGAATTCGACGGTCGGGACCTTCCCGCTCAAGGAAGAGCAACTGAGCCACGATGAGATTAGCGATTTGGTCGTTGATGCCCGAGCCGACAAAGACAATGCGTTCTTTAAGGAGCAGAGAATATATGTCGTAGGCGCGTTCGCCGCGGCTGCCCTGCTCGATGACCATGGGGATCACATTGTGAAAGTCGTTCATTCGTTGTTGCAATCCTTTCTCTTGGCTAGGCGGATTGATATTTCCGGTAGGCGCAACTCTAGGCGCTCGTCGCATCGCCGCTGGATTGAAGGATTTCCGCTTCCGAAACAACTTCGATGTCAGAGTCACCCGACTCCTCATCGGATGGTGAGGCAGCGGCTTCATCTTCCGCTTGGTAACGCTGCAGTCGTTGGCTTCGCGCTTCCGCGCGTTGGACCTCTTCTTTCATTCGGCTGCGCATGGCTTCGATAGCCACAACGGGATCGTCCCCCCTGCCGATGGCAACGAGATGTTCATTGATGTGGTTCATCACTAACTCGTTGCGAATATTGCCGCGCATCTGCGGCGTATCGAAGAGTTTGCGGATTTCGGGGCTGGATCCGTAGCCAGCTATAACCGCGTCGAGCCGCAGCGCTATATCATCTTCACTCACCTCTATGTCCTGCGCGCGGACGATTTGCCGCAGGACGAGCGTTTGCCGCAGCGATTGGATTGCCCCGTCACGGTGCTGCTCTCGCAAGTCGTCTTTGGAGCTGTTGGTCAGCCGATAGTAATCTTCGAGTTTTATACGCTGTTGGGCAAGGTTGCGTTCAAAGTCGCCAATCATATCGTCGATATGCTCTTCGAGCATCATATCCGGATAATCAATGGCTGCGCCTTGGACGATTTGCTGAAGCACCTTGCCGCTGTATTGGGATTTGGCTTCTGCCTCTGCCGAGCGCTCAAGCTCTTCTTGGGTCGCGGCGCGCAAGCCCAGGAGATCTAACTCTTCATCGCCGCGGTTTCGGCATACAAGCCGGGCGAAATCGTCGTCCAACTCAGGGATGGCTATCGCCTCAATGTTTTTCAGAGTCACGAGGAATTGTACGCAACGCCCGATAATCGTTTCGTCAGCGTCATCATCCGGAATCGTCAACTCAAATTCTACATCGCTACCTAGTTCGACGCCGATAAGACGCTCGACGAAACCGTGGGTGAAAGGGTCTTCGTTCGGGTCAAGGATAATGATTGCGTTTTCGTCATTGACAAAGGTATCGCCTTTTTTAGGGATGTAGGGAGCGGAACTGGCTTCAGCTTCGTCTTCGCCGTCATCATCGTCTGTTAGCGGGTCCCTGTCCTGCGGCGATGGGTCTACTTCAATTGCATCATCGGGAGATTCGCCATCAACGAACTCGCTTTCGACAGCGATGGTGACGCGATTGCCGGCGGCGGCGACTTCGACATTGTCATCAAGTATTTCAATCCCGCGCAATTGCATTTGCTTCAAGGCTTTTTCAATATCGTCGGCGGTGACTTCAGGCTCTTCGAAGTCGACGCGAATGTTCTGGTACTCCTTGAGATCCACTTCTGGCTGCAACGGCACGGAAAAAACGAAAGTAGGGGCCGGCTCCAACGTGAAATCGTCAAAGGCGCCTGGTCCGTAGGGCAGGACTTCGGATTCTTCCAATGCCTGCTTGTAGAGAATATCGCCGAGATCCTCAAGAGCTTCTTCCAAGATCGCGCCTTCGCCGACGTGTTGCGCGACCAGCCTATAAGGTGCCTTGCCTTTGCGAAAGCCCTTGATGCGCACTTGCCGCGAGATTTTTCGCGCGGCTTTCCGCTTGGCGTCTTCCAACTGCTCCGCTTCAATTTCTATAGTGAATTGCGCCCGGTGGTTGTCGATACGCTCAGTTTGCAGTTTCAAGATACTTCCTTCGATTCTTTTGTGGTGATTCTAGCACTAGCCAGTGGCACACTGTGTAGAACTTTCATTAGAAAGTCGAGAGGCGCGTTCTGCGCCCCGAATTAGATGTCATGATGAGGAAGGAGGGACTCGAACCCTCACCTCAAAGAGACATGATCCTAAGTCATGCGCGTCTGCCAATTCCGCCACTTCCTCAGAGAAAGGAACCGGATGAAATTATAGACAGCTGACGAAAAGCCTACAAGGGGCGAATACTATTGAAGCTCGACGCTAGAGACATCGGAGACATCTCTGCCGCTGACCTGATTAAGTACGCTGTTGATGATCAGTTGGGCGAAACGGAAAAGCGCTTGCATTTGCGCAATGCGATCGAGATATAGGCGCGCAAGAATCTGCTGGTCAGGCGGCAGGTCCGCAAGCGCGGCGGAGATGCGCCCGTGGTTTTCTTCCATCACAGCGAGCGCATGTTCCAGATCGCGCAGTTCCCGCCCGCTAAGGAAATTGGAGAAGATCTGCCAGAAGTCGGTTTCCGCCTGGTAGTACTTCCGACGCCCGCTCCCGCCACGCACCCAAACTTGCCGCACCATGCCCATGTGTTCCAGGGCGCGGATGTTGGTACTCACGCTAGCCTTTGAGATGCTTAGGCGGGCCATCATATCGTCGAGGGATAGCGGCTCGGCGCTGAGCAGCAGGCTGCCGTAGAGTTGACCCATGACCTTGCTGAATCCGAAATAGTCGGCGAGTTGGCTTAACCCATCCAACATGCTGTCATGGACAATTTGCAGATCCCCCGTAAGCAATCGATCATTGCCAATCTTGTCGTCATTATGCTGCAGCGTCGTGTTCCGAGGGATCTCACCGCGATTGAATGAGGAGTTCATAGCCGCGTGTATCTAGAATAGGCGTAATAGATAAGCATCGCCGCCATTGTATCATTGCGGCAATCGGCTATCAAGCAAAAAGAAAGTGCTGAAATGCTCCGGGGATTCGCCAGGCGTCCGTCGCGAAAACGTCCAGGCGTATAACAATTCTATGGCGTGGATTTATGGAGGATGGTAAGATGTTTTGTAGAAAGTTTCACAAACTTCTCTTCACGGATCAATATTGATGTCAAGTGTATCAATGTCGGCCATTCCAGATATTGTCATTGGTCGGCTGCCACTTTACTTGCGTGCGCTGAGGCGATTGCGACAAGAAGGCAAGCAGGTGACGTCATCGCATGAATTGGGCCGGCGGTTGGATATCAGTTCGGCCCAGATTCGCAAGGATTTGTCGCATTTTGGTGGTTTTGGCAAGCAGGGAACAGGTTATCAGATTGAGTTCCTCATCGAGCGCCTGCAGGATGTGCTCCAAGTCAATCAAGAATGGACGGTGGCAGTAGTCGGCGCCGGCAACCTTGGCAGCGCCATTTCGCATTATCGCGGCTTTCAGGATCGTGGATTTCGCATTGCCCATCTCTTCGACATCAGCCCGGAGAAAGTTGGGCTGCGCATTGGAGCCTTTGTCGTGTTGCCCGTTAGCAAAATGAGCGAGACAATCCGCAAAGACGGCATTAAGATTGCGATGCTGGCGGTGCCCGCGGAGCACGCGCAAACGGTGGCAGACCAACTAGTAGAAGCCGGCGTGCAAGCGATTTTGAATTACGCACCAATAAACATCAATGTGCCGGACAATGTTCAGATCCAGTATATCGACCCGGTTACACACTTGCAGCATATGACTTACTATCTGTAAGGCATAGCCAGCGGCGTCATTGTATTTAAGCTTTAGTAATAATTGGTCTGCGCCACCCGGCGCAGTATGGCCGGGTCTTCCAAAGCTCTGCCGCAACCCACAACCACATTGATCAGCGGGTTATCGGCTTGATAGACGGGCACGCCAGTCTCGCGCGTCAAGTAGGCGTCAACACCGCGCAGCAAGGCGCCGCCGCCGGTCAGCACAATGCCGCGATCGATAATATCGGAAGAGAGTTCCGGCGGTGTTGTCGACAGCACGTTCTTAACCACGGTCGCAATTTGACTTAAGGGTTCAGCCAGCGCTTCAACGACTTCGCCGGTGGTAATGCGCACGGTGCGCGGCAAGCCGGATATATTGTCGCGGCCCTGGATTTCCATCGCCAGGTCTTGCGGCTGATCGACCGCAGCACCGATTTGGATCTTTACTGACTCGGCAGTGGGTTGCCCCATGGTCAAGTTGTACTTGCGACGGACATAACTGACGATGCCCTCGTCGAGACGTAAGCCACCGACCCGGCCACTTTCCGCCCGAACGATATTGTTCATCGTCAGCACAGCTGCTTCGGTAATGCCGCCGCCAATGTTAACCACCATGCCGCCGGCTGGTGTGTTGACTGGCAAACCAGCGCCGAGGGCTGAAGCCAAGGGTTCCCACATCAATTGCACCTCGCGAGCGCCCGCTGCCAAGATCGCCTCGCGAACAGCGCGTTTTTCGACGCTCGTCGCGCCAAATGGGACGGCGACCATGACGGATGGACGGAACAAACGCAATCGACCCGCGATTCGGCTGAAGAAGTATTCGAGCATAGCTTCCGCCACTTCATAATCGGCAATGACGCCATTTTGCAGGGGACGCATCACTTGAATATCTTCATCGTCCACTCGGCCCAGCATTTCGCGAGCGGGGCTGCCGAAGTCAACAATGCGCTCTTCTTCCGCCAGCAAGGCAACCAATGAGGGCTCTTGCAGGACGATGCGGCCGCTGTCGTAAATGAGGACGTTGATCGTGCCGAGGTCGACGCCCAGCCGTTTTCCAAAGCGAGGCATGCGGTTCACCAGTGAAACTAGCAATGAACGCTAAGACTATTCTACTGCAAAAAAAGCGCCCGGACTACATAAGCAGGGCCGGGCGCGGGAAAGTTCAAGGATATCGCAGCAGAATTGAGGTCTCAAGCCTCGTCGCTATGCTCTTCGATTATCCGAATTGCGGAGCCGCGGCTGCGAATTTTCTGGCTGATGCGAACCGCTAGGTTGGCGCGCCGCAATGCTAATTCGGCTTCGCGATTGACCGCATCAAGCGGACCTTCTTCCAGCACTTGGCGGGCATGATCGCGCGCTTCTTGAGCCCTTTCCAGGTCCAGGGCATAGGACGATTCGGCAAGATCCGCAAGGACAACTACTTTGTCGGGACGCACATCAACAACCCCGCCATAGATGGCAAAGCGTTCTTCAGCCTCGCCTTTACGCACGACCAGTTCGCCAAAGGTCAATGTGGTCAAGACCGGTGCATGATTGGGAAGTACGCCCATCTCGCCTTCAATGGCGGGCACAATGATGATATCGGCTTCCGGCTCGTCGAAGATTTTCTGTTCCTGCGTGACCAGCTCGATGTGAATCGGCATGATCGCCTCCTAGGCGCTTTCACGGCTCGCGAAGCGTTCCAGCACATCTTCGATCGGACCGCACATATAGAAGTCCTGCTCGGGAATATGATCGACTTCGCCATCCAGAATCATGCGGAAACCGCGTACGGTGTCCTTGATGGGGACGTAGCGGCCGGCTTGACCGGTGAATTGCTCGGCGACGAACATCGGTTGGCTGAGGAAGTTTTCCATCTTGCGGGCGCGGGCGACCAGCACTTTGTCATCATCCGAGAGTTCTTCCACGCCCAGGATAGCGATGATGTCTTGCAGGTCTTTGTAGCGTTGCAAGACCTGTTGCACTTCGCGGGCGGTACTGTAGTGGTCATCACCGACGACTTCCGGCTGCAGAATGTTGCTGGTGCTGGCCAGGGGATCAACAGCCGGGAAAAGTCCGCGAGCGGCGATCGAGCGTTCCAGCGCGATGGTGCTGTCCAGGTGGGTGAAGACAGCTACCGGAGCGGGGTCAGAGTAGTCATCAGCCGGCACGTAGACCGCTTGCATGGAGGTGATGGAGCCGCTGCGGGTCGAGGTGATGCGTTCCTGCAGCATGCCCATCTCCTCACCGAGATTGGGCTGGTAGCCTACCGCCGATGGCATCCGGCCGAGCAGCGCGGAAACTTCGGCGCCAGCCAGCGAATAGCGGAAAATGTTGTCGATAAAGATGAGCACATCGCGTCCCTGATCGCGAAAGTACTCGGCCATGGTCAAGCCGGACAAGCCAACCCGCAAACGGACGCCGGGCGGTTCGTTCATCTGTCCGAAGACCATGGCCAGCTTGTCGAGGACATTCGCCTCTTTCATCTCGTGATAGAGGTCAGTGCCTTCGCGGGTGCGCTCGCCGACGCCCGCGAACACAGAGAGGCCGTCATGCTGGGTGGCGATGGAGTTGATCAACTCTTGAATTGTGACTGTTTTGCCGACGCCGGCACCGCCGAAGATGCCGGTTTTTCCGCCTTTGGTCATGGGCGCGACCAGGTCAATGACTTTCATGCCCGTTTCGAAGACTTCGATAGTCGGCGATTGGTCCTCAAATGAGGGCGCGTCGGCATGGATTGGGCGCCGGTCAGCATTGTCTGGCACAGGCTCGCCCATATCAATGGGGCGGCCGAGCACGTTAAAGATGCGCCCCAAGGTAGGCTGGCCGACAGGTACAGCGATGGGCTGCCCGGTGGCGAAAGCCGGCGCGCCGCGTGACAGGCCGTCGGTGGAATCCATCGCGACGGTGCGCACGGCGCTATCGCCGAGATGCAATTCGACTTCTAAGATGAGGTTATCGTAGTCTTCACGGGGGACCTCGACCGCGTCGAAGATATCCGGCAATTGGCCAGCCGGGAATTCGACATCGACCACATTGCCCAGCACCTGCGTCACCGTGCCTTGGATTTCTGCCATCTTCACTGCTCCTTAGGTTAGTCTCAGGGTCGCTGAGCGCGGGGCTCATGCGTCCTGCAATTGTCCTCTTAAACTGTCTGCCCTGAGAATGTCTTTGGTGGTATTGTCAATTGCCTGCTGCAAGGCGTTAGCTCCACCGACGATGTCGAGGATCTCCGCCGTGATAGCGGCCTGGCGCGCCTTGTTGTATTGCAAGGTCAAGTCGGCCGTCAGTTGGGTCGCATTGTCAGTGGCATTTTTCATCGCTGCCATACGCGCCGCATGTTCACTGGCTTGCGCTTCAAGCAGAGCCTGGTAGAGCTGCAGTTCGGTGAAGCGCGGCACGATTTCATCAACGACTGCTTCCGCGCTCGGTTCGTAATCGTAGTTTTGGATACCGCCGCTCACGGTTGCCACGTCCTTGACATATTCGGCAGCTACCTGCTCGGCAATTGAATGCGTAGTCAGCGGCAGCCAGCCGAGAACAGCGGGGCGCTGCGCCAGCATGTTGATGAAGTCTGTATAGGCGATCAACACTTCGTCGACTTCGCCGCCGAGATAAGCGTCGATGGCAATACGGGCAATGGGCGTGATATCGGCAATCTGCGGTTCCGCCGACATATCGGTGAAAGAGGCGACGATATTGGCATTGAGCCGAGCAAGCGAGTCGCGGCCCTTGCGGCCCACCGTTACGTAGTCGACGGGTTTGCCGAGCCGGGTGGCGAAGCGCTGAGCGACGCGCAAGATATTGGCGTTATAGGCGCCGGCCAAGCCGCGGTCGGATGTGATCACAACGACCATCACGCGATTGATTTCATCGCGCTCGGTCAACAGGGGATGGAGGGGGAGATTCTTGCTGGCGGCTTGAATGTTGACTAGGATTTCCCAGGCTTTTTCAGCGAAGGCGCGGCTGGCGAGCACCCGGGCTTGGGCGCGCCGTACGCGGGAAGCTGAGACCGCTTCCAAAGCGCGGGTAATCTGCGTAATATTGCGGACGCTGCGAATACGGTTCTTGACTTCTCTGAGAGTGGGCATCTAGTGTCTCCTCTCTTCAGTTGCTGGCGACACTATGACCAAGCCTCATTGAAAGTTTTGAGAGCTGAATCCAGTTTCTCCTGTATCTGATCTGCGGCGCGCTCGTTGCGGTTTTCGCGAATGAATTCGCCAGTATCGGAGAATTGGGTGCGGAAAGCGCGGAGGAAACCTTCTTTCCAGGCGAGCATGCCTTCGACTGGCACGTCGTCGGTCAAACCGCTTGTGCCGGCGTAGGTCAGCGCGACCTGTTCATCCAGCGAGAGCGTCTGATACTGCACCTGCTTGAATAGCTCAGTGAGACGCATACCACGGTCGAGCTGTTGCTGGGTCGCCTTGTCCAGGTTGGAACCAAATTGGGCGAAGGCGGCCAGATCACGGAATTGCGCCATTTGCAGCTTCAAGCCGCCGGCGACATCTTTCATGACGCGGGTTTGCGCTGCGCTGCCCACCCGGCTAACGCTGATACCGGTATTGAGAGCCGGACGCAAGCCGGCATTGAAGAGTTCTGATTCGAGATAGATTTGGCCATCGGTGATGGAGATGACGTTTGTGGGAATGAAGGCGGAGACATCGCCGAGCAGGGTTTCGATGACGGGCAACGCGGTCAAGCTGCCGCCGCCACGCTCGTCGCTCAATTGGGCAGCTCGCTCCAGCAAGCGGCTATGCAAATAAAAGACATCGCCAGGGAAAGCCTCGCGCCCTGGCGGGCGGCGCATCAGCAGCGAAACCTGACGATAAGCGTTGGCGTGCTTGGAGAGGTCGTCATAGATGACCAAGGCATCCTTGCCATTTTCCATGAACCATTCGCCGATAGCGCAACCGGAATAGGGCGACAGGTACTGTAGCGCGGCAGCATCGGAAGCGGAGGCGACGACGATTGTGGTATAATCCATGGCGCCTTCCCGCTCCAGCGTTTCGCGAATGCGGGCGACTTCACCGCGTCGCTTGCCAATAGCGACGTAGATGCAATACATATCTTCGCCGTTTTGATTGACGATGGTGTCCAGCGCCAAGGCGGTTTTGCCGGTTTGGCGGTCGCCGATGATCAGCTCGCGCTGGCCGCGACCGATGGGAATCATGGTGTCGATCGCGAGGATACCGGTTTGCACGGGGCGGTCGACGCTGCGCCGTTCCATCACGCCGGGCGCGATGCGCTCAATATTGTAGTATTCGTCGAACTGGACCGGTCCGCGGCCGTCGATCGGCTGGCCCAGCGCATTAACGACGCGGCCGACGAGGCCCATGCCGACTGGCACAGAGGCGATTCGTCCGAGCGCGCTGACGGTATCGCCTTCCTGGATATCATCGTAAGCGCCCATGATGATGACGCCGACATTGTCTTTCTCCAGGTTAAAGGCGATCCCGGCTACGCCATTGTCAAACTCCACCAGTTCGTTATAGCGGACATTGTCCAAGCCAGAGATGCGGGCGATGCCGTCGCCGACTTCTTCGACGTAGCCGACTTCAACCGATTCAAGCTGGCCAAGCTCGATATCTTTTATCTGCTCCAGAATCGATTCGTAGATATTGTCTGCCATTCGCAGGCTCCTTGCCTCAGCACATACAAATGCGGATCCGCTAATAAATCATAATGGGCTAGTATTCACGCAGAACGGGTTCTGCGTATTCATTGTTTAGGTCTCAGCCCAAATGCCAACAGCAATACTGTGAGAAGTCTAGGTTATTGTAACGCAGATTTCGGCGCTTGTCCATTATTTCACAAATGGATTCAGGCGGCGGAAATCTGGTCCAGCACTCGCGCGTTTCAACTTGGCAAGCTACCGGCGCATCTATTTTGCCAGTGCAGGGACAATGCGGCAATGGGCGAAACGCCTGTGCCTCAGCGCGACGAGAAACTTGCTTACTGCCCCAAAGCCTGCGACCGTCGATAAGCCGCCCAAACGCCTTCGGAAAGAACGGTGCGCAAACCGCCCTTCTCCATCTCATGCAGCGCGGCTGCGGTGGTGCCGCCCGGGCTGGTCACTTGGTTGCGGAGTTCCGCGGGATGAAGTCCGGATTGCTGGGCATAGAGCACTGAGCCGAGCAAAGTTTGCGTCACGAGTTTTTCGGCGTCGCGGCGGGCGAAACCCATATGCACGCCGGCATCGACCAGCGCTTCCATGAACATAAAGACGTAGGCGGGACCGGAGCCGCTTAGCGCCGTCGCCATATCCAGAAAGCTCTCGTCATTGGCGTAGATATGTTCGCCGAGGGCGCCGAGCAGGATTTCCGCTTGTTTACGCTGATCGCTCCCGACCTCGGGCGAGGCCGTCCAGACCGTGATGCCTTGACCGATCTGACCTGGCGTATTGGGCATCGACCGCACGATACGAACATTGAGCAAGCTATCCGCGATTGTCCTGAGCGGGACGCCGGCGACGATGCTGACGATCAAGCGGACACTGTCCACGTGACCGCGCAGTTCGGGCAGGACCGCCCCCATCGCTTGTGGCTTGACGGACAGAACCAGCACATCGGATTCGCGGGCCGCTGCCACATTGTCTGTTGTGGTTTGTATGTCGTAGCGCTCGCGCAAGGTCTCGAGGTGCGCCGCCCGCGGATCAGACGCGATGATATGGGCCGGCAGCAACAACTCTTGATGCAGCAAACCTTTGATCATCGCTTCGCCCATGACGCCGGCGCCGACAAATGCGATCTTTTCGCCGTTGAAGGCCATAGTCTCACCTTAATTCTTCCGATAGTTGTCATCAAAATGATGGCTTAGCAGATAGAAAGACCGGCGGCAGCCATCGTAATTGTCGGAGACAAAGTCGGTCACGATGTAGCCCGCCGCGAACATCTGACTGAAGACAGCGCGAATATGGTAGCGCCAGTCATCGGCGAGGCTGCGTTGCGACGCTTCAAGCTCGCGAAAATCCGCCGGAATTTCCACCAGGGCAAATGTCGAATTGGGGACATCGGTCATCCGCCGCGGCTGCAGCCAGTTTCCATCTGTCTCGGCGCGATTGACAATTGGCGTATTGACATTGAAGTATTGTTTCAGCGTCAGTTTGCTAGCTTTGCCCTTGGCGCGCTCCTTAACCCGCCGGTGTGTCACCCACCAATCGACAATTAGCCGATCGGCGCGCAGGCTGTCCGGCTCGTCCAAGCCAAAGTGGTTGGCCGAGAAACGTTGAATGACGCCGCCCAGCTTGCGAATGTTGAGATGCGCGTTCGCCGCCAGCATAGGATCGACTGTCCAAGTAACAAGGCGAATGGCTTGTTTTAAGGCGATGTCACGCTGAGCCATCTTCAGGCGAAAGCCGATATTTTGCCCGCGATACTGTGGCAGGACGAGCATGCGTTTGGACATGATCAGCAAGTTCGCCATAGCGGGCCGCGCATCCTGATCATCAATGTCGATATCGGTGCCGATAAAACCCATAACGAAGCCGACAAGTCGCGGACCATCGTAGGCGCCAATGATATGACCGCCATAATGAGATATCGAGTGCAGCATATGTCGGGGAACAAGGTTGCCGGCGTCATCACCCCAATAGACTTTTTGAAGCTCTACCGCCTGATCATGTTGCTCGCGCTGTAGAAGGCGTTCGATTCGTATTGCACCCATGTCGTCACCCGGCGAACCAAGCGGCGCGGGGCCGGCGGCGGAAGGTGCCACGCAGCGCCACAGCGAAATGACGCCCCTGCGGCAAATAGGTCAGGAGAGTCTCCTCAAAGCGCCGCGGCTGAAAACCAAAGTAATCGTAGGTATTGCCAAGTGGCGCCGTGCGATTCGCCGCCAAGATATCCAGCCATTGGCTTGTCATAAGTGAGCGGGGAAGCAGGCGGCTGTATATATGAGTGATCCAACGCAGCAAATAAGGCGGCAGGCTAACCAGGATTCGCCGCATACCAGTCACGCGCATAATGGTCCGCATCAGATCATGCAAGGACATATATTCGGCGCCGCCGATTTCTACTGTGGTATCCACCAGTCTAATTAGGTTCAAACTACGATAGATAGCTTCCACCAAATCGTCAATATAGATGGGATGCAAGACTGTCTCGCCGCTACCGGGCATGAGGAAAAATGCCGGGTTAATACGCAGCATGCTGGCAATATGGTTTATGAAGGCGTCTTCCGATGAATACACAATGCCGCTGCGGATGATGGTGAAGGCGACACCACTGTTGCGGAGGATATACTCCACTTCGCCTTTGACCCGATGAAGGGTGTAAGCCGAAGACGGGGCAGCCCCCAACTGGCTAAGGGTAATGATGCGCCCGACACGTGCGGCCCGCGCGACAGCCGCCAGCGCCCGCGCGCCAGCCAACTCCACTTGTTCCAGATCACGCCGCCTGCCCCACCACATGGCGTTTTCCAGGTGGATCACCGCGTGACAGCCGGTAACCGCGCGAAAGAACGCCTCTTCGTCGGTGACAGTGCCAATAACGACCTCGGGCGCGTATGGATTGCCGGTATCCCAGGGCAAGCGACGCAGTTGTCGCTCCATAAGCAGGCAGCGCGTGGGCAAAGCCTCCTTCATCATGCGTTGCACAAGGCGCCGCCCGACCAGCCCGGTCGCGCCAGTTATCAGAATCATGAAATGCCTGTGACACCCTGACTATAGACTTATCCTGCTACTGAGCAGGTTGAAGCCCGTATTATAAGTGGCTATGTGCGGCCTGTAAAGCAACGGAAGCGGCGACAAGGTGTTACAATAAATGTGACGTCGCGGCATACGCGAAGCCCGAATTGGAGGAGCGCTTGGAAAAAACAAGAGTCGTCATCACCGGCATGGGTATCGTATGCCCGACGGGCAATAATGTAACGGAGGCATGGAAGAATACGGCTTCCGGGACGAATGGTATTGGCTATATCTCTCGCTATGACCGGGCGCTGACACAGAATCAATTGGCTGGCGAAGTAAAGAAATTTGATCCGGACGCGCTATTCGGCCGGAAAGAAGCGCGGCGGATGGATCGCGTCGCTCAGTTCGCGCTGGAAGCCAGCCGACAAGCGATGGAAGACAGCGGCCTGATCATCAACGAAGATAATATGTACGATGTCGGATGCATCATCGGTTCGGGCGTTGGCGGTATCAACTCTTTCGTAGAGGCGCAGCAGGGCATTGATACGCGGGGGCATCGGGGTATAAAGCCACTCGCCATCCCCAAAATACTCAGTGATTCCTGCTCGGGCACGGTGTCGATGACCTATAATTTTCGGGGACCCAATCATTGTATCGTTACCGCCTGCGCCTCGGGCAACAACTCCATTGGCGAGGCTATGCATATTATTCGCCGCGGCGATGCCAAAGCCATGGTGGCTGGCGCTTCAGAAGCGGCGATCGTCCCGCTCTGCGTGGCCGGTTTCAATAATATGACCGCTTTGAGCCGCAACGACGATCCGGCTACGGCGTCCCGTCCTTTTGATTTAAATCGCGACGGCTTTGTGCCGGGCGAAGGCGCGGGTATCTTGGTGCTGGAAGCCTTGGAGCATGCCCAGGAGCGCGGGGCGAAGATTTACGCCGAACTGATGGGATACGGGCATACTTCGGATGCTTACCATATCACCGCGCCGATGGAAACCGGGGAAGGCGCAGCTAAGGCGGTTGAATTCGCCCTGCGCGATGCCGAGCTTAGGCCAGACGATGTTGACTATATTAACGCGCATGGCACAAGCACGCCTTTGAACGATGCCGCGGAAACCAACGCGCTTAAGCGCTCGCTCGGCGAAACGGTCTATAACATACCGGTCAGTTCGACAAAGTCGATGACCGGGCATTTGCTTGGCGGCGGCGCTGCGATTGAGGCGATCTTTTGCATTATGGCGATTCAGGAAAACTTCATCCCGCCGACAATTCATCTGGAGGAACCGGATCCGGCCTGTGATCTGAACTACGTGCCAAATGTCGGAATCCGACACGAGGTTGATTATGCCATGTCAAACGCATTTGGCTTTGGCGGGCACAATGCCGTGGTCATTTTTGGCGAATACAGAGACAATGGCAACTTTTGAACAACGATCCGACCAGGATGACGGTTTAGCAGCGAGGCGCTACGCGCATATCATCGGCTGGGGCATGGCCGTGCCAGATACTGTTCTCAGCAATGATGAGCTTTCAACGTTTGTGGAAACGAACGACGAATGGATCTTCGCTCGAACGGGCATACGTCAGCGCTATATCGCCGATGAAAGCGAGTCTACCGCAACCCTCGCATACCGCGCCGCGCAGCAAGCTCTGGAAGTGGCTGATATTTTGCCAACCGACCTGGACTTGATTGTGGTCGCGACATCTACGCCGGAGAATATCTTTCCCAGCACCGCCAGCCTGGTGCAAGATTGGCTGAATGCGCACGAGGCGGGCGCCTTTGATTTGAGCGCGGCTTGTTCGGGATTTGTCTACGCCTTGAATATGGCGGCTGATTCAATTCGGGCTGGTTCAATTCGGGCGGCGCTGGTCATCGGTGCCGAGACGATGAGCAGAATACTGGATTGGCAAGATCGCAGCACCTGTATTCTCTTCGGTGATGGCGCTGGCGCAGTCGTCTTGCAAGCCAGCGAGTCTCCCGGTGGCGTGCTTTCAAGTGTGCTTAGGTCCGATGGCGCAGGTGGCGACCTCCTGGCAATTCCCAGCGTCGGCAGCATTGATGCGAATGAATCACGCGCGGGCTCAAATGGTTACAAGTTATACAAAATGTATATGGCTGGCGGCGAAGTCTTCAAGTTCGCCACCAGAGTCGTCAGCGAGAGCATCGAACAGACTTGCAAGTTAGCGGGAATCTCGGTCAAGGATATCGATCTGGTGATACCGCACCAGGCCAATCTTCGTATCTTGCAAGCCGCGTCGCGCAAGTTGGGCATCGATATCAGGAAGTTCATGAACAATGTTGAGCACTATGGCAACACGTCGGCGGCCTCCATCCCGATCGCGTTATGCGATGCCATCGAGCAGAAGCGAATTCAAGACAAAAATCATATTGCATTGGTGGGATTTGGCGGGGGCTTGACCTGGGCGGCGATGGTCATTCGCTGGGGCGTCCCCAAACCGAGCGAACAACACAGCTCGCTTCTCAATCGCCAACGGCGCCATGTACAGTATCGCATCGCAAAATGGAGATCTCGTTCCCGCCGGTGGCGGCGGCGCGTCAACCGCAAGGTGTGGGACATTCGCTCCTGAAGTCGCAATTGTTCAGCGTGGATTGGCTGAAAACGGGCAAGCGCGTTTGCACGAGTCTGTGAGTACGTCGCAAGGCGATGGAGTTTCCAGCGAGCGCGAGCAACTCACAGAGACCTGGAATCAAGCTGGTCAGCGAACTGGCGTCAATGTGGGCAGAGGATCTGAAATGTAAATGTGTACCAGGCAAGATGCCTTCAGGGTATTTGTAATATCGTATACCATCAGGCGAAACTGGTACTCGCCCGGCTCATAACCCGCGGGCACAAATAGGCTAAATTCCGCTGTTTCACGGACCTCGATGAGTTGGTCATCTATCAGTTGAAAACTACCCCGCGTGCTAGGTCCATTAATCTCAACAGACGCGTATGAGAATTGGTCGGTGAATACTGTGCCGACGACCGGGACAGGTTGAAAGACGCGCATGCCATTACCAGGTATCAGCAAATGGGCTTGTGGCGAATTGCAGCCCACTGGCGGATCGGCCGGGATGATCGTGCCGACGGCGGTGGGTGTGGGCAGAGGTGTGGCCAGTATCTGGTCGGCGATATCGACTGAGCGCGGCAGGGCAACCGGATCTATGCCCAGGTCAGAGACGGGCCGAGCCGGGACAGGCGTCTCAAATATGCCGTCTTCGGCTCGCGCCTCGTCGAGCAATGCTTGTAATCGACGCTCGTCGAGCAATTCCGGAACGACCACCAGTTGGACACCGACGATGATAATCACGAGTTCGAGTAGAAAAATGATGATCGTAATCGCGTTGCTGCGCCGGTAGCGGGCAAGATCGCGTTCTAACTCAAAATACGATGATCGGTATTCTTCCCCCTGGATGAGATAGCGCCGCAGCGCAAAGAGGATGCCGGCGGCGATCAGAAAATAGATGCCGATTGCGATCTGGTCAATGAGCGCAATTATGGCAGTCATGTCGGGAAATTTCGAAGCAGGCCTTTCAGTATGGTGGTTAAGCGCGGCACGATAATCTCCGCCGCTTCCAGGACCTCTAGGTGATTGGTTTCAAGATTGCTGTCGACCGCGTCAATAGCGACATTGGTGACGCCGGAGCAGGCCATGACGCGCATGCCCGCGTGGCGCGCCACCAGGACTTCGTGCACAGTAGACATGCCGACTGTATCGCCGCCGAGAACACGTATCATCCGGATCTCGGCCGGCGTTTCGAAAGCGGGACCGGACAGGCCGCAGTAGACGCCGCTATGCAGTGGAATATTACGCTCGCGCGCAATTTCCAGCGCCCGCTGACGCAAATGGCGGTCATAGGCTTGCGCCATACCGACAAATCGTTCGCCCATATCGTCATCATTCGGTCCCATCAAGGGGTTGGCACCGACCATACCGGGCAGGTTTATATGATCTTCCAGAAGCATCAGATCGCCCACTCTATAGGCCGGGTTTACGCCGCCGGCCGCGTTGGTCAATATGACGGAGTGAATACCCAATTCCTTCATCACACGAATTGGAAACGTGACTTGTTGGGGCGTGTAGCCCTCATAAAAATGTGCCCGGCCCTGCTGCGCGGCGACGATTTGGCCTTCCAGTTCGCCAACGACAAGATTGCCTTGATGGCCGTGCACGGTCGCTTGGGGCCAGCCCGGGATGTCCGCGTAGGGCACGATGGTACGCCGCCCCAGCGTATCGGCTAAGGTGCCCAAGCCCGAGCCGAGCACCAAGCCGATCGTTGGCTGTAAATCTGTCCGTCCGCGTATGAGGTCTGCCGCTCGCTGATAATCTTGACGCTGGTGCAATTCTCCACTCCGATTCTCTAGTTTGGCGACGCCGAGCGCACTAGAAAAATCGCGGGCCGCCGCATGTCCACTGAATACAGTCATATTATCACAACTTAGGGTTCTCCGATATAATGACGAAAGGCGCCTGACTAACATGAAGGGGTATGACTAGCTTGGACGACGTCCGCAGACAATTCCGCGCAGCAACGATACTGATCCTGATTATTTTGCCAATCGGCATCGCCGGTTACATGATTATCGAACAGCGAACGCTGTTTGATGCCTTCTACATGACTATCATTACGCTAACGACAATTGGCTACGGCGACTTCGTACCAGCCTCAGTGATGGGACGGTTGTTTACACTGTTGCTGGTCTTTGCCGGTTTGGGCGCCCTGGCGTTTTTTCTGTCTTCTTCATTTGCCCTGCTCTTCAGCGCGGAGGCGATGGCCCGGCGCCGAAAATTCCGCATAAGGCAAAAGATCAAAAAGCTGAACAGCCATTACATCATTTGTGGGACGGGCGAAATGGTCGACAAGACCATTGGTTACGTTTTGCATGGGGCGGAGATCCGTCGCATGCGACACCGGGAGGCGATTCTCCGGCCGGTGGACGGGCTATTGAACCGGCTGCTCGGAAAACCGGAACGGGGCCGCTTCAATAAACTGCGCAAACTGCTGCGGCAAATCTGCGTTTTCTATCACGACAACTTCGTCGAGCATTTGACGCTCCTGGACGTGCTCGTGGTCGTCACCGAAGATCTGGATTATGCCGAAAGATTGCGGAGCGCCGGCATACTGGTTGTTGATGGCGATCCTACGGATGACGACACCTTGCTCGGAGCCGGCATCGCGCGAGCCAAAGCCATCATGGTCATGCTGAATCAAGATACGGAGGGCTTACTGACTGTTTTGACGGCACGAAACCTCAATCCGCGGCTGTACGTGACGGCGGCGGCTGTCGAAGAGGAGCTGAAGGTGAAGATGATCAAGTCCGGCGCCAACATCGTGCTAGCGCCGTATGAAGTGTCGTCGCAATTCCTAAACAGCGCTACGCTGCGCCCGGCCGTGAATGATTACTTCAACAGTATTTTATTTGACCAGGAAACGCACCATCAGATCACGCAATTGGAGCTCGAAGATGACTCGCCCTGGATCGGCAAGCGCATCAGCGATTTAAACCTGCGCGCTGGATATGATGCTGGCCTTATTGGCATTCGGTTGGAAACGGGCGATTTTGTGCATGCGCCTGGTGGAAGCCGCATTCTCGCCGAAGATGAAATCCTGCTAGTTGTCGCACCCGGGCAGATGATCCCAAAGCTGCAAGGCGAGTGCAGACCATCCGGGCGGAATGAGATGCGCTTCGCCACCTTCCAGCGTTTGGTGCAAGCGCGTGAGATCAAGCGCCTAGGCACGACAATGAGCTTAGCCGAATGTGAAGCCAAGATACGGGACATGCAAAAGCACTTTGTTATCTGTGGCGACGACCACATCATTCGGAGCGCTGTGCGCTTTCTGGATCCCTCGCGTCCCTTCGTATTGCTCACTAGCGACGAGACGCTGGCGCAGCGGTGGATTCAGCGGGGATTCAAAGTGATTCACGGCAATCCAACGCAGGAAGACGTCTTGAAGAAGGCCGGGGTCGAGCGGGCGCAGGCGCTGATGATCTCGGTCCATGACAAAGCGAAAGCCGTGCTCACCGTACTTTCGGCACGGAGCATCAGCAAGTCCTTGTTGATCTCGGTCACGGCCAAGACTGATGACATGATAGACAAACTAAAACGCTCAGGCGCGGATCGCGTCGTCAGTCCCTTTCACGTTGCCGCGCAATTCGTATTGCTTTCAACAACGCGACCAGAGATTGCGGACTTTTTGCAGCATGTACTCTACAACGAGATAACTGGTTTGGAGACGGCCGAGTTTTATATGGAAGACGATTCGCCCTGGATCGGCCAGAGTATCCGTGATTTGGGACTTTCGATCCGTTATCGCGCTGGCGTTATCGGCATCCGCCATTCAAACAGCACCGATTTTCACTATGCGCCGTCGCCAGACTATATCATCCAGCCGCATGAAGTTTTGATCGTTGTCACGCCGATGCAGTATTTCGATGAATTGCGGGCAAGAGCCACGGGGCACAAAGACAAGCGGCCAGCAACGTTGCGACTAAACGTCGACATTATGAGCAGCGGCACTTGGTCTCGTGATGTGATTCGTGAGTTGATTGCGCAACAGGAAGGCAGCTAGGGTCCGTGATCCTTTACGCCGGCGGGCCAACGCCTATGGTTTTGCTCGTTTGCCACATCGCCATCCTGGAATATGCCATTGGCGTCCACATTCAGGTATGTAACATGAGTCTCAAAGTGGCTGATGATCTCGCGAAGATCACAGTGGCGCGTTAACTTTAGCATTTCAGCCCAATACTTCCGCGCGATCAAGATAGGCTGGCTGCACTGAGACCGTAATCGCGGGACAATAAAGTCGCCGTCGCCGCGCGCATATGTCGATAAGATTTGATAGATCAGTTTCGACTGGATCCGAGTCTGCTGGCAGGGCAGCATGAGCACCGCAGCCACGTGCGCGGGCAACGAGCCCAGACCAGTTTTCAACGAGGATACAAGCCCCCCAGACTTCCAGGCACGATTTTGAACTGTCTTGACGCCCAAATGCTTTACCGCCTTTCGCACATCGCGCGTGCCTTTGCCGGTAACCAAGCGGATGTGATCAATGCGGGAGCGCATCAGTTGCTCGGTGACATTCGCCAGCGCGCAGCCGCCACCATCAGCGGTTTGCAGGAGGGCGTCAAGGTTGCGACAGGAGGCGTCACCTGCCGCCAGGACCAGCGCGCCGACCGACCGCTGCAATTCGAAAACCGGCTCCGCGCCCCGCACTGAGCCGAGCGCCACAGCGCTAATGCGCTCGCTCTGCAGGCTCAAGCGCGCGATCATGCGAGCCCGGCCGCGGACGTAACCGCGTTCCGGCGTTTGATTAAGGAAGATCAAAACTCTCGCTTCTTGTGGGACGCCGCGCAAACCCAAGTCTTCATCACGCAGGACTTGCGCCAGCCAGGGAGACTTGACCGGGCTGTTCTCGACAAAGCCATATTTTTCGATCATCGCTCGCGGATTGTAGATATGATCGTTATCCAGCGGCTTGCCCAAGGCATTGAGGGATGCCACTGCAATCACCAATGATGTCTCCGGCGGAATCCGCGGTTCCCCCGCCAAGGGCGCCTTGAAAGGCAAACCACGCGCGTTATCAGCTTCTACCAATAAAATATCGGAATCAACGCTATCCAGCATTTGCCGCGTCCATTCAGGCGCCGGTCCGTATACGTTTCCCCCGCTGATCTCGTCGTGCAACAAGACGAATTGCTTTTCGCTGAGAGCTTGCGAAATCGCGCGGGCACTGGCATCAGCGGGCAAAGCATAGGGAAAGAGCGCCAACTGATCCTTGGCGAGTTGCGTTGTAGTAGTCGCTAAAACCCGCCAGCCCGCTTCGGCGAGTTCATAACCCAAACTGACCATGAGCGACGTCTTGCCGCCGGCGCCGACGAAAGCGACGACATCGCCGGGCACCAGATCGAAGGCTTGGGCAAATCTCATCGCTACTCCGTCAGTCAGGCAAGCCGCGTCCCGTCAAAATGCCGAGCAGCGGCAACTAAAAACTGAATCCGTCCCAATGATAACACGAAAGCGCCGGGGCGCGCTTGTGGCTTGTTCAGCATTCAAGCACAGCGCTGTCTTTTCCGCCTCATTCCCGGTCCTTCCGCCATCTTCAGTAGCGCATAAGTCTTGTAGACACTCGCTAGGCCGCCGGTGCGCCGGCCTTTTCAACCCAGAAAGATATTTGCCAGGAGCAGCGAATTGAATTCAGACTGGGCGATATAGTCAGACAGCGCCGATGCCGCGCCGGCGCAAGGCTTTAACGACCTTCTGAGGGGTAAAGGGTTGGGAATCGACCCAGACGCCAGTAGCGTCGCAGATAGCAGCAGCGATAGCTGGCGCCAGAGGAAGGAATGGCATCTCCGCCATGCCGCGAACACCCCAAGGACCGATGGGGTCGGGATTTTCCAGCACGACCGATTTTATTCGCGGCGGCACATCCAAGGAGGTCGGAATCAGATAGGTCGACAGATAGGGGTTGAGGATCTTGCCTTCGCGCGAAACGAGGTACTCCATCAGGGCATAGCCTTGAGCCTGAACGATGGCGCCTTCGATTTGCCCCTCCAGTTGCTGCGGATTGATGACCTTGCCCACATCGTTGGCGCAAACGACATCAAGCAAATGCACCTGGCCCGTTTCGATATCGACCTCCACTTCGACAGCTTCCGCCACGTAACCATATGCGAAGTTGGGATCAGCTTTGCCAGTATCTGGGTCGAAGCCAGTGGTCGGGGGCGGATGATACATGAATTCGCCCTTGGCGGGCCGCTCTTCGTCCCGCCATTTGCGCAAGGCAATTTCAGCGGCGCCGCGGATAGCATTCCCGGACATGAATGACAGACGCGAGGCGGAAGCGCTGCCTGATGAGCCGGATGTGGCGGTATCAGAAGCGACGATCCGCACCTTGTCAAATGGAACACCGACGGCATCGGCCGCCATCTGAGACAGAGCGGTATGCGCCCCCTGCCCCACATCGGCGCCGGCCTGATAAAGAATGACCGTCTCGATCTCCGTGCTGCCCTGCAATTCGATGCCAGCCCAGCAATGTTCCGGGAAGCCGAAGCTGAAACCGACATTCTTGAAGCCACCGGCAAGGCCACGACCGCGCCGCTTGCTCTTGTCGGTCGGTTGAGTTGGTTTTTGCAGCTTCCAACCAGCGATCGTTTCACGCCACCAAGACTCGCGTCCACAGGCTTCGAACACCTGGGGCATAGTCACGCCTGCGGGAAAGGGCGTATCTACCGCGCCGATGCTGCCTTCGCGGATGCTGTTGATCAAGCGGATTTCAAGCGGATCCATATCCAAGACGGCCGCAAGGCGGTTCATCTGACCTTCGGCGGCCAGCAAAGCCTGGGGGGCGCCAAAGCCGCGAAAGGCGCCAGAGGGGATATTGTTGGTGTATACGGTGTAGGTATCAATGTGGATGTTGGGGATTTCGTAGGGTCCGCTAACAGTAAGATGGGCGTTGCCCAGCACCTTGTTCGAGGTGTAGTTATAGGCGCCGGCATCGCCGATGACCTCGGCATGGACGGCAGTAAGCTTGCCGGCCCGGGTCGCCCCCCATTTGGCGTGAACTTTGATAGGATGGCGCTTGTGATGATAGAGGATGGATTCCTCGCGATTCCATTGGATTTTGACTGGCTGCCGTAGTTTCCAGCTGGCCAGCGCCAGGATGATCTGCACGGACATATCCTCGCGACCGCCAAAGGCGCCACCGATGGCCGGGTAAATCACGCGCACCTCTTCCGGCGGCAAGTTCAGCGCGTGATAGATTTGTTCCTGGTCTTCGTGGGTCCATTGGCCAGCCACGACTACGGTAACGCGGTTCTCGTCGTCGATGTAAGCGAGACCAGCTTCGGGCTGGAGATAGGCATGTTCTTGCCAGGTCGTTTCGTATTCGCCTTCGACGACGACATCGGCCGCTTCCCAGCCAGCGTCCATGTCGCCCTTGCGTATGCGGTATTGCGTTACCAGATTGCGCGGATATTCGGGATGCAATTGCGGCGCCGACTTTCTCATCGCGTCTTCGGGGTCAAACACTGTGGGCAGATCTTCGTATTCCACCTGGATCAAATCAAGCGCCTGCTTGGCGATGGCGTCCGATTCAGCGACGACAGTGGCGACCATATCCATATAGCAGCGCACGACCTCCGTCCCGGCTTTGCCCCCGCCGGGACCGCAAAGTACCGGCTGATCTTTTATCACCAAACCATACTCGTTGACAGGGACATCGAAACTCGTGAAGACACGGATGACGCCTGGCAGTGCTTCGGCTGCGCCTCCGTCGACGCGGATCACGCGGGCATGGGCACGCTCACTGAATTTAATGCGCATCCATAGCTGACCTTCAATGTCAATATCGCCGGGATAACGCGTTTCGCCGGTGACCTTGCCCAAGGCATCAATGCGCTTGATCGATTCGCTGATGACCGCGGTCTTGTCATTTAGCACAGTCGTTTCCTCAGTTAGTGGCGTATCCGGATGGCGACAAGTCAATATGATGGAATCGCCTCAAATGTCGTCTCGATGAATTTTTCCGTTTCGTTATAAAAGATACGGCGCAAGATAGCGATGGCAGCGGCATAAGTCGGTTCCACGCCACCGTAGCTCAAACTGCCCGCGCCCAGGTTCTGTCCCCGGTTCATTGGTTTATCCGACGCGTAATGCAAGAAGCCGATATCGAACCTTACCGAATGCAGGTCGACGATTTCGTTCACCGGATGCCGCTGCGGGCGGAAAGCCTCGTATATCGCCGAGAGGTAAGGCCCGCCTTCCATTTCAATATCTGTGTAGCCTTCCTTGTAAAACACGCTCATATAGTTCGGGTTTTGCAAAAAGGTGCCGAGTACGGTGACGGCTTTTTGATTGTCGAGGACGTTGCCATGCTCCATCCAGGAGCGAACATGTCGTGCCGTGAAGCAATTGCGAAAGAGGTAGGTATTCTGCGAATGCTCGTCGTGGATGACATTCGGGATCATCATATCGCCTATGCGCCCGTTAAGCGTGGCGGCTTTGCCCATGACATAGACGCCATCAAGCCGCCCAACCCCCTGTGATATCCGGCTGAGAAGCTCATAGGAGGCCATGCCCAGCGGATAATCAATGTTGATGATAATGGCTTTGCTATGGCGCAAGGGCTCCAGGTCGTCGGCGCGGCCCAAGCGCGGATCAAACCATTGCGCTTCCAGCTTGCCCAGCTCTATGATCTGCGTTTCCATTTCAAAGCCATGCCGGCTGGGCACACGATGGATGCCAAGGCGATGTTCTTCTTTCTGCAGTATGCGCTTCGCCTGGCCGTCTTGCTCCGAAAGATATTGACGCAAGACAAAATACAGAAAATTATCGATGCTTTTGTGATAACTCTCTTTGAGATCTTCGTATTCGGTCAGCAGAGACTTTTCTTCAAATTGCTCGATATAGTTGACCAGGCTTTCTTCAAAGCGGCGGGCGAAACCAGCCAGCAAATTAATCAATGAATGTGTATTGCTGGAGACGAAATAGACGGGCCGTTCCTGCAGGTCAATGTCAGCAAGCGCCATTTCTCCGCACAGTTCGTACCACCAGGAAGCGGTGGCGCGGCGGTAATCGGCGAGGGAGCCGGAGATCAAACGCAGGGTCATGCTCTTTCTCCGCCGCCCTATGCGGAGCAAGTTATTAACAAAATCGGAACCCCACAAGAGCTGCAAGCGTCGCAAATCACTGAATGCCATACGCAAGCAAGTCGCCAGCTTGGCGAATTCCTCTTCCTGCAGATTACCCTTTTCGGAGTAGGGTTCCAGCAGAATACGCAAGTCTTCTGTTTGGAGCAGCCGGTGCAGCTTATTCCATTCGATCTGAAAGGCGGTCAACATAGGCACGAGATCGTCAATATCAGAGCGGCTGACGATGAAAACCGCCAGGGCGCTGTCGCCATTGAAATGGGTCCGGCGGCGGCGGCCCGGCGCAAAGACACGCTGCCAGGCGGCAATATTCTTGTAGCCAGCGGCGATGAAGGCGCGCTCCAACTGCCCGACCAAGACCTCTTCAACATCAATGATACAGCCCGGCAGGCGGAGAGCGCTGTACATCAAGGCGGAAGCATCCGGATCGGCCGCGTCCGCATGTTCATGCAAGGAAGAGGACATGGCCAGATGGCTCTCGACCAAGGTCTCGATTTTGATGCTATCACTGGAGCGCAGCAACGAATAATAGGTGCGCATATAGAGTTCAATTTCTTCGCTGCCGGTTTTGGGAACGCGTCGGTCCATAAGCCTCCTCAGTGTGCTCCCATTTTTACCTTGCTGGCCTGACGGAAGGCTTCCAGGATTTTGTAATAGCCGGTGCAGCGGCAGAGGTTCCCGCTGATGCTGTAATTGATCTGCTCGGTATCCGGTTCGGCGATTTCTTCCAGCAGCTTGGCGCCAGCCATCAAGAATCCCGGCGTACAGTAGCCACATTGAACCGCGGCTTCATCAATGAAGGCTTGTTGTATGGGATGCAGATGCGCGCCTTGTCGCAAGCCTTCGACCGTGACGATCTGGGCGCCGTGCGCTCGCGGGGCATGCACCATGCAAGACATAACCGCCACATCGTCCAGAAAGACGGTGCAAGCGCCACATTCGCCCTCGGCACAGCCTTCCTTGGTGCCGGGCAAGCCGACATCATCGCGCAGCCAATGCAGCAGCGATTTCTGTTGTCCAGTGGCGATGCAAACGTCCTGGCCATTCACATGACTTTCAATCGGCGTATCGGGCGCGTGTACAACCTGTTGTGTGAGCCCGCGCTTAACGATGGCGCGATCTTCGCCCCAGAGCATCGGTGGGGCTGCCGGCAAGCCACTCTCTTGCTCAGCCGCCGCCAGTTGGCGCAGCGCGCGCAGGACCAGGATCTTGACCATTTCACTACGATACTCAGCACTGCCACGCACATCATTGATCGGCGTTGCCGTTCCGCTGGCGAGGCGCCCGGCCTCCGCCATCGTCTCGGCGGTCAGCTGTTTACCCAGCAAGTATTGTTCAGCGGCGGGAACGCGAATGATGGTCGGGGCGACGCTACCCAACGCAATGCGGACATCCGTAACTCTATCGTCATCGTCACGACGCAGAACTGCAGCCGCATCAACAACAGAAATGGCTTGAGCGCGCCGGAGACCCAGCTTGAGAAAGACGCCACGCTCACCCTCGTTCAGAGCGGGAATACGAATCGCAAGCAGCAGTTCATTCGGGCGCAGGACCGTCTGCCGGAAACCGCTGTAGAAATCCGCCAGCTTAAGCGTGCGTTCGCCGTCGACCGATGCCAAGGTCACCTCGGCATCCATGGCGACCAGCGGCGTGATCGTATCGTTGGCGGGCGATGCTGTAATCAGATTTCCGGCGATGGTGGCCCGGTTGCGAATCTGAGGCGCGCCAACCTCCCAGGAAGCTTGCGCCAGCGGTAGGGCGCTTTGACGGGCCAGATCGCTGCCGACAACATGATTGTGGGTCACGAGGGGGCCCAATACGATCTTGTCGTCTTCCAAGCGGATTTGATCCAGACCAGATACGCGGGTGATATCAATGAGTACCTGGAGTTGAGGATGCTGGCCACGTTCCATCTCGATGATCAGGTCGGTGCCGCCGGCGACGATTCTTGCCGCCTCTCCATGCTCATTCAAAAGCGCGAGCGCCTCTTCGATGTTGCTTACGCTGTGATATGCTCGCCACATGCGGGCTCTGCCTCCAAATGCTTGGTCCTGGCCAGTTTCGATTAAACAGGGTCAAGCTCTAAGACTGTGAAAGGGTTGATATTCATGACGCAGGTCGATTCAAATTCCGTACGCACCGTCTTGCGGCGATCCCAGGTATGGACGTGACCGTGAAGCATATAGCGCGGGCGGAACCATTTCATAAAGACGAGAAAGCTGTTAAAGCCACGATGAGCGACATCAGCACCGTCGTGGATATCTCTCGGCGGTGAATGTGTTACGAACAAGTCGATTCCGCGCTTCTTCACCCAGCGATTCCAAAGTATTGTCGGCGTCAAGCCTAAGACCATCCTATGCATCTGCGATTGCGTGTATTGGATACGCCCCTTGTTGTACTTTATTGAGCCTTCCAAGCCCGCCATGGTGATCCCGCCATACTCCACCACTTGCTGGTGCAGGTCAATGCCGCCGGGTGGTTCATGGTCATATACTTCATCGTGGTTGCCGCGGACATAGAACATCGGCACACTGATAATGCTCGAGATGAAGTCGAGATAACCGGGCGAGAGGTCGCCGCAGCTGATGATAGCATCAATATCGCTGTACTGTCGGCGCAGGTTCACCGCGTTATGTAGTTGCGGCATCTCGATATCGCTTACACAGAGGATCTTCACCGCGCCAATAGCCTTCTGGTGCCTGCTTTCTACCTATGCGCCGCCGAGCCTAGTCGGAGTAGCCGCCAGCGAAGGTATCGATCATTAGTCTGACATCTTCACCCAATGGGTAGAGAATCGGACAGGTCGCGCCGGCCGCGATGTATTCGCGCACTTTGGCTTTGACTTCAGTTGGCGTCCCGGATGCTGTAATCATTTGCACAACTTCGTCCGGGACCAGTTTCATCGCTTCCAGTATCTGTTCTTCGGTGGCGGGCCAGGTCAAGACTTGTCCAATTTCGTCGAGCAATTCTTGGCTTACGCCACTGGCTTTCATGATATGCGGTTGTTGGCCGAGGTATTGCGTCACGAGTTTGCGGGCGGCGTCAAGCGCCTTCGTCCGATCGCTGTCCACCGAGCAGACGACAAGCTGCGGCCGATCGACATCGTGTACCGATTTGCCCGCCTTCCTCGCGCCGATTTCCAGTTGCGCCATCGCCATCTCGTTATACTTCGGAGAAACCAGATAATTGAGGACGGCGCCGTCAGCGATTTCGCCGGTGAGCGCCATCATCTTTGGTCCGGTCGCGCCGATGTAAATTGGCACGTTGCGCGGTTCTTTGCGCCCGTGAACGACATCCAATTCGACATCATCCATCTGAACGAATTCGCCATCAAAGCTTACGCGCTCGCGGTTTAGCAGCCGGCGGACCACAGTCACCACTTCGCGCATGGCCAGCAGGTTCTTGCGCCGGGCGATGCCGACTTTCGCCGCCAGCGGATCCCACCAGGCGCCGATGCCGCAATAAATCCGGTCTTGCGCCAGATCATCCAGCGTGAGGAAAGTGGCAGCGATCACGGCGGCGTTTCGCGTCCAGTTGTTTATCACACCCGAGCCGATTTTGATGCGTGAGGTGACGGCGGCGAAAGCAGCCATCGGCACAATCGCATCGCGGACTAGTCGGCTCTCGGCTTGCCAGACCGCTTCAAAACCGCATAATTCGGCGTATTTTACATATTCAATCGCCTCAGCCAAATTGTGCGCATCCTGCAAATAGAGTGCTACCCGATCAGCCATGAGAATTCTCCAGCAAGCTATTTAAGGCCCTATCACTGATATTATCTACTATCATCGCCGCAACAGGCAAATCCTACCGGGTACTCAGTTGATGCTGAGCGCCAGAGGGAAGGACGGTAGGTGACCAAAGTGTCCGCGCGCCAGAATTTGCTGGTAATCCCTGAGATCCTCTGGAATATCAATATCCAGCGCTAGGCGGTCGGATTGGTAGACATAGACGTGAAGACCGGCTGCTTCTGCCAGTCGAATATGCCGCTGGTAGCTGCCGCTCCCATATTCATACTCAATCGCGCCAGGCGGTCGTATCAACAGCGCGTTAGTGCCATCAGAACTGCGGTCGGTGGCGATAACCAATGAATGTTCACGAGCCAATTGGATCATCGCGCGGATATCTTCCGCATTGATGAACGGCAGATCGGCCGGCAAGACCAGTACGGCATCGGCGCGCCAACTCCTGACCACCATGGTCGCTCGCAGCAAAGCCGGATTTAGATTGGAAAAGCTGCCTTCCTGCAATGTTTTGGCGCCAAACTCCCGGGCGATTGCGAGCGCTTTGGTATCACGCGAAATCACCAGAACCCCGGTGACTTCATGAATGGTCGTGGTCACCGAGAGAACATGGCGAAACATAGCTTGCGCCAGTTCGAATCGCTGGCTAGGCAACAGCGCTGGCGCTAGCCGGCTTTTGGCGTTCTTCAGCGGTTTGACCGGAATGATCGCCCACAGGCTCATCGCGCCCAGCCTTCGATCCAGCCTAGAATTGCATGCGCGAGGTCAATCTTGGTCGATAAGTCCGTCATCAGCGTATCATATCGCAGCATTTGCAACTCTTTATTCTGGAATCCGTCATTGCGTATGTCGTCGACAAATCCGTTGATCATGGCGCCATAATAATCTGCGACCGATTCTGCCGAGACGTCGATGCCAAGCTCAGCCATGATCTTCGCCGTCGGTCCCTTTACAGCGTCACCGGCAATGATCGGCGTCACCGCCACGATTGGCAAGGTCAAATCCTCAAGTAAGGCGCGCAGGCCGGGAACAGCCAGGATCGGCGCCAGTGAAAGCCAGGGATTGGATGGGGCGATCAACACCGTACTCGCGGCGGCCAAGGCATCGTGGACCGCAGTCGAAAGCCGTGCCCGTTCGCAATCCTGATGCCGTATCGATTTGACGACTGGTTGCCAACGATGTTTGACGAAATACTCCTGAAAACCAAGCTCGCCATATTCCACAGTGTCAACGATAGTCGGTATTTCAGCGTCAGACATCGGCAAGAGACGCGCAGGAATAGCCAGTTGCTCAGTCAAACACGCGGTTGCCTCCGTAAGCGTATAGCCCTGCCGCAGCAGATGCGTCCGCAAAAGATGCGTGGCCAAGTCCTTATCGCCGAGGCGAAACCAAGATTCGATGCCGTAGTTTTTCTCCAGACTTTGCAGGACTCTGATTGAATCATCTGCCATGCCCCAGCCGGCTGCCGGGTCGACCAAGCCGGATAGCGTATACATCAGCGTATCGAGGTCTGGACAGATTTTCAGCCCCAGATGCCAGAAATCGTCGCCTGTGTTGACGATAAAGGTCAGGCTTTCAGGCTTCACAACTTGTATCAAGCCATGTGCTAGTTTGGCGCCGCCGACTCCGCCGATCAAGACAACTACGTTCTTGTCTAACGCCACAATGTTTTCGCTTCCCAAGGTTCGCGGCTTCGCTGACGGTTCTGCGCCGGATAGCCCAAGGTGATCATACCTTGCGGCCGCCAGTCGGCGGGCAGATCCAGCACAGAAGCGACCAGATCCTGGCAGAAAAGGGGGGCGCAGATCCAGCAAGCGCCCAAACCCAAACCGGCTGCCATCAGCAATAAATTCTGGCCCGCCATCGCCGCGCTCTGCAGCGCCATTGTCGCTTCGTGCGAGTTGCGCTGGTCGTCCGTGTAGACATCCATATCGCTCAGGCTCATGCAAAGCAGGATTAAAAGCGGCGCCGATGTAATTCGCCCATACGATCGCTGGACATCCGCCTCGATAAGCTCGTCCGGCAAACCGTCCGCTTGCAGGTCCTGGCGCAAGCGAGCGCCCATTTCCCGCGCCAGACGCTCCTTGGTGGAGGCGGCCTGAACGACGACAAAACGCCAGGGTTGCCGATTATGGGCTGACGGCGCCCAGGTGGCCGCTTCCAGCAGCTTTTCGATGCAGGCCGGTGGCAGCGCTCGCGCCTCAAAATGTCGTACTGAACGTCGGTCACGCAAGAATTGCAGCAGCTCGCCGGGGCTCATCGCCGCCTCAACGGTAGAGATCATGCTCGGCCGAACGGATCAAATCAATAGCGCGGCCGTGCCTCGCGCTTAGGTCCAGCCCGCGGATCACAACCGCTGGCAATCCCTCGTCGGCTTCACCAGAGAGCAAATGCGCCGCCGACGCGACGAGATCAGCGTAGGCCAATTGCGTCACTTCGAGCATGCGGCCATAGAGGTCTCGGCTGCCGCGCAAGTCCATGACAGCCGGCAAGCCCGCGGCGCCTATCGCCACACCGACATTGCCAACCCGAAAGGCCCGGCCATGGGTATCGCTGATAATGACAGCCACATCAATGCCAAGCCGTCGCCCGATATCGGCGCGAATCTCGGCGGCCGCTCCATCCGGATCATGCGGCAAGAGCAAGGCCGCCTCATCACCTTCTTCAATATTACTTTGATCGACTCCCGCATTGGCGGAGACGAAACCTAGGCGGTGTTCCGTGACCAACACCCCTATGCGTTTGCGCGAGACGGCTTGGGATTCCTGCAAGATCAACTCGACCAAACGGGGATCCTTGCCCGTTTCCGCCGCCAATTGGACCGCCTGGCTCGAGGCGCATACATCTGACAAGCGTACATAACGTCCTTCGGCTTTGGCGACTATCTTGGAAGCTATAACCAGTACATCACCGACCCGCAGGTCCAAATCAGCCGACGCCGACTTAGAAAGGATTATGCCAACGATATCATCACCCGCCTGAATGAGCGGGATATCCGGAATGGCGAAAGCGGCGAGTTTTGACGCGCGACTCATACCGGCGTATCCAAGCCCGTAATGCGAATGCCGGCGCCCTTGACCTTGTAAGCGCGATTGATATGCAAGAGTATCGGCGTCAAGGACTCGGCCGCCACAGCGTTCTTGAGTGGACCGGCGTCAATACCGCGCATGCCCGCGGCCGCCACCAATTCGACAACCGCCGCTTTGGCGTCGGCGTCATCAGCGCAGACCAGGACATCGCAATCGACATCGCGATCAAGCTGCTTGAGTTTGACCGCGCTGACATTCTGGAAAGCGGCGACGACAGTGACAGCGTCGCCGAGCAGCGCCTGCGCTTCCAAGGCGGCAGCGCTACCCTCCGGCAGATTGACGGACATAATCTCGGGCGGCTTAAGCGGTACGGTCAGATCAACCAGGATCTTGCCTTGACAATGATCCTTTACGCCGCGCAACGTAGGCGCATGGGCTGAGTAGGGCACGCTCAGGATCACAATGTCGGCCGCCGCCGCCGCCTCTTCGTTCGCCAAACCGGTCAAGAACTGGTCTCCCAGTTCGGCATTCATTTCCCGCGCTCGCCTCTCCGCTTTTTCCGCCGCGCGTGAACCGATAATGACGCGATAGCCCTTTAGTGCCCAGCGCATTGCCAAACCGGCGCCTTCTTTGCCGGTGCCGCCCAAGATCGCCAATGTCTTCATAATCGCCTCAGCCTCATGCCTCACGTTGGGCTACGATTGTAAAGCATCCTGGACGTTTCGCGTATACTTTTCCCAAACACCTGGCGCGAGCACCAGCGCTTCCGCCGCGATTTCGGTTTCGTCCAGCGTGAGCAACTCCCGGTCGCGCATGAGTATCCGGCCAGCGCAGATCGTGGTCGTCACCATTGAAGCCTCAAAGCCAAATAGCAAATGCCAGGGCAGATTGCCAGCGGTCAGGGGCGTAAAGGGCTGATAATCGACAAAAATCAGATCGGCGACCGCGCCAGGGACAATCTCCCCGATGGTCTCACCCGAGAAAAATCGTTCAAGCAAGCGGGCGTTATTCTGCCAAGCCATCTGGGCGATGTGCGCCCCATTGGCACGGCGTGGATCACGATTGACGACTTTGTGCAAGAGATAAGCCGCTTTCCATTCTGCCCACATATTGTTGCTGAAGCCATCATTGCCGAGGCAGAGCTTGATGCCGGCAGCTAGCAAGCCATCGATATCGGCGGCGCCTACCCCGTTGTTCATGTTGGAGCGCGGCTGATGGCTGACCCAGACGCCTCGCTCCCGCAAGATATCGCGTTCGGCGGCGTTTATATGCACGCAATGCGCCGCGATGCTTGAATCACGCCAGATGCCGTATTGATCCAGCCGTTCCACTACCGGCAATGCGCTGCGGCGCAGACTGTCCTCTTCATCGGCTTCGTGTTCGGCGACATGGATATGGAAGCCGGCCTCAGCCGGAATGGCATCGGCGCAGGCGCACAGACTTTCATCGCTTAGCGTCAAGCTGGCGTGAAGACCGAAGACGCTCTGGATCCGCGGATGGGCCGCCGATTTTGTCATAAAACGAAGATTCTCAGCGATGCCAGCCCGCATCTTATCCATACCGTCGCGATCGGTGACTTCATAACAGAGCACCGCCCGCAAGCCCGATTCATCAACCGCATCACCGATGACATCGAGGCTGCCATCGATAAAATTCGGGCTGGCGTGGTGGTCCACCAGGCTGGTCGTGCCGTGTTTGATGGCGTCAACCAGGCAGACTAAGGCGCTCGCGCGAACGCTTTCCCGATCCAAGGCTTTATCGAGGGGCCACCACAATTGCTTCAGTATTTGTGGAAAGTCGTGTGGCGCCGGACCGGGTATCGCCATGCCACGCGCGTAGGCGCCGTAGAAGTGAGTATGGGCGCAGATACCGCCGGGCAGGACGTATTGCCCGCGGGCGTCAAGGCGTTCGGCAGCCGGATATAGCGCTTCCAGATCCCCGCCTTTGCCGAGCGCTTTTATCCGGCCATCGGCGATATGCAGTGCCTGATCGGACAGAATGCGCGGGTCCTCACCCAAGGTAATGACGGTCGCGTTGACAATAAGCAATTCTGACATAATCTGTCGCTCTCCATGCTTCAGTTGCGCAGCGCGTGATAAACGCGGTCGACATAGAAGTCGGCCGCGCTGTACAAGTCGCTGATCGTCTCGGCGCTGATGAAGCGGTCCCAGGTCGTGCGGATGAAGCTGACCGAACGCGCCGGCAGATTGGCTATGGGCGGGTCTCTTTGGATTAATTGGCGGAACTGCACTTTGTAGTAGATGTCCTTCGCTCGCCTGTCTTCATCAGGCAGCAGATCGCTGCGGCGGGCAAGCTCCAGACCGGTGATACGGGCGAAATAGGCGATGGTGCCACTGCGCTCGCGAAAAGTCTTGCCGCTGAGAAACAAGGCGATATATTCGGCATTCAGCCCGCGCGGCAACTGGCGCTGTGGAATACGATACCAATTCTGCTGGCGGGCGATCTGGAAATCTTTCGCCCGCTTTAGGACACCGACCAGCACTCTGTCATCAGCATACATCGTCAAACCTGTGTCACTCGCTTAGTGTCCCCGTTGCGCCAGGAGGCGTTTATCGATCTCGGCGACGCGTTCTTGATGGCCGATCCACCAGGCCGGGTCGCGCTGGGCATCCAACTCTTCGACTGTCTTGCCTTGCTGTTCAACCCAGGTGTAATACTTGAGATTATGCCAGCGCTCGCGCGCCTCGCGGCCGCCCTCCATGATCCAGTCTGTGCCAGCACGATGAAAGACGCCATCGATGATCGCCGTTGCCGCCGCCTCGTCCAGAGAGCCGTACTGATCGCGCAACTGCGTCATAACCGAGCCATAGCGCTCCATGGCATCGGTGGCGACGGTCACGACAACATCCTGGCTGCCCATATTGTAGAACTTGGCTGTCTTGATGGCGCCGATGATATTGCAGATGCCACTGATGCCCAGGGCTTGCGAGAGCTGCTGCACCATGTCTTCCGTCAAGCCAAAACGCTTGCACAACACTTGCCGCCCAGTCTCTTCCGCAAGGACGCGCAGTCCATTCAGAGCGTCCATATCGTCAATCGCCATGAGCGCGTCCATGTTGAACACGTTATGGATCCAGGTCACGTGCTTGTCGCCAATACCCTGAATCTCATGCGCGCCGTACCCGTTGTTGTAAAGCGTCGGGCATTGAATTGGCTCCAAGCCGACGATCTTGTGCTCGTGCCAGACTTGTTTTAGTCTGTCGCCAGCGGCGATTGTGCCCGCGCTGCCCATGGCCGACACATAGGCTGATATCTGGCCCGCCCCGATGCCCTGGTCCTTCAATTCGGCCGCCAACTCGACCAATGTGTTCCCCGTCACATGATAATGAAAGCGGTAATTGCCCATCACTTCGAATTGATTGAGCACACGTATCTGTGAATCACCCTCGCGCAATCGCTTGACCTCATCATATATCTCTTTGACATTGCTTTCGCTGCCAGCCGTGCGGATGATGCGCGCGCCGTAGCGAGTGATGCGATCGAAGCGTTCCTGGCTCATCTCTTCCGGCAGAACGACAATACTGTCGTATTCCATGCGGCAGCCGATGAAAGCGCCGCCGATGCCATAATTGCCGGTCGAGGGCCAGACCAGAGTATGTACATTCGGATCGACCTCGCCCAATAGCTGCTTTTCGAGCAAGACTGAGTAAGCCGCCCCAACCTTGTGGCTGCCCGAGGGGAAGTGCATGCCATAGAGCAAGACGATATTGGCATCAACGCCGGTGAGTTCCCCGGGTAATACGATGTGGTAGGCACGATTCTGCCGATCACGCCAGGTGATGTTATAGAGATTCAGTGGATTGAGCGGGTCATTCTCCAAAGCAGTCAGTGCATCGGCACGCACAGTTGGATCAATTGTCCGCGGGTGCAACATTTCTTCAAAGCTGGGACCTGTGACCATGCTGCACTCCTTATTCGGCGCCGGGGGCATCATCTTCCATCAGATTCAATTGTCGTTCCAAAAGCCGCATTTCGTTGAGGATTTCACTGCGATTCCGCGCCAATTCGCGGTAAAGCCGTCGATCATCGGCTGACATGTCTTCGCTTTTACCCCGGTTAGACATGATCAACGAGTCTATGCGGCCGTCAACCGCCTCGTAATCTTCCACCAACTGCCGATATTGACGCACCAGTTGAAGGTCTTTGCCTTCAGACGCCATGGCCTGCCACCTCCACCGTCTCTCGCTCGACAAAGTTGTCTTTTACCGGCTCAACGTTAGACGCGACACTTGTGCGCTGATTCGCCACTTGCGCTTCGCTCAGCCCAAAGGTCGACGCCACGACATAGAGCGGACGATCGCGTGATTCGTCGTAGGTACGGGCGACATATTGGCCGATGACGAAGAGGAAGAACAACTGAAAAGAACTAAGCAGCAGAAGCAAGATGATCGTGGTCGCTTGCCCGCCGAAAAATTCTTCGCCCATCGCCAGACGCAAACTGGAAATCACTAGGCCGACGAGCAGGGAAGCGATCGCCAGAATTAAGCTCATATAGATCATAATCTGCAGCGGGAAAAACGAAAAGCTGGTGACCGCATCCAGCGCAAAGGCGATCATTTTGCGCAGGGGATATTTGGTCTCTCCCCAGACGCGCTGTTCGCGCACATATTCGACGCCAGTCTGCTTATAACCGACCCAACTCGTCATCCCCCGCACGAAACGATGATGTTCGCGCATTTGGCGCAGCACAGCCGCTACGCGCTCATCCATAAGGCGAAAGTCTCCCGTATCGACGGGGATATCGATATCGGTTATGCGGTGGATCAAGCGATAGAATATCTTGGCGCTGAACCGTTTCCAGAAACTCTCACCGCGCCGCTCGGCACGTACGGCATAGACCACATCGTAGCCTTCTTTCCATTTGGCAATCAAGCGAGGCATGACCGCCGGCGGATCTTGCAGATCAGCATCGATCAAAATCACCGCGCGTCCGCGGGCGTAGTCGACGCCGGCCGTCACTGCGATCTGATGACCGAAATTCCGCGCGAAACTGATGACGCGCAAGCGGCTATCCTTTTCAGCTAATTGTAGCATCAGTTCCTGCGAGCCATCGGTACTGCCGTCGTTGACAAGCAACAGCTCCCAACTCTCGCCGATGCCATCCAACGCCGCCTTTACTTCTTGATAGAAGCGCTGCAAGTTGCCGGCTTCGTTAAATACCGGCGCCACGATCGAATACATTGGACGCGCAGTCATAAGACCTTAACAGTCTGCAATGCCGTTTTGACAGCGTCGATATCGGCCGCGACGCGTAATTCTCCAGACACCGACTTGCGCGCGCTTTCGATGTCCTTCAAGCCATTCCCTGTGCTCACGAGGCATACGCTCTCTCCAGGGTCAAGGATTCCTGTGCGCAGAGCCCGCTCCAGACCGGCAAATGTAGCCGCGGCCGCTGGTTCGGCGAAGACGCCACTCAATTGCGCCATTTTTGGTATCGCGGTCACAATATGATCATCCGAGACAGTGACATAGGCGCCATCCGTCTCCCGAACCGCGCGTAGCGCTTTGGCCCGGTCACGTGGCAATTCGGCAGCGATACTGTCGGCGATCGTCGTCACAGATTGCCGCTGAATCTCTTCTGGCGAGGAGCCAGCGGCAAATGCTCCCGCCAGCACAGCGCTGCCCTCCGCCTGCACACCGATCAAGCGCGGCACACGGTCGATCCAGCCCAAATGAAGAAGATCGCAGAAGCCTTTGTGTATGCCACTTATGATACTTCCATCACCGACACTAACCGCTACGACATCGGGCACCTGCCAATCCAATTGCTCCGCAATCTCAAGAGCGACGGTCTTCTTGCCCTCGGTCGTGAAGGGATTGACACCGGTGTTTCGCAGATACCAGCCTTGTTCCTGGCAGATTTGCATGCAGAGTTCAAAGGCATCGTCATAGGTGCCTTCAACCAATAATACGATCGCGCCATAAACCAGCAATTGCGCTATTTTCGCGGACGGCGCGCTCGCAGGCACAAAGATGAGTACTTCGATCTCGGGCAAGGCGGCGCCTAAACCGGCCAGAGCGGCTGCGGCGTTTCCGGTGCTGGCCGCGCTGACGGTGCTGAATCCCGCCTCCAAGGCCCGAGCCAATACCAAGGCGCTTGCGCGGTCCTTCAGTGAACCGGTCGGGTTGGCGCCATCGTCTTTCACCCAAACGCGCGACAGCCCGAAGTGATCGGCAAGCCGCCGCGCGTCGTAAAGTGGCGTCCAGCCAACAGCCAACGGCGGTACGCGGCTATCAGCATCGACGGGAAGCAATGCTTTGTAGCGCCAGAAATTGTTGCGTTTACTTGCACTGATCTCGTCCCGATCCACCGCCTCACGCAACGCGGCGTAGTCATACAGGATATCAAGGGTGCCCACCTCGCCATGTACCGGGCAGGTATAACTAACTTCATCAAGCGAATAGCGACAACCGCCGATGACACAGCGCAATTCCTTAATTTTCGTCATCGCACTCTCGCCATCTTAAGTGTCTTCTTCCCCTTATCAGGCGCCGGCGCTTTCCACCGTCAGCCAGCGTCGCCAGGGATAATTTGCGTACCGGTCTCCCGGTGCAAGGCGCGTGTGATATTGGGTGGATTCGTTATGATCGCTCGAGGTCCGCCGCTATGCACGAAATCAATAGCCGCTTCAATTTTAGGATACATGCTACCGCGCGCGAAATGTTCTTCCTCAAGATAGCGCCTGGCGTCCTGCAGCGTCATGGTATCGATCGGCCGTTCCTGCGGCGTATTGAAATCCAAGTAGACGCGCTCGACGCCAGTCGAGATCAGCAACAGGTCGGCCCGCAGGGTCTGCGCCAGAGTGCTGCTCGCGCGGTCCTTGTCAATAACAGCGGCGATGCCGCGCAAGCTGCCATATTCGTTGCGGACAACCGGCACTCCACCTCCACCGCAGACAACAACGATATAACCGGCCAAGACGAGCGCCTGAATCGCATTGATTTCATTGACCACCAGCGGCTTTGGGGAGGCGACGACCCGCCGCCAGCCCCGTCCCGCATCTTCCATTACCTGCCAGCCTTCGGCGACCGCCTCGCGGGCTTCCGCCTCGGACAAGAATCCGCCGACCGGTTTATCGGGATTGGCGAACGCTGGATCATCTGGGTCCACCCGTATCTGGGTGATAATGGTGGCGACCGTGTGATTCATACCGACGCGACGAAGAGAGTTATCCAGAGCCTGCTGCAGCATATACCCGATGCTGCCTTGGGTATCCGCCACGACCAGGTCAAGCGGCACCTCATGAACGCCAGCCTCACGCTTGGCGATTTCGGAGCGGTTCATGATGTAGCCGACTTGGGGACCGTTGCCGTGCGTGACCACAACCTGCCAACCATCGGCGATCATGTCGGCAATATGACGGCAAGTTTCCCGCACCGCCTCCCACTGTCGATCAACAGTGGGGTTACGTGGATCAGGTATCAGCGAGTTACCACCGATAGCCACCACAACCAGTTTGTCGATCATGCTCAGCGTCTCTCATGTAACCAACAGATTTCTCGCGTCTGCGCACATGGCGGGGACTGCCCGGTCGCCTTTCAAAGACGAGAGTAGCCAAGCTCTTAGCGCATGGTCAATGCCATAGTCGCCTTTTGTACATGCAGGCGATTTTCGGCTTCGTCATATACTACACTCTGGGGACCGTCAATGACGCTATCAGTCACTTCGATATTGCGGTCGGCGGGCAGGCAATGCATATAAATCGCATTGTCGTTCGCCAAGGCCATCCGCCGGTCATCTGTGATCCAATCGGTGTACTTAGCCCCAATTTCAGCCGATGCCGCCTCGTCTTCGGTCGTCAGCCAACTGCCCCAACTCTTGGGATACAAGATGTCTGCGCCAGCGAAACCGGCATCAAAATCATCGATGATTTCAAAAGAACCGCCGTGTTTGCGCGTATTCTCTTTCGCTTGTTCGACAATATCCGGCATCAGCTTGTATTCCGGCGGTCGCGTCAAGCGCAGGTTCATGCCGAAGCGCGACATTAGCAATACGAGGCTCTGAGGCACCGATATCGGTTTCTGATAGCTGGACGCGTAAGCCCAACTGATGTTTATTGTCTTGCCACGCAAGTCGCGACCGAACTTCTCCTGGATCGTCATCAGGTCAGCCAGGATTTGAAACGGATGATAGATATCACATTGCATATTCAGGACCGGGACGCGGCTGGCGTCGGCCACCGCATTGATATAGGCATTGCCGAAGCCCCAGTCGCATTGGCGGATAGCGATGCCATCAGTATAACGCCCGACGATTTCGCCGATTTCCTTGGCGGTATCGCCATGGCTGATCTGCGTTGTGGTATGGTCGATAAATTGAGCGTGGCCGCCCAGTTGCGCCATGCCGGCTTCAAAGCTTATGCGCGTACGGGTACTGGTGAAGAAAAAGAGCAAAGCCAGGACCTTGTCGCGCAAGTGGGCATGCGGTTCGCCCAGCGCCCGTTTCCTTTTCAAGTCCCAGGCGACACCAAGCAGCGTTTCTATTTCTTCTCTCGTCCAATCTTGGGTGCTGATCAGGTCGCGTCCGCGCAAATCCGTCTGCATTCTTGTCCCCCTTTTTTAGAAATTCCTTTGCCATGGCGCAGCGCCAGGCCAATAAGACACCAGATTATGCGAAAAACCTTCGCGTTCAAGCGCGCACCGCGCCGTTAAGCGTCTGTCGAAGGACAGCCGGGAATAAAGCATACCATTCGGTAGAACGCACCACATCTTCCAAGGGCACTTGATCCAATACCGTGTGGGCATGGATCTCATTGCCGGGCGCGAAACCGATACTCGGGATGCCAGCTTTCCCCGCCCAATAGATGCCATTGGTGGAGAAATCCCACTTGCCGGTATCGACGGGACCATAGAGCACCTCGGCCGCCGCCAAACCCGCCTTGACGATTGGCTCATCTTCGTCGTAAGCCCAGGCGGGATAGATCTTGTCGAGCGGAAAAACGAAGCCAGTATAACTCGGTTCGTCATATACCAGTATCTCGGCACGAATGTCTTCGCGGTTGCCAATCAAGTTTCGAAGCCGCTGCAATTCTGCCGCCGGCTCCTCGCCGAAGGTGATGCGCCGATCAACGTATATGGTGGCTTCGTCGGGAACGGCATTGATGCTCGGCGTCTTGACTTCCATATCGGTCACAGTAATCCGTCCCTGCCCCAGGAAGTCATGATCGCCCAATTCCGGTTCGATATGGCTGATGCGTTCAATGATAGGCAGCAGTTTGTAGATGGCGTTATCGCCGAGGTAATTGCTGGCGGCATGGGCGCTTTTGCCTTTAGCCACAATCTTGAATTCCACTCGGCCCTTGTGCCCGCGATAGATCTGCATCTTGGTTGGCTCGCCAATGACCACGAAATCGGGCTTGATGCCTTCTGTCTGCACAAAGGCATGCGGCGCCTGTCCATCGTTCCATTCTTCCATATTGCCAAAATAATAGCAGGTATAGCCCTCGAGCAAACCGAGGTCGCGCGCCAGCGCCAAACCATAGACCATGCCCGGTGTGCTGCCTTTTTCGTCACAGGCACCCCGAGCATATAGAATGCCGTTTTCGATTTTGCCTTCAAAGGGATCCCATTCCCATTCGTCCGGATCGCCGATGCCCACGGTGTCGATATGGCTATCATAGAGCAGGATCTTGTCGCCAGCGCCGATGCGCCCGACAATATTGCCCATCTTGTCCCAAAATACCTCGTCGTAGCCGAGCCTGGTCATCTCCGCCGCGATACGTTCGCCGCAGTCTCGTATCTGATTCTCCATGCTCGGTATGGCGCAAATCTCGCGCAAGAATCTGATGATGTCCTGACGCTGTGCCTCGACGCGGTTGCGCAATACCTGTATTTGACTGTGGTCTACCATAGTTGGAACCCAATAAGTTTCACTTCGGTCAGAGGCAGTACTTTAGCGAAAACCGCTGAAAAAATATAGTCATGCTTAGACAAAGAGGCTAACTAATCTAAACTCATCGACATCCACCAGACCCAGGTCGGTCAGTTTGAGTTTGGGAATTACTTCCAAGCCCATGAAGCTCATCACCATAAAGGGGTCGCTCATTCGGTTTCCCATTGCTTGCGCCGCGGCAATCATACGATCGTAGTCCTGCCGCACCACTTCAATTGGCGCATCGCTCAGCAAACCAGCGACAGGCAGAGGCAGGCGCGCCAGCACCTGATCGCCATTGGCCAGCACCAGACCACCCCGCATCTCCACAATGGCCAAGACAGCCGTCCGCATACTGTTATCGTCAACGCCGATTACCGCCAGATTATGATGATCGTGGGCGACGGTGCCGGCGATCGCGCCTCGTTGCAGCCCGAATCCCTTTATGAAGCCGAGACCGATGTTGCCGCTAGCCTGGTGCCGCTCCACCATGGCGAACTTCAGTATGTCGCGCTCGACATCGCTTTCGACGCAGCCGCCGACTATGCAGGCAGGTTCGACCAAATGCTCGGTCACCACCTGATCTCTGACTGTGCCAATCACGCGGATACGCTCGCCGGCCGCTGGCACCTTGAAGTCGAGCGAGGACGTGGCAACATTGATCGTGCCCCGCAAGTTGATGCGGCGCGGCGGAGGAGGCTCGACTCGCATAGCGCCATCTTGCGCGACCAGAACACCGCCGCGATAAACTTGCGCCGGCACAAAATTCTGCAAGTTCCTGACGATCAGCAAATCGGCATATTTGCCCGGGGCGACGGCGCCATATTTCTCCAAACCGAAATGGCGCGCGGTGTTGTAGCTGCCCATGCGAATCGCCATGAGTGGATCAACCCCCTCAGCGATAGCGACCCGTATCATGTAGTCGATCGACCCATGGTCAATCAAGTCAGCGGGAATCCGGTCATCGGTGCAGAAGCAGATCGCGCCATGATTCTCCGGCGTGATTAGAGGAAGTAACGGTTTGAGATTGCGAGTGGTGGTGCCTTCGCGGATGAAAATGGTCAAGCCGAGGCGCAATTTTTCCAGCGCTTCGGCGACCGTCGTGCATTCGTGTTCGCTCTGTACGCCAGCGGTGACATAGGCGTTAAGCATGGCGCCGGTCATATCGGGCGCATGGCCATCAAGCACCCGGTGACTGAAAAGGCTGATCTTGTCTAGCATACCTTCATCGCCAAACGCCACACCCGGGTAATTCATCAATTCCGCCAAGCCCAGCACCCAAGGATGATCTAGCAATTGCGCCAGATCTTCCGCTTCCAGGCGCGCGCCGGAGGTTTCCATATCGGTGGCGGGTACGCAACTGGATGCCATCACAAACATATTCAGCAGTCCGTTCTTCGCCCGCTCCAGCATGTAGCGCATACCTTCCAAACCCAGCACATTGGCAATCTCATGTGGATCGGTAACGACGGTGGTGACGCCATGTGGCAGCACGGCACGGGCGAATTCAGGCGGAGTCACCAGGCTGCTTTCGATATGGACGTGAGCGTCAATCAGACCCGGTGTCACATATTTCCCCGCAAGGTCCAGTTCGTCCTGCCCCTCGTAGCCGGCGCCCAAGGCGACCACATGACGATCATGAATGACGATGTCAGTGCGATAAATCTCGCCGCTGATGACATTGACCAAATTGGCATTGCGGAGCACGAGATCGGCCGGTAGCTCACCGCGGGCCGCCGCTAATCGATCAACGATGGACATCCCATTCCTCCACTTGTCGGTTCACTCCGAATCGTACACTCAGGGCTCACCGAGTATCAACTCTGCCGATACCCTGTTATGATCCTCAATCAAGCGCGGCAATTCAACAGCCCGCAGTGCACCGTCTTCTACAACGATTTCTCCGTTGATGATGGATAAATCTACATTCGGCGGCCGGCAGAAGACAAGAGCCGCCAATGGATCGTGCAAGGCGCCGGCCAGCGCAAGACAATCTAGTCGAAAGGCGATGATGTCGGCCGACATCCCCGCGGCGATCTGGCCGATGTCGTCACGACCGAGCACGCGCGCTCCACCCAAGGTCGCCATCTCAAGCGCCTCGCGGGCCGACAGGGCAGCAGGCTCACCCAAGGCTCGCTGCAACAACAAAGCCTGACGCGCTTCGTTCAGCAAATGCCCGCTGTCGTTGGAGGCTGAGCCATCGACGCCCAAGCCCACCTTGACACCACGATCGAGCATTTGTCTAATCGGCGCGATGCCCGATGCCAAGCGCATGTTGGAAGACGGGCAATGAGCAACGCCGGTGCCGCTATTTGCGAAGAGGCTGATCTCGTCTTGGTTCAACTTGACACAATGGGCATGCCAGACATCAGCGCCGATCCAGCCGACATCTTCGGCGTACTGGCCAGGGTCCACACCAAAACTGGCGCGACTGTAAGCGACATCCTTGTCATTTTCCGCCAGGTGCGTATGCAAGTGAACGCCGTAAGCGCGGGCCATCGCGGCCGCTTCGCGCATCAAATTGACCGTCACGCTAAAAGGCGAGCCAGGCGCTACCACGATGCGCAGCATCGCTTGAGGCGCTGGATCGTGCCAGGTTTCGATCAGCCGCTGGGTATCGCGCAGAATATCCGATTCGCGCTCGACCAAACTGTCGGGTGGCAAGCCGCCGGCGCTTTCGCCCAGGCTCATGCAGCCGCGGGCGGCATGGAAGCGAATGCCCATTTCTCGCGCGGCGCGGATCTGATCCTCAAGCTGCACATCGTTGGGGTAAATATAATGATGGTCGCTGGCGGTGGTACAGCCGGAAAGCAGCAATTCCGCGATAGCCAGCTTGGTTGCGGTATAGAGATGCGCCCCGCGCAAGCCGGACCAGATCGGATAAAGCGTCGTCAACCAATCAAAGAGTTCTTTTTCCTGCGCCAGGACGCGGGTTAAGCTCTGAAACATGTGGTGATGTGTATTGACCAGACCCGGCAAGACCACGTGGTTTGAAAGATCAATGACGCGATCCGGGTGCGGCTCAGGCGGTATCTCGCTTGCTGTGCCGACGGCGGCGATTTTGCGATCGCGGATCAAGATCCAGGCTTGTGACAATTCGCGGCGCTCATCGTCCATCGTCGCGAGACAGTTAATGTTATCCAATAGAAGCGTCGTCATTGCCAAGTCCGTCGTCCCCAGTCATTATTCTGCTCGACAAAGTACCGTCGATGTTTTTCATTCGTCCAGAAAGAAAACGTCAATCTGCTCAGCTATCAAGACCTTGGCTGCGCTGGGCCGCCTTCAGCGTATTCGCCAATAACATCGTAATGGTCATGGGACCAACACCGCCCGGCACCTTGGTAATGTGACCCGCCACCATCTTCGCCGCCTCGAAATCCACATCGCCGACATAGCGATAGCCCTTTTCGGCCGCCGGATCCGGGACGGAGTTGGAGCCGACATCAATGACAACGGCACCGGGCTTCAACCAATCGCCTTTGACAAACTCGGGGCGCCCGACTGCCGCCACGACGATGTCAGCGCGCTTGACGACAAGTGACAGGTCTCGCGTCCGGCTATGGCATATCGTCACGGTGGCATTGGCATTGGTCAGCATCAGCGCGACCGGCAGTCCAACAATGTTGCTGCGACCGATCACCACCGCCTCTGCCCCCTCTATTTGTGCGCCGGTCTCATTAATGAGCACCATGACGCCGGTAGGTGTGGCCGGCGTGAAACTCGGCTCGCGTCCCCGCATGCCCAGCCGACCCAGGTTCATCGGATGGATGCCATCGACATCTTTCGCCAAGCTCAGCTCGTTGAGGACCGCCTCTTCGTCAATATGATCCGGCATAGGCAATTGCACCAGGATGCCATGAATCATTGGATCGGCGTTATAGCCGCGAACGGCATCCTCCACCTCGTCTTGCGTAGCTGTAGCGGGCAGGATCTCCGCCTTTGAATGGATGCCGACCCGCTGGCAGGCGCGTCGTTTCATCCGCACATACATGGCTGAGGCTGAGTCATCGCCGACCAGAACGACACCCAACCCGGGTACGATTCCCGTGCTGGTTTCAAAATCTACGACTCGCTCACCGATTTCGCCTTGCAGGCGCTTGGCCACCGCCCGTCCGTCAATGATTTCCGCCGGCATCCCGCTTTCCTTTCTTTTGAGATTCGATTTCTGGTCGTGCCATATCGCTGCTGTACCCTAGTATTGCAGCTTCGCTAACCGCCACATGAAGAACCGAAGCCCGCTTAACTATGGAGAAGTGTCATTCCACTTGCTACACTTAGGCGTACCATTCTCTCATGTTAGGATAACACACAGTGAGCGCTTGTGAGAAACTTCGGGGCCTCATCTTTGCCATGATTGGACCGGGCGGCGCCGGCAAGAATGCTATCATGAAGGCGCTTATTGCCGAGTTCAGCAATGTACAACAATTGGCCACCGCCACGACCCGGCCGATGCGCAGCGATGAAGTACAAGGACGGGAACACCTCTTTCTCAGCCGGGCAGAATTTGCGCGAATGGTTGATCTCGATGAGTTGCTTGAATATCAGGAAGTGACGCCAGGCAAATTCTACGGCATTCCGCGCCAGACCGTCGCTGATGCCTTGACCGATGGCGCTGTCCGAGTCGCCGACATTGATGTACTCGGCGCGAAAGTGCTGGCGCAAGCCTTTAGCGAAAATGTAGTACAGATATATATCACAGTGCCGGGCGGGGAAATCGCGCAACAGCTGGCGGTATTGCGACAGAGAATGCAAGATCGCGCAGACCGGAATACCGATATCGAGGAACGTCTGGCGCGAGCGAAGACGCTGGAACTACCCTATCAAGACGAATGCGATTATGTCGTCGTGAATGACGAGTTGTCGCAGGCGATAAGCTGTACGCGGGCCATTGTCAAACGCGAACTGGCTGCCCGTGGACTATTGAAATAGCCGAAATGAATTCCTTGGGCGAGCATCATCTGAGGCTGGGCGCGAATCTGGCGCCCGATCAAATTCCGCTGGATTACGGTGATTTGAGGGCGGAATTCGATTCCGCCTTGAATGGTGCTATCCTGCTCGATCGCTCTCATGAAGGGCGTATTCTCTTGAGCGGACGTGACCGCCTGAACCTGGTTAATCGCATGTCAACCAACGATGTCGCGGGGCTGGCAATCAACGAAGGTTGTGCGACGGTATTCACCAATGCCAACGCACGAATATTGTTTAGAGCTGTCTGCTTAAGCCGGCCGGAGGGATTGCTGCTTATCAGCGAAGCGGGTCAAGGCGGCGCTCTGGTAGCCTTCTTGCGGCGCAACATATTTTTTGGCGACCAGGTCGCCGTCAGCGATATCAGCGGGACGACAAGCCAATTCGCCATTCATGGAGCGAGCGCTCAGCGCGTCATAGAAGCGCTTTCGGCGGAGGGTGCAGATTTGCCCCTGATGGGCAGCGCCGATTTGGAAGCTGTCGGCTCCCAGTTCACGCTGGCGCGGCGGAAACCGATATATGGCGAGCATTGGCTTGTGATCTGCTCCGCTGAGAATGCCAGAGCCCTGCATCGCCTGCTGTTGCAAAAGGGGGCAGCAAGCGGTTTGAAACCAGCCGGTTCCCTAACGTACAATGCCTTACGCATACGCAGCGGTCGACCAGCCGCGCTCGAACTGTCGGCTGACTACATTCCGCTGGAAGTCGGGCTCTGGGACGAAGTCAGTTTCAGCAAAGGCTGTTACACCGGGCAAGAAATCATTGCTCGCATGGAGAGCCGCGGGCGCCTGGCCAAAGCCCTCGTGAAACTGGCTATGTCGAGCATAGTCGCGGCGCCGGCGACAGTTTACGTCGAGGGCAGAGCGATCGGCCTACTGACCAGCAGTGTCAAAGCTGCCAATGGCGAGAGCTACGGGCTTGCCGTCGTCAGGCTCAATTACGCTCGACCTGGCATGAGATTAAACATCGGAGAAGAAAGTGTTGAGGCAATGGTAATCGAATTCGCCGGTACTCAACCCCCTTATGTGGCGCAGTTACTTCAAGAGGAGTAAGTGTCGACAACATCGTTTAGGGCAGCGTCAATCCAGCGCCGGCGGTGGACCGTCAAAGAAAAGAGCCCACCACAGCTCCCAATTCGCCGGTTCGGGCAAGGTCGTTTCAAAGTCAACCAGTCGCCGGGCGGACGCGGGCGCGTTGTCTTGAAGTCCCAGGCTCTGCGGCAGGATCAAGACTTCGCCCTCCCGAACCATCTTGCCTTCATCGCGCGCCCAAAATTCAACGTAGGCATCACTTTTGACATAATTTAGCTCGACGATTAAAGACTTCTGTTCCGCAAGCAGCAAATCGATTTCATGTATAAATTCGTCGTGAATGCGGCCGAGATCGCGATCCAGTTTGATACGGCTGCTAAAATTCAAAGCTAGGATTAGTCCGATGGTCAAGGCGACTGCCAATATCAACTGAATGCTTGTCAAGCGACGGCCCGTGTCACGCCGCCGCGGAAGAACCGTTTCTGTTCCGCTGCTTATGCCGGCTTCCGCCATTGTCGATCGCCTCTACCCTGCAACACTATCTTATATCAGCGTCGCGAATCCGCCAGCGCATGTGAATAGCTTTTACAACGCCGGGCGAAATCTCAAAGTATTAGGCTGCGTCACGCTTTAGACAGGCGGTTCGCACCACAGAGCCGGTCACCCGAACGCTGTTGGTTAAAATAGCGCGAATTGCGTTGCGGGCTTGAAGAACATAGTGATTCGGTCAAAAAAGGAAGCTCGGCGCGCACCGAGCTTGATTGATGCCGAAGGTGGGAGTCGAACCCACACTCCCCGAAGAGAACTACGCCCTGAACGTAGCGCGTCTGCCAATTCCGCCACTTCGGCAAGCGAGTAATCAGCAGTATAGTCGCTACTATCGAGATGTCAATATTCTACTCGGACACGTATTGTCAAATCGGCGTCGCTGTTATCGCCGACACATTGATATGTATTGACTAACGGAGCTTGTAGTGGATGTCTGATATATCGCGCAGACGCCGGGCCGCCTGTTCCGGGGTGATATCGCGCTGCGGTTCCGCCAACATCTCGTAACCGACCATGAACTTCTTGACCGAAGCCGAACGCAAGAGCGGCGGATAAAAATGCGCGTGCAGTTGCCAATGACTATTGTCGCCGCCGTTGTAGGGCGCGCCATGCCAGCCCATGGAATAAGGAAACGGCACTTCGAATAGATTGTCATACTTGACGAGCAGTTGCTTCAGAATCCGTGCCAAATCAAGACGTTGCGAGGTATCCAGGTCCGGCAGGCGCCGCAGAGGAAACCTCGGCAGGATCAAAGTCTCGAAGGGCCAGACCGCCCAAAACGGTACCAGAACCAGCCAGCTTGCATTCTCGATCACCAGCCGTTCGCTGCGTTCTCGCTCCTGTGCCGCATAGTCCAACAGCAGGTTTCCGCCGAAGCGCTCATAGTAGGCGCGCTGCTGGCTGTCTTCCTTAGTTGGGAATGTGCCCGGGCTGTCAGTCGCCCAGATTTGGCCGTGCGGGTGCGGGTTGGAGGCGCCCATCATAGCGCCGCGGTTCTCGAAGATCTGGACCCAACTGAACCGGTCGCCAAGTTCCTGCGTCTGCTCCGACCAGAGTTCCACCACGCGCCTGATATCTGGCAGCGCCATTTGCGCCAGGGTCAAGTCATGGCGCGGTGAAAAGCAGATCACCCTCGCTTCGCCCCGAACCGACTTGAGTTTGAAAAGCGAACTGGCGCGGCTATCCATGTCAGGAACATGTGGCAATACCGCAGAATAATCGTTTACGAAGACAAATGTGGAATCGTAATCCGGATTGCGGTCGCCATTGGCGCGCAGGTTGCCGGGACAGAGATAGCAATTGGGATCATACCTGGGACGATTGTCGCAGACTGGATCTTCAAGTCCGCCTTGCCATGGACGTTTGGCGCGATGCGGAGAGACCAGAATCCATTCGTCTAGTAGTGGGTTGTAGCGCCGATGCGGGTGCTCGCTGAAGTCGAAAGCCATCGGTCAGTCTTTGATGCGCGCGCAACCGTGGCTCAACACAACCGCGTCGCGTTCCTTAACTTGCGTCCGAAAGCGAACTTCGCTTGGGCTGTGTTGCCACATTTCTGTAAGCAATGTCTCGCCCGGAAAAACATGATATGAAAAGCGGACATCCAGGCTATGCAAGCGATGCGCATCGTTTTCACAAAAGCGCTTAATTATGGCGCGAGCCGCAAAGCCATAAGTACATAGGCCGTGCAATATTGGCCGATCATAACCGCCGACTGCCGCCATCGAGGGATCGGCGTGCAGGGGATTCGCATCGCCGCAGAGACGATAAACCAGCGCCTGCTTTGTCAGCGTCGGCTCCTCGTGAACACTATCGGGTGTCCTGTGGGGCAAATCGACTTTTCGGCTCGTGCCGCGCTCGCCTCCGAACCCGCCCATCCCGCGCATGAACAGCGACATCCGCGCGATTGCGAGCAAGTCGCCGGCCTGATCACAACTGCTGATCTCTACGACAAGTAGCAGTCCGCTGCCCTTATCTTGAATATCGCGTATCGTGCAGATCGAATCGACTGTCGCGGCGTGCGGCAGGGGTTTCATGACGTACAACTGTTGTTCACCGTGAACCAGTATCATGGGGTTGTAGCTGATGCCAGCGATCTCGCCCTGCAGAAAGAGGCTGTGCAAGTCGCGCGAGAAAAGCGCAGCGAAAGTCGGCAGGACTTGAAAGTCATTGCTGCGCTCATAGACGAATTTCAGTTCGTCGGCATCAAGCGGGTCCGACGGCGCGCCAACGCCCAGCGCGTAAAGCACGGCATCCCGCTCGCAGTATGTGTAGCTCGTCCGCCCGATTTCTTGTCCTATTGCCTGGTTGACTGTCGTCAATGAGGGGGGTGACATTTCAGCATGCCTCGTTTCATGGGCACCGGGAAAAGTATAGCGACAAAAAAGAGAGAGCGCGCCGTTGAGCAGCACTCTCTTTACAAAGGCTGCCCTATTGGTTTATCCCTTGACAGCGCCTTGCGTCAGGCCGCCGACGATTTGATCTTGCAGGGATAAATAGATGACCAAGCTCGGCAGCGCGCCGATGACAGCTCCGGCGGCAAATACACCCCAATCTTGACCAAAGGTGGCGCTGATAAATTGCCACAAGCCAACCATCAGCGTCCAACTGTCTTTATCGCGCAGCAAAACTCGCGCCAGAACAAATTCGTTGTAAATGCCGATGAAGGACAAGATGCCAACCACCACCAGCACTGGCCGAACGAGTGGGAAAATCAAGCGCCAATATACTTGCCAATGGTTTGCGCCATCGACCATCGCGGATTCATCAATATCGCGCGGGACAGAATCAAAGAAGCCTTTCATCAGCCAGATATTGATTCCCATCGCCCCGCCGATGTAAACCAGGATCAAACCGCCGGCTGTGTTCAAGCCGAAGAAAGGAATATGATTGCCGATCTGCTGCAGCATCAGAAAGATCGCTACCATGGACAGGAGATTGGGGAAGACTTGCACCAGCAGGATCAAGACCAGCAGGTTGCGCCGCCCGGCAAAGCGAAAACGGGAGAAGGAATAGGCGCTGAAGGCGGTGATGAGCACTATGATGACTGAGCTCACACTGGCGATCACAACCGAGTTGAACATCCAGCGCATGAACGGTTTGCGCTCTGTGTTAAGCAGGGTGTCCACATTGATGAGATAACTTGAGCGAATATCGTACAAAGCATCGCCGGTTTGGAAGGTCTCGCCGACGGCATATCTGATATTCTTCACATAGCCATTTTTCGGCGCGCGCAGTTCTTTCTCTTCGCCATCTATCTCAACGAGCAGGATCATTTCGGCGCTTCGCTCCACCCTTTTGCCCTCGGGCGAGGCGATACGCAGGAGTTTGCCAGGCGCCTCGGCGCTGATGGTGCGCGTCTCCGGCAAGGGCGGAATAACCGTTTGCGAGCTCATGGACTGGCTGGGGTTTAGCGCGGCGGAGATGACCCAGACAATAGGAAAGAGCGCGAAGATCACTGCGGCGACCAGGATGAGGATCTGCACAGCTAGTTGGATGTTTTCGGCCGGGCGATAAGACTTGCGTTCCGCATTCTTTCTCTTAGACATTTTCCGATGTCTCCTCCCAGCCTTTGGTCAGCCGATACTGCAGCAGGGTAACAGCCGCGACCATCAGGAAAATGATGATGGTAATGGCGGATGCCAAGCCGAAATCGGCGCCGCGCCCGCCACCGAAGGCCAGGCGAAAGGCGTAACTGATGAGAATGTCCGTATGTCCAGCCGGCAAGGTGCCCGCCTCCACCATCGGCGGACCGCCTTGGTTGAATGCCTCGATGAGCACAAAATTGTTGAAGTTGTAAGTGAAGGAGGCGATCAGCAGGGGACCGACCGCGACCAAGAGCAACGGCAGCGTCAAGTCGCGGAATTTGTTCCACCAGCCGGCGCCATCGACCTCAGCCGCCTCGTACATATCAGACGGAATCGCCGCCAGCGCGCCGCTGCAAACCAGCATAAAATAGGGATAGCCCAGCCACAGATTAACGAGCAGGATGCCCGCTTTTGCCCAGCCGGGATCAATGAAGAAAGGCGGCGGCTCCAAGCCAATGGCGCGAAGTATGTTGGAAACCACACCCAAGTTTGGGTTGAGCATGCCTTTCCAGACCGCCACCGATATGAGCCCCGGTATCGCCCAGGGCACGATGAGCAAGGTGCGGAAGGCGCGGCGGAAGGGTATTCGCCGGTTCTGCAAGATGAGGGCAAAAAACAACCCGGCCGTAAAGGTAGAAAGCACGGAAAGGAGAGAAAAACTGATCGTCCAGAGGAAGATTCTCGTCAAGGGGATGCGGATGTCGTCCCGCTCGAGGAAGCTGCGATAATTCTTCAAGCCGATGCCGGCGATGAAGCCGGTGCGCAGGGTTTCGCCAGCGTCATTCTGGAATTGACCGGTTCGATAGATTGCTCCGTCCGCATCCCTGCCCGTCTCGTAAACCGGATGAAATATCGAGCCGGTTTCCCGATCCAACACAGCGTCCTGCTCAGCTTGATACACGTAGCGCTGCGCGAATTCCCCGGCGCTTTTGCGCCCGGCAATGCCAATCGGCGCCGATTCAGCGCCAAAGGCCAGGTCTTGCGCTTCGCCACTGGCGCGCAGGGATTCAGCCCGGCTCAGCTTACGATAGCCCTGATGCTCTTCCGGTTTGTCCGCGCCCGCGGGGACATCAATTACCGGGGCGAAGTCATTCATAGTGGCGAAGTAGTATTTATCGCCATCATTTTCATCTGTAAGCCAGAGCGCGTATTCGCCACTCGCATTTTGATAAAGATCCCAAGCATATACTTTGCCGCCTTCCGGCACATAGGACTCGCGGGACAAGAGCTTGATGACCTGCGATTTGGTCAACAAGTTGCCATCGCCATAATTCGTAAAAGACACATAGACTGTATAGGCAATGGGATAGACGACCAACAGACACATCAAAGCAAGCGCCGGCGCGATCCAACGCAAGGCGTACAGATCTCGGCGCAGGTTGATGACATTGACCATCAGCGTGACCAAGCCGACCGTGATCGCCAATTCCCAGACGCCATCAGAGGCGAAGGCATAGACGAGAAACAGGGCGAAAGCATCGACAATCATCAAGCACAAATAAACAACCCCCAGCCGCAATATCGCCGCCGGACCGAAACTCTCCCGTTTGCGTTTTTCCGGTGAATTCTCATTCATAGAAGGCGGTCCTTGAGCGTGCGGCTCGGCGACCTAATCCTTTCTACTCATTGGGGTTGGAAACAAAAACGGAGGGTACCCTCAGGGCGATCCTCCGCTTTCAAGTTATTCACGTGTTCCGCGTATTGACAGACAGCCTGGCTTATTCTTCCCCTTCGATCAGAGAGCGGATTTGCTCACCCGCATTGCCGAAGGCTTCTTCCGCGCTGGATTCACCGGTGCGGACCAACTCCATCGCATTGCCCCAAGCACTCCAGACGGCTGACATCTCGGGAATCGCCGGCATCGCCAGACCTTCGCTGCCAGCGGCGACGAAGCCAAGCATGATCTCATCTTCCAGGCTTTCTCGCGCTTCCAGCAAGGCCGGCGGACGCGGATCAGCGCTATAGAGCGACTCCATCGTCTCCAGTGTGGCCACATAATCGAAGAGGAAAGCTTCCGCCAAGATCTTGTTCTCGCTGAAGGCGCTGACCATGAAGCCCTGAACGCCGAGGAATGGCTTACCGACACCACCGGGACCCGCGGGCAGGCCAGCCACTTCAAAGCTGACACCCGACTCTACGATGCGCGGGATCGCCCAAGGTCCGGTAATGATCATCGCGGCATCACCCGATTCGAACATGGTGTGCATGACATCGTAGTCAATTCCAGTAGGCATCAAGCCATCTGCGCCGTAAGCCTCGAGATAGGCGGCCGCGGCGATTGAACCCTCGCTGTCAATGCCGACATCGTTCGAATCATAGCCTTCATCGGTCAAGCCAAATACATAACCGCCAAAAGCAGTCTGAACCGGGAAGAAGTGATAGGGATTATTATCGAACATGATAAATCCGTACTGGGAGGCGCCGTCGGCAATCAGTTGCTCACTAAACGCGCGGACATCGTCCCAGGTTTCCGGATTGTCTGGCACCAGCTCGGTATTGCGAATGAAAGCGACATTTTCAGCGGCGTAGGGCAAACCATATTGCGCGCCCTCATACACAAAAGCGGCCAGGGAGGCGGGCAAGAATTGATCGGCGACATCGGATACATCCAACTCAGCCAACAAGCCGTTTACAGCCAACTCGCCCAGCCAGTCGTGCGCGCCGATAATTATGTCAGGACCCTCGCCAGCGGGAGCCGCCGTTTTGAACTGGTCGCGTATATCGCCAAAGCCCAATTCATGCACGACCACCGAAATGCCGAATTCTTCCTCGAATTGCGCGCCCAACTCTTCCAGGATGGGAGCGCGCGTGTCGTCCGCCCAAATTGTCAGGCTATCGTCTTGGGCCGAGGCGGCGAATGCGCTCGCCAACAACAGGATTAGCAGAATGAAAAGTCGTGTGTGTTTCATCAGGTATTCCTTTACCATGCACCTAGTACCGTTCAAGAGAGTTGATGAGGCGATTTTACCCGAATAGCGCCAGTTTTCAATATATTTATTTGCTCTTGCGCTGCCAGCAGGTCTTGTTGGAGCGGTGGCCGCATCACTCCGACGGCTGCTGCGGGGATATGAGGCGCAGGTATTCCCACGTGTATATGCCGGTGCTGTGCCCATCATCCCAACTGGGCTGCAAGGCATAATTGCCGACCGCGGTGAGAGCGGCGACGGCATAGGAGCGGCGTGGCGTCAGCTTGAGCAGATCATCGGGAGCGTGTTCCAAGCCCATCTTGCTGTGCCCGCCGCGGCATTCGACGCAGGGGCAGGCTTCCCGCAAGTGGCTCAAGGGATAGCGACTGACCAGGCCATCGGTCCAAGTGATCTCCAGCAGACCCTGGGGCTTGTTCAAGGTGACCGCTTGCGGCTTAAGGTCCATTCATGAGGCCTAGGAAACTGTTATCGGCAGTTTATCGTATAGTGTTCCAGGATGAATGAACAGGCGAAAATCTTGGCTGCAAACGCTCAACGTTAGCTTAACTTGCGGTAGGCTTTCGCTCTGCTACAATGGCTTAACCATCGTCAGCGTCTCTTGTGGCGGAGCAAATATTATGCTCAAACTTCATCACATTAGCAGGCTGCTGATCTGTATCGTCTTGGTTTCGGCTTGCCAGGGATCCGATATTGCACCCGAGCAACAGACGGCGACAGCTGAATCAAAGGCAGTCGCGCAGCACATCGCGACGCTTGGCAGCATCGCCGCCACCAACACCGCCGTTCACGCGACTGAGGCCGGGGCGCGAGCGGCTACGGAGGCTGTACCGACCGACAGGCCCACCAGCACGCCTACGCCTGATCCTTTTCCCACCCCGGTGAAAGGAAAGATCTATGTCGCGGAACAGGGATTTGAAGGAGGCTGGATGTTCTGGTTACAGCCCAACGGACAGATCTGGCTGCTCAGCGTGGACGAAACGGGCAAAAACATCTGGTCGGTGTACAACGATACCTTTGTGGAAGGCGAAGCGGAATTCGACCCGCAGATTGTGGCGCCGGCGAACCGTTATCAGCCCGTGCGCGGCTTCGGCAAGCTCTGGCGGGAAAACCTGGAAGTGCGGCAGGAACTGGGCTGGGCGCTCGCATCCGAGATCGGTCATACGACCCGTTATGAATACCGCCAAGGCGGACGCCTGAACGACGAAAACGCCTATGTGCCGGGACCTGGTTATCATCTCCTGCGAAGCGTCAACGGTGACACCTTCCGCTTCAACGAAGATTCTTTTACCTGGTCAGTCGCGAGTTAAGAGCCGACGGATCGACAGCATGCAGAATCTGCGGCGCCAATCTATCGCCCATGACCGCCCATTTGAATTCCATATTGCGGCGGACGCGCGCATAAGCAAGACTGATTATTGCGATGACCAGGCCTGGGTAGCGCGGCTCGGCGCTCGCGATGAGGCGGCGATAGCGCTGCAGACGCAATATGGCGGGCGTGGCGGCTTGGTCAGTTTGGTGCCTATCTGGCGCATCGGCGAGCGCGTCATTTACCAGACGCAGGCTTACGCCAGGCAACCAGAGATTACGGCATTTTCCCCCAGCTTCATTCAGATCGAAGCGGCGCCATTGCCGGAACTCGAGCTCGTCGCGCGCTTTCTGGCGCTGGAATCGCGGGCAACCGGTGGCGAGCTTGCACTGCGGAATCTGAGCGCCGATCCGCTTGAACTGCAGCTCGATCTCTTTGGCCATGTTGTCATCAATGAGCGCAACCAGACGCTAAATGTACTGACAATGGCCGACTACAGCCTGGCCTTGCATCTGGGGCAGATCGGCAATCTTAACCCGGTAGTGACGCTTGAAAGGGCGAGCATTGATATCTATGGCGGCCGCATAAGCAGTCCCAAGTTAGGTCGCCGGATTGTGCTGGCGCCTGGCGCCGATGCACGACTTCCCTTTGTTGTTGCTGGCTTGCCTGATATGCGCGATTCCTTCAGCGTCGCCATGAACTGGCTGTCACGCCCTTGGCAGGGCTACTTTGATCAGATCGACCGGAAGGCGGCGGCCATACCGAAGATCAGCACTGGCAACGTCAAATGGGATTTGCTCATTGACCTGTCCTATGCCCAGTTGATCAAAGCCTTTATGGACCCAACGGAACACCTGCCCCACCCTTCGCTGGTTGCCAACCGCGCCAGCAATCGCGGTTGGAGCCGTCGTGGCGATGGCAGCGACCACGTCCGCGCCTGGTCGGGACAAGATCCAACGCTGGCATACCTGGCGGCCACGGCGGTCGCCAATGTTGACCCGGAATTGGCAAAGGCGGTCGTCCGCAATTACCTGTCAGTCCAGGATGAAACAGGCTATATTGATCGGCAGCCCGGGCTGGGCGGGCAGCGTCAAGGCGTCTTGCTTACGCCGATACTGGCGCGTCTCAGTCTCTTCCTCATTCAGCAGACCGATGATCAAGACTTTGCGGCCGAAGTGCTGCCGGCGCTGGCTGCTTTCTTCGGCAGTTGGCTGACGGCCGATGCGGACAACGATGGCGTGCCGGAATGGCGGTCGGAGCGCCAGATGGGTTATATCGCTCTGCCCACCTTTGGCCGCGGGCAAGCCTGGGCGCAGGGGGCGGATATCCGCCAGATGGAGAGTCCCGATTTACTGGCTTATCTCATCTCGGAAGCCGATGCTTTGCGACAGATGGCGATGCTCTTGGGCGATGAAGCGACCGCCGAAGTCATGGCCGAAAAGTTGGAGGATCTGGAAGTCCATTTGGAAGAATTCTGGGATGGAAAGCGCTACACCTACCGCGACCGCGATTCGCACCACACCAGCGATGGACGGCACTTGCTCCAGCGCGGCGCCGGCGACCAGGTCCACGAGATCGGACAGTCGCTGGTCACCCCGGCTCGCTTGATGATTCGTGTGGTCGGTGGCGTCAGCCAGCGTCCGCGAATCTCGCTGAAGCTGGAAGGGAAGGACGAAAGTGGCGCCGCCTGTACGATAGAGGCGCCGGTTGACGACTTTCTTTGGCAGAACCGGCAAGGCCTATACACCACCAAACAGCCTCTTTCCCACGTTGAGCGAATCACAATCAATGGCTTGAGCCGCGTGTACAAGGTATACGCCCGGACTATCGACAACAGCAAGCTGGATATCAACGCGCTACTGCCCCTATGGACGGGACGTCTCTCATCCGAACGCGCCGCCGCCTTGGTCGAGATGGCGCTGGACGAAGCGCATTTCCTGCGCCCCAACGGGCTGACTATGGTGAGCGCCGGCGATCGCAACTACGATCCGTCCAATGCGCGCGGCGGCGGTGGCATCTGGCTGTACTGGTTGACGTTGGTCTGCGAAGGCATGATGAAAGCCAGTTATGGAAAAGAAGCGGCCGAGATCTTGAAGCGGGTCTTGGATATGCTCGCGCGCGTCCTGGAGCGGGATGGCAAGCTCTCGCAATTTTACCATGCCGATGAAGCCAAGGGCTTCGGCGAGGACCATCATATCAGCGGCATCGTGCCCCTTGGCCTGCTGCAGGATGTCATCGGCATACGGATCGTCGCGGCAGACAGCGTTTGGGTCGGCGGTGAATTCTACTGGGGCACCCCAGTCAGCGCTGAACAGCATGGCCTTACCGTGAGGCGCAGCAGCGAAGAGATCCGCATTGACTTCCCCTCCGGTCACAGCGAGACGCTGCCAGCCAATCCGCCTTGGCAATTAGTGCAAGATCCACAGCCGCTGCCGCCGGCGGATGACACCGAGACGCTCGAAATACCCGAGCTCACGCTTCCAAGTGAGCAGGATGACGGCGAAGCTCTGATGATAGAAGTTGAGAATGGCAGCGGTACGGCGCAAGAAACATCAAAGACCGAAGCAACTGACGACGATATCCTGGACGATGATGACGCCAGCAAGACCTAGGCTTCCGCACGATCGCGATACAGCCGAGCAGCGGCTTCATATCGGCAAACTGTTGGCTGAAGCGCAGCGCTTGCGATGATATACAGAGTTCAAGCTGGCGCCAGGAATGAACGGCGCGAAGTTCCGGCAAGAAAAATGCAATGGCGCCGCTTGTTGGGATACCTGCTATCGCATAAGCTGCGTCTGCTGCTGACCGCGATTGGCTTGATTTTCGCCTCCGCTCTTAGCTTGGTATTCCCGGCTGTGATTCAGAAAGTCATCGATTCTGTCTTCACCGATGCGGACATTGTATTGCTAGATACGATAACGCTGGCGCTGCTAGCTGTATTTGTCTTCCGCTCACTGGCGAGTTTCGTGCAAAACTATAACTTGAACTATGTTGGCGAGCGAATCGTCGTGCAAATGCGCACCGAACTTTATGCCCATTTGCAGACGCTCTCGATCAGATTCTATGCTGATCGCCGGGTTGGCGAATTGATAAGCCGAATTTCTTCGGATGTGACGGTGGTACGCACCGTACTCACAGGCAACCTCAGCACATTTTTGCAGCAGGCTCTGACCTTGATCGGGTCGATAGCGATCATGTTTTACCTCAACTGGCGTTTGACGCTCTTCATCATCGTGATGATGCCCATAATCGTAGCGATTGGATTCATTCTCGGTGGCGTGATTCGGCGAACAAGCACGCAAGTCCAAGACGAAATCGCCGGCGCGACCGTCGTCGCCGAAGAGGTCTTTCAGAACATTCGCGAAGTCAAAAGCTTCGTGCGCGAGAGCTATGAGATCGGCCGGTACAACAGCGCCATCGCGGTTGCCTTCCGCGCTGCCGTCAAGTTGCTGACGGTGCGCTCGATCTTTGGTCCGATCATCGCATTCTTCGCTTTTGCCGGTCTGGCGCTGATACTGTGGTTTGGGGGACGCGAGGTCCTCGATGGGCGTCTCAGCGCCGGTGAACTCGTGTCTTTCCTCATCTACGGTTTGACTGTCGCCGCCAACTTCGCGGGTGTCATCAGCATCTATTCCCAGATACAGGAAGCCATCGGAGCGACCAAACGGGTATTCGAGATACTTGACGCCGAACCCGAGATAAAGGACGCGCCTGACGCTCGACAACTGGCTGAGGTCAAAGGGGCAATATCGCTGCGCGGACTCAGCTTCGCCTATGAGAGCGAGCTTGATGTCTTGAACGATATTGATCTGGAGATCGCCGCTGGCGAGATCATCGCGCTTGTCGGTCCGAGCGGCGCCGGCAAGAGCACGTTATTCAACTTGATCCCGCGCTTCTACGATCCCGACAGTGGTTCGGTCCGCATAGACGGTCATGACATTCGCCAAGTGATGCAGAGCAGCCTGCGCGGGCATATCGGCATCGTCCCGCAGGAGACGCTGTTATTCGGCGGTAGCATCCGCGAGAACATCCTCTACGGCAAGCTGGACGCCGACGAAGACGAGCTGATTGCGGCCGCGGAATCCGCCAACGCGCACGATTTCATTATGGCGCTGCCAAAGGGTTACGACACACTTGTCGGCGAGCGCGGCATCAAGCTCAGTGGCGGGCAGCGCCAGCGGGTCGCCATCGCTCGCGCCTTGCTCAAGAATCCCTCAATCCTGCTCTTGGATGAAGCCACATCCAGCCTCGACAGCGAAAGCGAGCAACTGGTGCAAGAAGCCTTGAGCCGCCTGATGCAAAATCGCACAACCCTGATCATCGCCCACCGCCTCAGCACCGTTCGTGTCGCGCATCGCATTGCCGTATTGGACAAAGGGCGCATCATTGAACTCGGTAGCCATGAAGACCTGATGGCACAGCGCGGACTGTATGCCAAGCTATACGAAATGCAATTCCGCGATGCTGATCTCTTCGTCGCCGTTTAACATATCCGGCGCCAGCTTGCCACTTCAAACATGATGCGGGACCCTGCAAGGTATTTTTGAATGTCGCTGTTGTTGATCCTCATCCTCTTGGCGGTCGCTGCCTTCCTGATCTGGTGGCTGATTTTCGAGACGGAAGGCGTCTACCTAGGTCGACGAGCCGTCATCGCGCTCTATGACCTCTACGCCCATCGCTATGATCGCATCAAGCAATTCGACGAAACAGCCGACCTGACGCTGATCGCGGAGCCGATTCTTGAGCGGATCGCGCCGCAAACAGACCCGCTCATCCTGGATCTGGCGACGGGCACAGCCAGGCTGCCGCTCATCATGGCGCGACATGCCCGCTTCGAGGGGCATGTCATCGGCGTCGACGCCAGCCGCCGCATGCTCGACAAAGCGCGGGAGAAAATCTGCAGCGCCCGCTTCGAGTCCTTCATCACCCTGCTGCAGCAGGATGCCAGCGAGCTGCCCTTCGGCGATGGCTGCTCTGATGTGGTCACTTGCATTGAAGCGCTGGAATTCATGCCGTGCCCAAAACGAGCGCTGGCCGAAATGATTCGAGTCTTGCGGCCCGGTGGCTTGCTGCTCGCCACCATCCGCATTGATACGCGCTGGATGCCCGACCGTACCTGGAGCGAGGAAAGAATGCGCCTGGAGCTTGAAGCGCTAGGGATGCGCGATATTGACGTGATGATCTGGCAAGAAGATTACAGTCAGGTCTGGGCATGGAAAGCGGGCGATTCCCCTGTGGTTGGTCCTGCCCAACTTGAGGTTATTTTGCAATCGGCGCGTCAAGTCCCTATTACTTATGTGGTTTAGGTCTGCTAGAATCCGAAGCCGTTTATTTGAGTTCAAACGCAAGGACTTCTGTTTTTGAAACAGCTCAATCAAGAATTGGAATGGGCGATCCGCGAAACTTTGCAAAGAGCCCAAGCGGATGGCGATCTGCCCGCCTTTGACATACCTGCAATCCCGGTCAGCGCGCCAAAGCGTGCGGGCCAAGGCGACCTGTCCTATCCCGCTATGGGATTGGCGCGGCATGGCGGCATGAAGCCGCTGGAAATCGCCAAACTGATCGTGCGGCGTATGCCGGCGCTCGACTTCCTTGAAACGATCGAGGTGGCGCCGCCAGGCTTCATCAACTGCACCCTTTCCGCCACTTACCTTAAGCGCCAAGTCGATGCCATCATCGCGGAGGGACAAGACTTCTTCCGGCTGGACCTGGGCTTGGGCAAAACGGCGCAAGTCGAATTTGTCAGCGCCAACCCCAGCGGACCGATCACCATCGGGCATACGCGTAACGCGGTTGTCGGCGATGCGATGGCGCGCTTGCTCGAGGCGGCCGGTTACGATGTGCAGCGAGAATATTATTACAACAACGCTGGCAATCAGATGATTGTGCTGGGCAAGAGTCTAATGCTGCGCTATTTGCAGCAACTGGGCGACGATATTGAATTTCCCGACAGCTACTATCAGGGTGAATATCTGGAAGCAGTTGCGGCTGACCTGATCCATGAATACGGCGACGCGTTGCGCGACAAAGACTGGACATATTTCAAGGACATCGCCGAAGCACGTATGTTCGCCTGGATCAATCGTTCCCTTTGTTCGATTGATATCAAACATGACGACTTCTACAACGAGACATCCCTCTTTCACTCCGGACAAATTTGGCAAGCCCTCGAAGTGCTGCGGGAGAACGGCTACATCTACGAGGCAACGCACTGGGAAGGCGCCGATGCCGCCGAGATCGCCGATGTCAAAGCCAAGGGTTACGAGCCCGCCACCTGGTTCCGCAGCACAGCCTTCGGCGATGAAAAAGACCGGGTCATGGTCAAGAGCGACGGCGTCCCAACCTATACCTTGCCCGATATCGCCTATCACCGCGACAAGCTGGAGCGCGGCTACGATATCGCCGTAAACGTCTTGGGCACGGACCACTTTTCACAGGCGTCTGTCGTCCAATACGGTATCCGCGCCTTGAATATGTGCCCCGATCCTATTCATGTTATCTTCCTGCAGATGGTACGCGCCGTACGCTGGAATGAGGAGCGCGGCGAATATGAAGCGGTCAAACAGTCGAAACGCGCTGGCGACTTTGATACGCTCGATGATCTGGTCGCCATGACCAGCGCGGACGCCGTGCGCTATCACATGCTGGCGCGCAGCCCCAGCAGCCAACTCGATTTCGATGTCGAGCAGGTCGTGAAGCAGACCAACGAGAACCCAGTCTATTACATTCAGAACGCCTACGTCCGCTGCGCCGGCATCTTCCGCGAAGCTGAGGAGCGAGGCTTCAGCGATGACAGCGCCGACCTGAGCTTGCTTGGGGAGGCTGAGCTAAAATTCATCCGAAAATCTCTTGAACTCGGCAATGTCATCGAGCAAGCGGTGACAAACTACGAGCCGCATAAAATCGCCTTCTTCGCCCAGGAACTGGCCGCGGTATTCCACCCCATCTATGATCGGGTGCGCGTGCTGCATAGCGAAGTGCCGACCGATGTCGCCAAAGCCCGCCTGCGCTTCTACCGAGCGGCTGCCGTTGTCTTCTATCGCCTGCTGCGGCTCATGGGCATGTCCGCGCCCGAACGCATGTAAACCATTCAACAGGAAAATGCCATGGGACTTAAACCCGACCACTGGATCAAAAAGATGGTCGTCGAACACCGCATGATCGAGCCCTTTGTCGATCAGCAAGTGCGCGAGGGAGCGATTAGCTACGGCGTCTCGTCCTATGGCTATGACCTGCGTGTATCGGACGAATTCAAGATCTTCACCAATGTGCGCTCTGCCATCGTCGATCCCAAGAATTTCGCCAGCGACTCCTTCGTCGATTATCGTGGCGACGTCTGCCTTATCCCGCCGAACTCCTTCGTGCTGGCGCGCTCGATTGAATACTTTCGCATTCCGCGGCGCGTACTAACTATCTGCCTCGGCAAATCCACCTACGCGCGCTGCGGATTGATCGTGAATGTCACCCCCTTTGAACCGGAATGGGAAGGCTACGTCACCCTTGAAATCAGCAATACTACGCCGCTGCCAGCCAAAGTATACGCCAATGAAGGACTGGCGCAGGTCTTGTTCTTTGAAGCCGACGAGGTCTGCGAGCAATCCTACGCGGACAAAAAAGGCAAGTATCAAGGGCAAACCGGCGTCACGCCGCCGCGGATGTGAAGGACAAAACCTTGACGCCGACGGTAAATCACAGCTATAATTTCCTCGCTCTGGGCGATTAGCTCAATTGGCAGAGCATCCGGTTTACACCCGGAAGGTTGTAAGTTCGAGTCTTACATCGCCCACTGAACTCGATTCCGTTGAAGCCGGCGCCGCGAAGGACGTCTTTTTTATTGCGGCTTGCACGAGACATTGCGTAACGCGCCTTCGAGTTGCTTTGCAGCCCCGCGCGACTTGACAGCCCCTTGTCAATTGTCTACAATAGGACAATATTCTCCGCTCATCATCGGCTGAGCCATGACCCGCGACAGCAGCAACGTCTTGGAAGTGCGCGACCTACGAACATACTTCCATTTGCCGGAGGGGACGCTCAAGGCGGTCGACGGTGTAGACCTGACCATCGAGCCCGGGCAAACAGTCGGCGTCATTGGCGAATCCGGCTCGGGCAAAAGCGTCACGGCTCAGTCAATCTTGCAGATTATCACACCGCCTGGCGCCATTGAGTCGGGCGAGGTCATCCTGCGCAGCAGCGACGGCAACCTGGTTGACCTTGCCAGATTAAATCCGCGCAGCAGCGAAATCCGCGCTATTCGAGGCGCGGAAATCTCGATGGTTTTTCAAGAACCAATGACCAGCCTGTCGCCAGTCCATACGATCGGCGCGCAGATCGTCGAAGCGATTGAGTTGCACATCACACGGGACAAATGCAAGGCGAGGAGCCTGGCGCTGGATATGATCAATCGCGTCGGCATCTCCAACCCGGAGCAACGCTATGATGAGTATCCACACCAACTTTCAGGCGGCATGCGACAGCGCGCTATGATCGCCATGGCGCTCTCTTGCAGCCCATCGCTCTTGATCGCCGACGAGCCTACCACCGCGCTCGATGTGACTGTACAAGCGCAGATACTTGAATTGATGAAAGAACTGCAAGAGGAATTTGGCATGGCAGTTATGTACATCACCCATGATCTGGGTGTCATCGCCGAAATTGCCGATGTCGTAAACGTGATGTATCTCGGCCGCGTGGTTGAGCGCGCCTCGACAATTGAGCTCTTTAAGAATCCGCTGCATCCCTATACACAGCGGCTGCTAAGCTCCATACCGCGTTTGGGAAGGCGCGGTCAGGGACGCCTTGACGCCATCCGCGGCAGTGTGCCCGTGCCGATGAATCCGCCGCCGCAGTGTGGTTTCGCCTCTCGCTGCGATGATTTTATCGCGGGCAAGTGTGACAGAGCAGTGCCCTCCCTGGTCGAAATGGGGAACGAGCATTTTGTGCGCTGCTACCTGCACAACGAAGAAAGTGAACCAATATATGCTTGAGAGGCAAAGCCCCGTCAAAAAAGAAGTTGGCGATGTACTGCTAGAGTTGCGGGATCTCAAGAAATACTTTCCCATCGAGAAAGGTTTCTTGCGCACAGTTACCGGTCACGTCAAGGCGGTTGATGGCGTCAGCTTCACAATCCACGAAGGCGAAACCTTCGGCTTGGTCGGTGAATCGGGCAGCGGCAAAACCACACTCGGACGCTGCATAGTCCGCGCCATTTCGCCGACAAGCGGGGAGATCTATTTTCGTCTGCCCGATGGCGAAGAAGTTGATATCGCCACGCTGCCTAAACGCGAATTGCGCCAAGTGCGCAAGCATTTTCACATGATATTCCAAGACCCATACTCCTCGCTCGATCCGCGGATGTCCGTGCTTGATATCATCGCCGAGCCAATCCGCAATAACAAACTTCTTTCCGCCAATCGTGATATTCAAGACCGCGTTCGGGAATTGATGAGCGTCGTCGGTTTGGATATCCAACATCTCAACCGCTATCCGCATGCCTTCTCTGGCGGACAACGACAGCGCATCGGCATCGCTCGTTCGCTAGCGCCCAATCCGCGCTTGATCGTCTGCGATGAAGCGGTATCGGCTTTGGATGTCTCGATTCAGGCGCAGATTCTCAACCTGCTGGAAGACTTGCAGGCGGAGTTCAACCTGACCTTCCTTTTCATCGCGCATGACCTATCCGTTGTGGAACATATTTCCGATCGGGTCGGTGTGATGTACGTCGGCAAACTCGTCGAATTGGCTGACACGGACTCGCTATTTGCCGACCCGAAACATCCCTACACCGAAGCGCTGCTTTCAGCGGTGCCGACCACCGATCCCGAAATCAAGATGGATCGAATCATACTGCCGGGCGAGGTGGCGAATCCCGCGGATCCGCCCTCCGGCTGCTATTTCCATCCCCGTTGCCGTTACGCGCAGGACATTTGCAAGACCGAGACGCCCAAGTGGAGCGAAGTAAAACCGGACCATTTCGCCGCCTGTCACTTCGCCAACGAACTCGAACTGCGCGGTGTGGAAGACGCTCCCTGATGGATCTGCTCCTTCTCTTTATCCTAGCCGCAATAGCGGGCGCGGCCGCCGTCGCCGGCATAATCATCTGGTCGACGCAACGAGCAACTTCGTCAGCCATCACCAGTTATTTCAAGGCGAGTGAGTACATCCTCGAAACTGGCGAGCCGCCCCCGAAGTGGCTTGCCAAGCCATGGCATAAGCGACTCTTCCGCTCAGCTCGATCCGGCGTCACACATTCTGAGCTAATGGCGCGCTTTGACGACTTGGTCCGCTTCTTTGAACACTGCCGGTTCTTTGAGGACGAATGGGCGCGCGAGCAAATGCTGGCGCAATTAGCAAGCATACGTCAAAACTGGCAGGATCGCGCCCGTGTCTGAGTATCACTCCAGCTTGAGTATCGCCCACATTTCAAGACGGTCTAAGATTACGGCGCTGGCGCCGCCCTCACTGCGGCAGTCCAAGGCGATCGGGGCATGACCCGGCGCGTACAGCGTCGCCCTTGAAAAAGATCGGCCCAGTATACTATCCGCGATGGTCAACTTGACCTCTTTTAGTTCGAGATACTCGTCCGTCTGTGGATCATAGTTGCTGTTCAGCAGATGACAGACCGCGGGCGCGGGCGGATTGCCAGGCTGGCAACGTGGCAGGACGGACAAGTTTTCCGCACCCGTCACATGTATGTCCCGACCGGACTTATTCAGCACATCGTCGATCTCCGTCCAAGTTAGGAGGCGACCGCCGGCGCTGGCCAGTTTTGTTTCCTGGTCCGCGTTTAAGTGAGACGGTTCAAAGCGCAGAACAGCGCGATAGGGGGACAGGTCGGCTTTGAGCAGGCGATCACCAATCCAATCGTCGCCAGCGATTATGATGCGAAATGGTACGTTGGCGGCGCTTAGGGCGCTGCAAGCATCGAAGAGCTCAGTCTTCGGCGCGCTGCGATTCTGTCCTCCGAGATGTCCGCCGCTCAGGCGGTCCCCAAGATACTGGCGCACAGCGTTGTTGCTGAAAATCAGCGCCACATTCGCAATCGATTCATAGTCGTCAAACAGCTCTGGATAATCCCGCACGAAGTGATAGAGATCCTCATAATCACCCGGCTTGCTGTGATACCAGCGATCGGGCTCGCCTACGAAGCGCAAGGTCCACATCTTGTCCGGCGCCATGAAGACGTGCCCATGCGCGTATGCCTGGGCGATCCACAGCCGAATATGACCGGGGCGATCCTTGAGGCGGCATGGCTCGAAGGCTCGCGGTACCCCGGTGATCGCGACCAAACGATCAAGCGCGTCAGCTAGTTTGAATGTATAGATCGGCTCGGTCGGCAGGACTTCTTCTTCCGGCGCTTTGTATTCCATTTCATTGGTATAGAAGTCATGGGCGTCAACGGCATACATAAATTCCGCCCAATAGAAAGGCGAATTGGAACTCATCGGCACATTCTCGCCGTAAGCTTGGGCGCGACGCTTGAATTTGCGAAAGAGCGCGTTAACCTCCTGCCACTGATAATCGAAGTATTCCTTCGCCAGCGGAATCACCGGCGGAAAGGCGAGAATCTCGGCGCGATAACGCTCATCAGTCAGGCCATGCGACAAGAGAAATTCGCGGTAGTCAAAGCGATCCAAGTCCTCAATTTGATACATATCTAGATCCGCTGCACATAGACGCGCCTTCAGATAGTCGCGGAAGCCGACCCTGCAATGTTCGCAGAAGCAGCCGCCGTAACGCGCATTCAGAGCGCCGATGGTAGGAATGGCGGAGTCGATCATCAGCCAGTCAGTCCCCGCCTCCATCACCCGCCTGAGCTGATACATCAAATAATGCCGATAGCCGGGCGCATTCGTGCAGAAGTGATAGGAGGGATGCCCCTTGTAAGTATGTGCCCACCAAGTCACGGCCGGCTGGTTGTTGAGATCGCGCACGGTCGATTCCATGAAGTTGGAGTCGAAATCGATCATGCCCATCCAATCGGCATCCAGCTCGACCCGCCCCTGAAACTTGACACCGCAGCGATGCGCCTCGTCAACATCGCGCATCATCTCTTCGTCGGGGGGCAAACCGCGGCGGTCCGGCTCGGGCAGGAAACCCCAGCCCAATCCAGTGGCGCGATAGCGGCGATACACATCCATACTGCAGGGACGTGTGATCAGTACATCCGAACGTTTCAATGCCATGACTGCCGCTCCCAGAAACGACTAAAGCTTACGCACATAAACATAGCAGGCGCCGCGCTCACGGCTGTCAGCAATGCTCGATAGCAACGTGCTCAACGAAGTCAGGCCGGCCCTAAGATCGAGGGTGAATGCAGCCAAGCTGTCACTCTGATCCGTCGCCTGCACATACTCGTCTTCACCGATTCGCAAGATCGCCCTATCGATGCCCATCGGCAGATTTGCCTCGACCGGATGACTTCGCAATTCGATCCGATAGCTTCCCGCCTGTATCACATCGATCAGCCAGAAGCCATTAGCCTCGTACCCTGGCAGATCAATCCAACTCTGCATCCAGGGGACGCGGCCCAGCGTCGGATGCCAATCGCGGGCTGAGAGCAGGACCGGATTCTCGTGAACTGTGCCCACCGGAATAGCGATGACCTGAGAAAATCCGACCTGCATATTTTGCCACCAGATGTCATATTCCTGCCGAATTGCCGCCACTCTACGCCGATTTGCCAACGAAATATTGTCTTTCTGCGCCGGGTCATTTTCAATGTCGTAGAGTTCTTCACCATTGATAAGGCGCCAGCGACCATGCAACACAGCAGTATGATGCCACTTCACCGGTTCATCGGGCTGCAACTGAATCACAATGGAGCGCTCCGGCAAGTCTGACTCGTCGCCGCGCATGAGGGGCACGAGGCTCAAGCCGTCGAACGCCACTTCGCCAACCGGACTGATACCGCAGAGTTCGAGCAATGTAGGCAGAATATCGATATGGGCGGTCACTTGGGGGATTCTTCGCTCAGCCGGGAGCGTGCCTTGCCAGCGCAGAAAGAAGCTGACGCGATGCCCTCCGTCATACACGGAGCCTTTTTTGCCGCGCATGCCGGCATTGTAGCCCTCGCCCGTTTTCGCATCGTAACCGGCTGCCGTACCGTGGTCAGCGGTGAAGATAACGATAGTGTCTCCATCAAGCTGCAGTTGCTTCAACAGTTGGAAGAGCCGGCCCATGTTTTCGTCGAAGTTAGCGATCATGCCGTAGAAATTGGCGCGGTCCTCAGGAATTCCCAGCGTCTTGTATGGCGCTGCGTAATGCTCAGGCACAATGAAGGGTGAATGCATCGCGTTCGGCGCCAGGTAAACAAAAAACGGAGACTCAGCGTTTGATCTGATGAAGTCGAGCGCCGCGTCAAAAAAGACATCGGTGCAATAGCCTTTGCAGGGCTTCGGCTCGCCATTGTGAAAATAAGTATCGTCAAAATAATTGTTGCCCCAGTAATCCGGCAACTCGCCGACGCCGCCGCCACGATGGCAAAGGACTTCGTGAAAGCCGCGATATTGCGGGGCGAAAGGATAGTTGTCTCCCAGATGCCATTTGCCGAACATACCGCAGCGGTAGCCATTCGCTGAGAAATGATCCGCCATAGTTAAAGCCTTCGGGTGTAGGAGATGGCAGCCGTGGATGACGTGCCAGACACCGTTGCGGGCGGCGTATTGACCGGTAAGGAGCGCCGCGCGCGAGGGCGAACACAAGGGGTCGTGATGATGGTCATCAAGCTGGACGCTCTCGCGCGCCATCTGATCGAGATGCGGCGTGTCTAATACAGGATTGCCATGATAGCCGATGTCGCCATAACCCTGGTCATCCGTAATGACAAATATGACATTAGACGGCGAGGTAGACATTTCTGCACCCGAGATGCCTCATCCCGCTAGACGAAGCCGCGGCGCTGGCTGGCGCTTTCCCAACGGATGATGAAATCCCAGGGCTCGTCGTTGGCGAGCAAACCCAGGGGGTCACGCCCCTGAACGACGTTGTGAGCGCTGTATGTCGCCACATGGCTGAGGCCCCAACTCAAGCCGGATAGAGGCTCGCTGTTATCGTCCTCCGCGACGCGCAAGGCGCCGACCGCTTGCGGTGGCGAGAGGATGGTGGCTTTGACTTCGAAGTTGAGCCCGTCTTGGGCGAATTGCACAGTATTCTTTTCCGGTCCACAGCGCGTCAGCAAAGCGCTAACGCCACCAGCGTAATTCCAGACCATGACTTCGTGCCCGCTGTTGGTGATCGGGTTCAGCGGAGACTTCTCGTAGGGTCCGAGCGGGTTATCGGCAATAGCGACGCCCCACTTGCTCTGCATATTGCTGTGGCCGATGCCTTCGCCCTTGAAATAAAGCCAATACTGCCCATTGCGGTAGAGCAAGGCGGGATCGTGGACGCGCAGGCTATCAAAGCTGCCTTTGACCGTGGCGGCCAAGGGATGCGAGCGTTCATCGACTTCGCCGGAGGGGTCTGGCTCGACGACAGGCGCGGGGCTTTTGCTCCAGGGTCCGTGCGGCGAATCAGCCCAGGCGATGGCGACGGATTCGGGCGTAGAGCGCCAGGTAGGCGCCGCAGTTACTTGGTAAACCAGGTAGTAGCGCCCGTCATGCGCCAGGACATCGGGCGTGAAGACGCTGCGCTCGTCGTAGCTGCCGGCCCGTCCTCGTTCAACGGCGGGACCTCGCTCTTGCCAGATGTGGCCGTCTAACGATGTCGCATACCAGACATCGGTAAGATCCCAAGGCATGGCGGGTAAGGTGTCTGTAGCGCGTTCGTGGCCAACCGGCGGGCAGGGATGCGCGCCACGGGTGTACCAGACGAAGTAGGCGCCATCGACTTGAATGATGCAACTGGGATCACGGCGAACGATGCCGCGCTCATAGCCAAGACCTTCAGCCGGCATGTAGCGAAAGCGCGTGAACCAGGGATTCTCTTCGTCCGGTCTTTGAAAACGTCTCATGGCGGCGCTTTGCATGAGCGGAAATCCTTTTGCATTAGCTGGCTTCACGGGTGGCTTATCGACACTTTTAACACCGAGAACACCGAGAGTTTGAAATGAATCTACTTTCTATAGAAGCTAAGTACTGAACTTTGGCGGTCACGTTTGGAGGACGAGGCGAGCCAAATTCGGCGGGATTAGATATATTCTCGGCGATCGTTATCAAGCTCCCAGCGGATGAGGAAGTCCCAAGGTTCATCAATGTCAGCCAAGCTGAGGGGGTCGCGCCCCTGCTTGATGAGATGCGAGCTGGCTTGTATGACGTGGCTGATTCCCCAGTTGAAGCCGGATAGCGGCTCGGTGTTATCGGAGTCGTCGAGGCGGAGTGGCGCGGCCGCTTGCGGTGGGACCACAACGCGGGACTTAATCTCGAAGTTGATACCGTCCGGGGCGTACTGGATGGTGTTCTTCTCGGGTCCGCAGCGATTGACGAGACCGGCGACGCCGCCTTTGTATTGCCAGACGACGACCTCGTGCCCGCTGTTAGTGACGGGATTGAAAGGCGACTTGGTGTAGGGACCAAATGGCGAGTCAGCGGTGGCGACGCCCCATTTTGACTCCATGTGGTGGTAGCCGATGCCTTCGCCTTTGTAATAGAGCCAGAATTTGCCATCGCGATAGAGTAGCTCGGGGTCGTGCACTTGCAGGCTGTCCCAAGCGCCTTTGACTGCCGCCTGCTCGGGATCGCCTCTTTCGTCCACTTCGCCGGAAGGATCGGGTTCGAGGATGGGCGCCGGGCTTTTGGTCCAGGGACCGTCAGGTGAATCCGCCCAGGCGATGGCGATGGACTCGGGCGTACAGCGATAGTTGGGACTCAGCGCGACCTGGTAGACAAGGTAGTAGCGTCCCTCATGCGCCAAGATGCCGGGCGTGAAAACGCCGCGCTCGTCATAAGCGCCGGCCCCTCCGCGCTGCACAGCGGGACCTTGCTCATCCCAGTGATGACCATCAGTCGAAGTGGCGTACCAGACATCAGCCAAATCCCAGGGTGTAGCCGGCAGTTCGTCGGTCATCCGTCCAAAGCCCACCGGCGTACAGGGATGCGCCGCGCGGGTGTACCAAATGTAGTACCTGCCATCGATAGCGATGATAGCGCTGGGATCGCGGCGGACGATGCCTTTTTCGTAGCCTAGTCCAGTGATCGTGCTGTATTTGAACTTGGCGAACCAGGGGTTCGATTTGTCCGGTCCTTCAAACCGTTGCATAGCGGCGCTTACTGTCATGGTCCCATCTTTCCCCTAAAGCACCGTGGTGTGACAATTGCCACACCACGACTGATTTCTTAGGGCTTTTAGGCGGTTTACATGCCGCTCTCAAAGTACCACTGCTCAGGCATGAACATCACCCACTGGCGGTAAGTCCAACTCCATTGCCCGGTGGTATCATTCGGTGGCGTGTTCTTCAAGTTGGTCTTGAAGAGCAAGGGCTGAGGCGGACGCTGAATTGTGCCGATCTGGTAGAGACCGCCCATCGACAGGCGATAGAATTCCTTGCCCAATTCCAGCCATTCATCGGAGCCATAACTGGCGTCCAGGAAGGCTTCGCCAGCAGCCCAGAGGTCCTTGATCTCTTGCGGCGGCTCTTCACCATCTTCTCCATCGGATTGCAGCCACTGGCGCCAGAGGTGACCAGAAGCGCGGGCGCCCCAATGCGGCCGCATGTTCGCTAGTCCATTGGCTACTTCGCCGATGTCAAGCATGTCAGTTCCCCAGGCGGCCATGTCAACTTGGTTGCCGTCACGCAGTTCACGATACAAGCCTATCTCGATGAGTTTGTAGCTGGTCTTGACCCCGACGTCATTCCAGTAGGAAGTGATCAGTTCGCCGATTTGGCGCCAGGAATCTTCCGGTACCGAGACTTGGAAGTTAATGAAGAGCGTCTCGCCATCGGGCCGCAAGCGGAAGCCATCGCCGTCGCGCTGATCGAGTCCCATTTCATCGAGCAATTGGTTGGCGAGATCTGGATCGTATTGCGCATAGTGCGTGGGCATCCAGTCCTCAAAGAACAGAGACGATGGCACAGGCGAGTTCGCCGATGGATTGGCCAGGCCGAAATAGACCAGTTCATTGATCTCATCGCGATTGATCGCCACGGACATGGCTTGACGGAAGCGGATATCCCAGAAGATGTCCCGCAGTTCTACATTGGGCGTGGTGAAGTTGAACATGATCGAGTATTCGTTGCCGCGGCTGTATTCCGCCAAAGCGGTGCGATAGCCGCCGGCTTCTTCGTTTTCTCGATAGGTCGGATAGCTCAGCAGAGTGCCCCAGCCATAGTGACTGTATTCGCCGGCGATGCCTTTGAGGTCCTGAACCTGCAAGTCTTCTACCAGGATGCGGCGCAAGCTGTCAGTATAGGGCAACTGGTTGCCAGCGGTATCGACCTTGAAGAAGTAGGGATTGCGCTCGTAGTACTTGTTGCCGAAGGAATCTTCCCTGACGAAGACGAAAGTATTCAGCGTCGGCGAGTAAGGATCGGTCTCCGAGCCCAAATTCCAAGTGAAGTTATAGGGGCTCATCTTGGCATTGAGCATCTGCACCCAGTCTTCAAAGCCCTGCTCGGCGGCGAGATCATTGGCATCGGCGTTGTAGTCAATGTGGAACTGCTTGAAGTAGTGCGCGGGACGGAAACCACGCCGGCCCACTTCGCTGCCTACGGCGATGAGCAAAGTTGGACGCGCCTCGGCATAGGTCATGCGGACGGTGGTCTCGTCGATGATGTCGACCTGCGGCAGTTCACCTTTCAGCACCCAAGGACCGCCAGGATTCGGTGTCAACTCGGAATTACCGAGGATGTCCTCGAAAAAGAAGCGGAAGTCTTCGGTGGTGAAGGGTTCGCCATCCGACCATTTGTGGCCCTCACGCAAGTGGAAGGTGAAGGTGGTGTAATCGTCGGAGACTTCGTAAGCGCGGGCGATGTTGGGAATGATGCTGGTCAGATCGGTATCGATAGTGAGCAGCTTCTGCAGGCGCATCTCCAGGACGTCCCAGCCGCAGCAGGTTGGGTTAGTGGTCGGACCAGCCAGTTCGCCGCCGTACTCGCCAACTGATTCCAGCGGTTGAACGACAACAGGCTGAGCCGGCAGACGCTCTTCGACCGGCGGAAGTTCACCGGCGGCGACGCGTTCTGCGAGCATGGGCGCTTCACCCCACATATCAATGGAATTGCCGGTGGCGGCGGAATAGGCGTCAAGATCGGCATATTGGAATGGATAGACCAAGTCGCCCTCGCTCATGTCTTGCGCGAGCGCCATGCCTGAGAGCAGGATCAAAGCGAAGAGGAGCAAGCTAGTAAAGATGATTCGTTTCATGGGTTATTTCCTCCCAAAGACTGTACGCGATAGAAACGTTCTTTGAATTCAGCGTTTCTTCAACTGGCCTCCCTTCAACCAAACGACGACCCCAAATGGATTTGAGCGTGGAATCAAACCCTACGCCGTATCTCTACATGAGGTTAACGAATTAAGTCCATTTTGTAAATTGTCCATTGTTGACAATCTTGTTTCAGTTTTGTATTCGGTCCAAAAGCATCATTCTGCTACTTCATAATCACGTAGCTGATCCCAATCGAATTCAACACCGTGCCCGGGCAAATCAGGCGCGCGCATAATGCCATCGTTTAACTGCGGCGGGTTTGTGATGAAGCGCTCCAAGCCAAAGCTATGGACTTCCAAGTATGACGCGTTGGGTATAGCAGCCAGGAGGTGCAGATGCAACTCATGGACGCCATGTGATGTCACCTGCAAATTGTGAGCATAAGCCAGCTTGGCTACGCGCATCCAATTGGTAATGCCGCCGATATTGGAAACATCTGGCTCGGGAAAGGCAATCTTGCCTATGTCGATCGAGTGGCGAAATTCAAAAATGGTATGCAAGTTCTCCCCAGCCGCGATGGGCAAGCCACCCTCGGCGGCGATCCGCGCCATGCCTTGATAGTCATCGGGAATGGTCGGCTCCTCGAACCAAAATACATCGTACTCGCCGAAGGCTCGTGCCGCCCGGATTGCCTGTTCGACCGACCAACGCATATTGGCGTCCACCATAAGCGGAACATCCGGACCGAGGCATTCGCGTACAGCCTGCACCCGCGCAATATCTTCGGATAGCTTATCGCGCCCGACTTTGATTTTGATCGCCCGGAAGCCTCTTCGCAGGTTGCAGCGCGTCTGCTCGACCAACTCGTCGGGGTTGAGCTGGAGGTCAATGCCGCCGGAATAAGCGCGTGCCCCGCCTGAGTATCCGCCCAGCATTTTCCAGAGCGGCTGGCCTTCAATGTGTCCTCGCAAGTCCCAGAGGGCGATATCCACGGCGGACATGGCAAAGGAGACCAATCCACCCCGGCCGACATAATGCAGGCAGCGCCACATGCGCTCCCAAGTCTGCTCAATGCGCACGGCATCGGCACCAATCAGCAGCGGTTTCAAATCCCGTTCTATCAAAGCAGCGATCGCCGCCCCGCCCCGGCCGATGGTGTAGGTGTAACCGTAGCCTACACAGCCGCACTCGGATTCCAATCTGACGATCACCACTTCAAAGTCGGTATGCACACCATGGGTCGCATCCGTCATGGGATGGCTGAGCGGCAAGCGATAGTGTTTAGTTTCGATACATCTAATGACCATGTTTTTTCCATCGTGGCAGCGGCTGTTGCATTTGAACCATATCTATCGTAACTGTATCGTTGAAGCACCAATGGAAGAAGGACGTCGTCCGAGATGATAGCGAGGGATCAGTAGAATTGCAAGAGATTGTCAAGTGTCCATTGTTGACAATCTGCAATGGCGTGGCTAGAATTGATGAAGAAATCCTAATTCGATGAACTGCCAAGCAAGCCATTAGAATCACGCACTGATGAAAAATTATGTCCTCCAGCGGCTGGTATATCTCGTCTTTCTTGTATGGATGGTATCCATCGTCACTTTCATCGTAATTCAGTTGCCACCCGGCGATTATCTCTCGACCTACATCAGCCGGTTGGAACAAGCAGGCGAGGATTTGACCGAACAGCAGGTCGAGAATCTGCGCCGGCAATATGGCTTGGACTTGCCGCTTTACTTGCGTTACTTCAAATGGATAGGTCAAGTGCTGCAAGGCAACTTCGGCTTTTCTTTCGACTACCAGCAGCCGGTCCGCGACATCATTGGCGAACGGCTCGTGCTGACTTTTACTATCGCGATTCTAAGCGCGATTTTCACTTATGCCGTTGCGATACCAATTGGCATATATTCAGCGACGCATCAATATTCGGTTGGCGATTATGTGGTGTCAATCGTTGGCTTTATCGGCTTAGCTATACCGAACTTTATGCTCGCGCTGATATTGCTGTATATAGCCTGGACAAACTACGAGCTCAACTTGACAGGTTTGTTTTCGCCCGAGTATGTTTCCGCGCCCTGGAGTTGGGC
>WTGB01000075.1 GCA_011523735.1 Chloroflexota bacterium
GAAAAAAGTATTCGTCGTCTACGCCACCGACAACGTCGGCACCGCCGTCCTCGAAGCCATCCACACCGGCGACCACGTCAGCTGCAACGGCGAGCGCAGCGACCTCGAGGTCATCGCCCAGGCTGACATCGCCTACGGGCACAAAATCGCTCTGATGGACATCGCCGCCGGTGACACTGTGCTCAAGTACGGCTTGAGCATCGGCTCGGCCAGTTGCGACATCAAAGCCGGCGACCACGTCCACACGCATAATGTCGAGAGCAATCGCGGCCGCGGCGATCTGGCTGAGGGCAATGCGGTGACAGCCGAATAATGACAGTACAAGGCTTGTCCCATAAATCATTTCTCACACTGAAATACCTGGAGCAATGCCTCATCAGTAAGAAATATGAGTTAAAACATTGCGAAAGTTGCCAAATAATCACAACCCCCGTGCGCGCCTAGCTCCCCCTCTCCCCTTGTGGGAGAGGGGGCTAGGGGGTGAGGGGTAGTGGCGCCACCCCGTCAGTCGCCCGCAAGCACCACAAGGAGAACATCAAATGTCAGAATTCATGGGTTTCCACCGCCCGAACGGCGATGTCGGGATTCGTAATCATGTATTGATTTTGTCGGGCACGGTCTATGCCAATGGCGTCTGCGAGCGCGTCGCCGATACCATCCAGGGCGCCGTGCCGATCGTGCATGCCAACGGCCGCTGCCAGGTGGCCCCCGATTTGCGCGTGACGCGGCGCTTTTTGGCGGGCACAGCCATGAACCCAAACGTGGGCGCGGTCGTCATCATCGATCACTTCAAAGAAGAAGGCATGACCGCCGAAGACCTCGCCGATGACATCGCGCCGACCGGCAAATTGATCGCCACCGTGAACATCCGCGGCGAGGGCGGCTTCATCAGCGCCGTGGAGAAGGCCACCCGCTACGCCCAGGATTTCGCGCGGCAGATCAGCCTCTATCAGCGCGAGCCAGCGCCGATGAGCAAGATCCTCTTCGGCACGGAATGCGGCACCTCCGATACCACTTCGGGCTTGGCGAGCAATCCTGCCAACGGTCTCGCCGGCGAGATTCTGATCGCCCAGGGCGGGCGCATGTTGATGGCGGAATGCACCGAGTGGATGGGCTGCGAGAATTGGCTGACGGAGAAGGCGGCCAGTCCAGCGGTGGCGGAAGCGATCCTGGCTGGCGTGCAGCACATGGAAGCGCGGGCGCTGGCCAGCGGCGAGGACATTCGCGGCTCGCAGCCCACCGGCGACAACATGGCGGGCGGGCTGACCACCATCGAAGAGAAATCCATGGGCGCGGTCAAGAAAATTGGCGACAGCCCGATCATCGAATACCTCGAAATCGCCGAAGCGCCGACCAAGACCGAACCGGGCAACTACGTGATGTATGGACCGGGCATGGGCGCGGAGAGCATCAGCAGCATGGCGGCGGCTGGCTGCCAGGTGCTGACCTTCTGCACCGGCGGCGGTCACACCTCCAACCATCCCATCATGCCGACCATCAAGGTGACGGGCAATCGCGGCTCCTACGAGTTGATGCGCGACACAGTCGATGTCGATGTCAGCGGCGTCTTCACCGATGAGATTACGCTGGCGGAAGCCGGGCGGATCGTCTACGACGAAGTGGCGCGGGTCTGCAATGGCTATCTGACCAAGTCCGAGGCGCTGCGCGATAACAACAGCTTCGCCATTCATCGCGTCGGTCCGAGCATTTAGCGCTGGAAATAACCAAGCACTGATTGCGCAAGCTGTCGAAAGTCACAGCTTGGCTCACAAAAACTTACGCGCCCTCGAAAGGAATACATGTAGGGGCGACTCTGCGAGTCGCCCGCAGGCATTGTCTGCTGGCGAAAGGCTCTAAATAAATGCAAATCAAATTCCCATACGGAACGAGTTATCTGAAAGCTGAATTGCCGGGCGGCTATGCGGTTGAGTTTGTCCTGCCCCGTGAGCAAGGGGCGGCGGAAGACCCGGCGACCTTGGCGCTGCAAGCCGTCTACAATCCGCTCGGCGATGTCAAGCCGCCGCGCGCCGGACAGACCGTCGCCATCGCCATCAACGACAAGACGCGCCCGGTGCCGCATGAACACCTGCTGCCGCCGGTGCTGAATGGCATGCGCCATGCCGGCGTCCGCGATGAGGATGTGCTCTTCATCATCGCGACCGGCACCCATCCGCGCATGGAGTCGGCGGAATATGACACGATATTGCCGCCGGATGTCCTCGATACTTATCGTGTCGTCTGCCACGATGCCGTTGATGAGACTAAGTTGACCCGTCTGGGCGAGACGGCGCGGGGAACGCCTGTCTTCATCAACAGTGACTACATGGCGGCCGATTACCGCATCGTCATCGGCAATATCGAGCCGCATCAGTTTCAAGGCTTCTCCGGCGGGGTCAAGAGCGCCGCAATCGGTTTGGCCGGCGAGCGCACGATCAATCACAACCATGCCATGATGCGCGACGAACAGGCGCGTCTGGGCGAGTACGAGCGGAATCCGGCGCGGCAGGATGTGGAAGAGATCGGGACCATGATCGGCATCGATTTCGCCGTGAACGCCATCTTGAACCGCGAAAAGCAGATCATCCGCGCTTTTGCTGGCGATGCTTATGCGGTTATGCAGGCGGGCATACCCGAGGCGCGGGCTCTATTTGAAGTTCCGGTGGCGGCGCCCTTCGACTTGATGATCGCCTCGCCGGGCGGGCATCCCAAAGATATCAACCTCTATCAGGCGCAGAAGGGCATGGCGCATGCCGCGCTGGTGACGCGCGCTGGCGGGCAGTTGATACTCTCTGCCGCCTGTCCCGAAGGCAGCGGCAACCGGGAATACGAAGACTGGATGCGCCATCCGCGAATCCGCAGCCACGAAGATGTCTTTGAGCGCTTCGCCCGCGACGGCTTCAAGGTGGGGCGGCACAAAGCCTTTCAGGTCTCGCGCGATGCTTCCCGGGTTCATGTGAGCCTGGTGTCCGAGTTGGATGATGGCTTGGCGCGGAAATTGCTGCTGGTGCCGCAGCCGGACTTGCAGGCGGCGATCGACCATACGCTTGGACAGTTGCCTCGTTCAGCGCGGATCGGCATCATGCCGGCGGCCAATTCGACCATGCCGGTATTGCGTCTGCCGCATGACGCGCTAGTGAGCAGCAAATGAGACAGGATGCCGAGGATCAGTTCCGCCATGCCCCGCGCATTGTCATCGTCTGCGCATTATCGATCTTCATCATCTTCGGCATCCGCTTCTCGTTTTCGGTCTTCTTCGCCGAGTTCGTCTTGGTGGAGGGCTGGAGCAACGAGGCATCCGCAGCGATCTTCAGTCTGAGCATGCTCTGCGTCGCTGTCAGCGCGCCTCTGGCCGGCCTGGCGCTCGACCGCTATGGACCACGCCCGGTCTTTGGCTTGGGTGTGCTGCTGATGGCGGCGGGGCTGGCGCTGAGCAGTCGAGCCAATACGCTGACCGACTTGCTGCTGGCTTATGGCATCCTTGACGGCTGCGGCGTGGGCATCACCGGTTTAGGTCCGATGGCTTCGGTAGTGGCGAGCTGGACAACGCCGGAGCAGCGTGGTCGGGCCATCGGCATCGCCTTCGCCGGTACGGGATTGGGTTCCCTGGTTTTTGTGCCGCTGACGAACCTGCTGATTACTCTCTTCGACTGGCGCGGCGCCTATCTGGTCTTGTCGCTGATTTGCGTTTTCCTGGTCTTGCCTTTGATGGTCATCGGTTTACAAAAGCCGCCGACGCCGCCGAGCCGGCCCGGCAGCCCGTTAACTAACCGGCGGGTGGCCTGGCGGATCTTGCTGCGGCAGCCTAAGTTCTGGGCTTTGGTTGTCGTAGGGCTGACAGCTATGGGACCCGTCCGCAGTTTGACTGTGCACCAGATCGCCTACATGGAGTCGGCGGGAATCGAGCGGACCGCCGCGGCCAATGTGGTCGGCTTGGCGGGCTTGCTGACGTGCATATTCTTCATCGCATTTGGCTGGGTCTCCGACCGATTTGGGCGCGCGGCTGCTTTCACGATTGGCGCCTGCGGGTTGCTCGGCGCGGTTGGAATGCTGGTCTTGCTGCCTGCCGTTGGCGACGCCGTCATCCTTTTGCCCTATGCCCTTTTCTTTGCCTTGGGCGAGGGCACGCGGAGCAGTCAGACGACTGCCTTGGCCAGCGATGTCTTTTATGGGCAGGGTTTGGGCTTCATCAACGGGCTGATGGGCGGCATGTTTGGATTGGGCGCCGCGCTGGGACCGTGGCTTGTCGGACGCCTGCGCGATGAGAGCGGCAGCTATGACAGCGGCCTGCTTATGATTGTGCTGATAGTCCTGGTGTCGGTCCTCGCGTTTTGCTACGTAGCGCGTCGAGAAGTAGGCAAACAGGCGCCCTACCACGTCGCTCCTACAAATATCGGTAAGCCGGCAGGGTGAGAAACTCGCTGAAATCCTCGGCGCGGATCATCTCGTCGAAAAGCTGCATCGCCAATTGGAAATGACCGCTGTCGAAGCGCTCAGCGCCGACCTCGCCGCGGATCGCGTCCATTTCTTCTTCCAGCAGCTTGCTATAGAGCGCGAGGGTCAGCGGACGGCCGTCAGCGAGTGTGGCGTTGTGGTGCAGCCACTGCCAGACCTGGGCGCGGCTGATTTCGGCGGTGGCGGCGTCTTCCATAAGATTATAGAGCGGGACGCAGCCGTTGCCGCCGAGCCAGGCTTCCAGGTATTGGATGCCGACCTTCAGATTCAGGCGGACGCCGTCTTCCGTGATATCGCCTTCGCTCGGTGTCAGCAGGTCGGCGGCGGTGACGTTCACATCATCGCGCTGCCGCTCGACTTGATTGGCTGTGGGCATATATTCGTCGAAGACATCGGCGGCGATCTGCACCAAGCCCGGGTGGGCGACCCAGGTTCCATCGTGGCCCTCTTTCGCCTCGCGCAGTTTGTCGGCGCGGACCTTGTCCAGCGCGGCTTGATTGCGCTCGGGGTCGTTGCGGATGGGGATTTGCGCTGCCATGCCGCCCATGGCGTGAGCGCCGCGGCGGTGGCAGACCTTGATGACGTGCAGCGTATAATCCCGCATGAAAGGCACGGTCATGGTGACCTCTGCGCGGTCGGGCAGCAAGTAGTCGGCGTGGTTGCGCAGCTTCTTGATGTAGCTGAAGATATAATCCCAGCGGCCGCAATTCAGCCCGGCGGAGTGCTGGCGCAGTTCGTAGAGGATCTCTTCCGCCTCGAAGACAGCGAGGATTGTCTCGATGAGCACGGTTGCTTTGATCGTGCCTTGCGGGATGCCTAGGGCGTCTTGAGCGTATACAAAGACATCGTTCCAAAGCCGCGCTTCCAGGTGGCTCTCGAGTTTGGGTAGATAAAAATAAGGACCGGCGCCTCGCTCCAGAGCGGTACGAGCGTTATGGAAGAAGTAAACTCCGAAATCGAAGAGTCCGCCGGGGATGGCTAACCCGTCGACGAGGAAGTTGCTTTCATCAAGATGCCAGCCGCGCGGACGCACCATCAGCGTGGCGGTTTCTTCGTTGAGCTGGTAGAAGCGACCATCGGGATTGGTGAAGGTGATGGAGCCGTCGATGGCGTCGCGCAAGTTGATCTGGCCCCGGAGCATATTGTCCCAGGAAGGTGCGTTGGCATCTTCGAAATCCGCCATGAAAACTTTGGCGCCGCAGTTGAGCGCGTTGATGACCATTTTACGGTCGGTGGGACCGGTGATTTCGACGCGGCGGTCTTGCAGGCCCACGGGAACGGGAGCGACCCGCCAGCTAGGGTCGTCGCGGATGACGGCGGTTTCCGGCAAAAAGTCGGGGAGGGCGCCGCTGTCGATGGCGGCTTGCCGAGCTGCGCGGGCTTGGAGCAGCTCGTCGCGGCGGGCGGTGAAGCGCCGGGCGAGCTCGGCGAGGAAGGCGATGGCGTCGGGTGTGAGAATGGCGTCGTATTCGGGCCGGGTTTCGCCGCGGATGTCGATGCCGGGGGTGTTGATTTTGAGGGTCATCGTGATCGTTTCCTAAGCACGTTTGGTTTGCGCAGTTGAAGAAAATATAGGCTAAAATGCACGTCTAATACAGGCTGGAAGTGGCAAAAATTCGATTGCTGTCCGACAGAGTTTGGTCAATAAAGCAAATGTGCAAAGTACTTCAATTCAGCAGCCGTCCTGATTAAACCGTCTCGTGATAGCTTTGCCAGATACGCTTCGACGTCGTATGGTGGCTTCGTTAGGCCGATACGATGTTCGCGCGCAGCTTCACAGAATTCATCAGGGTTCGCGAGAAGAATCGGCACTAATAAGTCGTCCGGTTTCTGTGCCACGATTCCGTGTGGCGCCAATACGTTGGTTGGAAATGCTTTAGATTATGCGTAAGAATCACGTCGCATGAGCCCTGAATGGCAGCCGCCGCAACGTGCCGGTCCTTTTCGTCAATACCCTCCAGACTGTCAATTAGATGTTTATATCCCGTTATAAGTCCATGACGAAAAAAGTCATCCATAAGAACTAAGGTGTGCGCCTCAAATTGTGCATGATCTAGGTCAGGTCGCACCTTATGAATAGTACTAATCAATTCGCGTCGAATGTCCGGCGACCATTTCAGTCTATAGAGATCTGTTTCGGCGACTCGAAGAAGAATATCCCGCAACCCGGCAGGATGCAGGATATTCGTATCGGCAATCACAGTAAGGACCGGCGTGCTAGTCATACAGGCCCAAATCCTGTGCTTCTGCGGTCAATTCATCGAGGATAGCCGCTCGTTCGCGTCGGCGCTTCTGCTTATACATCATGATATCCTCCCTTCGAATGCGTCGGTGACTTCCAACTTTGTAATGTGGGATTTCACCGGCTTCAAGCAGCTTAATCAAATAGGGTCGCGAGACGTTAATGATGTCCGCTGCTTGACTAGTTGTTAGTTCTGAATCTAGCGGCGTTAAGGCCATACTTAGGCCGTTAGCCTTCATTCTCAGCATGCCCAAGAGCAGTGTCACGATTGTGGCAGGAAGCACGATTATTTCCTCTTCCTGGTCACCTTCGACACGAATCTTCAGGTCTTCTCCTTTCTGAATATGACGCGCAAGAGCGATTGATGATTCATGTGCAATCGTGGACTCCTTTTTAGGCATAAGACCTGAGCTACTTTCCAGAAAAGTAGCAGTCATTTGCCCGCTCCTGTCTAATTTGCTTCGTGATACTGACTGTACCGAGCATGTAAAGACGGACATGTGGCAACGCTATAGGTATTCATGATATTTCTCCTTTGTGTGTGTATGTGTGATCAAATCCTATCACACAAACGCAACAAACGCAATAAATGAAATAAACGCAATGAATCAAGCGCTACTCGGATTGCAAAACCGTATCACCCAGCACATCCGCCAAGACATCTATGAACAGATCCACATGCTCGCGCTGGAAGATGATCGGCGGTTTTAGCTTGAGCACGTTGTGATGCGGTCCTTCGGTGCTGAGCAGGAGGCCGCGCCCCTTCATGCGCTCGACGATGTAGGCCGCTTCCCAATCGGCTGGTTCGCGCGTGGCGCGGTCGCGAATTAAGTCAATGCCGAGGAAAAGCCCCGAACCGCGGACCTGCCCGATGATAGGGAAGTCGGCTTTCAGCGAGTTCAGGCGCTTTACCCAGTAGGCGCCGGTTTCCAGCGCGTTACCCTGCAGGTTTTCGTCGGCGATGACGCGCAGTACCTCCAGGCCGATGGCGCAAGATACCGGATTGCCGCCGAAGGTATTGAAGTATTCCATGCCGGTGTCGAAGGCGGCGGCGATTTCCGGGGTCGTGACGACAGCGCCGAGCGGATGACCATTGCCCATCGGCTTGCCCATGGTCACGATATCGGGCCGGACGCCGCTCAATTCGAAAGACCAGAAGCGCTCCCCGACGCGACCAAAGCCGGTCTGCACCTCATCGGCGACGCAAAGGCCCCCTGCTTCTCGCGCCATTTTGTAGGCCCGTTGGAGATAGCCGTTGGGCAGAGGCATTTGCCCGCCGCAGCCCATGATGCCCTCGGCGAAGAAGGCGGATAGCTGCGCCCCCCGCGCTTGAACTGCGGCGATCTTTTCAGCGACTGAGCGAGCGTAGAATTCGCCGGCTTGCGCATCAAACCCGCGGGGTGCGCCCCGGTAGCCATCGGGCATCTCGGCGACTTGAACATGATCGCGCCTGCCTCGCCCGCCGGGTCCCTTGAATTTGTAAGGGCTGATGTCGATCAGCGCACTAGTGTGGCCGTGATAGGCTTGGTCGATGACGATGACATCGGCGGCGCCGGTGTAAGCCTGCGCCAGGCGGAGCGCCAGTTCATTCGCCTCGCTGCCGCTGTTGACGAAGAAGCAGACCGAGAGCGGATCGGGCAGCGTCGCGGTCAAGGTTTCGGCATATTCGACGATGGTATCGTGCAGGTAGCGCGTGTTGGTATTGAGCAGCGCCAACTGGTCTTGGGCGGTGCGGACGATGCGAGGATGGCTATGCCCGACGTGAGCCACGTTGTTGACGCAGTCGAGGTAGGGCAGCCCGTCTTCGTCATAGAGATGATGCAGATAAGCGCGGACGATCTTCAGCGGCTGCTTATAGGACAGGCTGAGAGCGGGATTGAGCGCCGCTTGCCGCCTCGATTTGAGTTCGGCGGGAGTCGGTTTTGGCGAGGGTTGCAGGGAGTAGGGCAGGCGCAAGATCTGATTGGGATCAGGCGAGAGCGATGTCCAGAGGTCGCGCGCTCGTGGCGAACAGACGCCGGGGAAGCTGTCCCTGAAATCGAGCATATCGCTGATGATTTGAAAGTGCAGGTGCGGCGTCCAATTGCCGTTGCGCGGGAAGTCGCCGATATGCGAGATGAGATCGCCAGCGGAGACTTCCTGCCCGACTTGCCAGCGATTGAGCGTCTCCGGCGAAAGGTGACCGTAGAGCGTATAGAAGCGGATGTCAGGGCGCGGCTGATGTTTGAGGATCAAGACCGGACCGTAATCTTGCTCGTCGGCGAGGTCGGCCAGGCTATGGATTTTACCGTCCAGGGGCGCGTATACGGGCGCGCCCGACCGGGCGAAGAGGTCGACGCCGATATGGACAGTCCGCCGTTCCTGATGGTCGATGGCGAACATGTCGGTCAGGTAAATTGGGCGGACTTCATTGTAGTAGCCAATGCCGACCAAGCCATCGCCGAGATGATCGCGCAAGGGCTTCTCATAATGGCGGGGATCCGATAGATCGTCTACGCGCGCCAAGATTCGGCTGCTCAGGCTGAAATCGAGCAGCTTGGTGTTTTCGGCTGTGAGGGGAAGGCCGAGTATCAGCGCAAAAGTCTGCGATTTCAGCCAGTTGACGATATCGGCTGCTTGGGGACAAGGGGACCTGCCGCAGGCGGCGCGGAAGCTGTAGTGGGCGTAGCGTAGATGAATCGCCCGCAATTTTGCCAGCAGGTCCCAGGCGCCGCGCTCGCTGATGCTGAGGTGGCGATTGTTCGGCTCCTGCCGCTGCTGATGCCAGGAGATGCAGACGCTGAGGCAGAGACGGGCGGCGATCAGCGGATAGAGCAGGCGAATTTCTTCGTCGGTCAGCGGAAAAACCTCATTATAGGCGCGAATGACGGGGGCGGCTTTGTCCAGCGGGCGGTCGCTGCCCATCATGATATAGGCGAGGGCGATGGCCAGGTCGGCGATTGTGGGACCGTAGACCATATCGCCGAAGTCGATCATCCCGGCGACGCGCGGCGCTGCGGGACCGCTGGCGCGGACGAGGATATTGCTGTCGTTGGGGTCGTTGTAGATATGGCTGTGACGCAGTTCTGGCAGGGCGGGTAGGAGCTCCTCGTCGTACAGGTGAAGGAAATGATCTAGCAGCGATTTTTTCTCCGGCGGCAGGTCGGCAGCGTATCGCGCTACCTCTTTGAGATTGAGGGTGTTCCAACGGTAGGCTTGCCGCTTTTCGGCGTGGCGGAAGCTCTGCATGCGAGCGCTGAGTTGGCCAAGCTGTCGCCCGATATCGGTGAGCAGCGCGTCCGAGCGCGGTCGGAAATCACTGAGCGGGCAGCCCTCGATATAGCGCAGCAGGCGGGCGCAGTAACTATCGCCATTGGACCTGCTGACGCGAATCGTGTCGGCGCAGTCCTTTGCCGGCATCACTTCCGGGATGATATCCATCGTGGCGCGCAGATGATGCAGAGTTTGGTTTTGCAGGTCGAGGACGCTGTCGGAGACGCTGCTGTGGGCGATCTTAAAAACATATTGCTTGCCGTTTGTCGCGCGCAGGTGAAAGTTGCGGTCAAGCTCCGAGGGCAGCGCGTCTATGGTTGTGGCTGTGATGCCGTAGTGCTTTTGCAGGATGGCGCTGGCATCCTTGGTTGAGAAGGGCGGGCGGATGTTGGCTTCCATCGGGGGCGTTGTGGCCTTATCGGCTGTGTGATAGATGAAGGTCAATCTTAAGCGGAGACCTGGCGCGCGAGAAGGGTGTACAGATTGTGGTGGAACATGCCTCAACCGGCAAACACAATTCAACAAGTGAAAAATATGCTATATTGGCGTCGTTTATCTCGACGCTTGGAGTTGCAGAAGATGCGGCGCCTCGGGCTTGTGGCAATCATACTTCTCGGATTATTTCTGCGAATCGCATACTCGCAAACCGTTTCCGATATCCAGGGGCGTCTGGATTACCCGGAGTATGTTTTCGCCGCTGCCGAGATACAAAGGGGCGATTTTACTTTTTCAAGCGATATATTCCAGTTGCATCCGCCCGTTTTTCCTATGCTTCTGGCGGCGCTTAATCAAGAAAAGCCCTTGATTCACGCGGTCAACATTCTATTCTCCATTGCCGTTATCCCGTTAACCTATGTTCTGGCGCGGCAACTGGGGCTCGGCCAGACTACGGCTCTAGTGGCTGCCGGGATAGTCGCCCTTGACCCCACAAGCGTCAAATATGCTGGCAGTGTGCTGGCGGAGCCCTTGGCGAGTCTGTTGCTTGCTCTTGCCTACATTTGCTTGGCCGTGTTGAAATCAACGCGTCAGAGGCAGACGGTTTTAACCCGGGGCTTCTTGGCAGGACTGGCAATAGTCCTTTCCGCTTTAACCCGGCCCTCTGCCTATTTGCTCTGGATTCCAATGGGCTTGTGGATCATGTTCGCCCGGCGCGGTAAAGAGGCGAACATCCTGGCAGTCTTCGCCCTGGTCCTGCCAGCTGTCTTAGGCGTCGGACTTTGGAAGTATCATAATTCAGTGTATTACAACAACAGTAGTTTCACGTCGATTGGCACATTTAATCTGCTCCATCATAGAGCAGCCTCGGTGCTATATCAGGCGACTGTCAAGGATATCCAGGCCGTACAACTGAGCTTGGTCGAACGAGTGGAAAGCAAGCTTGGCAATGACACAGTTGGGCTTACCTCGCACGATCATTGGAATCACAGGACAGGATCGGCGGAACAGCAGAGCGCAATGACAGAGGTTGCGCTGGAAGTGTTTCTCACACATCCCTTGCATTATCTTTTAACTATTCCTGTTGGTTTGTACCGCTTGCTGATAGAGGTGACGCAATGGTCCCCGTTGCTGAGTATCGGCTGGAACGTTCCGTTTCTAGCGCTTTCAGCCGTTGGAATCGGGCGATTTGCGCGCGAGAGGCGTTGGGCTGCAAGCGCATTTCTTCTATTGCCCTGCGTTTATTTCATCGCCGGTACACTTATCGTACAGACATCGAGCATCGACACGCGCGCCCGCATAATGGTCACGCCGCTGCTCGCGGTGATGGCTGCTTATGGCATTATGTACTTACTCAACCGGCGAAGAGCGGCGTCGGATTTCCCTTCACGCCCGGCTGGTAGCTGAACAAGCTGCCCGCTAGCGGGTACTGTTTCAACTGCTCGTCGGACATGGCTGTGCTGGCTGTGACAATGTAGAGCGTATCCAAATCAGCGCCGGCAAAGGTGCAACTGGTGATATTGAGCGCCGGAATCGGCACGACTTGCAGGATCTCGCCGGCTGGCGAATAGCGCGTGATGCGCGCGCCACCGAAATGCGCCACCCAGAGGCAATCCTCGCTGTCGGTCGTCATGCCATCGGGCACGCCATCGGTGTCGTTAGTGAACTCGGTGAAAACGCGTTTGTTGCTCAGCGAGCCATCCGCGCCAATATCGAGAGCGTAGATCTTCCGCTTGATGCTGTCGGTGTGATAGATGATAGTGTTGTCCAGGTTAAAAGTTGGTCCGTTGCAGATGATGTAGTCGGCATCAACCTGCTGCACGGTCAGGTCGGGATCGAGCCGATAAAGCGCGCCGCTCTCCTCGGCTTGGTCCATGTCCATCGTGCCAGCCCAATAGCGCCCGCTGTTATCGACCTTGCCATCGTTGAAGCGGTTATTAGGCATGTCGGCTTCCGGCAGGACGATTGGCTGCGCGGAAAGCACATCGAAGTTGATCCAAGCGTAGCCGTCTTTGATGGTGCCGATGAAGCCGCCGCCTGCGCGCGGGTTCAAGCTGGTCACCTCAAAGTCAAAGGTCCAGGTTGTCTTGCCGCCATCCGCCAGGGCATAGCGGTGGACCTTGTTGTTGAAGATATCCACCCAATAGACCGCGTTCTCCGCCTCGACCCAGACCGGTCCTTCGCCGAGAAGCGCCGGGATTTCCCATACCACTTGTACTTCGCTCATCGTCTCATTCCTTTCGCCGAGCCCCCTCCCTCTTTATGGGGGTGGGGGCATGCCGCCCATTCTACCAGTTCGTGAACGAGCCGTCAGCCCGGCGCAGATGCGTCCGCTCGCCCAGGCTGTAGGGATACTTGCCGATCGCCTCAGCGTTGAATTCGATGCCCAGGCCCGGCGCTGTCGGCGGCAGCAGGTAGCCGTCCTCCCATTCCGGTTGGTTCAGCACCAGATCGGGCATGCTTTCGCCCGGGCGCTTCGGCAGCTCTTGCACGGCGCAATTCGGCACCGACAGGCAGAGATGCAGGAAGGCCGAGCCGGCGACCGGCCCGATGGGATTGTGAACGGCGAGCTCGATATAGTGCGTCTCACACATGGCGGCGATCTTTTTGGCTTCGGTGAGCCCGCCGCAAATGCAAAGGTCGACCCGCGCGTAGTCAACCAGTTCTTCTTCGATGATCTGGCGGAACTCCCACTTGGAACTGTATTGCTCGCCCGCGGCCAGCGGCACAGTCGTGCGTCCCCGCAGATGGCGGTAGGATTGCGCATTCTCGACGCGCAGCGGGTCTTCAACGAAGTAGGGGTGGTACTGTTCAACTTCCTGGCACAGCCAGAGCGAGTCGGCCATATTCAGGCGCGTGTGCACATCCAGCGCCAGCTTAACCTCGTCGCCCAGCGCCAATCGCAGCGCCTCAAACTCCCTTATCGCCAGGCGCACGGCCTCGTCAGGTTCCAAAATTTCGCCCTGCTGATGCGCCAAGCCCCAGCGCAGCATCTTCCAGCCCTCGGCCACCGACTGTTGGCAGCACTCGACGAGTTCCTCGACCGTCTCCCCGCCGTTGTGATTGTAAGTCAGCACGCGGTCACGGACGCGCCCACCCAGAAGCTCGTACACCGGGACACCCAGCGCCTTGCCTTTGATATCCCAGAGGGCGATGTCGATGGCGGCGATGGCGGCGGTCAAGATGCGCTGCGCCGGGAAGAATCCGCCGCGGAAGAGCAACTGCCAGATATGCTCCGTGCGGAAGGGGTCTTGCCCGATGAGCAGGGGGCGGAAATGCTCGATGGCGCCACCCACAGCCAGCTCCCGCCCGGTGATGCCGGCTTCTCCGATGCCGCTGATGCCTTCGTCGGTTTCGACGACGACGAAGCAGAACGTGCGCCATTCCCGCGCCAGATAAACTTTGACGTCTGTGATTTTCATGTCGACTCCATTGGCTAGTCCTTATTAACTTGTATTTTAACCGCAGCCTCTCGCAAGTCACGACTTGGCTCGCACAAAGTAATGAACTCTAACAATGAGAATATGTAGGGGCGACATACCATGTCGCCCTAAACCAGAAGGCGCAGTGGTAGCGGGCGACCAGATTGGTCGCCCCTACAAGGCTCGCTTTTTTGCACGATTAACTGGGAAAGCGGAAAGGAATAGGCGCAGCGGGCGCTAAGCCTCGGCCAGTTGATAAACCCGCACGTAATCGACGATCATCTCCTGCGGGAACTCAGTGGTCTCATCGGGATTGCCGGGCCAATAGCCACCGACCGCCACGTTCATCAGCAGGAAGAAGTCGTGGTCATAGACCCACTGTTCGCCATCCAGATCGTTGACGCTGGTCAAGTTGACCAGTTCGCCATCGACATACCAGCGGATGACATTTTCATCCCAGTCGATAGCGTAGACATGGAAACCCTCGTCGAAGTTCACATCAGCGCGATACACATGCCCGATGTTGCCAGCGCCGCTATAGCCCGGTCCATGCAAGGCGCCATAGACCACGTTCTTCTCGCCGACATTCTCGAGGATGTCGATCTCGCCGCTCAGGGGCCAGCCGATCTCGGGGAAGTTGGCGCCCAGCATCCAGAAGGCGGGCCAGATGCCCTGCCCGTTCGGGATGTCGATCCGCGCTTCCACGCGACCATAAGTGAACTCGACCTTGTCCTGCGTGATGCAGCGCGCCGATGTGTAGAGGCATTCGCCGTAATGGCAGCTTGCCCCTTCAAGCGTCTCCTCGCGCGCAGTGATGACGAGATTGCCCGCGCCGTCATGAACGGCATTCTCGACGCGGTCGGTGTAGTATTCCAACTCGTTATTGCCCCAGCCATGCCCGCCGACTTCGCAGGTCCAGGATTCGCTGTTGATCGGAGTGCCGGCTTCAGCGTCAAACTCATCCGACCAAAGCAGGGACCACTCGCGCATGTCCCAGCCGATGCTTTCGTCGATTTCGACTTCGACCGCCTTTTCGCTCGCGTGGATCTGTACTTGGCTCGCGTCGTCAACCACCACGATCATCAGGTCGTCGAGATAAGCGGTCTGGGCGCCAACGCCAGCGGGGAAACCAAAGGCGTAACCCCAGACGGCGTCCAAATTGAAGCCATCATCGGGCGCGCCACCGGGCTGCCAATCGGCGCGGCGCTGGAAGAAAGCGAAGGGGATGGTGAATTGCCGCCAGCCCTCGTAGTCATCCAGCAGGTGATAATAGAAGCGCTCAGCCGAATCGGCGTTGCTATCCATCAGGCGGTTGTCAAAGATCTCGACCTGGACGACGCGCCCGGTGTTATTGCCGTAGAGCCAGAACTGCAAGGCGTTATGCCCCGTCCAGTCCATGCTTTGCCAACCGACGCCGTCGCTGAAAGCATGGGTGAAGCCGCCCCAGGCGTCGATATTGTAGTCGATGCGCATGATCTGATTGGGCGCGCTCGCCTCTGGGATAGCTAGCTCGGTGAAGGGCATGATCTGGCTGGCGCCGATGATCGCGTTCGCGGTCCTGTCGCCCCAGGCGACGAAGCCGATCGCCGCACCGTCCACCTGACTCACATATTGCAAGCCCGCTTCATAATCGGCGACCAGCAGCGGTTGGGCATAAGGGATCGGCGCCAGCAGCGCTTCGTTGAGCGGCGCCTCCGGCAGTTCGACCGGCTCGGGCCCCGCCTCCCCTGTCGACTCCTCGACGATGGCGGCTTCCGGCGAGGCGACGCCTTGCAAGCTAACAAGCTGCACCTCATCAATTATGGCGAAAGCGCTACCGACGCCAGCTGGCAAGCCAAAGGCATAACCGGAAACGGCATCAAGCCCCAAGCCATCATCCGGCGCGCCAGACGGTTGCCAGTCTGATCGGCGCTGGAAATCGATGAAAGGAATCTCGATTAGGCGCCAGCCGTAAGCGTCGTCATCAAAGCGATAGAACCAGCGCTCGGCACTGTCGCCAGGGAGATCGGGATTGCGATTGTCGAAGATCTCAAATTGAACCGTGCCGCCGGTGTTGTTGCCCAGGAAAGCGAAGCTGATGGCGTTGTAGTCGCGCCAATCCATGCCGATCCAATTCTCGCCATCGTTGAAGACGTGGGTAAAGCCGCCCCAAGCCGCGATATCGAAGTTCATATTGAGCGCGGTCGATTCCTGGCTGCCGCGTTTCGCAGTGAACAAGCTCAACTCGACATTACCCGGCGCGTCGCCCCAGGGCGCGTAACCGATGTCATTGCCATCGCCATCCTTGTCGACGAACAACTCGTCCATTTCAAAGTCGTCCAGCATCAGCGGCTGAACATCCAGCGTGACCAGTTGAACATCATCGAGATAGGCTGTTTGCGCGCCGGCGCCGGCCGGGAAACCAAAGGCGAGGCCCGATACTTTGTCCAAGCCCAGACCATCATCAGGCGCGCCACCGGGCTGCCAATCCGAGCGCCGCTGGAAGCTGCGGAACTCGATGGTAAATTCTAGCCAGCCTTCGTAGTCATCGGCGATGCGATAATACCAACGCTCGGCGCTATCGCCGGTGATGTTCGGATTGCGATTGTCGAAAATTTCGACTTGAACGGCGCCGCCCGTATTGTTGCCATAGAGCCAGAAGCGCACGGCGTTGTACGCTGTCCAATCTTGGCTGAGCCAGTTCTCGCCGTCAGTCAAGACATGAGTAAATCCACCCCAAGCGCCAATGTCATAATTGATTTCCAGCACGGTGGAGTTCACATCGACGCGTTCCATCTCAGCCAGCGAAAGCACAACATTGCCGGCGATATCGCCCCAGGGCGCATGGCCAATCGCGTTGTTGTACTGGTCGCGCCCTTCAAATAGCTCGTCCAGTTCGAAGTCGGCGAGAACTCTCACAGCCGTTTCCTGCCCCTGGCCGAGCCCGGCAGTCAAAAGCAGAGACAGCAGCATCAGGACCGCCGCAAGTTTCTTCTTAGTCATTTCTATTTCCCCTCCTGCAATTGTGTTCGAGAATTTGAGTTGAAACAGGTCATGTCACGAGGATCGCGGAGTCGCTTCGTCAACTGCAAACCGATAAAAGTCATTGCGCTCGCCCCGCTGCGAATCTGTAATTGTCGGCCACCGCCGAAGCCCGCGTCAGAACAGTCCGCTACTTATCAACGCCGGTGATCACAATCCCCTGGATAAACACACGCTGCGCCAAGAAGAATATCGTCAGCGGCAATATCATCGAGATGATCGCTGCCGCCAGGATCAGCTGTGTTTCCGTACTGTAGAGGCCATTGAATTCGGTTAAGCCAACCGTGATGGGATTGGCATCTCGATTGCCCGCCAGGTAGATCAGCGGACCGAAGAAATCGTTCCAAGCGAAGAAGAAGTGGAAGAGCGACACTGCCGTCAATGCCGGCACCGCTTGCGGCAATATCACCGAAACGAAGGTGCGCAGCTTGCCAGCGCCGTCGATCTCGGCCGCCTCCTCCATTTCCCGCGGGATCGTCAAGAAGTATTGTCGCAGCAGGAAGACGTTGTAGGCGTTGCCGAACATTGCCGGCACAATCAGCGGCAGCCAGGTCCCGCCCCAGCCCAGTACATTCACGAAGAAGGCGTAGGTCGGCACCAGCGTCACCGCTGGCGGCAGGACGATCGTGCCGATCAACATCATGAAGAGGACGTTCTTGAAAGGGAAGTTGAAACGGGCGAAGCCATAGGCGGTGAAGGCTGAGGCGGTCACGGTGCCGACCATCGTGACGATGGCGTAAACTAGAGTGTTGAACAGCAGCCGCGCGAAATCAATAGTGTTCCAGGCTTGCGGGTAGTTGTCCCACTGAATCGATGGTTCATAGACCGTCGCCAGCGCGCGCCAGTTGCCTTCCCATTCGATCAAGCCCGCTGCCGGGTTGTTTGGATCAATGAATTGGCTGGCTCTGCGGCCTTTCTTAACCAGCGCCCATTCTTGGATGCCGGACTCGGTCGGCACTTGCAGCACATCGTAGGTGTCGTCTTCGTAGTCGAAGGATACAGCGACGGACGGAAAAAGCGGCGCTGCCGGATCAGATGTCTGCGCCTTGGTCTTCAAGGATGTGACCACGCCATAGATCAGCGGCATCAAATACACCGAAAGGAGGATCAGCGCCAGCAGGGTGATGCTGGCTCGCACAAGCAGGTCGCGGCGCTGCCGGGCGATTTCGTAGTCTGACAGATTCTTTTTTTTCTGCGCCATTATCTGCTCTCCCCGGCATAATAGACCCAGTAGCGGCCTGTCGCGAACAAGAAGATGGTTATAGCGAGACCAATAACGAACATGAACCAGGCCAGCGTAGCGCCGTAGCCCATATTCTGGAAACTGAAGGCTTGTTTGTAGAAATACACCATGTAGAAATTGGTTGTGCCTTCGGGGTAGCCGGTGCCGAGGTTGAGTACAAAGGGGACCATGAAATACTGCAGCAGGCCAACGACGCTCAAAATCAGATTGTAGAAGATGACGGGCGTCACCATCGGCACGGTCACGGACCACAATTGGCGCAGCCAACCGGCTCCGTCGATAGATGCGGCTTCATAAAGCTCGGTCGGCACGCCTTGCAGGCTGGCCAGGTTGATCAATATGGCGTTGCCGATGCCCCAAAGCCCAATGAATGTATAGGCGAGGTATATCAAGTTGGGATCGTCCAGCCAGCGCAAGCCGTCCATGCCCACTGCGGGAATGCCGACGATCTCAATCATCTGGTTGAGCCAACCGGTATGCGGGTTCATCACGCGCGACCAGATCAAGATCGCGGCGATCAGCGGCACCATCGTCGGCGCGTAGAATAAGGTTCGCAGCACATTTTTACCGATTAGATGCTGTGAATTGAGCAGGACAGCCAGCAAGAAGGCGGATATCATCCCTATCGGCAAGGAGATGATGGCAAATTTGAAGGTGACAAAAAGCGTCTCCCAGGTCTTGGGGTCTTCAAATAGCATCCGCGTCCAATTCTGCAAGCCGACAAAGCGCGCTTCTTCCGGCGCCGACAAGGTGAAATCGAAAGCGGAAAAGCCCAGGGACACGACCATCGGCACAAAGTAGAACAAGGCGAAACCGATGAGCCAGGGGCTGATGAAAGCCAAGCCCCACTTTGCCTCAGCGCGTTCCGCCCCCACTAGCCGAAAAGCCGCGCGGAGGCTCCGGCTGCCCTGCCCCCTCGCAGTGCTAAGCTCAGAGAACATATCCATGATTCAAACCCCTGAAGATACAATAACAGGTTGAGTCCGACAGACACCGCCGGGCGGCATCTATCGGACGCGAATCTTGCGGGTTAAAAGCGGCGACGCCTAACTTGCCGCGTCAAAGATCGCTTGCAGGTCGGCTTGGAGCGCGTCAAGATTGGCGTTAACGTCTTCTTCGGCGTTGTTATCAACGAGTTGCGCATACTCGTTGTAACGGGCGGAGGATTCGAGGAAGCTGGGCATGCCTTCTTCATGGTTTGGATTGTCCGGATATTGCAAGCCGGCCAGCACGACGTCCCAATTCAGGTTCGCCCAATCGACATTCGGGTAAGTCTCGCTTTGCGCCGCAACCGTGCGCTCGATAAAATCGTCTTGCAGGCTCAAGCGCGCCGGCATGCCGCCATACAAGCTCGTGAGATCGGCCGCGCGCTCGCCCAGCAGGTAGCTTAAGACGGCAAATGCTTCGGCAGCATTCTCGCTGCCATTGGTCACGCTGAAAGTGTCGGCGTGAAGCTTGGCGGTGGTGACGCCATTGTGCGCCGGCACCGGCCCAAAGTCCCACGCGGCGTCGAGGTTGCCCGTGCCCCAGCCGAGGTACCAAAGGTGAATGGTGATCATCGACATGTTGCCGGTGTCGAACCAGTTGGAGCTGCCGCCGCCCATGATCTCGCTGCCGCTGTAAACGCCGTTGGGCGTGAAGTAATCCACCCACATTCCGTTGTGATACCAGTGCTCGGCTTCGCGCCAGACATCGGGAATCATCGCGTTGCCGTCGGCATCGACAAAGTTGCCGGAGCCGAATAAAGTGGCGCGGCCGCGCAGGTCGGAAAATTGCGTGCCGTAGCCAAATTGAACGATATTCCCGGTATCATATTCATCCATGGTGGCATCGTTGCCGTTGATGTCGACGGACATAATCATGGCGACATCGCGCAGCGTTTCCGTATTCCACTCGCGCTCATTGCCGTCCCAGTCAACATAGGGTTCGCCATAGGCGCTCGGCGGATAGGGAATGCCCCCTTCATCAAAGAGATCGACGTTGTACATGAGGAAAGACGGGAATACAGCAAAGGGGATACCCAGCTGGCCTTCGCCCTCGACCTGGTAAAATTCAACCAAAGCGGGGTCGAAATCGCTGAGATCATAATTCGCGCTTTCGATCAACGGCGTCAGATCCATCCAGGCGCCGGGGAAGGACGCCCGTCCACGAATGCCCATCGGGCCAACAATATCGGGCGCGTTGCCAGCGGCTATCTGGGTGCTCAACACATCGTAGGCTTGCGCGTTGTCAACGATTTCCAGCACAAGCTCAATCTCGTCCTGCGAGGCATTATAATCCGCCACGATGGCTTCCTGCGCGGCCACCAGCGGCGCGTCCGTGCCAGCGCCCAGCCCCACATACCAGCGAATACGGACCCGATCTTGAGCTTGCGCCATGCCAACCGCCAGTACAAGCAGCAACAGGACGACTAGGGTTATCTGTTTTGTGATACGCATTTCTCTCTCCTACATTTATCAACTATCCCGCGTAGAATCTTGTGGTTGAAACCGGCTGCAAAAAGAGCGAACGCTTATCGAAACCGATTGCAACCTGGAACTGAAAGAATTCCCCCAATATACCGCCTCCTGTCTCTAAGATTACCAAAGGCTTCTAGTTAACCGCGCTGCTGCTGGCGCGGATGACTAACTCAACCGGCAATACGATATGACGCGCCGGCGTCGGCGATGTCTTCACGATGTCGATTAGCGTCTCGACCGCGAGGGTGCCCGTGCGATAAATCGGCTGCCGGACCGTGGTCAAAGGCGGGTCAGCGCTCGTGGCGAGGGGCATATCATCAAATCCGACTACGGCAATGTCCTCTGGTACGCTCAGCCCACGATCGCGAATAGCGCGGATGGCGCCCAGGGCGATGGCGTCCGATTGGGCGAAGACGGCATCCGGCTGCCGGTCCAGCAGTGCGCGCATGGCCTTATAGCCTCCGGCTTCGCTGAAATCGCTGACTTCGATCAGCGCGTCGTCGATGGGCAAGCCGCGGTCAGACAAGGCATGGCGGAAGCCGGCATCGCGGTCGGCGCCAGCGGTATTGTGCGCCGTCGCCAACTGCCCGATGCGGCGATAGCCAAGCTGGATCAAGTGGCTCGCTGCCAGGTAAGCGCCGGCTTCGTTGTCGACATCCACATAGCTGATCTCGGCGGCGCTGGATTGAAGCGGACGGCCAATCTGTACGAAGGGAATATCGTATTGCTGGATCTTGCTGACGAACGCGCTCTCGATGGTATCGGCGGTGACGATGAGTCCGTCGATCAGACCGCTGGCGACGATCCGCTGGCTCATCTTTTCTTCTTCTTCCAGCGTCTGGAATAAGAAAAGCGCCGCCGTGTAATCACTTTGATTGCAGGCATGGGAGATGGCTTGAATAACAAGCGGATAATAGGGATCAGCGAAGGCCGACTGCAAAATGCTGGGCATGACCAGGCCGAAAATGCGCGACTGGCTGGAGGCGAGGGAACGGGCGGCCGAATTCGGCTGGTAGCCAGTTTGGCGGATGACATCTTCGACACGCTGACGCACAGCCGGGCGGATATTGGGATGGTCGTTGATCACGCGGGAAACGGTCGAGCGTGATACGCCGGCGATCTGTCCAATCTCTTCCAGTGTCAAGCGCTTCATGCGGACTACCTTAAATTTGGGAGCGCTCTATAGAGGGGTTCGCAACTGTGTACGCCTGATTTGCTTGAAAACATGACCGTTTATTGGTCAGGACGTTTCAAGATTTTGAGAGCGCTCTCAGACTCTCTACACAGTGTAGCATCCTTCTCGCGTCTGTCAACAGGGAAATGGAGTGGGGAGTGCCGACTAGCGAAGAGTTACGCTGCTTGCCGAGTTTTACACAATGAACTCGCAACACGGTAGACATGTAGGGGCGAGCTATTAGCCCGCCCGTCGATGCCATGGTCTACACTTTCGGGCGACTGGCCAATCGCCCCGGATTGCAAGCGGCGCTGATCTAATACGTCAGCCCGAAGCCATACTCGAAGAGCGGGTCGACCGAATCGCGCGGCACATCGGGATGCTGGGCGCGCACCGCTTCCATCGACGACGGCAGCTCGAATGGCAGCGTCGCCGCCGGCTTGAAGCGCCCGAAAATGATATCCAGCACCGTCGCGTCACTGGCGCCGAAATTGGCGACCAAACCGGCGCTGGCGGCCGCGATCTCGGGGATGACCGCCCCGCGTTCCAGGTAGATATCGACGATGGTCGGCGTCTGCGCCATGATAGCAAGGATGCGGCTGAGTTCCGGTTCCTTGAAATCGAGATCGCCGGCATGGAAGAAGTTTTCAAGAAACGTGCTTGATCGCGGCTCGAAGGGCGTTTGCAGGCGCAGGATGGCGAAATCGGCATCGGCGGGCTCCTCAACAATATCGCCGTATTGGGCCGCCACCTCGGGCTGGATGTTTTCGATATATATCTTGGGCCTACCGGGCAGAGGCATCTTCCCATCGTTCTTCAAAAGGACGATGGACTTGCGCTGCGCCAGATCACCAGCGGCGCGGAAAGCCGGGTTGCCCGCGATGTCCCCGGCGGCGGCCTCATCGACATAACGATTCTCGAATAAGCCCAGGCGGAATTTGTCCCGCAGCAGGCGGCGGACGCTGATGTCCAGGCGCGCTTCGCTGACTTGACCATTCTGCACCAGCTCGACCAGCGCTTCCGGGCAGGCTTCCCCGCCGAATTGATCGATGCCAGCTTGCAGCGACTTAATGATGCGCTCGCCCAGGCTGAGATGCTCGACGCCCCAAGCCCGCGCCGGGAAGGGCGTGCCCATAATCTCCGCGTCGCTTAATGTGCCCCAATCGGTGCAGACGACGCCGTCAAAGCCGTACTTCTCGCGCAGCAAGTCAGTTATGATGCCCTTGTTGAAAGCGAAACCGACTTCTTCGTGCTCAGTGCCGACCGGCATGCTGTAGTAGGGCATGATCATGGCGGTCCCGGCTTCAAAAGCAGCTTCGAAGGGCAGCAGATGATAATCGAAGTTATCGCCCGGATAGACCTGCTCGCGCCCGTATTCAAAATGTGAATCTTCGCCATCTTTCTGCGGTCCGCCGCCGGGGAAGTGTTTGGTCATGCAAGCCACGCTCTCGGCGTCAATTTCCGCGCCCTGAAAGCCGCGGATGTAGGCGGCCGTCAGCTTCGCCGCCACTTCGTTGTCTTCGCCGAAGGTGCCGTTGACGCGCGCCCAGCGCGGCTCGGTCGCCAGGTCCGCCATCGGGTGCAGGGCGGAGCGCAAGCCGACCGCGATATATTCCTGCCGCGCGATATCGGCGAATTCTTCGACGACGCTCGCATCGCCGATGGCGGCCAGACCCGGCGGCTCGGGCCATTGCGAGAAGGCCTGCGTGGCCATGAAAGCGCCGGGATTATCGTCAAAGCCGTGGCGCGGATCGCTGGAAAGCGTCGCCGGGATGCCCAGCCCTCGCTCTTCGGCGAGTTTCTGCAACTGGTTGACCCAGGCCGCCATCTTCCCGGCGTCAGCCGAACCGACCAGGTTGAAATGAGTCATGTGTTTATCCAGCATCTCGCCGAGCGAGGGCCAGCCAAAGGCGCTGACATCCGGGTTGAATTCGCCATCGGGCGAGATCATCACCATCGTCTGGAACATCATGCCGGCTTTCTCTTCCAGCGGCATGCGAGAAAGCAGGTCGTCAATGCGCTCGTCGATGGAGCGACTGGGATCCAGGTAGGGTTTGCCATTTTCCATCACGTTCATCCTCACGTAGAACCAATTCAATCATGCAAAAGACGAATGAAATACTAACCTCTTGTGAGCGAGCCGCCGGCTTGCCCGTACAACCATTCGATTGTTTCAGCAGCTTCATTCATACGGCAGTTGTCCCAGGCGCTTACTTGGCATCATCCTAGGCTTTCAGTTTAGTTTGTACAGATCGGCATACTTACGTTCGAGATAATCCAGCAGCGGCGACGTATTCAGCCCGTCGCCGGTGACGCGCGTCAGCAGCTCATCTGTGCTGTATGCGCGGCTATGTCGATAGATATTTTCCCTCAGCCAGGTCAGCAGCGTCTGATAATCGCCCTCGGCTAGCTTGCCAGCCAATGCGGGCATTTGCTTGTGGGCCGCTTCCAGGACTTGCGCCGCCATGATATTGCCGATGGTGTAGGCGGGGAATTTGCCAAAGCCGCCGAATGACCAATGCACATCTTGCAAGACGCCGCGCCGATCATCGGGAGGCGTCAACCCAAGGTATTCTTGCATCTTGGCGTTCCAGACTTCCGGAAGATCGTCAACGGCGATCGCGCCTTCCAACAGCGCCATCTCCATCTCGGTGCGCAGCATGATGTGCAGGTTGTAAGTGACTTCGTCGGCTTCGACGCGGATCAAGCTGGGACGCACGCGATTAACCGCGCGGTAGAATAGTTCGGCGTTTGCCGCCGCCATCTGATCAGGAAAGCGCGCGCGCAAGCGGCTGAAATGCAGGCGCCAGAATTCGCGGCTGCGCCCGATCTGATTTTCCCACAGACGCGAGGAGAATTCATGCGCGCCAGAGCTGGCGCCGCCGACGGCGTATTGCCCGATGAGGTCGGCTGATAGCGCCGTTCGCGTGAGTTCGGGCGCGATGTTCTGTTCGTAGATGCCATGCCCCGCTTCATGCAGCGCAGCGAAAAGCGACATCGGCAAGTAGTTGGCGTCGTAGCGGGTGGTGATGCGCACATCATCGCGGGTGAAAGAAATCTCGAAGGGATGGGGCGCGCAATCCAGCCGGCCGCGCTCGTAGTCGAAACCGATCAGCGCCGTCATTTCCCGGCATAGCTTTTCTTGCGTTGTCAGGTCGTATTCCGCCTCCCACAGGTTAAGTGGCAGCGGCGCGTCAGCCGCGATGATCCGCTCCAGCAGCGGCAAGACGCGCGTTTTCAATTCGGCGAAGATTACGCCGAGCCGTGTGGCGGTCATGCCCGGCTCAAACTGGCCGACCAAGGCGTCAAATGGATGTTCTTCGTAGCCGATCGCTCCCGCCAACTCGATATTGAGCGCCAGCATGCGCCGTAGATAGGGCTTGAAGCTGGCGAAATCATCCTCGTCTTTCGCGCGAGCCCAGACCGCTTCCGATTCGGCGCCAAACGCAGCCATCCGCCCGACCAAGTCTGCTGGTATGCGCCGCTGGATTTCGTAAGCGTCGCGGGTCTGCCGCAGGGTGCGCGCCTGATAAGAATCGGGATGGGCTCCTGCGCTCTCGGCTTCGGCCGCGTCCAGCAGGCGCGCCGTTTCATCACTGACGAAGATCGACTTCGCCAATTTGCTCAAGGTCGCTAATTGCTGCCCCCTGCTGGCCGCGCCGGCCGCGGGCATCATCGTGCGCATATCCCATTTCAGCGTGTTGAGTATGCATAGCAGGTCGTGGTACTCGGCGATATGCGCCGCCAGCGCCTCATGAGCGTTCATGCGGGTCTCTTTCCGCCTGGCAAAGCCAGCATTGATTCTTCACCGCCGAGGACACAGAGTGTTTTTAAGGGCACAGAGGAATTGATATTGTTTTGCCGCTCGCGCAATGCATGGCTTTACCCAGCTAACGGACTTGCGCCGTCATTGAAATCTCAATGGCTTTACTCTGTGTCCTCTCCTATCTCGGTGTACTTGGTGGTAAGTTTTTTCGTGACTCACTCCATTTTACTGAGTTCTCTAGTCGAGGCTTTAGATCGACCGCGCGGCGCCGCCATCAACGCGCAGCGTGGCGCCGGTGATATAGCTGGCGGCCGGCGAGAGCAGGAAAGCGCCCGCTCGCCCGAAGTCGTCGATCGTGCCGTAACGCCCCAGGGGAATCCCCGCCAGGCTGCGCTTCTGCACTTCTTCGATGCTGATGCCCAGCTTCTGGGAGGTGTTGGCATCAAGCTGGGCGACGCGGTCGGTGTCGATCCGGCCCGGCACGAGATTGTTCACGCGGATACCATCGCCCGCCAACTCATCCGCCAGCGTCTTGACCAAGCCCGCCACACCAGCGCGCATGATCGTCGACAGACCGAGGCGCGCTATTGGCTCCCGGACAGAGCCGGAGGTGACAGTCAAGATTGACCCGCCATCCGTCATATGTGGGATGGTCATTTGAATCATGCGAAAGCTGCTGAAAAGAGTGAGTTCAAAGGCGGCTTCAAAATCATCTTCGCTGACTTCTTTGATGGTCTTGGCTGGCGGTCCGCCAGCGTTGACGAGCAGGCAGTCAACCTTGCCCCAGGCGGCGACTGTTTTCTCCACCCAAGCTTGGATATCGCCGAGCGCGCGCACATCACAGGCGGTCGCCAGGGTTTTGGCGCCATAATCGCTCGCGAGCGTTTGAGCGGCCGCCGCGACATCGTCCCCGTTGCGGCTGCAAAGCGAAACTTTGGCGCCTTCGGCCGCCAGCGCTTTGGCAACGCCATAACCTAAACCTTTGCTTGAAGCCGCGACCAGGGCGACCTTGTCTTTCAATCCCAAATCCATTGTCTCTTCCCTTTTATGTGGCTATGCCGGAACAATGGACGGGATTATAGCGTGTGTGACGCGTTTGTTCAGCGGGGAATGCGGACGTCCGCGGCGCCCGGGATCGGTCTCGCGCCCGGGGTCAATCTTTCTTGCCCAAAACTGCGCGCAAGCCAGCCCCCACAGCAGTGCCGATGCCGATGGCAATACCCCAGACAATACTGGAGCCGCTGTCCAAGGCAATGGTCAAAATACCTTTCACGAATTCATTGACGCTATCCAAGATTCCGCTTATCACTGTGGTGAGGATGGCAACAATGATACCGGCTACAATGGCGAAGACGACCGCCATAACCAAGGGATTGCCTTCTCTAGCGCTGCGCGAGCGATACCAGCGCGACCCGATAGCGCCTACAGGAACACCAGCGCCCAGAAAAAAGCCCATCACAATGCCAAAGAGCAGATCGTTGCGTCCTAGGCCGAACACGATGCCGATTAGAACCCCGATTCCAGTCAAGAGTCCTATTCTCTCGTACCATGCTTTGTCGTTCTTCTTGTTGCTCATTTCTGATCCTCCGCCTGCGAAACTTTATATTTATGACGACATATAAACCCCTTTATAATGCAATTATGTCGGTAATCCGCGAAAATGTCGAATACCGGCTGTGATGAAGCCAGCTATACAGAACTCGATATGCGCGTCGCCAGTCTCTGATATTCGCCGCTGCCTGGGATACCAGCCCGGCAGACAGGACGATTGGCGCTTCGACCGAACTGAAAAGGACGATTTAGGCTGGAGGGTCGGTGCGGTGTTTCTATCCCTGCGGCAAAGTGAAGCTGAAGGTCGTGCCGTCGGATTCGACGCTGCTCGCCCAGATCGCGCCGCCATGCGCTTCAATGAACCCGCGCGCGATCGCCAAGCCTAAACCTGTGCCGCGCGCGCCATCGTCATCGCGCATCCGCGAACCCTCGCCGCGATAGAAACTCTCGAAGAGGCGCGGCAAGACATCTTGGGGGATGAAAGAGCCGCTGTTGTGGATATCGATGCGAACTTCGCCATCGCTGCGCCAGGCGCGCAAGGTGACGCTGACGCCGGTATCCGCGTATTTGATCGCGTTATCCACCAGGTTGCTTAATACCCGCTGAATCTTGTCCGGCGCCATCCGAATCATATCGACATCGTCCGAAACCTCGCCGTTCAGCTTGACGCCATGCTGATTCGCCTTCGCTTCCATGCTGCCTAGCGTATCGGAGATCAGATCGCGTATCGAAGCTTGCTGCAAATCCAGCTTGAGATGACCCACATCCAGTTGCGCCAACTCGAAGAGGTCGTCGATGAGATGGCTGAGATGCTCGATTTCGGCGCGGCTGTTCTCCAGATAACGCTGCACCGTCTCCTCATCAGCGACAACGCCATCGAGTATCGCCTCGACCATGACCCGCAGAGATGTCAGCGGAGTCCGCAAGTCATGGGAAACCCAGGCGGTCAGGTCGCGGCGCGTCTGTTCCAGTTGGCGCTTCTGTTCCTCGACCTCTTGCAGGTTGCCCGCCATGTCGTTGAATGTGTCGGCCAGTTGAGCGATCTCGTCATTGCCCGAGATTTTGAGGCGGACGGCGAAATCGCGGCGCGCCAGGGATTGGGTCGCCTCATGCAGTTTGCTCAGGCGGTCGGTCATCGTCTTCGAGGCGAAGAAACCGATGGTCAGCGCGGACAAACCGGCGAAGACCAGCAAGACCGATGTGAGCGTGAGGTAGTGGCTTTGGAACGTGAAGCGCGCGATCACCCAGACATTCAGGAAGATCATCAGCACCAGCAGCGCGATTACCATCCAGATCGCCCAGCGCAAGCTGCGAAACCACTCCAGGATGCCCAGCCGGTAAAAGGCGAATGACAGCAGGGAGCTCATGACGCCGGTCATGGTCATGAAGGCGACCAACTGCTGCACCTCGCCGCCGGGCAAATCGAACATGATCAATTCGCTGAACAGGGTGCCGGCGATGGGAATCACCAGTACGACCAGAAATATCAATACCGGATTCCGCGATAGCTGCTTGGTCATGCGCGCCATGATAGTCACACTCTCTAATTCTCAGCCGGGATTTCGAATTTGTAGCCGACGCCCCAGACTGTCTGCACATAAATCGGCTTGCTCGGGTTCGGCTCCAGCTTTTCCCGCAAGCGGCGCACATGTACCGTCACGGTGCTTTCATCGCCATAATATTCGTAGCCCCAAACATTGTTGAGCAATTGCTCCCGCCTGAATACCTGGCGTGGATGCCGCAGCAGGAACCAAAGCAGATCGAATTCCTTGGCTGTCAGCGAAACAGCTTTGCCATGCACGCTGACCGAGCGGCTGCGCGGATCGACCAGCAAGCCGGCGTATTCCAGCGGGCTTTCGCTTTCGTTTTCTGGCGGGGAGCTGCGGCGCAATACGGTCTTTACCCGCGCCACCAACTCGCGCGGACTGAAAGGCTTGGTCACATAATCATCGGCGCCCAACTCCAAACCCGCCACGCGGTCGACTTCATTGCCGCGGGCGGTCAGCAGGATGATAGGTATATCGCCATCGGCGCGCAGAGGATTGTGGTCCGCTGCGCCCCTTAAACGTCGGGTGATTGCGAAACCGTCCACCCCGGGCAGCATGATATCCAGCACGATCAGGTCGGGTGGACCTTCTTGCAAAATGGACAGAGCCTGCGGTCCAGTCTCGGCTTCCGTGACGACGAAGCCTTCCAGTTCGAGGTAGCGGCGCACGACTTCGCGTATTGTCCGCTCGTCATCAACCACCAGAATATTGCGTTTCTTGGACATATTTGCCTGCCAATTCGCACTTGCTTATTCTCATGTATTCTAGCTTAGTTTGTATTTCTATCGTAACGATTAAACCGCCGCCGCTTGGTATGCCGCGCCTTCCATCTGGGCACTGCGGCATTCCGTCGCTTCAGGCCCTCTTTGTGCAGGGAAATATCGTTGGCTTTGCGCTATCATGGCGAGTGCTCATTACTTGGCTTGAATGTGAAGGGGTTTACCCATGACCGATACAATCCAGAACGCAATCGATTACATGGCGGAGACGCGAGACAAGATGATGGAGGACTACAAAGCCCTCTTGCGCTTCCCCTCCATCAGCGCCGACCCGGCTCATGCGGCTGATGTGCGCGCCTGCGCTGACTGGATCGTGAGCCAGCTCCAGGCGCTGGGCTTTGACAACTGCGAGGCGATCGCCACCGCCGGTCATCCGGTCGTCTACGGCGAGTGGCTGAAGGCGGGCGCCGATAAACCCACCGTTCTCGTTTACGCTCACTACGATGTGCAGCCGGTCGACCCCCTGCCGCTCTGGAATTCCGAACCCTTCGAGGGCCTCATCCGCGATGGCAAGCTCTTCGCCCGCGGCGCCAGCGACAATAAAGCCGGCGTCTGGGGTAACCTCAAGACCTTCGAGACATTGCTGCGGGCGAATGGCGAACTGCCCGTTAATATCAAGATCATGTTCGAGGGCGAAGAAGAATCCGGTTCGCCCAGCATCGAAGCCTTCGTCGAGGCGAACAAAGACAGGCTGGCTGCCGATGTGCTGCTGAATTGCGATGGCGATTTTTCGCCAGATAGTCCGAAGCTCTTCTACGGCGGGCGCGGCATGGTCACCGCGCAAGTGCGGGTCAGCGGACCAAAAGCCGATATCCATTCCGGTCTCTACGGCGGCCTCGTGCAGAACCCGCTGCATGTCGCCGGTAAAATCATCGGCGCCTTCCATGACCACCAGGGACGTATTCAACTGCCGGGCTACTATGATGATGTGACGGAAGCCACTGAGGCGGAAAAAGCTCGCATTGAAGCGGGATTCCAGGAGGATGCCCTGCTCGAAGGCGCCGGCGTCGACCAGTTTTGGGGAGAATCGGTCGCGCCCGCTTCCGAGCGCGCTACTGTTTACCCTACGCTTGATATCGTCGGTCTATGGGGCGGGTATCAAGGTCCCGGCATCAAAACGATAATCCCGGCGGAAGCGGGCTTCAAAATCACCATGCGCCTCGCCCCGGATCAGGATCCCCGCACCGTTTCCCGGACGCTCAAGGAGTACGTGGAAGGATTCGCCACCGATACCGTTCAAATCGAATGCGCGATTGGCGAAAACGCCTGGTATTTCCAGCTCGAGACCGAAGGACCCTGGCTGGAAGCGGTACAATCGGCGATTGAAACAACCGTCGGAAAGCGCGCCCAACTCGTCCGCACGGGCGGTTCCATCCCCATCCTCGGCGTCTTCAACCGGCTGATTGGCTTGCCCATTACGGCATTCGGCTACGGGCACGGCGAAGGCATCCACTCGCCCAATGAGTACCTGGACATTGACACTTTCTTCACCTCGCTGGAGGCGGCTCTGCGCTTGTACCACAATTTGGGAGAGGTCGAGGTATAAGTAGTGCGCCGGCTCCATGCCCCCGTCCTTCGTGCGCAAGCCTTGTAGGGGCGACACTTGTGTCCCCCGAAACTTGACGCGTGAGGCGATTGCTTTCAGATCAACAATCCCAGCGCCAAACGACGCAACTGCTTCACCCGGTCGGATAGGCTGTGCGTCATCCCGTTCTCGCGCCAAGTTTTCTTACGCGCTTTTGACACAGCTCTGCGCTACGGAAGCCTTTTCACCGTGTTATACGCTATGAACGACAGAAAAGGATCTTCTAATGATAAAGAAAGCGCTAGTATCACAAAGTCGCCCTCGTCACAGAGACTTCGTGTATGGGATGGCCGCCCCCTTTTCATTTCTGGATATCTTCGCCTATCTCCGTCTTGGCGGATCGGCTGGTGCAAACGATGCGCAATCTCATCGGGAAGATATGGAATTCTTTAGCAATCGCAAATGGGGCGCCGCGCGATCGCAGTCCGCTTGAATCTGGCGAGGGCGCGACCGCTGCCTCAGCGCCAAACGGGACCGATGCGCTAAATCAACAATCCCAGCGCTACGAACACGACGCCAAGCAACGCGAACACCAGCGCCGATCGCCGCGTCTTGGCATCCCAAGCCTCCGTGCGTTCAGGGTTGTCTGCCCGCCAGCGCGGCTCCATTGAGTACAGCCGCCAGACCAAATCCCGCCGGAAATAGCAGAGTCCCGCCAGTACCCAGAAGGCCATCCCGCCCAGAATCAGTATCCAGTCTCCCATTCGCGCTTTACTCTGTGCACTCTGTAAACTCGGTGTCCTCGGTGGCTATCCCCTAATTCGGCTGCAAGATGATCTTGGCGTCCTCGCGGCTCTCCAGGCGCTTGAAGGCGGCGACCGCATCATCCAGCGGCAAGCGCGCGCTTACCATCTGGCGCATGTCGATTCTCCCCGCCGCCATCATGCTGATGACATGCTGGAATGGACCACCAGCATGCCCGAGCGAGCCAGCCAGTTGTACGCCCATCCGTTTGTAGGCAACTATGGGCAGTGTCGGGTTCGCCTCGCCCATGCCGATATCAATGATGGAGGCGTTCACCGCCAGGCAGCGGTCCAGCGGCTCAATCGTCTGGTCGGCGAAACCGGCGCATTCCACCACATAATCGACGCCGCGCCCAAGGGTATGTTCCATGATGGCTCCATCCAAATCAATGCCGATGGGGTCCAGCGCCGCCGATGCGCCCATAGTCATTGCAATCGCCCGCCGGCTCGCCGAAGGATCGAAAACGAGGACCCGCCCCGCCCCCGCAGCGATGACCAGCGCTTCCGCCGCCAAACCGATGGGACCGGCGCCGAAGATGGCGACATTGTTGCCCGGCTGCCAGTTGTGCAGGCGATTGAACAAACCTTGGTAGGAGACGCCGGTCGGCTCGACCATCGCGCCCATGACCAGCGCTTCTTCTTCACCATACTGCTCGGCGATCTCGTCCAGCTTCCAGCAATACTTCGCCCGCACCGGCAGATATTGCGCCATCGCGCCGGGGATGGTGAAACCCAGTTCTTCGATGTCCAGGCAGTGATTGACGAAGCCGCGGCGACAGGCGTTGCATTCGCCGCACCACTGGATCTCCTCCACCGCCACCAAATCGCCGACGCTTAAGCCCTTGACCTCGGGCCCGACCTCGACAATGCGGCCGGCGAATTCATGACCGATGATATTCGGCGTGTGCACCAAACCGGGATAGACCATATATCCGTCAGCGCCGGCTTCATACATGTGCATATCCGAGCCGCAGATGCCCACCGCCGCGACCTCCAGCAGCGTCTGATCAGGCTTCAGGCTCGGATCCGGCACATCGCCAAGCTCAATTTTTGGTCCCTTCCAGGTCATATTGGCGTTGCGCGGCCGGCGCAAATCGCGCTCGCTCGCCGTCATGTCATAGCCCGGTTTCGGCGCCCATTCCGCCTTCAATGTCAGTGCTCTCATCTGCCAGTCTCTCCCTTTAGCGTCTGGTCGCTGTTCATACGCCGGCGCCATGGAATGCGTCCCACTGCGCCTTGTAATCGCGCATGCCCTCCAGCACATTATAGGTCGCTCGCCCCAGCGCCGTGCAGGATTTCTCGTTGCTGCTGACGATGCGGAAGGGGATGCGAATATGCCTGTATCTATCCAGCACATGCGGGTCGGTCGGCACGGGCACAATAAGCGTCCGGTCGACCTGGAAGGTGTCGGCGAAGTGGTAGGCGAATTGCAGGCGGCTGACCGCCTCGCTGCCCCAGCAGTGGAAGATGCCGTTCTCATCATGCTCCGCCAGGCGCAGCAGCATCTCCGCGCCATCGGATGCCAGCGTCGGATGCGCCACCTCATTGACCTTGGGACCGGTCCAGATCTCGGCGATCAAGCCGCGCGAAAGCTGGTCGACCACATAGTTGCCCAGATCAAAGCCGACATCGTTTTTCTTCCGCAGCAGCGACGGCGCGCTGTAATTGATGCCATAGACGCCCGCCAGTCGTCCGATGCCGTAACTCAAGCCGGACACGCCCATGATGTCGCGCTCGCAGACTGCTTTCATGAAACCGTAGTAGAGCACCGGCATAGGCGGCGAATCCTCATCGACCAGCGGCTCCTGCCCATCAAATATCCAGTCGGACGAGACGAAGACATAGCGCGCCCCGACCTCGGCGCAGCTCTGCGCGAAAGCCAGGTTGCCATCGACTGTCGCTTGCCAGGTTTCGGCGCGATGGTATTGCATGTAGACATGGTCGAGCACAGCGGCGCAATGGATGACGACATCGGGCTTGTAGCGCCGGATTGAAGCGCGCACCGCGTCCGTATCCGCCATATCCAGCGGATCGAGCTCGTAGTCGACATCCCATTCCGGTGGCGGACCATACTGCGCCGCGATGATCTCGATATCCTTGCGTCCCCGCGCCAGCCGGATGATATTGCTGCTGACTAGCCCCGTTCCGCCCGTAATATAAAGTCGCATCTGTTGTCCTCATGCCTGAGACGCGCCAAGCATAAATGATGCGCCTAAACCTGTCAAACTGGCATGACCGCGCAGTTGCATACAATTCCGCCGCGCCAAGCTGATTACAACTCAAGCAATCTCGATCTTGTCGCCGCCGCCGGCATCTACGTCCACGAATCCGCAATGAACGGCGGCGCGCGCATAGAAATCCCTCAGTTCGGATAGTGGAAATCATACGGCGACCAATCTGCTCGCCCTTCTCATCCCCACCCATTAAGGACATCGTAGGGGCGACCCTGTGGGACGCCCATCGGCCGAATTACAGAGAGTGGTGAATAGCGCAAGCATGCGTTAAGCTACGCGTTCGAGTGCTAATTCCGAATATGGAGACGCCCATGCTCGACGGCATCGCCCCGATACTATTCACCCCCTTCGATGAAAACGGCGACATCGACGCCGACGGCTTGCGCAATATCCTGCGCTTCGAATTGGAGGGTGGTGTCCACGCGATCGGCATCAACGGCTTTGCCAGCGAAGCCTACAAGATGACCGACAACGAGCGTCTGGAAAATGTCAAAATCGTCGCGAGCGAAACGGCAAAGGCCGCGCCGCTTATCATCGGCATCGCGCCGAACAGCCTGGAATCCGCCATCAAGCAAGCGCGGCAATTTGCGCCATATCATCCCGCCACGCTGATGACGCTGCCGCCGCCGACTATGGACAACGGTCCGCAGTCATTCGTGGATTTCTATGTCGAGTTGGGCAATGCCAGCGAGGCGTCGATCATGATTCAGCAAGCGCCGCACATCCCCATGTACCGTCACACCGAATTGCCAGCGGAGGCTCTCGCCGAAATCGCCCACCGCGCGCCCAATGTGAAATACTACAAGATCGAGGGTCCCGGCTCATCGGCAAAAATGAAGGAACTTGCGCCTCTGCTCCCCGATGATGCGCGCATGTTCGGCGGTGGCGGCGGCATCACCGTGCTCGACGAGTTGCGCAGCGGCGCGGCTGGCTTGATCCCCGGCGTCGGCTTCAACGAGATCTTCCTCGCCGCCTGGCGCGAGTGGACGCGCGCTGAAACCGACGCGGTCATCAATATCATCAAAGAGGGCGATGCTTTGATTAAGGCGGTCTCCGGGCGCGGGCACGAATACTCGCTGCACATCCGCAAGCACTTGATGAAACGCTACGGCTATATCCGCAGCGCCTATGTTCGACAGCCGACTGTCGCCTTCGACGAATGTGATTTGCCGGCTTTCTTTGCTATAGTTGACCGGCTTGACCTGCGCGTCTCACGCTGAGATCTTTGTTTTCGACGGACGGCAAATTAAGTGAAATGTAGGGGCGAGCTATTAGGTCGCCCGTTGGGTGAAGACTAGCACGTTGGGAGGCTAAGTTATGCCATTGACAGGTAAAAACACTATCGCCAGCGAGGTTTCCGCCGAGGGCGCCGAAGTATTCTACAGCATCGATCCACGCAGCAAAACAACTGGCGACCTGCCCTTCCATAACGCCACGCGCAACGAAGTCGACCGCGCCGTAGTCGCTGCCGTCGCCGCCTTCCAAGAGATCCGGGGCTATCCGTCCAGCAAGATTGCCGATTTCCTCACCGAAGTCGCGGCGCAGATCGAAACGCTCGGTGATGATTTGCTCCACACTGCCGACCGCGAAACCGGCTTGGGCTTGCCGCGCTTGACCGGCGAACGGGCGCGCACGACCGGTCAGATCCGCGCCTTTGCCAATCTGCTGCGCGAGGGCGCCTACCTGCGCGCCATCATCAACACCGAGCAACCCGGGCAGCCCGCTATCAAGCAGATGCAATTCCCGGTCGGACCGGTGGCGGTTTTCGCGGCGAGCAACTTCCCCTTCGCCTTTGCTGTGGCTGGCGGCGATTCGGCGTCGGCGCTGGCGGCTGGCTGCCCTATAGTTGTCAAGGCGCATCCGGGGCATCCCGCCACCTCTGAGCTATTTGCCGGGGCGATCAACGCCGCAGTGGCCGCTAAGGGCTTCCCCGCCGGGACCTTCTCACTGCTGCAAGGCAATGGCATTGATGTCGGGCAGTGGCTGGTCGCGCATGATGGCATCGAAGCGGTCGGCTTCACCGGCAGCTTGCGCGGCGGACGCGCTATCTATGACGCCGCCTCTCGCCGTCCTCGCCCAATCCCAGTCTACGCCGAGATGGGCAGCGTCAATCCCGTTGTCATCACTCAAGCGGCGCTCGCCAAACGCTCGGAAGAGATCGCCGATGGCCTGGTCGCCTCGGTCACCATGGGCACGGGGCAGTTCTGCACCAATCCCGGTTTGATCCTGCTGGAAGACAGCGAAGCGACGCGGGACTTTATCGCCTCGGTCAGCGAGAAGATGGACGCGGCGCCGACCGGCATACTGCTCAACGAAGCGATTGCGGCGGGCTTGCAAAGCGCGGTTAGCGAAACGGCGGCGCACGCTCAAATCGAGGTCTTGGCCGGCGCTGAAGCCATCGCCGACAGCGACTTCTTCTGCTATCGCAACACGGTCATGCAAACCACTGCCGCCGCCATCCGCGCCGACGATCGCCTGCAAGTCGAGCATTTTGGTCCGGTCACGCTCTTCGCGCTCTGCGCTGACATTAACGACCTGCGCGCCACCATCGATGCGCTCGAAGGCAACCTGACCAGCACGGTGCATGCCGAAGAAGCTGAGTTGGAGAGTATCGGCGACCTGCTGCATCAACTGCGCGAGAAGGCCGGGCGCGTAATCTGGAATGGCTTCCCCACCGGCGTCGCCGTCGTGCATGCCATGCAGCATGGCGGACCCTATCCCGCCACGACCGCGCCGGGCACGACCTCGGTCGGCATGAACGCCATCTACCGCTTCATGCGTCCCATCGCCTTCCAGAATGTGCCGGACGCGCTGCTGCCCCGGGCCCTGCAAGACGCCAATCCGCTGGGGATATTGCGCTTGGTGGATGATGTATATACGGATGGGGCGATTTAGCCCGAAAAGAAACAGCCCCACCCAAATGATGAGGCCATTAGTTTCTCCGCTTTCTATTGGAGGGAGTACTCCACTATTCCGTTTCTTGTGGCGGCGCTTCGGAATAGCCCATTCGTCCGCGCATCCAAGCGATTGACTCGCGTACCGATGTCATATCGCCTTGAAGCGATGTTACACTTTCACGAAGCGATGAAATCTCATTATCAAGCCGATTGATATCATTACGCAGCCACAAGAACACGCCGATCACTGTGCTCACGATTATAACGAACTGCACATTCTGGTCCATTGATTGCTCCATGCTCCTCCGCGTAACTGCGCCCTCATTATGCTCTAGTTTCGGAAATTCTTCAACCATGCCGGCATTGTCCGCATCGGAGAACAGGCTCTGTGGATAATAGGTATACTGAAGCCAGGTTCTACAATGTCTCTTGCCAGTCGCGGTGATACCCTTGCCACAATTCCTCTACGCCCACAACATCCGCCTCGATGACTTCGCCGACGGCGATTACGAGGCGCTCTACCGCCGGAGACGCCGCGATTCCAACTTCGCCGCGGCTATCGAGGTCGGCGACAAGATCCATGCCTTTCGCGATCATCTGGGCATCGCGCCTCTGTACTTCCGCTTCACCGATGACGGCGTCCAATTCTCCAATCATTTAAGCGATCTCGTTCAGTCAGATGATACTTTACGCGATGCCGGCCTACGCGCGCTGGTCAAGCTGGGCACGCCGCGCCTGCTGCCGCTCTTTAACGAGATACACATTGTGCCCCCCGCTGCAGTCATCGAGATTGACCCCGCGCGCCGCAGCGTCAAGGCGATTTATGCCTATTCCCTGCAACCGCGAGAGATCTCCTGGCGGCGGCCCTGGCGGGACCTGGTCGATGAGTTCGAGGCCTTGATGACGCGCGCTATCGAGCGGCGCCTGCGAAGCGATGAGGTTGGTTTGTATCTCAGCGGCGGCATCGACTCGGCAATGATCGGCATAATCCTCAAAGGGCTTGGCGCGAAGATACGCGCTTATACCTCCGGTCCCTGGGGCGAAAGCAGTTCCGATGTCGTCTATGCCAAGCAGAATGCGGCAGTCATCGGCGTCGACAGCCACGAGATACACTACTTGGGCACGGATGATTATGAATCGGCTATGACTGCCCTGCCAGCCAGTTACGGTATTCCACATGGCACATCAACAGCGCTCGGTGTAATCAAGCTGCGGGAGAACAGCTCGGTCGGCGATCAAGCGCAACTCTTCTTCGGGCAGAATTCCGACACGGTCATGGCCGCTATGCGGGGGCAATACTTGAGCTATTTGCTGAATCCATTGCCGATACCGCTCAGACGCCGCTTCCATCCCGCTTTGGCGCATCGTTCAGCCAGCGAAGACTACGTTCATCTGGCGCGCAACTACGTGGGCAATCTCGATGCGCTTGCCCTGCCCAAGATGCCGGCGCGCTTTACCAAGCTGCACGAGATCACCGCGACCGGCATGTACATCGCGCAAACGCCGCACGACAGCGAAGTCTACACGCAGCCGTCTTTTCTCGACGGTCAAGACATCATCAGCCCCTACCACAACATGGATGTCGTCGAGTTCGCCATGGGGCTGCCCCTGATACGTCGGCTGGCGCTGGACGACAAGAAGCTGCCGATTTTGGAAAAACACCTCATTCAAAAGCTGGCGTTGCGCCACCTGCCGCGCGACATCGTCTACCGCAAGAAGGCCTTCGTTGTCTCCTTTGAGCGCGACGAACGCTCCCAAGCCCTCTATAGCAAGCTGCCGACCGAGATTTGCGGCATTGCGCTGCAGCAGCCCCATGAACGTTTCGGCGCCGAGATGCTCCTGCGCTGGCTGAAGCACTGCGGCTTTTCCACACAGGACCTGTGCGGAAAGTAACAACAGCCCCATCATCTGACGGGGCTGCTTTTCCGCTCGGTTTCTGATGATTATTTCAAGACCGCCACCAGCACCGCAATGATGCTGATGAGAAAAGGCAGCGCGTACTTGAGCGTATCCACCGCGCCTCTGAAGCGGCTTTCCTTCTCGCGCAACTCGCGGATTTCTTCACTCTGCTTACGAATATCTTCGCTCTGTTTATCCAGCGCCTCGCTAAAAATAGCGAAGGAGGCGCGAAACTCTTCCGTCTGCGCTCGAATCGCGCTTTGGATCGCGCTCTGGACGTATTCCATAATCTCAGCCTTGAATTCCGCGAGGTCGGCTTTCGTAGCCAGAGACTTCATCTCGCCTTCTATGGTTGAGATTCGTCTTTCGTGATCGTTCCTGAGTTCCGCCATAGTATGATCCGATTTGTTTATCAGACAATAAATACTATGATGCTACTATAATAGCATCAATTCCAGCAAATATGTTAACGCATCCCTGATCCGCCGCTGAGCATGATAATCGCCGATCCATGACAGAGAAAGAGAAACAACAGCCCCATCATCTGACGGGGCTGTCATACTTTGGCTGCCGCTCGCGCGAAACTACTCCAGCAGGTCGCCCGTGATCAGGTTTACGCCGGTCTCGATGTTGCCCGCGATAAGCTCGGCATTGACCGCGTCCACCTTTTCCCAGACCGAATCCGGGATATCGGCTTCATGCGGCGGTGCCAAACCCACGCCATTCATCGCCGCGTCCATCAGGAAGACGCCACCGCCGGGGAATGCTTCCATGTCGCTTTCCGCCAGCATGGCAACCATGTCATAAACGCCCTGGTCCACCCGCTTCATCGCGCTGGAGATGATGTACTCCGAGCCCGGCGTCTCGCCCGCGCCGAAGCTGGTCAGCCATTCGTCTTTGTCGACGCCGATGACGTAGACGCCCTCTTGCGCCCCCGCCAAAATCGCGCCGGTGCCGGTGGGTCCGCCGCCGCCGAAGAGCACAGTCGCGCCTTCGCCGATGAATTGCAGCGCCGCCGACGCGCCACGATCAGGCGCGACGAAACTGTCGATGTAAACACCGAGGATGGTCAAGTCCGGATTGACGTAATGCGCGCCCTGCTCATAGCCGTTGCGGAAGCGCTTGACCGGCGGGATATCAATGCCATAGACGCCGGCGATCATATCCGAGCCCTGCCACTCAGCCACGAAAGCGGCCAGCACACCGGTCATGAAGCCGGATTGATCCTCGCGGAACTGGATGCCGACGTAGTTGCTCGGTCCATCAATCACGAACTGGTCGACACCGAGGAAATAGACATCCGGATTGGCTTCAGCCGCGGCGTAGGTGGCGTCAGCGATCAGGAAGCCGACGGTGACGATGACCTCGAAGCCTTCGTCAACACAGGTCTGAATATTGGCTTCGTAGTCGGTCTCGGCTTGGGTCTCGATGAATTTGTATTCCAGATCGTATTCATCGGCCGCTGCTTCCGCGCCTTCATGCGCCGACTGATTGAAAGTGCCGTCATTGACGCGCCCGAGGTCGGTGACCAGGCAGACGGTTTCCACACCCATCATCATGTCCGCGGCTTGGTCTTCCATCATGTCGTCCATCGCCAGGTCGCCGGAAACCGGATCGACGCCCGTCGTGACGGAGCCGGCGATCATCATTTCGGCGACCTCAGCTGCGACGTCAAAGAAAGCATCGTCAATATCGGCTTCATGCTTCTCCGCCAAGCCGACGCCATTCAGCGCCACATCCATCAGGTAGATGCCGCCGCCCGGGAAGTCACTCATCATGTCCTCAGCCAGCGCCACCACCATATCGTAGACGCCTTGATCGACGCGCTTGATCGCGCTGGAAATGATGTACTCGGAACCGGGCGTTTCGCCGCTGCCGAAGCTGGTCACCCACTCATCCTGGTCGACGCCGATGACGTAGACGCCTTGCTGAGCCGCCGCCAGGATGCCGCCCGTGCCGGTGGGTCCGCCCGCACCGAAGATGACCGACGCCCCTTCGCCGATGAATTGTTCGGCCGCCGAAGCGCCACGGTCGGGCGCGATGAAGCTGTCGATATAAACACCCAGCAGGTTCAGATCGGCATTGATATAAAGCGCGCCCTGTTCGAAGCCGTTGCGGAACTTCTTGACCGGCGGGATGTCGATGCCGTAGATGCCGGCGATGGTATCTGAGCCGACCGAGCCAGCGACCTGCGCCGCCAATACACCCGCCAGGAAGCCCGACTGATCTTCGCGGAATTGAATCCCGACATAGTTCGCGGGACCGCCCATGACAAATTGATCGACACCCAGGAAGTGAACATCCGGATTGGCTTCAGCCGCGGCGTAGGTGGCATCGGCGATCAAGAAGCCAACCGTGATGATGATTTCAAAACCTTCATCGATACAAGTCTGAATGTTGGCATCGTAGTCGGTCTCGGCTTGCGTCTCGATCCATTTGTATTCCAAGTCGTATTCATCAGCCGCTTCCAGAGCGCCCTCATGCGCGAACTGATTGAAAGTGCCATCGTTGACGCGCCCGATGTCCGTCACCAGGCACAAGGTCTCCACGCCAGCTTGCGCCGCGGCCAGGGGCGCGAAGCCCAGTACAAGCGCAATCAGGCTGAGCAATACTATGAACTTTTTCATGTGATTTTCTCCCGAAATAGCTTAGATGGAAGGTAGATTGCCAAAGCTTACTCTACCGTTTTGAGGCGAGTTTTTCAATACGCCGGCATTGGCGGCAAGCGGGTCCTATTCTGAGATTTTCCTGCCATGCCTGCCCGCAAGTCACAACTTGGCGTACGCAGAATAACCAACTCCTAATAGTGAGAATGTGTAGGGACGACCAAGAAGTGGCTGTGTCTACGCGCCACCCTGGCCGTCTGTCATAGCGATTGGAACTGTAATTGGAAGTTTTTGTTGGAAAGGGAAAGTTTTTTTCTCCAATAGATTCCAATTGTCGAAGCGCCAGGACCCCAGAAAAACTTTTTTGGCCATCTGGCCATCTGACGGGTTGGCGAGGCGGAAATGCCGCAGTTAGTCGCGATGCGGGCGCAAATGTTCATACGATCAGGGTAGCATACATTGGCGCGGAAATGGGAACAAATGTTCTCGTATTGGAAAATTCATACCATCGGGCGGCGAGCTGGCTAGTGGCTTGGGCGCATCGTGTTATATGATGTTTTGTTACCGAGGGCACATAGTGGGCGACCCACCGGCTCGTCCCTACGGATTCCTTATTGGGCTTACTCGTTCACATGGGGCTGACTAAGCCCTTTTGGAGGCGAGGCGCGCCCGATCAAGCAAGCTAAAGACGATCGCGGATTCGCGCTGGAAGCGTAACAGGAATCGGGTGGACGCATGAATTCAGCCGACGATTCCGGCCTGGCTTCGCTAAGATGTATTCGGCGTCTCTAGCGCTTCCGCTGCCATCATCGCGGCTCCTCGATCGTAGGGGATGGTTTGCTCTCGCTCATCCGGCGCCGAACGCGCGATAACCGCCACAGCAGGCTCGCTATCGCTCAGATTGAAAACCTCGTGCGGCACGCCCGGCTCGATGAAGAGAAAATCGCCCGCTTGGTTCTCCATGACCAGTTTGCATCCATCGCCATACTCATGTCGAACACGCCCCTCGAGAATATAGATCATCGTCTCAAAATCGACGTGAAGATGGGCGGGGATAACGGCGCCGGGCGGGATCACCGCGAGTTTCATCGAGAGTCCCTTTGCCTCGACGTTGCTGCTGGAAAGCGCCGAGCCGCCGCGCAACATACTGATGCCACCTCTGCCTACTACTTGGGGATTCGAATCGTCATTCATCGCTGCCTGCCTAGTTTTCTGCGCTAGTTTCGCGAGAGGGATTGCTGCCAGCATCTCGTTAGCTGTAACCACATATTTCCACTATATCACTCTCCGATGACGAATATCAACAAGGGCACTCGCGCATCCCTATTATCTAACGCTGCCAGTACAGAATATCCAAGTCGAGGAGTGAGAGGCGGGGCTCTGTGGCTGTGGCGAAGTCATTTACACAGCCAGAATATACATGTCTGCTGTATCCTGGCGGCTACTAGGCTTCTTATTCTTGCACATAAGGTTGACCGACCGCTTTCGGCGGACTTGCGCGGCCGATGAAACCAGCCAATGTTTGATGTCGGTGTCGGCTTTTAGGGCAGAATCTCAAAATAGTCCGTATGACCTGGCCGAACGATGCGGAAATCCCGTTTGTCAAATGTCGCACTCTTCGCGATTTGCAGGCGCTCCGCCATTGCCATGATGCAACAATCGACCACATCGAAACGCGAGTCCGCGTATTGCTGCGCAATCTCGTAAATCCGGCTTAAGTCTTCCTGCATCATTGGTGCTATACGCGCTTGCGTATACCTGAATTGCTCAAGCCACTGTATTACCCCTGCATAACCATGGTCGCGTCTGAACAGGAATCCCAGCTCCGGCAGAATGACAGCCGGCAACAACATTGGCTCAGAGTTGACCTCCGAAAAGGCTGTTGCTCGCTCATGATGAGGGTCTGCCGGCTGGAATAGCGCATAGACAAAGCCGGTATCGACCAGGATGCTCACTTGTCCCAATTCCGCGTGATATAGTCAGCGAATTCCGCATTCAAGATTTCGCGGCTGCGGGCCGATGTGTCGACCTTTTTGCTGCTGAGCGCGCCAAGGTTTGCTTTACGAGCGAGTTGCGCGAGTTCAGCCAGCGAGCCCGGCGGCGGCCAGCCCTCATCACTAGGCTTGAGATCACTTTTGGCTCTTGCCTCTGCCGCTGCCTTTTCCTCCGTCCGCCGAAATAACTCAGCGTTTTCCCTGCGGTTGCGTTCAGCGGCGATATGGTCGCGAATTATCAGAATATCGACCATCTCGCCTACGGTAATGCGACGTGCTTCCGCCATTTCCTGCAAACGCGCGGCGACTTCATCCGGTACTTCTATCAACATCTTGCGTTTGTCCTTTCTCAGCACAGCCCAATAATACCACAGGGGCGATCCATCCGAGCGCCGCTTACTCCTTTACATAAGGCTGGCCGACCGCTTTCGGCGGACTTGCGCGGCCGATGAAACCAGCCAGCACCACCAGCGTCACCGCGTAGGGCACCATTTGCAAGAATTGCACCGGGAAGCCGACGCCGACCATCTGCAGGCGGATGCCCAGGGAATCGGAAAAGCCGAAGAGCAGGGCCGCGCCAAAAGCCCCGATCGGCGTCCATTTGCCGAAGATCATGGCCGCCAGCGCGATGAAACCGGCGCCGCGCGTCATGCCGTCATTGAAGCTGCCGGTCGCTTCCAGCGAGAACCAGGCGCCCGCCAAGCCGGCGATCATGCCGCTGATGCAGACGTTGATCCAGCGTGTGCGGTTGACGTTAATGCCCAGCGTATCGGCCGCGTGCGGATGTTCGCCGACCGCCCGCGTCCGCAAGCCCCAGCGCGTGTAGAACATCACGATATGTGTGAAGGCGAGCATGACAAACATGAGGAAGAAGATAGGCTGATTGGTGAAGATCGCTTCGCCGATGACGGGCAAGTCGCTCAATATCGGAATGGCGAAATTGCCCAGCTTGGCCGCGCCCGCTTCGGTGGAGAGCAGGTATTCGCGCCGCACGAAGCTGGTCACGCCGACCGCCAAGATGTTGATGACCGTGCCGCTGACGATCTGATCGGTGCGGAAGGTGATGGACAGCCAGCCGTGCAGCAGCGCGATCAAACCGCCGGCGAGCACCGCGATGATGACCGCCAGCAACTGCGCCGTCTCCAGCGGTAGCGCTGTCCCGCGCAGAAAGAACAAGGTGGTGAAACCGAAACAGGCGGCGAAAAGCATCATGCCTTCGATGGCGATGTTGACTACGCCGGCCCGCTCGCACCAGATGCCGGCGAAAGCGCCGATGGCCAGTGGCGTCGCCAGGCGCAGGCTCTCGGCGACGATTGTAGTCAGGTTCGTTTCATTGCCGGCCGCCGCCGCGATGATGACGGTTGGGATGAACAGGATGCCGCAGAGTATCAGCAGCGCCAGGCTGATCCGCCGGGGGCGCAACTCGCGGAGGTCAAGCAGGTTCAGCCCGCCGCTCACGATGAAAAGAAGGCCGATGAGCAGCAGATAAGCCGATGTCGGCACCGGGATGTTGCCGACGGTCGGTTCTTGACCCAAGGAGGTCGATTCAAATGTCAAGGTGGTGACCAACCCGCCGTCAAGCCCGCCGGCTTCGACGAAGATGAAGATGCCGAGGACGAGCAGCAGCAGAGCGATGATGCGTTTCCGCGTCACTTTGAAAGCCGGGCGGCGGGTCGATTTAGGCTTGATCGCAGCGGTCATCGCTAGCCTCCCCAGCCAGTCGAGAAGACCAGTTCGCCCTCTTCTTCGGCGCTGCGCTTGGGCGCCCGCCAGAGGAAGCGAATGATTTGGTCAGCCGCCACAAACATGATGATGAGCGCCTGCACTATCTTGACTAGGTCGATGGAAATATCAGCGCGTATCTGCATCAGCGCCGCGCCGCTCAACAAGCCGCCCCAGAGCAGCCCCGCCCAGACCATGCCTTTGGGATTGTTGCGCGCCAGCAGAGCCACAGCGATGGCGTCAAAGCCGACGCCAGCGAAGAAGCGCGGCAGCATCTCGTGCTCGACGCCGCTGATCTCAATCGCGCCAGCCAAGCCCGCCAGCATGCCGCTGAGCGCCATCGCCAGCACCACATTGCGCGGCACGCTCATGCCGGCGTATTTGGCCGCGTTTTGATTCGCGCCCACGGTCCGCAGCTCGAAGCCGAGCGTGGTGCGTGTCAAAAACCAGTCCGTCAGCCAAACCGCCGCGATCATCAACCAGAAGCCGAAATGCAGTTTGGATTGCTCGCCGACAGCGATCAGCACCAGGAACAATTGCAGTACGCTCATCACTCCCGCCCAGATCAAGCCGCTGCGCAGTGCTGCTCCCGGATGGTCGCGGCGCAAGGGCAGGTAGTTGAGCAGGAAAGCCACGACCGCAACCGCCGCCATCATCAATATCAGCGCGAGCGGGGTAGTGATGGTGTCCATCGTCGGCAGCATCGCCGCTGGCAGGATCACCGGCGTCTTGGGCACGCTGGCTTTGACATCGCCGAGGATGACCGGATCTACCGACTTGATCAGCCAGTCGACGATGAGAATGGCGATGAAGTTGAGCATGATGGTCGTGATGACTTCATGGGCGCCGGTATAGGCTTTGAGCGCGCCGGGCAAGGCGCCCCAGAGGAAACCGCCTAATATGCCAAAGAGCAGCACCGCCGGCAGCAAGATCAGCGGCGATGTCGCCGGCGCTGCGAAAGCGCCCAATGCCGCCACCGCAATCGCCCCGGCATAGAGCTGCCCCTCGGCGCCGATGTTAAAAAGCCCGGCTTTGAAGCCCAGCCCCACCGCCAAGCCGGCGATGATGAAAGGAATCGCCCGGACGATGGTCTTCTCCAGATTCGAGGGGATGAAGAGCAGAATCTGGTCGCCCAGCCGCAAGAAGAGCACTTCTAGGTCCTGCTCGTTTTTCAAGATGCCAAAGGTCAGGCTCCCCAAATCATCGGCGCTCAAGACGCGGTTGCCCGGGCGGCGTATGACCAAATGCTGCTGCAAAGCCGCATCCAATTGTTCGTCGAGCGTGATGTTCACGGAAGCGCCGGTCAGGTAGCCCGCTTCGTACATTCTTCCGACGATGCGGAATTGCGCGCCCAGCCCGGCCGGATCGTCAATGTCCAGCGCGTCCAATATCGCCAGCGTCTCGATCGCTTCCCGCACATCGTCATAATCCGCCGCCACGATCGCGGCCAGCATTTCCGCTTCCGCGCTGCCTGCCGCGATGCCCAGCCCGTCCAGTTGCGCCAGCGCGTTCTGACTGCGCATCAAGCTCACTTGACCGTATTCGTCGATGAGTTGCAGGTCCGCCCGCGTCTTGTCGAGTTGCGCCGCCGACATCTCAGCCAGCGGTGGATAGAGCGCGCTCGCCTGCGCCAGCGCGTCGCCGCTCAACTCGCTCAGGCTCCCTGCCAACTCAGCCAAATCGCGCACATCGGAGCGTTTCAAATCGGCCAGGTCAGCGAGCAGCGGCTTAAGCCCGCGCAGGGTCTCCGCACCGACCGCCGCTATCGTGTCGAGGCGTTCGGTGATGGCGATGGCTGTGTCTTCGTCAATCTCATAAGCTGCGAAGAATGCGCCGAATTCCCGCGTTTCTTCCATGCCCACTTCGAGCACCCGCTCAAAGGGCCGCGCCTGCCGCGACAAGCTGCGCCGCGTACTGATTTCATGGCTCGCGGCATAAACGCGCATTTCGCCGAAGTCGTCGACGCCGGCGACATCATTGATCGTCAAACCCGTGATCGATTCCACCAGCGCCACGTAGGCTGTTGAGGAGACGCGCAAGCCTTCTTGAATATCCGGCTGCAGCGCGTTGTCGCTGACCGTTATCGTGATCAGCGGGATGCCAGCCAGAAAAGCTGTGATCACCGCGAAGACCGGGACCAGACTCGGCGAGATTCTCAGCCAGAAGCCAATGAGACCGCGCGGTTGCCGTCGTTCTGTCGCTGCGCTCATGCCTCAACCGCCATCTGACTACCCTCGCGCACCCCCGCCATCCGCAAGCCGACCGTATCGCGATCGGCTTCTTCAATCGGCATTATGTCGATGATCTCGCCCTCGAACATCACCGCCACTCGATCAGCCAAGCTCAGCACCTCATCCAACTCGGATGAGACCAGCAGAATGCCGGCGCCGGCATCGCGCATGCGGATGATCTGCCGGTGGATGAATTCTATCGAGCCGACATCCAGTCCGCGCGTCGGCTGGGAGGCGATCAGCAATTCGACATCGCGGGAGAACTCGCGCGCCACGATCACTTTCTGCTGATTGCCGCCAGAAAGCCCACTCGCGATATTGTTGATGATCGGCGGGCGCACATCATACCGCTCGACCAATTCGCGCGCATTTTCGGCGATGGCGCGGTCATCCACCACGATGGCTTTGGAAAACGCGTCTTTATAATAGGTAGACAGCACCAGATTGTGCATCACCGTGAAGCTGGCCACCAAGCCATCGCGCTGCCGGTCTTCCGGCACATGTCCGACGCCACTCTCGGTAACTTTGCGCGGTGAAGCATCGGTCATATCCTGCCCCTTGATGAAGAAGCGTCCGTTTACGACCGGGCGCATGCCTGTCAGCGCTTCAACCAATTCGGTCTGCCCATTGCCCTGCACGCCGGCGATACCGAGGATCTCGCCCCGCTGCAAACCGAAGCTGACGCCTTCCACCGCTGGCAAGCCCCGGTCGTCATGCGCATGCAGATTCACGACATTCAGGATTTCGTCGCCGGGCGTCGCCTCCGCTTTCTCCACTTCCAGGATGACATCCCGCCCGACCATCAGCGAGGCCAGCGATTGCTCGGTGGACTGCTTCGGATCGGCATGGCCGGCGACCGCGCCGCGCCGCAGCACCACCACCTCGTCGCAGATTTCCAGCACTTCTTTCAGCTTGTGGCTGATGAAGATGATGCTGACGCCTTTGTCCAGCAGCGTGCGCATGATCTTGAAGAGACCGCGCGTCTCCTGCGGCGTCAAAACCGCCGTCGGTTCATCCAGGATCAGAATGTCGGCGTGGCGATACAGCGCTTTGATGATCTCCACTCGCTGCTGAATCCCCACCGGCAGGTTGGAAATCAGCGCATCGGGATTCACATCCAAGCCATATTCCCGTGATAGTTCCTCAATCTCCCGCCGCGCCCGGTCCCGCCGCAGGAAAGGACCGGTGACGCTCTCATTGCCCAGCATGACATTCTCGGTCACGGTCAGCACATCCACTAGTTGGAAGTGCTGATGCACCATGCCGATGCCCAACTCGATGGCGTCCTTTGATCCGAAAATCTCCACCGGCTCGCCATTGACGAGGATCTCGCCCTCGTCCGGTGTGTACAGCCCGTAGATCATATTCATCAGGGTGGATTTGCCGGCGCCGTTCTCGCCCAGCAAGCCGAGGACCTGGCCCTTGCGCAGGGTCAGGTTGATGTTGTCGTTGGCGAGCACGCCGGGGAAGCGTTTTGTGATGCCGCGGACTTCGAGCACGGGCGGGGCGGTGGTCATGGGCGAGCCTTTTTGTTTGGCGCGGAGTATAGCGCTTGCGACGGATTATAGCGCAGAAATGAGTTGGACCATAAAATCAGGCGCGACGCTGTGGATCGACAAAAAAGGGAAGGCTTTCACCTTCCCGTCGGAATTCTTGCTTCGCGCCGCCCCTAATCCTCCAGCGCGCTCAAATCCCCCAGCGGCTGCACAGCATGGTCACTCAAAGAGCTCGCGTGGCAACGCTGATTGGCGGATGATTGAGGCCAATGTGCCGCGCTTCAATTCTTTGTGGTTTGGCACGATCACCGTTACAGTCGTATTTTCCCCAGAAATCTGGAGAATCTTCTTCTGCATCACAATGTGGCTGCCACGCTGCCTAATTTCTTCAAATCCGTTTGCGCTGAGGATTCTACATACCTCACGGCTGGACAGACTGCGTCGCCTAGGCACTATTGAGGCTTAGCTTATCGATACGTCCGCGTCTATCAAGCCGGGCCCGCACCTCGGCTGGCGATGCGACTTCCAGGAAGAGCGATACCGCTTCCTTGATATTGTCAATCGCTTCCTTGCGGGTGCTTCCCTGGCTGGCAATGTCGTATTCAAGGCAGTGCGACACGTAGGCATCTTCCTCTTGGGTGGTAACGACAGTGATTGTTTCCATTGCGAGCCTCCAAATCAACATCGGGAAAAGACTCTAGTTCAATAGACCGGGGAAGGCAATCGTCCTCCGCCTGAATCAATCCTCCAGCGTGCTCAAATCCCCCAGCGGCTGACCCAGAGCCTGCGCCTTCAAGACCCGCCGCATGATCTTCCCACTGCGCGTCTTCGGCAGGTTGTCCACGAACTCAATCTGCGCCGGCACCGCAATCGGACCGACCTCGTGCCGCACATGCGCCTTCAATTCCGCCTCCAGCGCTTCCGAGCCATCAACGCCTTCCACCAGAATGCAGTAAGCGTATATCTTGTTGCCGCGCAATTCATCCGGCACGCCAATCACGGCTGACTCGGCCACCGCGCTGTGGCTGACCAAACCCGACTCCACTTCGGCTGTGCCCAAACGATAGCCGCTGACCTTGAGCACATCGTCATTGCGGCCGATTACCCAGAGGTAGCCGTCTTCATCGCGCCGCGCCGTATCGCCAGCCAGGTACCAGCCTTGATCGCGATACTTCTCCCAATACTGGCTGAGGAAGCGCTCGTCATCGCCGTAGACCGTGCGGATCATGCTGGGCCAGGGACTCTTGATGACCAGGTTGCCGTCTTCGTTCGTGCCCACCGGCTGTCCATCGTCGTCAACGATATCGACCTCAATGCCGGGGAAGGGGCGGGTGGCGCTGCCCGGCTTCAAGCCCACCGATGGCAGCGGCGTGATCATGAAGCCGCCCGTCTCCGTCTGCCACCAGGTATCAATGATCGGGCAACGCTCCTTGCCGATGACGCGGTGATACCAGCGCCAGGCTTCCGGATTGATCGGCTCGCCCACTGTGCCCAGCAAGCGCAGGCTGCTCAAGTCATGCCTCGCGGGCCAAGCCTCGCCGAAGCGCATCAAGCCGCGGATGGCCGTCGGCGCCGTGTACAAAATCGTCACGCCATAATCCGCGACGATCTGCCACCAGCGGTCAGGATAAGGATAGGTCGGCGCGCCTTCGTAGATGATGCTGGTCGCGCCCAGGATCAGCGGGGCGTAGACGATATAGCTGTGCCCGGTGATCCAGCCCGGATCCGCCGCGCACCACCAGCGGTCGTCTTCCTTCAGGTCGAAAGCCCAGGACAGCGTGGTCGAGGTATAGACCTGGTAGCCGCCATGCGTGTGCAGGACGCCCTTGGGTTTGCCCGTCGTGCCGCTGGTGTAGAGGATGAAGAGCGGATCTTCCGCGTCCATCACCTCGGTCTCGGCTTTTGTCCCCGCGATCGGCAGCGCCATCAGATCGTGATACCAATAATCGCGGCCCTGCTCCATGTTGATCTCGTGCCCGGTGCGCTTGACGACAATGACCGTCTCGGCAACCGGCGAGCGCTGCACCGCCTCGTCGACTGTGTCCTTCAATGGGACGATCTTGCCGCGCAGCCAGGCGCCATCGCAGGTGATCAAGACCTTGCTCTGGGCGTCCTCTATGCGGCTGGCCAAAGCTTGCTCGGAGAAGCCGCCATAGACGACGCTGTGCGGCGCGCCGATCTTGGCGCAAGCCAGCATGGCAATCGCGATCTCCGGCACACGCCCCATATAGATGGTGACGCGGTCGCCTTTCTTCACGCCCATGCTGCGCAGGACGTTGGCGAACTTGTTCGTCTCCTGCCAAAGCCGCCAATAAGACAGCGTCACTTTGTCGCCGTCTTCGCCTTCCCAGATGATCGCCAGCTTATTGCGCCGCCAGGTGCTCACATGACGGTCGAGGGCGTTGAGGACCATATTGGTCTTGCCGCCGACGAACCACTTGTAGAAAGGTTTGTTGCTGTCATCGAGGACCTTGTCCCATCGCTTGTACCACTCCAAGGTCTCGGCACGGTTCGCCCAGAAGGCTTGAATATCCTGCTGCGCCAGGTCGTAAACCGCATCGTAATCCGGCACGTTGGCTCCCTGCACGATCTCGGCCGCCGGGCGATACCATTCGCTGGTTGGGGGGATAAAACCTTGTTCAGCCATTCAAAACTCCTCTTTGTCGAATTTGCTTGTCGCGCTCGGCAGCGCTTGCGTGTCACATTATAAACGATAGGCGCCATAAGTCTAAGCCCCGTCACAACTTGCCTGCGGCGGACCGGGTCTTCTCTCTCATGCGGATGCGGTTCTCTTTACGCTCCTACAGCAATACCCTATAATCAATTTAAGATCATCGCTTATCAGGAGTGTAACCTGTGAACACCGCCAAATACACGCCGCTGTTCGCCATGCTGCTTTTCCTCGTGATATTTACCGCGCTGCTGCTCAACACCCTAGCCGCTGACATTCATTGGGGCTACAGCGGCGACGAAGGTCCTGCCAATTGGGGCGAACTTTCGCCCGAATACATCCTCTGCGCCGACGGCTCGGCACAGTCGCCTATCGACATCCGCAACGCCAGCGAACTCGACCTGGTCGATATCGAATTCCACTATGGCGAAACCGCCAACAACATCTTCAACAACGGGCACACGATTCAAGTGGATGTTGATCCCGGCAGCCATATCGTCTACAACGGCATCACCTATGACCTGCTGCAATTCCATTTCCATGCGCCCAGCGAGCACACCATCGGCGGCGAAGCAGCGCCGATGGAAATCCACTTCGTCCATCAGGACCCCAACTCAGGCACGCTGGCGGTCGTTGGCATCATGCTCACCGAAGGCGACAGCGATAACAAGGCTTATGCCGCCGTATTCGACCACCTGCCCGCCGAAGTCAGCGCGCCGGAAGCGATGGGCGATCCCCTGTCTCTCGCCTCGCTCTTGCCGGAGGCGCGCACCTACTTCACCTACCAAGGCTCATTGACCACGCCGCCTTGCAGCGAGATCGTGCGCTGGCTGCTGTTGGATAATCCGGTGGCACTCTCGGCCGGACAGATCGCCGCCTACCGCGCTATCTATGACGGTAACGCCCGGCCTGTTCAGCCCTTGGGGAAACGCGACCTGCTGCTGGACAGCGGAGCAGCGACTAGGGCATAAGCAAGAAACCCCATCGGAGACGGGGTTTCTTGACTCTACGCGCTTCTCAATTGGAGTAAGCAACTACACATACTTCAACACGAAGCTGCGACCAGAGCCTATACAGGTAACGCAGGCGGTTGAAAGCAACACCGCTTCAAAATGTCACTGGGTTAAGCATGGCTTATCCGTTCTCGTCGTCGATGATATATGCGTCCAATCTTGAATGATCTGATTTACTAGGCGCGTTACTTCACCAGTGACGCTATTCCTGCATGTGTATTGCTGCAACTTCCGCTCATAACGCTTGATTTCACAAACGGCAGGATGATCCATCTTGTCCTCATAAACCGACCAGACATCGGATGTTGGCGCGCATTCTTCAATGACGCGCTGGTTGTCCATAGTGTCTGTTAGAAGCTCGACATCCTGTCGCATAGCAAGCTGTTCCTCAATTAGCTGGCTTCCAATCTCTCGGACGAGCACATTCGTTTCCCCAGCGACGCCGAGGAAGATAGCGCCAAGTCCGATGATGACGCCGCATTGCAAGAGGACGATGAGGTAGATCAAGTACGGGCGTTTCAGTTTCATGCTATTTCCTTTCCGGGCTGATGCACGTCTAACGCTTCGGCTATTGCAAATTCAAAGCCCTGCCAACGACAGGGCTTTCCGCTTATGGATTCGCGCACGGAGGCGGATTAGTCCCAGACCCGATCTTTTTCCAATCCTGTGTAATCTGATTGAACGTCCGATCATTGCCGCATTCCGGCCGATTCCAGGTGCAGGTCTTCTGCCTCAGCTTTCGCTCATAAATGTCGTAATTGCAAGCCAGATTCCCCGGCGGCCTTCTCTCAGTAACCGACCATTCGTTGGACGACCAATTGCAGGTCTCTTTGCATGGCGGCGGCTCAGTATCGCGTGGCGGCGGCTCAGTATCGCGCGGTGGCGGCTCAGTATCGCGCGGTGGCGGATCGGTTTCGCGCGGCGGCACGGGCGTATCGGTCGGCGGCACAGGCGTATCCGTCGGGACTGGCGTATCCTTCACCACGGTCACCGTCAGGCTGGCTTGCTCCCCTTCCCATTCGTAATCCTCGCCATCGCCCAATGCCCAGACCGCGATCGTAAACGTGCCAACGCTGCCCTCCGGCGCGAACATATAGCTCGTTCCGCCCACAATATCCAGTTTCGACGCGCCGCCCGATACACTCACCCGATAATTCAGCGCCCCGGTCACCGCGTCCCAGGAGACCTCTAGTTTCCCCGTCTTTCGCAGATTGCCGGGCGCTGGCAAATCTTTCGGCGACGGGTAGAGCAACTCAACGCTGTTGCTCCACGCGCTTGCCTTCTCATAATCTGCGGACGAGCTCAGGGCTTGCACCCGCACACTGTACGTCACATCGAAAGCCATATTCCCCACAAAATACTCCGTCGCCGAGACATCTTCGCTGCTTCGACCATTTATCGCCGGCGACCACTCCACCCGGTACTTCGTAGCCCCTGTGACCGCGTCCCAGATCACCTTCGACAAACCCGTAGCCCGCAGGTTGCCCGGCGCCGCCAACGGTATCAGCGTCGGCGTAGGCGTGTCCGTCGGCGGGATTGGCGTATCCGTCGGCGGTACAGGCGTTGGCGTGTCTGTCGGTGGTACTGGCGTATCGGTCGGTATCGGACAAACCAGCGCATGCGAGAAATCTACCGTCGCCAGTTGAACGCTCCCCGAATCCAGGGCGACCGCCCGACCCTCGATGGTCTTGCCGCAATCTCCGGGCGCTATATCCGCGCTGAATATCCCGTCCGCGGTTTCCACATTCCCGATAAAGGCATGACCCGTCCCGCGATCCGACCAGTCAACCCGCGCGAACTCCAGCGCGTAATGCTCCAAACTGAAGGTGCAGGTCACCCGATTTGCGCTGACCGCATTCGCGCAACTGACCGAACCCCTTGGCTCAGGCGTTGGCGTGTCTGTCGGTGGTACCGGCGTATCCGTCG
>WTGB01000164.1 GCA_011523735.1 Chloroflexota bacterium
GGGTTACCTGGTCGTCTTTACCGTATAGCGGGATGGTCTCATATTCGGGCGGGTCTTGGTCGGCGGTGGCGATACTACCCAGAGTTAGGCAGAGTAGAACAATGAGGTATCGTAGCATTCGCATTTCCACTTCTCTGTGTCCTCAATATCTTCAGTGTACTTGGTGGTCAAAATCTGGTCGTATGCCTCAATCAGATACTTTCGTTAATCTTGCTTCTTCCGCCTGCCTCGCCCAAGCAGATACAGAAGGAGAAAGAGGACGAGTCCAACTATCATCCATTTGTCCTGCGGGGAAAGCTCGGCTGGCGGCGGCGCGTTGGAGGCGATGCGGATGGTGTGCGTCATGTCCGCTTCGCTGTGCCGATAGATCAGGCGCTGCTCGTCGCGCTGAATCTCGAACTCGCCATCGCTGACTTCGACTTGGTAGCCTTCGGGGTACTGCGAGTTGGGCACGAAGATTTCGGTGGGTTCAGTGAGGGCGCTGTCAGCCCGGAAGCTGAAAGTGAAGGTCCCGCGGGTCGCGTCGAAGCGCATGCTCAAGGGCTCGCCGGCGATTTTCCGCGCATAGGGGCGGACGACGGCGGGCAAAGCGCGTCCGCCGGAATTGATGTCAGCGGGGTTGGTCTGCTGATCGCGACTGAAGATGGAGAGGTCTTCGCCATTCCAAAGATCGCCGCGGGCGTTGCTGTTATCAGGCGTGTAATTCCAGAGCGTGTAGCTCAACAGATGGTCATCGAGGGCGGAGAAGTTGTAATCGAGGGCTTGCGTCTGGCGGGTGAAGTCGCCGGTTTGGTATGCGGCGGCGGCATTCATATCGAAGGGTATGCCAAATTCGCCGATGACAATAGGCACGGCGCCCATAGCCTCCTCAGCGTAGCCGCGAAATCTACCGAATTGCCGACTGAAATAGCGGCGGATGGAGGCCTCGCCGATGAGGGGGCGCATGGTGGCGAAGTCGAAGTTGAGTTGAGGATGGAAGCGGCGCGTGAAGAGAGTGATGCCATCGTAGAAATGCGGCGCGTAGACCAGCTTGTCGGCTTCGTCATATTTGGGCGGCGGCATGAATGGTTCGGCTTCGACGAAGATATGCGCTCGGGGCATGACTGCCTGGATGCCGGCGGCGAAACGCTCGGTGAAGGGCTTGAGAAAGTCCTGCGTGAAATTGCCACGGGCGAAATGAGCCGGGCGCAGCAGGCGGGGCTTATCCTCGTCATCGACATCCCAGACGCCGTGCGCGCGCCAGACAGAGCCGCAGCCTTCGCGCCAGACGGTCGTCCCCTGGGGATCCAGCCGCACTTTACTAGTTTGCTTGGGCGGGAAGCTGGGCAAGGGCGAGCCGAAGTCGGGGCAATCCTGGGCGAAACCGTTGGCGAGGAAGATGGCTTGGGCCGGCGTCGGCATCACTCCGCGCTGGAAGAGCAGGTGATCGTGGCTGCGCAGATCGGGCACGCCGATCAAGCCGAAATGCGGTTCGTTCATCGTCCCGAAACCGACGACATTGGGCAAATGGCCGATGCGCCGGGCGACATGAGCATAGGCATTGACGTAATGTTCCTGCAAGACATCCTGGATGTTGCGCCCGTCGACCAGCAGGTTTGGCGCGAAGGTCTCGCCGCCGAAGAAGAGCGTGAACATGGTGAAAGCGGCGAAACGGTAATAGTTGTTTGCCCACATCAGTTGCGGGAAATCGTCGGGCTGCTTTTGGTGCAGGAGGGCGGCGCCGGTCTCAGGCAGCTTGGCGACATCCATGCCAGCCGCCTCAAGGGTCCAGGCAGGCGCGCCGTCACCGCCGGAGAAACGACTCCAGACATCCTGGTGCGGGTCGATGAAGAGGTGAATGTCGTAGTCCAGGGCTTTTTCCAGCAGGGATTCGAGATAATCGAGATAGTCTTCATCGTATTGGCCGGGACCAGCGTGCTCGACCGCTTCCCAGGTGACGATGAAGCGCAGGAAGTCCAGCCCCCAGTGCTTGAGGCGGGCGAAGTGTTCATCGGCTTCGTCCAGCGGGAAGGGGCGGTTCACGAAGCTGACGTTTCGGGTTTCGTCCAGGCTGTCGGGGAGGTGGGTGAAGCCGGGGGGATCGGCTGGGACTTTGCTGCCGCCGCTGAGGTTGACGCCGTGAAGGATGCGCGTGCGGCCTGTTTCGTCGATGAACCAGGGTCCTTTGGCGGTGATGGGCATGGGTGGGTTCCTGTCAGTGGGTGGATTGGGTGGGATTATAGCATAGAGCACAGGTGGATTCCCCCAGCCCAAAATGAGGGAGGGGAATCTGCATGAGACGTTTGAATGGGCCAACTCCCCTTCCCTTTACAAGGCTGAAGGGGGTGAATTCCTAAACAGCGGGCCAGGGACGGTTCGGACCCGGACCCGGCAGCGGGAAAAGTCCCTCGGCCAGCAGCTGCTCGACGCGCAGGCGCAGCATCCGCAGTTCAATGCTGGAGAGCAGAGCGCGCATGTCGCGGGTGTAGTCGTCCCGGTCATCGGCGAGGCGGCCGCAGAAGGCTTCCAGGTCAGCCAGGATGGCGGCGGGAATGGGCAGGCCGGCGTAATCCCAAATGACGGTGCGTAGTTTCTCGCTGGCGTTGAAGGTCAAGCCATGGTCGATGCCCCAGAGTTGCTTGTCCGCATCGACCAGGCAGTGCCCGCCTTTGCGATCGGCATTGTTGGCGATGGCATCGAAGATGGCCATGCGCTCGAGTTGCCGGCTCAGGCGCAGTTTGTCGAAAGTGTAATAATGTTCTTCCGGGTCGTGGTCGATGAAGAGCTGCACGGAGCCGATGCCGCGGGTGCCGGGGCGGAGGAATGTCGGCGGCACGAGGCTCCAGCCCAATGCCTTCGAGGTCAGGTAGGCGGCGGTTTCGCGATTGCAGAGGGTGCCATCGGGGAAGTCCCAGAGAGGGCGTTCGCCTTGGCGGGGTTTGTAAATCGCCATGACGCGAATGTCGGCGCGGACGATATTGACGAGGAAGGTGTAGTTCGAGCCCCAGCGCATCAAGCCGACTTCGTCGTCCATCTCGCCATTTTCGATGATGTCGGTCGCTTCGCGCAAGGGGATGCATACGGGTTGATCGAGGGCGCGGGCGGTGTGTACGCGGGTGACGCTCATCGGCGGCTGACCTGAGGTCGTCGGTTAGGCATCTTGATTGTAGCTTGCGGGGGGATTTATGCGCAAGGCGACTCAGCTTATCAGCTTTAGGCCGCGGTAGACTTGGGCGAGATGCAGCGTGCAGCCCAGCGGCTCGAGCACTATCTCGGCATCCGCATCGCTGAATTGCTGCAAGTGCCAGCCGCTTTCCGTCCGCGTATACCATTCGGCGAAAACACGCTCCTGATCGAGTATGAGGTAGCCCTGGATGCTGGGCACGGCGCCGTAGTACTCGACCTTACTGATGTGATCGTGAGTCATAGACGAAGGTGATGTCACTTCCACCACGACGGTTGGATTAAGCAAGGTGACCTCACTGTCGCCTTCGAATTCGGGTTCGCCGCTGACCACGCTGACATCGGGAAAGAGATACTTTGTATCATCGACTCTAACGCGCATCTGACTGGCATAAACCTCGCAATCGCGAGAATCCAAGAGGTCAATGAAAGTGTGTATTGTCATAGCTACAATTTTGTTGTGCCTTCTTGTTCCACCGGGCATGGGGTAGATCTCTCCGTCTATGAACTCGTTTCTGATGTCGCTGGCTTCGTCGAAAGCCAGGTATTCTTCGACAGTCATTGGGCGGGTCTTGGCAATCATTGTTCGTCCTCGCTAATTCGCATTGGCGCGCGGCCAAATCTCATTGTCACAGAGCGGGCATTTTGTTCAGGTCCAATAGAAGATGATGCGGCCGTTCTGCTTGGCGTCCGGTCGTCCCGATTTCACCGCATCCATCGCGTGCAGGCTGAGGGCGCGCATTTGCTCGCGCGTACACCACATGCGCACGACTTGCGGCTCGCCTTCGCTGCTTTCAAAGAGATTAAAGACTTGCTCCGCGGCTTCTTCATCCAGATCATCCAGATCGTCGAGATCGTCGAGATCGTCGTCTTCATCGAGGTCTCTTTCCGCTTGGGGCAGGAATTCCCGCGCGACCAGGATGATTTTATTTTCGTTGGCTTCGTAAGCCAAGCCCATCTGGGCGATGCGGAAGAGCGGCTCGATTGGCTCGCGCAATTCCATATCCAGTCCGCTGAAGTCGGCTTCCGTCTTGCTGTCGTCATGCGCGTCGATATCGTCCAGCAATTCCGCGATTGCCGAGGAGAGCGCGTGGGCCTGCTCCTTTTCGATCGTGAAGGAAACGATGCGGTTATCCTTGCCGGCTTGCAGGTGGAAGGTGCGTTTGCCTTTGGGACCGATCGTGCCGATCGTCACGAAGTCGACCGGGTTGAGTTCTATAACATTGTTCATTGTTACCTCCACCTACAAGCATTGTAAACTGAACTTGTAGAATGAGCGACGCCGATTCAAGGCGGGGCAATCATCTGTCATTTTTTTCGCGCTGCCTTCTTTTCGGCGTCCATTCGTTTTTTCATCAGCGCCTGCAAGTGGGCGACATCATTCATTCCGATGATGTACGGGCGGCTGTGGCCCAGGTGCAGCGTGCTGATTGAAGCGGGGGAAATCACGATCCGCTGGAAGACATCGAGGTGCATGCCCAGATAATGCGCCAGCGCCATCTTGATCAGGTCAGCGTGGAAGACCAGCGCGATCATGTCATCCGGGTGTTTGCGGACAAGCGCTTCAAGCGCGTTGACGATCCGCGTTTGCACTGCCCGCATCGTCTCGCCGTTGGGAAAGCGGGCGCGCGAGGGATACTCTTGCACGACGCTCCACATTTTGCGCCGCTGCAAGTCCTTGATCGCCATGCCTTCCCAATCACCATAGAGGACTTCGCCTATTTCGGCATTGGCTTGCACTTTGAGCTGGGGGTGATGCTTGGCGATCGCCGCGGCGGTTTCCAGCGTGCGCTCGATTGGGCTGGCATAGATATGCGCCAGCGGCAGCTCGGCCAGGCGTTTACCCAGCGCTTGAGCCTGCGCCCGGCCCTCTTCGTTCAGGTGTACGCCGGCGGTCCAGCCCGCGAGTTTGCCGGTTTTGACGAAGTCGTTCACCGCATGGCGGATGAGCAGAATAGTGGTCATGAAGTTTTGCCGCAGACAAATATGGATGATGCAGGATGATAACATATTCGCGCGCTCATCAGCCAGGCGAGCTAAGGCAAAAGCGGCGCGCCGGTGTATGACTAACGATACCCGAATAGCAGCGAGACGACGCCGATGAAATTCGCTATCAACTATTCGCCACAAGCCGAGAAACTCTGGCGCGAAGGCAAGATACAAGTTGACTTGTTCAAATGTCCGGATTGGCCTGATCTCGTCGAACAGGTCAGCCAGATTCACAAGGTATACGTGCACTGCGGCTTGTTCGCGGGCCATGAACATCAAACGCAAGCTGGGTTCAGCCAACTGCGGAAGTGGCTGGATACGACCGATACCTTGGTGATCAATGCGCATTTGGCCGTCTTGAAATCGGATTTCCCGACCGGCCATGATATATCGGCCGAGGCGGTCATCGAGCGCGCCGTGCAAGATGTGGAAAGGCTGGCCGCGCGATTCGGCATTGAGCGCATTGTGGTGGAGAATCTGGCTTATCCGATAGAGTTCTGGATTGACGATATGCTGCCGGAAATGGTCGACCCGGCGGTTGTTTCAGAAGTGGTGGGGCGTACAGGCTGCGGCTTGCTGCTCGATACCGCCCACGCCATCCGCGCCTGCGAGGGCACAGGCCGCGACGATGTCAAAGCCTATCTCAACGCCATGCCGATGCAGGCGCTTCGCGAGTTGCACATCGTCGGCATCTTGCCGGAGCCGGACGAGGACGGCATACGCCACGATCACTTCGCCATGACCGAAGCCGACTGGGCGATGGCCGAATGGGCAGTCGAGCAGATTCGCTTGGGACGCTGGAACAAGCCGGATACGCTGGCTTTCGAATATGGCGGGGTCGGAGAAAGATTCGAATGGCGCAGCGACGAGGCGGTGATCGCCGAGCAGGCGCCGCGGCTTTATCAACTAGCTCAGATGGCTTGAACCATCAATGCTGCCCGGATGGTAAATCTTGCCTGCGGGCGACTCGATGAGTCGCCCCTACCGGTTCCGCATTTTTTGGAGATTATTATCTTGTGCGGGCCAAATCCTGACTCGCGAGGGACTGTGGTGAACAAACTTGTACAGGACCCGCTAAACGCAGGACATCGTTGATATTGACCACTCTCTACTGCCCGCTGCTTTTGTGCAACAAGCAAAAGTCTGATATGTTTTCTTGGAATCGCAGTATAGAAGTAAAATCAAGTTAGTCATGCAAAAAAGCGATCTGTGGCGGGTGACGCAGGCGGGCGACGCAAGGATCGCCCCTACAATATTTTCGATTTTCTTGTCCGTCGATTTACTTTGCCATATTTTCTCATTACTTTCCTGGAACTACTGAGGTCCTATATTGCCTTTTCGGCTCGGCGTTTCCCCCCCAGTCGATAGAGCCACTACCCGTCACCTGTGGCTTCTGCTGATCTTGACCGTATTCATCCAGGGCGCGATGTATCTGGCTTATCCCTTGCCGGTCACCAACGATGATGATAATCAAGCAGCCCAGTCCTATTTGATCGACGAATTGCTCAGCGGCAAGCTCTTGATCGGGAATGTGCGCTACAACACCGGCTACGCCTTCATAATGGCGCCTGTGCGCGCCCTGACGGGAGTATTGGGCCGCCTCGACGATCGCGCCTTTCTGCTTGTACAAATGCTGGCATACAGCGCGATCCCCTTCATGGTCTACGACATGATGAGGCGTCGATTTGACGGGCGGGCCGCTTTCATCACTGCGCTTGTTGTGCTGGTAGATCCCTTCAGCCTGCAATGGGCGCATTTTCAGCTTCCCGAGTGGTTAATAGCGGTGGTCGCCGTTTCGGCGCTCTGGCTGGCTACTTTGGCATGGTCCGCGCGCAGGAAACGGCGCCTGACGCTAGTGGCGCTGGCGGCTATCGGTCTGGGGTTAATGACGATCGCGCGCTTAAATTTTGCGCCGCTGGTGGCGATTTTTGGCGGCAGTTTCTTGTTTTGGCGCCATATCAGGCTGGGGCAGCGCTTGACCTTGTTCGCGCTGGTCGGCGTGCTAAGCGCGGGAATCCTGGCTCTATACGTTCTTTTGATTCAAATCCCCTCTACTGGCAGCAGCCGTCTGAGCTGCACTTCCGGCACAACATTGCTGTCAGCCGCGCACCATAAAGGACTGCCCTTGCGCGCCTCAAATGGACCGCATTCAGCCCGTTATGCTGCTCTCTTGACGTTGAAGGATGAGCAGAACGCGACTATAAAGCCGGGCAATTATCAATACTGGCGAATCCCAGGTCCCTGGGTGAGCAAGGCAGCGCAGGAGGCGTTTTTTGCCGGGGCAACAGGAGAGTTGCAAGAGGAGATAACGATATATTTTCCAGCGGAACTCTTCAGCCACCTAGGACCTTGCCCGCTTGACACGCTTCTTACAGATGTTGCGCTGGAAGCGATAGCGCTTCATGCCAGCAAGTTTGCGCTGGAAATACTTCAAGCCATCTTCAGTATGGTGATTTTGCATCCGAGCGAACTGACTTTCCCGCCGCAGTATTTGGAGGGACCGCAAGACATCGCCTTTATAGGCGAAGGCGCATTGGGCTTTTACCGCGCGGAGAGCGACTTATACAATGGTCATCGCGTCTGGAAACCGGGCATAGTCCTGTATAGTCACCTGTTCCCGATTCTCAATCTGCTTAAGTTGCTGACGCCGATTGCTATCATCGCAGCCTGCTGGAAGCGCGACTGGCTGTTGGTTACGACAGTCATACTTTTCATTATCAGCCTAACGGTGATCGCGACGGCCGCCACTGAGGAACCGCGATATTTCGCCATGGTCACGCCGCTTGGTTCGATGCTGGTCGGCTGGTTTCTGGCGGAAGTTATCCAGCGGATCTCAAGCGCTCAACCAAGAAACCGCGGCGGCAGGCAAGCTCAACACAACTCACCCTAGCATCGTGGCGGTTCTGCTGTTAGACTGGGCAACGCAAGGTGGTAAGCGGACCTAGATGATCAGTTTTTCCACATTGGTGCAGTGGGAATGCACCCATCAAGTCTTGTGAGAGCATTGTGAACGGCAGGCAGCGTTCCTGTGGGCGGGTCGCCGTCTGCTCGCGCCTCGATACGCTGCTCCTCGTTCAACAAGGCTCGCAATCATAAGGCGATGGCAAAACCCAGCAAAACGTATCATTATCAGGAGTAGGAACAGAATGTCCGAAGAACGTCAGCAAGGTACTGTCAAATGGTTCAACGCCGAAAAGGGTTATGGTTTCATTTCCCAGGAAAATGGCGATGATCTGTTCGTACATTACTCAGAAATCCAGGGCTCAGGTTACCGCACGCTCGATGAGGGCGCGCGCGTAGAGTTCGTCGCCGTTGAAGGCCGGCGCGGCATGCAAGCCAGCGCTGTGTCCGTACTTGAGTAAAAGTAGACCCGTCTACAAAAGCCAAACCCGCCATAATTGTGGCGGGTTTTCGTTTTTTTGGCTGTTGTCCAGCGAGAGTGTCGTTATCGCCGACGCGACTCGACGAACTCCACCGCCGTCAGCAGCGTATTTAAGCCAAGGGTCCGGTCACCGGTCAAATGCAGCCGGATCGCGCGGCGTTGGTGATCTTGCAGGGCGCGCAAATCGCCGGCGGCCTGCGCGGCGAATAGCGGGCCGAAACTGTAGTCCATTCCCGGTATGTCCAGGTCGGGCGCGGCATCGGCCGTCAGTTGCCAGAAGACACCGTTGTTGCCGCCGCCTTTGTGATATTGCCCGGTGCTATGCAGGTAGCGCGGACCATAACCGATGGTGACGGCGCGCTTAGTCACATGGCGCAGGCGCCGCTGTATGTGTTCGATCGCGCGTTTTTCAGCGCTGGTCGGCGTGAAGTAGATGAGGAAAGCGAAATAGTCGCCGGCGTTGGTGCCTGCTATCTGCGCGGCGATCACTTGGGCGGCGTCCGTCCCGTCAAAGCCATGCTGATGGCATAGTTCGCGCAGCGGCTCCAGGGTCGTTTCATCCGCGTAAAGCTCCAGCCCGGCGCGCCTCATCACCGGCTCGGCGCTTGGGAGGCGGCCGGTCTCTTGATGAGTCTTCAGCAATGCTTTGGTCGCGTCTTTGGCTTCGGTGACGTTAGGTTCATCAAAGGGATTCACGTTCAGCAGCGCGCCGGCGATGGCGGTAGCGTATTCCCAGCGGAAGAATTCGCCTGCGATGGCGTAGCGATCGGCCAAGCGGATGGTCACGCGTGGGTGCCCGGCTTCGCGGAGCGCCCGCACGGCCGCATCTTTCTCAGCGACATCGGCATCGTTATCGACGCGCAGGTAAATGAAGAGCCGGTCGGTCACATAGTCGTGGGGCATGCCGATGGTGGCGCCGGCCACGGGCAGCGCGCCTTTGCCTTCTTTACCCAGGCTCTCCGCCAATAGTTGCTCCGCCCAATTACCAAAACTCGTCAGGGACTCGGTCGTATAAATCGTGATTTTGTCCCGGCCTTCTTTTGCCAGGGCGCCGATGACCGCGCCAAGCTGCAAACCAGGATGAACGCCCGAGGGGATGCTTTCGCGGTTGGCCGCCAGCATGGTATCAGCGCTTGACCAGAGGCGGTCCAGGTCCAAGCCGATCAAGGCGGCCGGCACCATGCCAAAGTAGCTCAAGGCGCTGTAGCGGCCGCCGATATCGGAGGGATTGATAAAGACATCGCGGACTCCCGCTTTCCGCGCGATATGCTCCAGGCGGGATCCGGCATCGGTGATGACGATAAATTGATCGCCGGCGCCGCCCGTCTTCTCCCAGAAATAGTGGTCAAGCGCCAAGGTCTCGATGGTGCCGCCGGATTTGCTGGCGACGATGAAGAGGGTATCTTCCAGCGAAATGGCGTCTTCGACCTGTCGGATCCGCGCCGGGTCAGTGCTATCGAGCACGATGAGCCTGGGGAAACCCGCTTGCGGACCCAAAGTGTCAGCCAGCACTTCCGGCGCCAATGAGCTGCCACCCATGCCGAGCAGCACTACGTGTTTGAAGCGTCCCGCGCGCATCCCCTCTTGCAGCGTGCCCAAGCGGTCGCGATCGATAGTCCGGTCATAATCGAGCCAGCCGAGACGATTGACGATCTTCTCTATGGTGGGTCCGTGGCTTTTCCACAAGCTGCCGTCTTTGTTCCAAAGGCGCGGGTTGGCGAAGTTGGCGTCCAACTGGGCGACGGCTTTATCCACCGCGCCATGATAGATGCCCAGCGCCAGTTTGCTGCGCTCCATGATGCCGCTGCGCAAGAGGGTGCGCTTGGCGGCCACTTGTGAGATCAGGGTTTCGAAAGCTTCGATAAAGGCATCAACGCCATCATCTTGCAAGCGCGCCGTGACCTGGCCCAGGTCGATACCGACTTCCGCGAGGCGATCCATTACTTCCTCTGGCGGCAGGAAGGCGGCGGATTCTTGCGTGAGCGTCTCGGCGACGACGCCGTGATCTTTGAAGGCGGCGAGGGTCGCCGGCGGCAGCGTATTGACCGTGTGCGGACCGATCAGATTATCGACATAGAGCGTATCGGAGTAAGCGGGATTCTTGGCGCCGGTGGAAGCCCAAAGCGGGCGTTGAGGTTGGGCGCCGCCTGCGCGCAAGTCTTCAAAGCGTTCGCCTTCAAATATGCGCTGAAACGAGCGGTAAGCCAGCTTGGCATTGGCGATCGCCGTTTGACCCAGGAGCTTGCTATTGGCGGTGATGCGCGCGGTATCCTGCTGCACTTGCGCCGCGTGGATATTATTCTCGAGGATTTGATCGACCATCACATCAATGCGGCTGAGGAAGAAGCTCGCTACCGACGCCACGCGGGTGATGTCCTCGCCGGCGGCCGTGCGCTTTTCCAAGCCGCGGATGAAGGCTTCCGCCACTTGCTCATAATTGTTGATGGCGAAGATCAGCGTGACATTGACATTGATGCCGGCGGCGATGGCAGCTTCGATGGCGGGGATGCCTTCGGGCGTGGCCGGGATCTTGATCATCAGGTTGGGACGGTCGACTGTATTGAAGAGGCGCTTGGCTTCGTCGATGGTGCCCTGCGTATCGCGGGCGAGCAGTGGCGATACCTCCAGGCTGACGTAGCCATCGCCGCCCTCGCTGCGGTCATAGATGGGGCGGAACAGATCGGTGGCGTTCTGAATGTCCTCGATCGCCAGCGATTCGTAGATATCCGGCGCTTCCAGGTCGAGCATGGTCAAGATGTCATCATCGTAGGTATCGGAATCACCGATGGCCTTTTGGAAGATTGATGGGTTGGAGGTGACGCCGAGGACGCCTTCTTCATTGATGCGGCGCTGCAAGTCGCCGTTTTCCAGGTCATCGCGGTGGATGTAATCGAGCCAGGCGCTCTGGCCGAGCTTCTGAATTTCCAGCAGAGGATTGCTCATGGGGCGACCACCTTCCGCATGTGTCATATCCTTCAAGAATGCCGTAATTCTAGCAGGCGCGGGGGTGGCTGGCTAGGATGCTGTACAGGGCAATAGTTAGGGCAGCCTAGCCGCCTTGTCGTTCCATCCGGCGGATCGATATGAGCACGAGCAGCGCGGTGACAGAAAGGTAGCTCAGCGTCAACAGCACCCAAGGCGAGAGGATGGGAATGGAGGCGCCGTTGCTGGACAGGGTAACGCGCATGGTGATGAGTTGCTGATGATCGATCAGCATCTGCTGGGAGCGCAGCGTCGCCATGATGGGGTTGAGCCCGGTGACGATCATATCGGCGTAGATCGTCGCCGCTTCGACGGCGGGGCTGTCGCTGACGTTCGCCGCGATATTATTGACCACATTACCATAAGCGTTTTGGAACAGGATCGCCGCCACTACCGGCAAGCCAACGGTGATGATGATGGCGACCGTGTAGGAGCGGATAGTGGCCGCGAGCGTGCGCTCGGTGATGGAGGAGAAGAACATGCCGAAGGCGCCCAGCGTGATGGCGGATACCAGCAATACCAGCAGCGCCAGAATCAGCTCCTGCTCGCTGACGCCGCCGAAGAGGAAGGCGATGCTTTGCAGCGGAATGGCGGAGAGCAGCAGGAGCACGATATAACCCAGAGCCGATTGCATCTTGCCGACGACAAAAGTCGCTTTGGTGATGAGCGTGGTTTGCAGCAGGTCATAGGTCTTGCGTTCGCGCTCGGTGGTGATAGCGCCGGCGGTGAGCGCGGGCACGATAAAGATGATGAGCATCAATTCGATGAAGAGCACGCCGATGAAAAGCTGCCGTCCCAATTCGCCGGTGACGACCACGCCGCCACGAGGCATTTGCAGCAGGTAGAGCAGAATGGTGAAGAAGCTCATCAGTGTCAGGAAGATCGTGATGATGGCGAAGCCGCGAACCCCGCGCATCCGGCCGCGCAATTCCTTGACCATGACGGGATTGAGCCGGAAAGCCTTCAGGTCGCTGATAGTCATAATACCGACCGTCAACAGGGGGGCGATCGCCAAAAGCGCCGGCAGAAAGCCAAAAACGAGCAGCGCCGCCAGATTGACCGCAGTCAAGAGCCAGGCGGTGAAGACGGTCCAAAGTTCTTGCGCCAGTATGACGACCGACAGCACAAGCAGTACCGCCATATTTGCAAAAATGCCGGCGATAATCAGCAGGGCGGCGGCATCGGCGTTGATGGTGAAGCTGTTCAGCAACGCGGCTTGCAGGGCGTCAAAGAGCGCAGGGTCGACATTGCCGGCGTGGGCGGACAGGATTATCGCCGCGATGCCAGCGATCGCATTGATGACCGCACCCCAGAACATGATGAGGGAGCTGCGCCGAATCAAGCGTTCGCGCGGCGTCATCAATTCGGGCGGAACGCGGTCCCAGGCGGCCGTCTCCGGCACGTTGTCGCCGAAGAGGTCGGCGATGAGTTTGCGGAGGTTTTTCAGCGTGTCGATCATGACTCAGGTTGGTCATCCCAAATTGGCTGATAACTTAGGATAACAGCCATCGCGCTAGCATAACCAGCGGGAAATCTGTGGGACTCTGTATTGTCCACGTAACATCAGAATGTGAGCTGTACCTTGAGCGGCATGTTCTCGGGCTTGACTGCTGGCGAGAAACTTTCAATCACGGGCGGAATTCGCAGCCGCTCATCCTCATACAGGCCCGCCCATTCCTGCGAACGCGATTCATCCAGGGTGGCGCGAGCGAGTTCATCGAGGAAGATCTTGTCCTCATCAGACAAGTCTAACGATTTTTCGACCAGGCCCCAGGAATCCCAACATAACATTTCCAGCCGGTTAAGCGCTGCCAGGTCCAGCAGCATTTCGGTAACGATAAACTCCCAGCCGTGTAGCGGCGAATTGGGACCCAAGCCAAAGCGATCGGGATCGGCTGCGCCGTTGCGACACATCAGCCAGCCCGCACCGCCACGCAGGAATTGATCGTCTGGCACATCGAGAGGATCAAAGCGGATGTTGAAGTGCTCAATGACCGCTGGGCTTAGTTCGCTATCCACGCCCACCCAGCGCCTGCCATTCCAATATTCGAGAATGACATGATCGTTGTAATATCCGGCAGCAAAATACGTTCCAGTGCCGTATCGAGCCCGCGCTGGAATGCCCTTGTGGCGCAAGATGGAGACGACGAGCACAGTGATATCGCGACAGCATCCCACCAGCCGCTTCTCCACTGAGCGGGTTTCTGTCAGCGGGCGGTCATCAAGCTCGAGGATGCGTTTGAGCATCGTAGTCATATAGCGGCAGTCGATCTCGGACATGCGCTCGGGCGTCGGGTGATGTACTGGCGCGGCATAATGCACGATTAGCCCTTGCGCGGCTCGGCAGATCCCGGCGATATCATCGGGCAGCGGGTCGTAGAGACCGGCGCAATCCCCCGGATCAGTGATGGGACTTTGCTGACAGTAATAGTCTAGCGGCAGCAATTAAATATGCCTCTCGGTTTGCAGACGGCAGATGGGATTATAGCAGATAGTTAGCTGCCCGCCGGGCAGTTGCTTTGGCTAGGTTCGCCAAACATCGAAGATACCTTGCGAACGATAGAAACAAACATTGAACTCCATCAAGAAATGGTTTGCCCGAAGAGAATGGGCGCGGCGTCCGAATTCGCCCAAGCGAAAAGAAGCGGGACATCTAGGCCATCTGCAATTTCGGGGTTGTGCGCGTTGACGGCAAGACCTCGACATTCAATCCCCGAGAGGGCTCCCGCCAGGTATCCTAGTTCTTGTTGCTCTTCCCAAACAGCACCCAATGCCAAGCCAATGTGATGAGGCAGGACATTAACTGTTGATGCCGTATCAATGATTCCGGCTATCTGCACCGATCTAGATCCATTGTCAGTTCCAGCGGTAATACTGGCATGAAACTCCCGTGACCACGTTCCGTTGCCGTGAAGCCAAAGCGGGTCATTATTCAGTTTCTATGTGACTTGTCATATTATCAGACCGCGCCATCTCTTGAAGCGCCTCCGCGAGTTCGTGATTCTGCCGAACATTGATCGCATCAAATGGGTTTATTTTGAGTTCGGGATCCTGGAGAAGCGCAAAAAAAAGCTCCCGCCTCTCATCCAAAGGAAGTGACATGACTTTTTGCATCAGTTCGTGCGCAACCATCATTCAGTCCTTCTCATCTAGACTCGAGTCCCTTCGCTGGAATACGACTTGGACATTTTAGGCAAATCCATTCAGCAGGCATGCGACAAAGGCAATCAAGATTATACTTTAACTTTCGGTTGGCAGCAGCGCTCAATCACCCTCCCACAAGCGCGTTACAGCAACATCTCCCGCCGGCGCTGCAATTCAGCGATGACCGTCCGATCGGCTTTGCCGAAGCTGTATTGACCCAGTTGCGTTTCAGTCACCCAAGCCCAGTCTAGCACGCCAATCGCTTGCGGCTCGCCATAGGGCGGCAGCGCGCCCAGATAGCGGCATTCAAAGGCGTGCAGCGTGATCTTGAAATGGGTGAAGGCATGGTCTACGACCGCGAACAGGGAGCCGACCTCCACTTCAATGGCGAGTTCCTCGCGCAATTCCCGGCGCAGGCATTGGGCGAGGTTCTCCCGCCCCTCGACTTTGCCGCCGGGGAACTCCCACAGGCCGCCCAACAAACCATTCAGCGGACGCTGCGCGATAAGCAAACGCCCCTGTCCATCGCGGATTAAACCGGCGGTGACAGCATAATGGGGCTTGGGTCCCCGCTTCCTGCGCACGGGTCGCTCGGCAACCGTGCCGCGGGCAAATGCGCGACAGCGGGACCGCAGCGGGCAAGCCTCGCAGAGCGGATTTTTTGGCTTGCAGACTTTTTGTCCCAGCTCCATCAGCGCCTGATTGTATTCGCCAGCGCCCTCAGCCGGCAGCCACTTGGCGGCGATTGACCACAGTTTCTTTTGGGTCGCGCTCGATGTGATATCGTCGTCCAGGTCGAGCAAGCGGGTGAAAAGGCGCGTCACGTTGGCATCCAGCACCGGCGCCGGACGGTCAAAGGCGATACTGGCGATTGCGCCAGCGGTGTAGGGGCCGATTCCGGGCAGCTTCAGCAGATCACGAACCGCGCTGGGTATGGCGCCTCCGTGCTCAGCGACAATGATGCGGGCGGCGCGATGCAGGTTGCGCGCACGGCTGTAATAGCCCAAGCCTTCCCAGAGCTTCAGCACATCATCGAGGGGCGCCCCCGCCAGGTCAGCGATCGTGGGATAGGCGTCAATGAAGCGCCGATAGTAGGGAATTACCGTCTCCACCTGTGTCTGCTGCAGCATCACCTCGGAGAGCCAAACGCGATAGGGGTTGGGGGCGCGCCGCCAGGGAAGATCCGCAGGACTGGTTCGATACCAGCGGAGCAGCGCTTTGATAAAGGACGGCGACATCTTGTTATAACAAAGAGAGGGCGTGGCGGTACACATTCAGCGCCGCGTCAAGATGACCCTGCCGCATCAAGGCGTCGCCCAGCACGCGATGCACCGAAGGATTGCCGCGATACTTCTTCTGCGCGATCAAACCGCGCATGTCGTGCACGACCCATTGCAAGCCCGCGGTTGTGCCCAGCAGCGTCTCATAGTCGAGCAGCGCATCCGCGAGATTCTCCGCCTTGACCTTGTCCCGCGCGGAAAAGATGGCAGCCTTAAGCCCGGGCGGCGGCGGTTTGCCCGGCTTTATCGGCGCTGGTTGGTCAGCCGGGGGACCGGGTGTAGTGATCGTGCGGAGGCGATCGGCGTACCAGGTTTCCAAGTCAGCTTCACGCTCCTGGATGAGGAAAGCTCTGGTCAAGCTGTCGGCGCGATCGGCGGGAGCGACAGGAGCCGTCTCTTCGATCTCGGGCGCATCAGCTGGCTGGGAATCCGGCACTGGCGCCATCGATTGCGTACTGTGCTGTTCCGCCTCGCGGTCTTCCAGGTCCCGCAAAGATTCGAGAAAACTCGGCGAGCCGTCGGCGCTCAGCGAAAACAAACTTTCGTCTTCCAGGTCGTCGAGCGTTTCGTCGTCCTCCCAGGTTTCATCGAAGTCTTCCGGGTAATCCAGCTCATTAGGGGACCCGCCCGAATGCGAGGCGGACAGGCCGTTGGTATCAAGCTCGTTCAGCCAATCGAGCGGATCATCCCCATCATCTCCGCTGGGCAAATTATGCGGGTTGCCCGCCGACTGCGCCTCGGCATGGAAGTTCTTGAAGTCGGGCAATTTATCGGCGTTTTGCGCGGCGATGATCTCATCAAGCCAATCCAGCGCGGCAGTTGGCGCCGTATCATCGTCATCAAATAAGCTCAGGTCGACAGGAGGATCGACATCGCCCGGTCCCAGACCGGCATCCGCCACAAAACCCTCGCCGGCTGCTGTTGTCACCGCCCCGGGCACAGTGTCATCCAGCCAGTCCGACCATTCATCGTCTTCAGCCAGAGCTTCTGCGTCAGTCGCCTCCGGATCGTCCCTATACTCGTCGATGAATTCGGAGGCGGCCGCGCCGTGGCGCTTGGCTAGCTGCTCCAGCCACTCGATGAGTTCTTCCTGGGACATGGAATCAAAATCGGGCAATTCAGGGTCTTCAAACATCGGCGCGTCTCTCATGCGGCCAGGAGTGATCGAGTTTCGGGAAAAGGATACAGATTATACCGTCGATTGTCCGCTGCGGCGATCAGGATCGTCGATATCGTCGGGGGGATTGTCATATTCGAGCCAGATGGGACCGTCTTTCGCCTCCGGCTCGTCGTCCAAGCCGATGTCATTAAAGGGATCGCTATCAGCACCCAGCAATGGCGCCGGCGACCCTGCCTGGTCCTTTTCGAAGGCGAAGTCATCATCGTCCACGCCCAGTTCATCAAAGTCGAGGTTCGTCGCGCTTTCGTCCAGCGTGATGGCGATGGTCTTTTCTGTCGGGGATTCAAGATCGAAATAGTCGTCCCAATCCAGCCCGACAAAACTTAGTTCCTGGGTATCTTCGTCGAGATTAATCACATCCATTTTGTCGGTTGGCGTGTCAAAGCTGAAGTAATCATCAAAGGTGAGATCGTCAAGTTCGAGCGAGTCGATATCGGCGGCGATGCTTAGTGCGGCAATGCCTTCCGCTGCGTCCGCCGTTTCAGCCTGCATGCTCGCGAGCCAGGCGGGCGGCTTGCTAAAGCGGAAGTATAGCGTCTCGCTCGTTTCGGCCGGGTCAATCGCTTTTAGCTCGCCGGTTTCTTCTTCCACGATATCGCTGACCCAGGCGAACTCCTTGCCCGGCGGCGCCATTGGACGCGCGTACTCATTGACATCGTCGGTCGAGGCGTCATTCTCGCGGTCCAAGCCCGGCACCACGGCGTTCAGCCAATCGGGCGCGCCCGCGCCAGCCTCGACATCTCGCTCGACGAAGTCCGCCAGTTGATCCGGATCTTGCAAGCCCCAGGCGCGCGCTTGCTCTTCCGCATCGCCGGGGTCAGGTGGAAGCGCCGAAGCAGCGCTTTCCGTTTCATCAGCGCCGACGGCGAATATGCTCAGGTCAGCATCCAACTCGTTGGGATCGTCCCTGAGCCAATCGACATAAGGATCGTCGTCCTCGTCGTCTCCCAGTTCGGATTGCCAACTATCGATCAAGTCGGCGTTGACACGGTTCGGGTCGTCCTCGTCAGGCAGGCTCGTCGTGGCATCGCCGTCAATATCTTCCAGCCAGGAATGCGCCGGGGGCGAATGCAGCAATTCATCTTCGATATCGAGGTAGCCCTCTTCCGCGTCGTCGGATTCGAGGTCCGCTTCAATATTTAGCCAATCTTCAATATCGCTGCGGTGAATCGGTTCGGTGTCAGTACGGTTGAGCAAGTTCTGCAGTTGCTCGTCAGCGCCAAACAAGTCAAGGTCGCCGTCCTCATCTTGGTCAAGCGCTTCCCGCATGGCGGCTGAAAGCCAGGGCGCGCCGCCCGCTTCCTCGTCTTCCGGCGCCTTGACCCATTCACGGTCGAAATCGTCGAGATAGTCGAGGGAATCCTCATCAGCAGCGCCCAGTTCGAGACTGCCCTGCTGGATCTCCGCCATCCAGGCGCCGTCCTCGTTGTCTTCGCCATCATCATCCAATTGTTCGAGCAGGGTCGCCAATTCCTCGTTCAGCGCATCACTAATGCCGCCCTTATCGTCCGCAGACGCTTCTGGCTCGGAGCGGCTCATCTGCGCCATGATACTATCAAGGTCGTCCCCGTCCTCATCATCGGCGACAGTCTCCTCTTGCGGCGCGCTGGCGAGGAAGCCCTTTTGTTCAAGCGCTTGCAGGGCTTGCTCCGCTTCATCCTCGACCTCAGCTGCGCGAACTTCCGCCACCGCCTCGCCAGTGACCAGTTCAGTGAAGAGCGTTTCGATCTGCTCATCCGAAAGGAGGTCAGCGAGATCGGCTGTGACCTTTTCGTCGCCAGGCGCCTCAAGCTCGTCGATGCCAAAAAGAGCGCCCAAGCCGCTGTCCTCGCCGCTGCGCTGGCGCAGCCATTCCGGATCGACAATCGCATGTTCGCGGGACGAAATGCTGCTGTAGTCCAGTTCGGCAATATGCAGCAGGTCCTCTGGCGCGGGCTCGCCGGCGGCCAATTGATGCGCCAAGTAGGGATCGAGTTCTTCGATGCGCTTCAGATAGGTCTGCGCGTCGGAAGGGCGCTGTTCAGCCAGCCAGAGCTCGGTCATGATACGGTTCGCGTCAATGGCGTAGGGCAAGCGCTCCAGGATCTCAATGGCGGATTCCGCGGCTTCCATGCGCTGGCCATCGAGCCAAAGCGTCCGCGCGCGCAACAACTTCAAATCAAGCCGTTCTGGATTGCGAGCCAGCGCCGCGTCCAGCGTGTCCAAGGCTTCCGCCAACAGATTGCCGCGGATATGCTGTTGGGCGAGAGCCCCCGCGGTCATCTGCAGGCGCTCGATCTCTTCATGGCGGTGCTGGCGGTATAAGTCGCGTATCAGAGCGATTGTGCCCGCGTCATTCGGTTTGTGGTCCAGCGCGCGCTCGGCATGCCAGATGGCGCGGTCAACCTGCTCCAGGTGTTGATATGATTGCGCCAGACGCGAGTGCGTCGCGAAATCCTGCGGTTGCGCGGCCAGCAGGCGCCGCAGCAGATCGGCCGCCTCCGCCCAGCGTCCCATGGCAAAGAGCGCGCTGCCCAACTGCTCATAAGTGCGCAGATTCTTCGGATAAGCCTTGAGAATATGGCGGGCGTGGGCGATGACTTCGTCGAAGCGCTCATCCGCAGCGAGGTTCGCCATCCTGTCCTGATACGCCCGCAGGCTGATTTCCGCCATATCGGTCCCGGTTAAGATGTTCGCCAAGCAAATCACCAGGAATTATAGCATAGTTGCGCCAAGTGTAATTGCCGGCGAAAGCCTCTATTTGGCTCGACGCCGATTGCCGCTAACGATAGTTGGCAATGCCATCTTCAAATTCAGCCTGGTCATTATCGCGCAGAGCGAAGAACGCTTGCTCCAAGGCGTATTGCCGGCAATAGAAGCGGGCGCGGGGCAGGCAGTCATGCAAAGCCGGATAATAAGCCAGCAACAGGGCAAGGAAGTCCTCGCCATAGCTGGATAGCAGCGCGCCAAGGTCTTGAGCCGGGTCGCCGATATTACAGAAGCTGAAGTCGATGATGCCGCTGACGCGCCCGTCCTGAAACAGGATATTGCCCGCGCCCACGTCGCCATGAATCAAGCAGTTGTCATATTGCCACAGGCGCGCGTCAGCCAAGGCCGCTTCAAAATCCTGGCTCACGGCAGCGCGCGCGTCCGGGCGCATGTGCGGGTACAAGTCTTGGCGGAAAGCATGATAGAAGCGCGTCCAGACAGCCCGCCCGTCTTCTGCCGCGTCCGCCAAGCCTACTTCGGCGGCTGGGATCGCATGCAGCGCCAGCAGGAAATCCGCAAGATCCCGGGCGATTCGCGCGACCAGGTCCGTATTCGCTTGCAGTTGGGCGAAACGCTCACGGAGCAAGGGTTGACCCGGCAGCATGGCGTAGCCCATGAATAGCGTAGAGCCAGTCTCGTCATCCGTGGCGCTGAAGGCAGGCGAAGGGATGGGCAGCGGCAGCCGCCCGCGCAAGCGCGGCAGAATTTCAAGCTCATGCGCCAGATCGGCCGCGACATGGACGCTCTTGGGAAAGCGGAATATCCAGCGCTCATCGAGGCTGAGTACGTGGTTGAACTGACCGGAGGCCGGCAGGAGCCGGGCGTCGTGAAAGGTCAGTTCTGGCAAATGCTGCTTGAGCAGCGCTAGATATTGAATCGTCAGAGGAGAGACGTCGGCCATTTCAGGCAATCTCTTGGGCGTATGATAACGGGTAGATACTAAGTGCGACACGGATTATAGATAGGGACCCAAGAATCTTTCAACAGCAAAGTGAATCAGGTGGTCCGGCGCGGGTGAGCACAACCCTCACCACACCGGGACAGCGCAGTGAAGGAACCTGTCAAACAAAAAAGCCGTCCGACTCCTACGGCTTCTCGTTCAGACATCACTCAGGGCGACTATTTTAGGCGGTGTGCGAGGGGGGAATATTGCACATGAAACACGTTTCTCATAATCGCTGCACTGCCGCTATCGACAAGGTACCATTCTCATCTGACACCGCGATACAGCGATCATCCGGCGCCCAAGCCAGGCTGGCAATCGGCGCTTTGAACACCGCATCGGCCAACAAAGCGGCTTTCTTCTTCTTAACTCTCCAGATCGCCAGGAGACCGTCATTGCCGCCAGATGCCAGCAGCATGCCCTGTCGCTGGAATTCCAGATGCTTGATGAGGTGCTGATGTCCTTCTACCATTATCGGCCGAGTCTTTTCTGGCCCCTTGCCGGAACAATCCCAGATCACTACCTGAGTCCCGCCGCCGGTCGCCAGATAGCGACTATTGAAGCTCCATGCCAGTTCCAGCACCTTCGTTTCGTAGCCCCACATTTGCAGATCATTCCCGGTATCGGCGATCCAGAAATGCACCGTCGAGTCCTGGTCGCCAGTGGCTATGTATTTGCCATCGGGACTCCATTCCAAAGTGAGCGTCGAACCCTGCCATTGGAAACGGCGCAGTGGTTCCGCCTCATTTGGGTCATAGAGCACAACCCCATTGTAGGCGGAGATGGCGAACTGTCTGCCGTCATGGCGCCACTTGATGTCTGTAATCGTGCTGTTCGCATCGGGATATTCGCGGATCAACTCCCCGCTGCTGTTCCACAGACGCAGTTTGCGCCCGGCGGCTGACACCAGCCAATCGTCCACCGGGCTGAAAGCGATGCGCTCCACCCAGCTCGCCCCGCCGGCCATTTCAGACACCTGCGTTCCTGTCTCGGCATCCCAGAGCCGTACCTTGCCGTCTTGCCCGACGCTAGCGAGAAGACGGCTGTCTTTGCGCCAGGAAATTGCCATTGTATCGAGGACATGACCGGGCAGCCTGTGCTGAACCACGCCATCCGCGCCATTGAAGAGCGTGATTGGGCCGGACACGCCCGCAACTGCCAAGTTTTTGCCATCAGGCGACCAGGCCAGCCCAATCGGATGATCGTCAATGTTGGTACGCCATAGTGCCTTGAGCGATGGCTGTGCTGGCCTAGACTTGCGCTTGCGCTGCATCATGATGCGAGACATTCGCGGAAGCCGTTTTCCAGCGCAGCCCGATCCAGGTTGCGCCCGATAAAGATCAACTTGTTATGACGCAGTTCGCTCCCCCAGGGACGATCAGGGCGGCCATCAAAGAGCATATGCACCCCCTGAAATACGTAGCGCTGATCCCAACCGCGCACGCTCAACACGCCTTTCATGCGGAAGATGTCCTGTCCCTGTTCGCGCAGCAGCTGGCTGAGCCAGCCATTGAGCTTGTCCAACTGAAGATCGCCGGGGAGGGTGATGCCAACGGAAGTCACTTCTTCGTCGTGTTCATGATCGGGCTTGTACTCACGATCCTCGAGTGGGTCAAGCGTGGACTCCGCGCCGCACAAGTGCGCGTCGAATTCATCGGGATGATGTTCGGTGAACAGCATATAGTAGCCCGGCTGTTTGATCGCAAAATTGAAGACGGTCTCACCGCTTTCGTTCAGCACGAGCTGGTTGTGCTGTCCTTTGCCGAGGCGCATCCTTTCGCCTGCCTCTATCGCCTGCTCATCTTCAGAGAAGGTCAGTACCGCGTCCATCAGTGTCGCTTCCTTCGCCGCTAATCCCGTATTCGCCAAGGGCAAGAGCGCGGCGCCCATTGCCGGGTCGGGTCCTTCGCCCATCACCCATTCGTAAGTCCCGGTGTTCAGGTCATAGATCCCCGACCATTCAAACGGGTATTCCGGCTCCATGAACTTCGGGTCGATTTCCAGCGCTCGGTCGAGGTTGAAGCCGCCCACATTCAAGATCTTGTCCATCTCGACCAGCGCATCGCGGCTGCGGTAGATTTTCGCCATGCTGTTCATGCTTTTGATGCGGACTTCGAGCTTCTCGAGGTCTTCCGGGGCGACCAGATCAATCTTGTTGAGCAGGATTACATCAGCAAAGGCAACCTGTTCTTTGGCCTCGTCGCTGTCGTCAATGTGTTCCCAGATATGCTTGGCATCGACCAGCGTGACGATCGCGTCCAAATGGAGCTTCTGCTGCATGTCGTCATCGACGTAAAAGGTTTGCGCGACGGGTCCCGGATCGGCCATGCCGGTGGTTTCGACCATGATGTAATCGAACTTGTCGCGACGTTTCATAAGATGACCGAGGATGCGAATCAAATCACCCCGCACAGTGCAGCAGATACAGCCATTGTTCATCTCGAAGATTTCTTCTTCCGCGCCAATGACCAGATCGTTATCGATACCGACCTCACCAAATTCATTCTCAATCACCGCGATTTTTTTGCCGTGATTTTCGGTCAGGATGCGGTTGAGCAGCGTGGTTTTGCCTGAGCCCAGAAAGCCAGTCAGCACAGTAACGGGAACTCGTGTTTCAACTGCATTCATCATTTTTCAGCCTCCTCTATTGAATTGTCGTTTTCGTACAGAGATGCAACATCCGCTTCCTTACAACAGCAGGCCTATCGCGGCATGCATAGTCTCCGAGAATGCAAATGGCTCATAAACATGAAAGTCGCTACTGGACTCTAGTTTCCGCGTCAGATACGGGTTACGTGTCTGAGTCTGAGCATCAATGAGGGACACTGTTGTAATCTGAGTGCGTTCACTCCGTAAACTATCCAGGATTGACGCCAGCTCCCCCGGGTCTGCCAGCGCTGAGACAGGCAGCAACGCATAATCGGCATCCAGTCGCCCTAGCTTCGAGATAAGCGTCGGCGCCAGCGAACAACAGACACAGCCGCCCGCCAGCCGTTGGCGCGTTACCCCATTGATCGCCAGCGGCACATCGCTATTGTCGAGCAGCGCGAGGCGGTCAGTTTCGGCAGACAACACTTTAATGAGCGCCTGCGTGAACCTGGCTTTTGGCTGATGCAGCATCCCGGTGATGGCGATCAACCGCATGGCTAATCTCCCGCTGCGAAGGCTCTATCCAGCGCAAACAACGGGCGGTAGGCATCATGCCCGGCGCCATAAGTTTGATCCATCAAGGCAGCGTACTCGACAGCATGGGCTGGATTGCTGCGCCAGCGCACACCGAGATATTCCGCCGCTTTGACGATGCCCAACACACCGTGTTTGATTTCCTCAACGGTGTAATCTGGCCCCACCGGGACGTACAACCAGCGGGCGAGGTTCGCCGCCGTTGCCCGGTGATCCGGCGCGCCGTCAGCACGGAGCGCGGCATAATGCAAAGGCTGAATCTGTGGCAGCCAGCGCACGGGTGTATTTTCCTGTTCAACATAGGCGTAAAACGTGGCGACATCGCACTCCGGCGGAATCTGTACGGCGACTGCGGTCGCCAGCGCCAGACTGTTGGGCTCGTGCGTCGCTAGCCCGGCGGCTTCACGCAGACCGCGCCGCGCCTCCGCCAGATTCGCGCTTTGCCGCTCCGCCAGTTCTGGCAGACGTTCACACTGCGCTAATGCCTGTGCTGCGTTCGGGCAGTCGGCCGGTCGACGCAATGCTTTCACCTCTGCATAGAGCGCCTCATCACTGAATGCCAGCAGCGCGCCGGGGCGGTCATCAACATCAGGCAGATGCAAGCCGTAAAGCGTCACCGCCGAGCGCTCGGCCGCGCCGGGAATAGGCAGGGTGTCAGCGCAGTCGAGCCAGGTAGCGTTCTGCGGCTGCCACAACCCGCGCAGCACCTGCGCCCAGGTGAAGCGCGTACAGGACGTCGCGAGCCGCAGATGCGCGTCAAAGTCCAGAAAGCGCGGCAGCGCCTTATGATGTTTGACCGACTCCGCCAAGTCATGGCTGGCATTCGCCGGGATACCGACCCATTCGCCTGGCTGAATACCGGCCGCCTGATGCAGCAAGCGGCGAGCGCGGTAGGCATCGCGGGCCAGCACAACCATTGCGCCGCCCAAGCGCTCCGACCACGTCTCTTCGGCCGACTCAAGCGTCACATCGGCTTGTAAGGTTGTGTCAGGAGGCAGGGTCAGCAAATCATCCAGCGGTGGATGGGCGGCATAATCCGCGCCGCGCACTGGCAAACCACCCAGCGCCCCCACCGGGCAAAAACCGCCTAGCCACAATGTTCCCCAGTCGACTGGCAAATTCATCGTATTCTTTCTCCTCATTTCTTAAGCGTTGTGTTGGCAATCCGCGCAGGCGCCGAAAAGTTGCAATCGACTGTCGGTGATGTGATGCCCGCTGGTATGTTCACTGTGCTGAATCAGATCGTCCAGCGGTTGGCTGTCGAGGTAATCCGCGCGTCCGCAATCCAGGCAGATGAACAGCATCATTAGTTCAGGCAGGGTTGGTACGAAGTGACTGCAGCCCTGATACCCATGAACGCGGCGTATTAAGCCCAGGTTTTCGAGCTTCTCGACCATGCGGTAGACCGTCGCTCGGCCGGTTTTGGGGCGCGACTGACGGGCGGCATCCCAGGCCTGCTCGGCGCTCAGCGGATACTCGCTGTGCACGAAGATATCGATCAAGGTCTGCTGAACTGTTGTCACACGGAAGCCGCTCGCATCGAGCGCGGCCAGCCAGTCTTCGGGATTGATCGTTTTGCTGGGCATGAGGCAACCAACCTGGCGTTTTATTGATACTATGTATCATTTATACGCTTATTGATACCATGTATCAATAAGGTTGGCAACAGTAAATCTGAAACGAGTTCAGGATGAGTGGTAGGACTGTAGTAATACCTTTGACACCACTCTGGAATTGTCACACTCTAGCAGGTTCTTTCTTTTACACGACCGCCCTTCATCATCGCGACATAATACTCCCCTAATCCGCCCGTAACATAGGGACTTGCCCACTTAAGATCCATGACATAGGCTAAGGAGTTATTTCGACCGCCTAGACTTCAGACAGGACTATCCTGATGGAAAACTCCGCCAAGCCAACCATATTGTTCACCAACGACGATGGCATACGCTCGCCGGGCTTGTGGGCAGCTGTGAAGGCTTTTCGGGATGTCGGACGCCTGCTGGTGGCTGCCCCGCGCGAGCAGCAGTCCGGCATGGGGCGCAGCATGCCGCATTACAGCGAGGGGCGCATCTTCCCCTACGAAGCGCCTATAGACTGTGGGGATTGCCTGGCTTACGCGGTGGATGGCACGCCGGCGCAAGCTGTGCAGCATGCCGTGCTCGAACTGGCTGAGGGGCAGCCGGCGCTGCTCGTCTCCGGCATCAACTACGGAGAGAACACCGGCAACGGCGTCACTATTTCCGGCACGGTCGGCGCGGCTCTTGAGGGCGCCAGCCTCGGCATCCCGTCCATCGCCGTCAGCTTGCAGACGCCGACCGATCTGCATCTGAGCCATTCCAACGATGTCGATTTCAGCATCGCGGCGGATTTCGCCCGGCAAATCGGCAGTTGGCTGATGGATCACCCGGCTCTGCCCGATGATGTCGATGTGCTGAAAATCGATGTGCCCTGGGGCGCGACAGGCGAAACCGAGTGGCGCTTGACCCGGTTGTCGCGGCGGCGCGTCTATTGGCCCACTCGCCCGGAACGGCTGGCGCTGCATGATTCGGCGAAGCTCGGCTACCAGTACAACAGCAATCCGGCCGCGGCCGAGCCAGACAGCGATGTCTATGCCCTGCTGAATGACAAGGTGATTTCTGTGACGCCGATCAGCCTGGACATGACCTCGCGCACCGACATGTTCCGCCTCGGCCAGATTATGCTGGGCAAGGTTGTTCTGGGGCGATAAGACATCGGCGCTCTCAACCAGATGCTAATATCGCCTCGACTTCGCGTTCCCAGGTCCCCGCTATGACCAAGCCATGCTCATTCAGCCCGCCGCTGGCCGCCTCGCCGGTGAGGTAGGGTCGCTTGCCCAGGGGGAAGCCGCTTTTCGCGGTCGCGTCCAGCGCGCCATTGATGAAATGCAGCGCCAGGCCGGCGCGCTCCTTATCCGTGGTATTCGCCAGCGTGCAATGCGCCACGCCATAAGCGAAGAAGGCGACGCCGCCAGCCGGCAGTTCAATCGCGATCGCCTCGTCTTCCGGCGGATAGCAGCGGATATGATGGTCGCTGAAGGGATCGCGACTGTGCTCATACTGGACGCGGTAGCTGCCCGGGATGACGTGGATCGTGCCGTTCGCTATCGTCGCTTCATGCACCGCCGTCCACATGGCCGTGCCTTTCAGCGGATCGTCGATCTGAAAATAGGCGTTGTCCTGATGCCAGTTTGTGCCCAGGCCCTGCTTGCCTGGCTTGAGGAAGACCTGGTCCAGATGCAGGACTACCGGGTCGCCGATCAACTGCCGCACGGCGTCGATCGCTTTCTCGGCGAAGGGCATCGCGCGGTACAGGTCGCTGTGCGGGAACATCGGACAGAGCTGCAAGTTGATTTTATCCGATGCCGGCGTTGAGCCATCGCCGTCGGTGGCGACATTGCGCAGCAAGCCGACGGCTTTGAGGCGCGTCAGTTCCAGGCGCATAGCTCGCACTTCGCGATCGGACCAGAAGTCGTCTTTGGCGACCCAGCCCTCGGTTCGGAATTGTTCGATTTCGCTTTTGCTGAACACCATCAGCACCTGTTCGATCTTTGGACGTAAACCGCCCCATTTTTAACACATGTCGCTTCCACGGGCGACTCACAGAGTCGCCCCTACAAGGCGTGTCCAATATTTGAGGACCACTACACCCTCACCCCCCGGCCCCCTCTCCCACAAGGGGAGAGGGGGTGACGCTGTGTGCGAAACAGAACGGAATTTGTGATATAGTCTCATTTCTGTGGGGTGTCATGCAGAATATTTCCACATATCGGCGCCAGTTTTGCAATAGCAATCAAGCCTTACAAACCGTGGCTTTAGCGAAATTTGCAGGACTTAGTTGCGCTTACTTCTTTGCCTCTGTGGTGAATTTAACCTACTCCCGGCGAAGCGCCTCGGCTGGCTTGAGCCGACCCAGCAGCAGGGCTGGATAGACCCCCGCCAGCAGCGCCGCGCTCAGCGCCACCAGCAGCGCCTCAAGCAATTGCGACGGCTGCGGAGCGAATTCCATCGTCCAGCCGAAGGAGCGCAGGTTAATGACATGCGTCAAGACCAGGGATGTCAGCAAGCCGATCGGCAGTGCCAGCAGGCCGGCGACCAAACCCATCAGCCCGGTCTGAATCAGGGCGAACTGGGTCAGTTGACGCGCCGTCATACCAGTCGCGCGCATCAGTCCGTATTCGCGAGCCTGCTCCAGTTGCAGCGCCATCAAAGCCGCCAGTATGCCGATGAAAGCCACCAGCGTGGTCAGCAGGCGCAAGGCGATGGTGATGGCGAAGGTGCGGTCGAAGACCTCCAGGGCGCCCGCGCGCAAACTGGCGTTGTCCTGCACCAGCAAGTCATAATCGGCATAGCGCGCGCGCAAATCCCCGATGACCGCATCGACGTCGGCGTCAGCGCTGGTGAAGATGCCCAGCGAACTGATGAAGGGGTCGGCGAAGTAACGGTCGTATACCGAGCGCGCGATGTAGACCGTGCCTTGATCGGTGCTGTAATCGTAGTAGACGCCGAAAACTTGAAAGGTTTGAGCGCCGGCTTCGGTATCCAGGGTGATCTTGTTGCGCTGCTGGTCGAGGCCGCGGCGGAAGGCGAAACTCTCGCTGACCATGACCTGGCCGGCGTTCAGCGCGGCCTGATGCGCTTCGACAGGCACATCAGTCCATTTGAAACGGCGCTTGTCCCCGGCGATATCGAAATCGCTGGCGAGGAGATTGACCGGCGGCAGATCGGGATAATCCGGCGCGCTGACAACCACATGCCGCGCCGACGATGCCGCAGCCACGCCGGGCACATCCAGGGCGATCGCTTTCACGGCGATGTCGACATCGACGCTGGCGTTGTTCGAGGCGAAGAGCGGCGGCGAGACGTAGATTTGCGCGCCCAGCGATGTCTCCAGCCAATCGGCGACCGTCAGGCGGAAACTGCCAATCATGGCGCTGACGCCGACGATGACGCTGACGGCGACGGTCAAAGCCGCCACCGCCAAGCCCGTGCGGCTCAGCGAGCGGATGACAGCGCGGGCCGCCAGCCGCCCCAGCACGCCAAACAGCGCCTCGCTCGGGCGGGAGAGCAGACGCATTGCCAATACGAGAGCCAGCGGCGTAAACAGCGCGCCGCCGACTATTATGCAAAGCAGCGCGGCAAAACCCAGCGTCAGGCTTTCGGGCGCGCCCAGCAAGATGAAGCCCAGCAGATTCAAAGCGACCGCCCCGGCTGTCATCATCGGCAGCAAGCGCCGAGCCGTCGCTTCTTCGTTCGAGCGTTTCATCACGCCGGCCGGTGGAGTGCGGGTCGCCGTCCAAGAAGGCAAGGCGGCCGCCAGCAAACTCGCCGCGATGCCGATCAGCGCGCCTTTCAGCAAGGTCAGCGGCGGAATGCTGATGCGCTGGACATTGACGCTGAAATAGAGATCGCTGATGGTCTGTGAGACTAGCGCCACCGTACCGCGCCCGAAGATGATACCCAGCGCCAAACCGAGCGCTGTGCCGACCAAGCCCAGCAGGAAGGCTTCCAGCAGGATGAAACGGAAGATCTGCCCGCGGGTCGTGCCCAGCGAGCGCATGATGCCGATAGTGCCCCGCCGCTGCACCACACTTAAATTGACCGTGTTGTATATGAGGAAAAGCCCGACCACCAGCGCCAGCAAGCTCATCGCCTGCAGGTTGAGCTCGAAGGCGGCGATCATCTGGTCGAGGGAATTCTCTTGCTTGACATCGACCAGTCTGATGCCAACTGGCAGGGCTGCGCTAAGAGATTCGACCTCGTCGGCGTCCAGGATAAGATCAATGCGGCTGAGGCGCCCGCTCATGCCAACTATTTCCTGCGCCGTAGCGATATCGCTGATGATGAGGTCGTCCAGCGCTTGACGGCTGGCACTATTCTCGGGCTTCAAGAGGCCGACCAGGCGGGCCGCGCTGAAAATGCCGCCGGCGCTGAGTTGCAGGCTGTCTTCCACATTGAGCGCCAGACGCCCGGCCAGGGACTCGCTGATGACAACCGCGCCCGGCTCGGCGATTATGCGGTTCAGCGCCGCGACATTCACTTCATCGTCTTCGGCCGCCAGGTAGGCGCGGAAGGGCGCTTCCACCAGCGGATCGACGCCCAGCAAGCGCAAAGCCTGATCGCTGCCGGCGACGCGGAGGAATTCCGTGACCACCGGCGCGCTGAGCTTGATGCCTTGCTTGATGCGCAGGTCTGTATAGACTTTGGTCGGGAAGCCGTTCGGTCCGCCGACGATCTGATGCGTGGCGCTGCCGACCAGGCTTTCGCTGCTCAGGCTGAAGGCGCGGCCGGCCGATTCGTTGGCGATATCAATGGCGATGACCACGCCGACCCCCAGGGCGACGCCCAGCACAAACATCGCGCTTTGGAAGAGGCGCCGGCTAATATAACGGAGGGCGAGCCGCAAGCTTAGAGGCGGGGTCGGGCGCATCAGCTAAAAGCCGAAAGTCTCCTTGAAGCGTCGCAACTGGGCGAGATACTCGTCCAGTTTTTCACCGTGGGGATAGACGGCGAGTTCGGTCACGCTGTTGCCTTGCCAGCCTTCGATATGGGCTTCCCATTCACTCTCGGGCGTATTCTCAGTCGCCAGCCGCGTATGCAAGCCGACTTGCTCGGCTCTGCCCGCTTCTTCGGCATAAGCCCAGAAGGCGTCGCAAAGCGGCTTTGCCAGTTCCGGCGCGCCTTCCTGAGCCACATAGCCATCACTCAAGCGCGCCGCCCGCCGCAAAACCACATCGGCATAACCGCCGATCCAGATCGGAATCGGCGCCTGCGGCAAGGGATTGATGCCGGCATCGTCGATGGTATCGAATTTGCCTTCGATATTGACCAGCTCACGCGTCCATAACTCGCGGAGGATGAGGATCTGTTCTTCGACGCGGGCGCCGCGCGTCTTGAAATCGTAGCCGAGCGATGTGTATTCCACCTCGTTCCAACCGATGCCGACACCCATGCGGAAACGACCGCCGGAGAGCAAATCGAGCTGGGTCGCCTGCTTCGCCACCAGCGCGGTCTGCCGCTGCGGCAAGATCAAGACGCCGGTCATGAAACCGATCGTTTCCGTCAAGCCCGCCATCCAGGAAAAGAGCGTGAAAGGCTCATGGAACATATCTTTGTAATCGTAAGGTCGGCCCCCGCCCCAGCCTTCGCGATCGGGGTTGGCGCCCAGCACATGGTCATAAGCCAGCAGGTGATGGTAACCCATTCCCTCGGCCGCTTGGACAAAATCGCGCAGTACCGCCGGGTCCGCGCCCAATTGCGTTTGCGGAAACACAACGCCGAATCTCATTGTCACTCTCCCTAAACCCTTTGCAAAGTCATGAGCAATGCTATCGGAGTTGCGGTGATAAAACCAGTCGGCGTGAACGGGGCAGTGGTGAATTACGAGGATATAATCCCGCCTGTCCGGAGAACCTGATGCGGGCGACCCAAGGCTCGCCCCTACATTTACTGTTTCCTGAGTCAAGGTTATTTGCTGCCATGTCCTCAATTTTCACCACTCCCGCGAACGGAAGCCTTCTCGGGATAAATGGGAGGCCCAAGGCTCGCCCCTAGGTTTTCGCAACGAGCATGTTCCGCAGCGAGTGTTGACTTGCATCTGGCAACCTTTGTGCTAAGTTGACCGGAGAAGCCGCCACGAGGGATATCCGCGGATGCCCGATCTATCGGTCGTCATCGTCAGCTACAACACCCGCGATCTGCTGCGGGATTGCTTGCTTTCGCTGCGGACGAGTGAAGGCTTGAAACTTGAAATCATCGTGGTGGACAATGCCTCGTCCGATGGCAGCGCCGATATGGTCCGCGCGGAGTTCCCCGAGGTTCGACTGTTGGCGCAATCGCTGAACACCTGGTTCTGCGGCGGCAACAATATCGGCATTCGAGCGGCGGCAAGCGATGTCGTACTGCTGCTCAATCCTGATACGGAAGCGGCGCCCGATGCCCTCGCCTTGATGCACCGCTTCCTGCGCGAGAACCCGGATTACGCCGGCGTCACCGCGCAAATGCGCTATCCCGATGGCAGGGTTCAACTCACCTGCTCGAGCCAGACGAGCTATCCGCAGCTCCTGCTGAATCACAGCGTACTGGGCTATCTGCTGCCTTCATGGAAGCGTCAGTCCCGGGACAGGCAATTCTATGCCGATTGGGATCGGCTTAGCGACCGCGATGTAGACGTCATGCCCGGTTCCTGCTCGATGATGCGGCGCGAGGACATCTTGCTGGACGAAGACTTGCTGCTTTACTTCCCCGAGGACAGTCTCGCGCGGAAGTTGACGAGAAAATGCCGTTTCTTGGCGGCGGCGCGGATCAGGCATCACGAGAAGTCTTCGACGCGCAGCTTTTTCGCCACGCGGATCTTCTTTCGGGACATGCTGGTCTATTGCCGCAAGCAATATGGCATTGCGCCGATGCTGCTGATGTGGCTGCTTAGCCGTCCGATCTATTGGCTGATGTGGCTGAAAAATCGCTAGCGGCCGCGTTTTGATACGCATTCGGGGCACTGAGACGGTGTTATGTTTCGGTAAAGGCGGCCAGGGGCATGTGGAAAGAGACCACCCAATTGGGCGCGTCGACGATCTCGCTGATCTTCAAGTCGCCGGCGACGCTGCACAGAATATAGGCTTGGCTGCGGCTCATCCGCTGATGCTCCACCAGCCAGTCGATCATGTAGCGCAGGGCGTTCTTGGCATTCTCCATCAGGTCGGGTCCATGCGCGGTTGTGATATGCCAGCCCTGTGTATCGAGCTTGCTCATTGGGCTGGGACGGCGCAATTGCAGCTCCGGCAAGTTGAGGCCTTTGAGCAGCTTAAAGCGCATCGTCACGATCATCGGCGCTTCGATGCCGGTCACGCAGACCTCGCCCTGCCCCTGCGCCGCATGACAGTCGCCGGTGGCGAAGAGCGCGCCATGGACGAGCACCGGCAGCCATACGGTCGAGCCGATGGTCATATCGCGGACATCGAGGTTGCCGCCATTCGCCCGCGGCGGAAAGGTGCTGAAGCGCCCCGCTTCCCGCGGCGCCACGCCCACCACACCCGGATGCGGCTCAAAGGGCAGGCTGATATGGTCGAGTTCGGTTGAAGAAATGGTATCGCCCTCGATGCGCCAGTGATGCAGATAGGAGTAATCGAAGTCTTCCGGCAGCAAACCCATGCCCGGTCGATGCGCCGACCAGCCCCAGCCCTTGTGCCGCATATCGAGGATGTCGATTTCCAGCGCATCGCCGGGCTCAGCGCCTTTGATCCACACCGAGCCGTTTAGCGCGTGGATCCTGCTGCGATCCACTTGTTCATAATCGGCAACGGTCCAGTCGGGCTGGATTTGCCCGTTGGCTTCCTGGCAATCGAAAACGACGACATCGCCGCTCTCGATCTCCAGGCGCGGCTCGATGGAATTGTCCCAAAATGGTTGTATGACGCTGTCGTCGAGGTAATGTTCGCGCATAATTCCTTCTCCATATTCGGTAAAATACCCGTGAGCCAGCGCAGCTATTGCATGAATGAGCGCGGCGTCGCCTTCAGGATTGTAACTTCTATACCCGCGCCGTCCATCAGGTCAGGGAGCTTGGGACCGACTTCGTTCCGCCAGTAGTCATTATTGTATACCGCATCGTAAAGAGCGACTTTTTCCGCCTCGCTTGCGAATCGGCGAATCCAAACATAGGTATCCGCCGAGTCATTGAGGAAGGACCCCAATATAGTCATGCCCTTGGAGAGCTGATAGGGGATGATCTCTTCATCCATGTATTTGACAAATGCTTCGGCTTTGCCGGGCTTCAGTGGATAAACACGCAATTCAAAAAACATGCTTTCGCTCCTGCAGTCTGGGGGTCTCTTCTCTCATAATACTTTACAGCATATCGCCCAAAAGCGGATTATCGTGATGCATATTTGGCAGGAGTAACCGCAAGTAAGTCATGCAACAAAACTAACTACAGAGAACACAGAGAGAGTATAGAGAAAGCCGATTAGATGTTTCCCTTTTCGGGCGTTTCAGCGCTGCGCGTAGACACAGCGGACCAAGGCCCCTACAATTCGCAGAATAGCAAGATTTCAATTACTTACTTGGAGTTACTGGGGGCAAAGGAAAGGTGGCGATTTTGTTGTTTTCAGCTTGGCAGTTGCGTATCAAATTGGGGCAGTCCGTATGCCAAGCGGCGCTTTGCCGTCAGGCGCCCGCATATCGCCAGCGCCCCCCAAACATGATAAGATGCAGGGGTAAAACTAGCGCGAAAACACTCAAATGAGAATCCTGGTCATCTCCGATATTCACGCCAATGTCACCGCTTTCGAAGCCGTGCTGGAACACTGCGAGGGACAATGGGATTTTGTCTGGTGCCTGGGCGATGTAGTTGGTTATGGACCGGACCCCAACGAATGCGTCGAGCTTTTGAAAACGCTGCCCCAGCTTTGCCTGGCGGGCAACCATGACTGGGCGGCGCTGAATCGGCTGGATGTCAAGACCTTTAATCCCGATGCCCGGCGCGCGGCGGAATGGACGCAGGCGACCTTGACCGCGGAAAATACCCGTTTCCTCGAACATCTGCCCGTCACCTTTGTGATCGGCGATTATACTTTGGTGCACGCCAGCCCGCGCGAGCCGATCTGGGAATACATACTCGAGCCGGCGATCGCCACTTTGAATTTCCCGCATTTTGAGACGCCCTATTGTTTCGTCGGGCATACCCATCAACCGGTCATCTACACCCTGCCCGATGAGTCGGGCAATGCGCAATCCAACCTGCCAAAATATAATGAGGCGCGCGCGCTTAATGGCCAGAGGCAGATCATCAATCCGGGCAGCATTGGCCAGCCGCGCGATCAAAATCCCGATGCCGCTTATGGCATTCTTGATATGACCAGCGGCGTATTCGAGCATCGGCGCATCCCTTACAATATCCGCGCGGTGCAACGCCGCATGCTGGATTACAACCTGCCGGAACGCTTAATCACTCGCCTTGAGCACGGCTTGTAATCCGCGTCATGCCTTTGGCGAACCGGCGGCGGTGAATCCCATGCCCAGCGAACTCAGCAGCAAGATGCGCGCCAACCTGGCGGAGATCTATCGTTTCATTGATCGGCAGCCGCAACAGCCTGATTACGTCAGCACCTCGCAATTGGCTGATCTGCTCTTCGTCAGCCCGCCCGCCGTCAACCGCATGGTCAACCGCCTGAGCAAGCAGGGGCTGCTGGAGCATAAGCCCTACCAAGGCGTCGCCATCACCGATGCCGGGCGTATTGAAGCCTTGAAGCATATCCGCTACCAACGCATCGCCGAAGTATTTCTCGTGCAAGTCATGGGGCTCAACTGGTTGCAAGTGTATGAAGAGGCGCAGCGCCTCTGCCAGGGTTTGAGCGAGGCGGTTGTCCAGCGCATGTTCGAAATGAGCAATCAGCCGAGAGCCTGCCCGCATGGCGAGCCGATCCCGGACGCGAGCGGCGCGCTGCCGCCAGCGACGGACATCTTCCTCGCAAACGTGGAAGCGGGCGCCCGGGTGCGCGTCACCAGGCTGACCACGCGAGAAATCGACCGGTTGCAATATGTCGAGGCTTTGGGGCTCGTGCCGGGCTGTATCTGCGATGTCATCCACGTCGCGCCATTTGAAGGACCGATGCAGCTAAAATTGGGGCGGGAATTCCGCATCATCGGGCAGAGCCTCGCCCGTTTGATCCGCGTTGAAGTGTTGTCTTGAGTCTCGCGTAAATCGAGAGCATAATGGCGCCGCGGCTTCAGCCCGATCAAGGATACATTCATTCAACATGAAAATCGGCGTACTCGCCTTGCAAGGCGCTTTCATTGAGCATGTGAAGATGCTGCGGCAGCTCGATGTCACGGCGGCGGAGCTGCGCCTGCCCCATCAACTGGAGGACCTCGACGGCTTGATCATCCCCGGCGGCGAAAGCACGACCATCGGCAAGCTGGCGACCGAATATGGCTTGATGACGCCGCTGCGGAAATTTGCGCGGGCCAAACCAACCTGGGGCACCTGCGCGGGAATGATCTTCCTGGCGAAGGACATCGGCATCGAGGAACAGCCGATCCTCGGCGCGATGGATATCGCCGTCGATCGCAATGCCTTCGGCCGGCAGATCGACAGCTTCGAAACCGACCTCAAGATCGCCGGTTTGAGCCCCGAGCCCTTCCACGCCGTCTTCATACGCGCGCCGGTCGTCACCGCTGTCGCCCAGGGCGTCGATGTGCTGGCGCGCCTGGATGACGGGCGGATCGTGGCTGTGCGTCAAGGGCATCTGCTCGCCACCGCCTTTCACCCTGAATTAACGAAGGATTTGCGGTTACACTCGCTGTTTTGCGCTATAGTACAGGGGACGCTGGCTTGAGCCTGGCGAAGGGAGTGGAAAGATGTTGTCAGGCGTTTTGCCAAACGGGAATGAGGCAGAAACTCCAGCCGAGAAATCAGGGCTGGAAGCCGCCTCGCTGATCGATATGCTGATGCGGCAGGCGCAGAGCGATCTGGACCAACTTGAAGAGCCGACGCCGGCCGAGCTCGCCGCCATCGATGAGCTTGAGAACCTGGGCGAGTTTGAGGACCTGGAAGAGGCGACGCTGGAAGAGCCGCTGGCACAACCGCCGGACTTGAATCCCGCGCTTTCCTTGCTCACCGAGTTGGACGAGCCGGAGTTGGTCTCGCTCGAAAGCCTGGATGACGCTGAGCCTTTGGGGGAGCTTGAGGAAGACGTTGATGATGTCGAGGAATTGCTGGACGATGTCGAGAGCTTGATCGAAGACTATGTCGACCTCGACCTGGAAGATGGCGATCTCGAAGACGAAGGCTATGATCTGGATGACGACGATTACGGCAGTTACCGCGATCTCTACGGCGATGACGACGCCATCATCCCTTCCTTCCGCGAAGGCGAATTCGCCGAAGAAGAAGACGGCGATACCGACTATTACAATGAACTGCGCTAATCGTCCGCGACGATGGATGGCATAATCCTGGCTGGGGGCGTCGGCAGACGCATGCGCCCCTTGACCTTCAATACACCGAAACCGCTTCTAGCGCTGCAAGACCGTCCGATCTTGGCTTGGTCCCTGTTGAGCCTGCGCGATATCGTCGACCGCGTGCTCGTCGTCGTGCATTATCTCAAAGCCCAAATCGCCGAATACATGGCTCAGCAGACATTCTTCACGGACTATGTTCTGGTTGAGCAATCGCCAGCGCCGCTGGGCACGGGCCACGCCCTGCAATGCTGCCGCGATATCCTGAAAACTGATGAATTCGTCGTCGTCAATGGCGACGACCTCTATGGTAAAGAGTCCCTGCGCCAATTGAGCCAGCAGAGTTTCGGCATCCTGGCGGCAATGCGCGCGGATTATCACCGCTATGGCGTGATCCTTCAGAATGAGGCTGGGGGCTTCCGCGCTATTGACGAAAAGCCGCCACCGGGCGCCTATCCCGGACCCGCGGCCTGCAGCATCGGCGCCTATAAGCTGAGGAGCGAGGTCTTTGATTACCGCCTGCAAAAGAGCGGCCGCGGCGAACTTGAACTTACTGACGCCATCACAGCAGTCGCGGCCGAGCGCGAGGTCGCCATTGTTGATTCCCCCTTCTGGCTGCCCATTGGCGATCGGGCCGCGCTCGCGGCCGCGCAGGATATCGATATCGCGCGCTGGATTTACTAACGTTGCCAGGGACCCAGGGCAATCGCCTTCAAATCATCGGTTGTCGAAATGCGCAAAACAAAGCAAATCTTAACCACCGAGTATACAGAAGCAAGCGCAACTAAGACGTGCAAATTTCGCCAAAGCAACGGTCTGCAGGGGCGACATTGTATGTTGCCCGAAACCACAAACCAGAGCGGCAGCGGACGACATATTATGTCGCCCCTACATTGCCTCCTTTTTGACAAGCAAGCGGTTGAACCTCGGTACTCTCGGTGTCCTCGGCGGTTAAGAAAATCTGGTGCGATTGCCCTGTCCATGCTTCCAGCAGTTTTGACAGACCAACCCAAATACAGTAGAGTGATTATTGACAATTGCTTGTCAAGCCAGTCTATTAAAAGGAATGCTGAACGATGTCAATTATTAATTGGAGTACTGCCAAGTTACTAACTGCTCTTTTGCTTTTGCTGGTTTCCCCGGTAATTGCCCAGGATCCAGTAACGGTGACGATCTTTGTCGGATTGGGAACCGGGACCTCGCCCGAACAGTTTGAACCGCAAATGGCGCTGCAAGAACGCTTCAATTCCAGCCATGACGACATCCAGATAGAATTTTTTATTGTTCCCCACGATACATCGGAAGATCAATTGACAACCATGATCGCGGGCGGCAATCCGCCGGATCTGGTCGGTCCCAATGGTATCAGCACGATCGCGCTCTTCCTCGACAATTGGGCGGATATCACTCCCTTTATCGAGGCGGATCAGTTGGACACCAATGACTTTTATCCGGCATCTCTGGGGCTAAACGCCTATGCCCATGTGAATACGGGCTTGCCGCTGGGTCTGTTCCCGTCGTTCATCTTCTACAATGTCGATCTCTTTGATGCCGAAGGCGTTGAATATCCCCCGTCGGACTTTATGGATACCAGCTGGACCTATGATGAAGTGCGTGAACGAGCGATGCTGCTGACCTTGGATGCCGATGGCAACAATGCTACCTCGCCTGATTTTGACCCCGAGAATATCGTGCAGTGGGGTTATGACGATTCATGGACAAGCGCCCGCGAAAAGGTGGCGCCATGGGGCTCGGATAGAGTCGGCAGCCCGACCAACGAGGATTACACGGTCGCTATCGCCAACAATGAACACTGGGTCCGGGGCTTGCAGTGGTACAGCGATGGCATCCATGTCGATCACTTTATCCCCGGTATTGACGGCATCGCCGCCTATGAATCCGCCGGCATTGGCACGCCCCTCGATGGGGGCCTAATCGCCATGTTCCACAGCCACACCTGGTATCTGACCGAGTTGGGTTTTGAAGGGATCGACTTTGATGTTGAAATCGCTCCGGTCCCCTTCAACCCGGTAGGAACGCGGGTAGCGACGATGCATGCCGATAACTTCACCATTCCGGAAACTTCCGAGAATAAAGAAGCGGCTTGGGAAGTGATGAAGTGGCTCACGTCGCCGGAGCAAATCATTGATGTCTGCCTGATCTATGGCTGTATCCCGGCGCGCATGTCGGTGGCGGAGGACTTCCGGGCGGCGCTGGAAGCGAAATTCCCGGACATCAACTATGATGTCATTTTCGAATCCATCAATTACCTGGATGACCCCAATCACGAATCCTGGACGCCACAATGGGGACGGGTGGAAGATGCGATGGGCTTGGCTGACAGCCTGATTCTCACTGGAGAGAACACCGATGCGCAAGCCGTCCTTGACGAAGCCAATGCCACCATTCAGGCCTTGCTGGACGAATATTGGGAAAGCCAATAAGCCGGACTAGACATCTCAAGCAGCAGTTTGGACAGGGTGGGAGATTTACGGAATCGCTCACCCTGTTTTACATTGTTTCCGCATTGCTCGCGAGGGCGGCATGGTCATGAATTTTCGAGAGCGCGGCAGATCGTTTCGCTGGCGCCGGACGGCTTTGGAGATGCACGTTTGATTCAGCGACTTCTAGGCTTGAGCAGCTGGAGCCTGCAAAAGCGGGAAAGCGCGGCGGCTTATATGTATGTTTCGCCTTGGATCGCCGGCTTCTTTCTGTTCACGCTCATTCCAATGGCCGCATCACTATATTTCTCGTTCACCGATTACAACATCATCGAATCCCCGACTTGGGTCGGATTGAAGAATTATGGCGATCTAGTATATGATCCGCGCTTCTGGCAGTCGCTCAAAGTCACCTTGTCCTTTGCCTTGATGGCTTTGCCAGCGAGCCTTGCTTTTGGCTTGTTTCTGGCGATTCTGCTCAATCAGGATATTCCCTTTGTCAAGCTTTGGCGCACACTCTATTTTTTGCCGTCAGTGCTGACGGGAGTGGCTGTTGTGCTGCTCTGGGTTGTGATTTTCAATCCGCAGGTCGGGGTGATCAATAACGCGCTCAAGCTCTTTGGCATTAAAGGACCGGGCTGGCTGCATGACCCGGATTGGGCTTTGTTCTCGCTGGTGATCATGAGCCTCTGGGGCGTCGGGCAAACGATGATCATTTACCTGGCCGGGTTGCAGAGTGTGCCGACAGATATGTATGATGCGGCAAAAGTCGACGGCGCCAATATGTTCCGGCGATTCCTCAACATCACCATCCCGATGATGTCCCCCGTCATCTTTTTCAACCTCATCATGGGCTTGATCGCGACATTCCAATATTTCACCCAGGCATACATCGCCTCGTCGTCCGTTGGCGACGAAATCGGAGGACCCGTACGCTCGACCCTGTTTTACAACATTTACTTGTATCAGAGCGGATTCAAGTTCTTCGAGATGGGATATGCTTCCGCGCTGGCTTGGGTGCTGTTTGTCATCATCCTCGCGTTAACGATACTGGTCTTCAAATCATCGCCGATGTGGGTGCATTACGAAGGCGAATTGCGCGGGAGGACCTGATCATTCAAGACCAAGGGCGCTGGGCTTTAGGATTACGCGGACAAGAATCCCTGATCAAAGGCGTCACCACTCTGATTCTGGGCGCCGGGGCTGTCGTGATTCTGCTGCCACTGGTTTATATGCTGGGAACAGCGCTCAAGAGCAAGGCGCAAGTCAGGCAAAACCTGCTCAACCCCATACCGATGACGCATGTCCATGTAGAGTTGAACGGCAAACGGGAGCCGCTCTACAAGGTTGATCTGGATGGGGATACTGCCGAGATGGCGCTAATCAAGAATGCCCCCGGCGGCATGGGCTTGTTTGTAGATCCAGCCAATCCGGACGAGGTATTCGAGTTGCCGCGCAGGGCGCAGACACCGGTGAAGGTGCTTGACATTAAATGGGGGAACTTTGAAGAAGCGCTGACTATCGTGCCTTTTGATCGTTATCTGGCGAATACGCTGATCGTTACCTTTGTTGGCATGGCCGGCATGTTGTTCTCGTCGTCGCTGGTCGCCTATGGTTTCTCGCGTTTTCGGGCGCCGGGGATAAACCTGCTATTCCTGGCGCTGCTGTCGACGATCATGTTGCCGCGGCAGGTTCGGCTGATCCCGCTGTATGTCATCTTTCAAAAGATCGGGTGGATCGATACCTTACTGCCGTTGATCGTGCCACTGTTCTTCGCCAATGCTTTTGATGTGTTTTTGCTGCGTCAATTCTTCATGACCATTTCGCTGGAACAGGACGAAGCGGCGCAGATTGACGGCGCCAATTCGCTGCAGCGGCTGGTGTATGTCATTTTGCCGCAATCGAAGGCGGCCGTTGTAACGGTTGCTATTTTCCATTTCCTGTACGCCTGGAATGACTTCTACGAGCCGTTGATCTTCTTACACAGCCGCCACAACTGGACGATGGCGGTTGGCTTGCAGCAGTTCCATGGTTTGTACGCCGTCAACACGCATCTGATTATGGCTGCTTCGGCCGTGATGGTCCTCCCGCCGGTATTGCTCTTCTTCTTTAGCCAGCGGATCTTCATGCAGGGAGTGGTCATCTCCGGTTCAAAAGGGTGATTGGCCGCCCGCTATATGGCAGTGGTGAATTACGAGGATATAATCCCGCCCGTCCGTAGAATCTGATGCGGGCGACCCAAGGGTCGCCCCTACATTTATTGTTTCCTGAGTCAAGGTTATTTGTTGCCATGTCCTCAATTTTCACCATTCCCCGCAATATCCCTGCCTAGCTTGCCCGCCCCAACTATGCCATACTAGGTTGTACTATTTTTCACAAGCGACGAGACAGCTTCGCCGATGATCCGCATCACTTACGCGCCGGAACAGCGCGCTCTCGCCGAAAGCATCCGCGATGATCTCGCTGACGATTTTGACGCGGTCCACCCGCTGCTAATCGTCCTGGTCTCCCGGCAAGCAAGCGCTGATCCCTTCGTCGAGGCTGAGATCGAGCGAGCGCTGCGGCAGAGCGTAGCAATCTTGCCGATCCTGGTGGACGACGCGGCATTGCCCGCGACCTTGAAAGACCTGCGCACCCTGGACTTCAAAGACGGTTACAATCGGGAGGGATTGCTCGCGCAGCTGTCGCAAGCCACGCGGACTAGCGCGGCACTGCGCCGAGCCAATCGCCGCGCGCTGCTGGTCATCGGCGGGGTCGCGGGGCTGATGTTTGCCTTGGCGATCATCGCGCTCAGCAGCGGCCTCGTCGCTTTTCCGGTCGATGAATACAACGAAGAAGCCACTTTGCAGGCGCAATGGATTGGCGGCTTGATCGGCGAGACCCTGGAATTCGTGAAGCCGCGCAGCACGGAGGACGCGCGGAATTTCGCCGCTACCTATGAAGCCGCGCCGACCCGGCTGCATTTCTACATTCGCGGCACTGCCACCGCGCTGGCAAAGGCAGGCTGATGCCGACGGGCGATGTGCTGATCATCGGCGCCGGTCCAGCCGGCATCAACGCCGCCTACGCGCTCGAGCGAGCCGGCATCGAATATCGCATCATCGAGCGGACGGGGCAAATCGCGCCCACCTGGAACAGCCTCTATCCTTCCCTGCGGCTGAATACCTCGCGCTTTTTCAGCGAGCTGCCAGGGCGCCGCTTTCCCCTGCGCTGGGGCATCCATCCCACCGCCAAGCAATACCACCGCTATCTGGTCGACTGGGTGGCCGAGCAGCGGTTTTCCATCGAACATGGCATCGAAGTTTATCGCGTCGCCGCCCGTGATGATGGCGTCTGGCAAGTCGAGACGAACCAGGGCAGCGAGAGCTACCGCGCGGTCATTCCCGCCACCGGCGTCTTCAACAATCCGCAAATGCCGAACATCGAGGGACTGGAGTGTTTCGGCGGCGACATCATGCACTCCCGCGATTTCCGCCATCCGGATCAGATTCGCGGCAAGCGCAGTTTAGTGGTCGGCACCGGTCCGAGCGGCGCCGATATCGCGGTGGCGGCCGGTCAGGTCGCGGCGGGCGGTTTCACCTGGCTCGCCATCCGCAGCGGCGTTGATCTGCGTCCGCGTTATCCCTACGGCTTGCCGCGCCACGCCTGGATGATGCTCGGCGAAGTCCTGCCGGAGCGCTATTGCGTCTGGCTGCAGCGGCAGACCGGCAAAATAGAATACAATATGGGCGACTTCGGCGTCTGGCAGACACCGCCGAATACCGGCAGCGGGGTCGGTTACCGCGGACCCGAATTGCTCAATGCCCTGCGCCAGGGGCAAGTGCGGCCAGTGCGGCAGCCCGTCCGCTTCGATAGGCGCGGCGCGACGCTGGCCGATGGAGAATATATTGAGCTTGAAGCCGTCATCATGGCGACCGGCTATCTGCCGGTTCTGCACCAGTATATGGATATTGAAATGCAGTACAGCACTGCCATGTATTATCCGGAAGCCGGCTGCGATTGGGATATTGGACCCAACGGCATCCGCGGCTGGCCCCTGCGCGATGTCAGCCAGCATCCCAACGGGCGGGGGGTGCTCGGGCATCCGGGGCTGTATCTGGTCGGCGTATTCTACAAAGGGCGGGGCGCCTTCTACAACATGACCGTCGAAGCGCGGATCGCCGCCGAGCAAATCACACAATACCTCGGGCAGCGGCGCTCCGTGGCAGCTTGAGCGGCCATGCGCCGCAGCACAATTCTCACCGGCGCGATACTCTTTAGCGTCATTCTCGTCTTGATCCTGCTCCGCTTTCTCCTGGCGTCGGCTTTTCCGTCGCTCGTCGTCGCCTATATGACGCTGGAAGACGGCCTGCCGACCGTCATCGTGCATGATCTCAACCATAATCTGAAAAAACGGCTGGATTTCGAATTCTTCACCGAGCCATCATTTTCGCCCGACGGCGCGCGGCTGGCTTTGACCTCGTTCTTGCGCTTCGGCAGCGATATTGTCACCTATGATTTAAGCAGTGGCATCAGGTTGAGGCTGACTGACTCGGTGGCGATTGCGGAAAGTCCCGCCTGGTCGCCCGACGGCCGCTGGATCGCCTTCGCCAGCAACCGGGAAGGCGACAACAATATTTACATCATCCGGCCGGATGGCTCGGGCAGGCAGCGCGTGACGGCGCATAAAGCTGGCGATCGGCAGCCGGCCTGGTCGCCTGATAGCGAGACGATCGCCTTCAGATCGAATCGCGGGGATGGCTGGGACCTTTACAGCATCAACTTGATGACAAGTGAAGCGCGGCAACTCACGACGCATCCGGCGCCTGATACCAGCCCCGATTGGTCGCCCGATGGCCGGCATATCGCCTTCGCCTCCCGCCGCGATGGCGCCTCATCGATCTACCTGCTTGAACTCGAGACGCTGACGGTGATTCCCCTGGTTGTGGAATCGCGCTATGACAGCCTGCCCAAGTGGACGCCGGACGGGCAAGCAGTGACCTTCGCCCGCTCAGTCGATGGCTTTTCGCAGATCATGCGGGTTGAGCTTGAGACGGGGGCGCTGAGCGTCATGGAGCTGGGCGAGGGCAATGCCGATTCGCTGGCTTGGTGGCGGGGCTGAATAACCTGCCCGGCCCTCCGCGCCACACAACTTCAAACGTGCGGCTATTTAGTCGCCTATCACAGTTAAAGCTCTGCTACCCTGATCGTATCCGGTACACATTCCAACCTTGCTAGATGGCCCGATGGCCGAAAATAGCTTTTCGCTTTGCCGCAAAACGGGCAAATTCGCCATAAGTGCGGGAGATCTCACCACAAAACGCGAAATCTCCGCCAAAAGACGGAGAAACCGCGTCAGAAGAATTTCGGATGCAGAGTCGTATATGGCAAGCTCGCCAAAGAGCCTTGACGGGTTTAGCCGCGTTCCGCCCGCGCAAATGAAGGCGGATCGCTATGGGTAATCCCCGATATCTTCACCCAGTCTTCGGAATGTTCCTCGACCAGGTAAATGCCCGGAATCGATATGATGCCGAAGATCATGCGGACGATCGTCGTGCCGATGAAGGCTTCCACCATGCCGTCGGTCGACATCGTGCCGGCGAAAGCCAGCAGCAGGAAGAGGATGCGATCCAGCGGTATGCCGATGGCATTGCTGACCAGCACGCGACCCCATTGCTTTTCTCGACCATATTTGTCGATCCAGCGCGTGTAGACTTCCGTGTCGACCAGTTGCGAGATGACCGATGCGAGCACCGCAGCCATCAGGAAACGCCATTCCGGCGTGAGCAACTGACCCAGGGCGATACTTTCCGCCTCGGTCATTTCCGGCGGCAGATTGGAAATGATGGCGAAGAAGGCTTGCACGATCAGATAAATGACAGCGGCCGCGATGATGAGCGTGCGCGCAACGTAGGGTCCGGCAAGTTTGTGCGCCATGTCGCGCAGGGTGAATGTCAGTGGATAGGCGATGGAAAAGGCGCTGACGCCAAATCCAAAAAGAGTCAAGTTGCGCAGATTGGAAATATCAGCGACCATCTGCGCCGCCACGTAAGCAACGCAGACCAGTATCAATATGTGAAGATTTCGGATGGACATAGGACCTCCTGAGCATTTGTATAGTTCCATAATATTCCAAACTGGAGTCATTAGTCCAGTTGAAGGGGGCGTGGGCGCGCTCAAGACCAAGCTGCCCGGGGGATTGCGGAGGCAGCGCTTAGGGATTATCCTGAGCCACCGCTTTGTAAGCCTGTTCGCGCTCCAGCAGGGCGCGCTTGATTTCGATGCCCCAGCGATAGCCGCCCAGTCCCCGATCTTTGCGGATGATGCGGTGGCAGGGGATGACCAGAGCGGCTGGATTCTTGGCGCAGGCATTGGCGACTGCGCGGACGGCATTGGGCTTCCCGATAGCGGCGGCCACTTCGCTGTAAGTGCGCGTCTCGCCGACTGGTATTTTCTGCAACTGCTGCCAGACCTTGACTTGAAAGGCGGTCGCGCGCAAGTCAAGCGGCAGATCCAGGTCGGGCTGCCAGCCTTCCAGATAGGCGATGATTCGCTCCGTCCAGAAGCCGACGCCTTCATCATCGCGCACACGCTCGGCATCGGCGAACTCCGCGTCCAGGTCGGCAATCAGCGCCGCGGCGCTATCGCCCAGGCTGATTTTGCAGATGCCGCGCTCGGTCGCCGCAACCAGCAGATATCCCAGTGGGCAAGGGACGACGCTGTAGAAGATCGTCATGCCGGCGCCCCGCAGCCGGTATGTTGACGGGGTCATGCCGAGGCTTTCGTCGCTCTGTTCGTACAGTCGGCTCGAGGAGCCATAGCCGGCGCCGTAGATGGCGTCTGTGATGCGCTGGCCATTGCGGACTTGCGTCTTAAAATCTTCAAGCCGGAGCTTGGCGGCGTACTGCCGCGGGCTTATGCCAGTGGCGGCTTTGAAGGTCCGCTGCAAGTGAAAGGGGCTGATGTGGAAACGTTCGCCCAACTCCTGCAAGCTCGCAGCGCGGGGGTGGATATCCTGCAGATAGGTACAGATTCTTGCGACCAAATCAGCCCGCTCCGCGCCAAGTGTGACATTCATCTCATGGTTTTCCTTCCGCTGACCTCAACAATCCAATCATAGTGGAAAGCGGAAGCCGAGACACTCTGATTCTTGTGCTATGGAGATGAAGGCTTTGGCGGGCGGGCTCGCAGCAAACTCGGCATCATGAAATCACGAGGTCTTCCGCTGAGTCAAGCAGCCGGACCGATGTTTCGCTGCCCGCTTCGCTGCGGAAAATATAGGGCGACAGTTTTTCGTAGCTTGGATTCAGCCCCAGGATATACAGGTTTCCCTGCCGCGGGTGCGCTGTACGGTGTATCGCCGCGAAATGCCGCAGGGCGCCAGCGGGGACCAGAAAAGTTTCCCGCATATCCAGTAGAATGGGCACACGATGATCGGCGGACTTGATCATGCGATGCCAGGACTTGCGGGCCTCGATGAACTGTTCTAAGGACCAAGGATCTTGAAAGCGGCACTCAATAAAAGACTTTGACTTGTCATTCCAAGCGACTGTTATGGGCATGTTGCATCTCAGTAGTCACAATGCGATCGTGGGCGTTTGCATAGCATGTCGGCTGGTTTTTGGGCATTATGCGTATAAACAGTATTAAAATACAAGATACTTTTTCCTAGTCTTCCCCCCAGGCGCGGATGAAATCCTCGCGCTCGACGCCCAAGCCATCGGCGACCCGGTTGATGTAATTGAAGAAGCCGATGATTTGGGTCGCGTCATGAATGGCGACGTCGTCCAAGCCGGCTGAGCGCAGCGCAAGGACATCGCCTTCGTCCATGGCGGCTGGCTGCCGCGTCAGCTTTTCGGCGTAGGCGCAGAGAGCCTGATCGATGTCATTCAATGGAGCGCTGCGCCAGTCGCGCACGATGGCGTGGACAAAAGCGTCGGCTTCAGCTTCATCTTCAAATCCCTCGACCTCGGCACGGAGGTCATGCGCGTGGGACTGTATTCAGTAGTCGCAGTGATTCGCTTTGCTGACGACGACGGCGAGCATCTCGCGCTGCTGCCTCGATAACGGCGATTGGGCGAACATGGTGGCGCCATACATTTCCATGGCAGATTTCATGGTGCGGGCGTTGAGGGACATGATCTGCACGATATTCCAGACGCGGCCCGCGCGGGCGACGGCTTTTTCCAGCTCGCGCTTGAGGGGACCGGTGGCTTGGTCGATGGAGATTTGCTTGATGTAGGGCATGGCGGAGTCCTTGTTAGAAGAGTTCAGGCGGTTAGATGCAGCCGGTGTTGACCTGTGCAACCGAGATTCTCACTCAATTGTACCGCAGGAAAGGCCGTAGACGAAAAGGGCGCGTCACTCCGACACGCCCGCAAATCTCAAAATATCGAGGTCGCTCACTTCCGCAAGCGCGGATCCAGCGCGTCCCGCAAGCCGTCGCCGATGAAGTTGACGCAGAGCACGGTCATGGAGATCAACATGCCAGGCCAGAAGACCAGCGTCCAGGTGATTGTCAGGTAATCCTTGCCATCGAAGAGCAGGCGCCCCCAGGTGGGAAAGTCCGGTGGGAAGCCCAAACCGAGGAAGGACAGCGCCGATTCGGTGATGATGGCGGCGGCCACGCTGAAGGTGGCGGCGACGATAACCGGGCTCATCACATTGGGCAGGATGTGGTTCGTCAGTATCCGACCATCGCGGGAGCCGACCGCATTGGCCGCTGTGATGAATTCGCGGGATTTCACCGTCAGTACTTCGCCGCGGACCAGGCGCGCCGTCGGCATCCACTGCAAGCCGCCGATGACCGAGACCATCAGGATGAAGACGCCGCCTTCCACGCCGAAGGAGGCTTTCAGCGGTTCGCGGAAAAGCATCATAAGCACCAGGAGCAACGGCAACTGCGGCAAAGCGATGAAGATGTCGGTCATGCGCATGAGCGGGTTATCAAGCCGGCGGAAGTAGCCGGAAAGCAAGCCGATAATCGTGCCGATGCTGATCGATACAAACATGGCGGAAATGCCGATCATGAGCGAAACACGCCCACCTTGCAGGGCGCGAGCAAGCGTGTCCCGCCCCAGGCTGTCGGTGCCCCAAGGATGCTCCGGCGATGACAGTTGATAAGCGGCGACGATGTCGATATAGGTGGGGTCAAGAGTCCAAAAAGCGGGACCGATCAGGACGCCAAGGACGATGAGCGCCAGCACGGCGACCGCGACCAGCGCCAATCGATGTTTACGAAACTGCTGCCAGGCGTCGCCGACAAAGGTGCGGGCTTCTAGCAGTTCCCCCGCCTCCAGGTTCTTGGGTTTCGTCTTCTCTATTGTTGTCATTGTTTCAACCCATCACATCGTCCAATTACAGAAACTACAGTTTGCGGCAGCCAATGGCGCTGGTGGTTTCGTGTTCGCATAGTAGTCCTTCTCGTCGGTTGCGCACCGAGCGGCTAGGTGTAGGTCACGCGCGGATCGAGAATGCCGTAGAGGACATCGGCGATGATGTTAAAGAAGACGACCAGGACAGCGAAGATGAAGGTCACGGTTTGCACCGTTGGCAAGTCACCGCCTTGAATAGCGATGATGAGATACTGGCCGATGCCGTTGACGCGGAAGATCTGCTCGGTGATCAGGGCGCCGGCGAAGATGCCCGGGATGCCGAGAGCGATAAGCGTGACCACCGGGATAAGGCTGTTACGGACAGCGTGGGTCGTCACCACGACGCGTTCTGTCAAGCCTTTGGAGCGGGCGGTGCGAATGTAATCTTGCTGCAAGTTTTCCAAGGTGGAGGCGCGGGTATAACGGCTCATCTGCGCCGTAGTGTAGAGCGTCAGCACGGTGACGGGCATGAACATCTGCCGCAGTTGCTGTTGCAGGGACTCGATATCCGTCACCACAAGGGTGGTGTCATAGACCGATGGGAACCATTTGAGATTGACGCTGAAGATGATGATGAACATCAAGCCGGTGAAGAAGGTCGGCACGGAGAAGCCCACCATCATCAGGAAGGTGCCCACTTGGTCGAAAATGGAATACTGTTTGTAGGCGGAAAACACTCCAACCGGCACGGCGATAAGGACGCCGAGAATGTATGACGAGCCGACGACCCAAAGCGTCTGCGGCAGACGCTCGGCAATGATGTCAATGACCGGTCCGCGCGTCGCCCAGGAGATGACGCGAACGCGGTCTTCCGAGCCGGGGAAGGTGACGCCGAAGGACTTTTCGATGAGGTTCAGCGGTTCGGAGATGAAGAATTGCTGCAGCCACTTGACATATTTGACTACGAAGGGGTCATCCGCGCCCAGCGCCTCGCGGATTTTCGCGCGCACTTCCGGCGGGATAGTCAAGGGGAGGTTGCCAGTGGGGTCGCTGGGGGATAGATCGACAATGGCAAAAATAATGAAACTGATAACAAGTATGGTTGGTATTGCGGTCAGGAGCCTTCGTACGATGTATTTACCCATGAGATTGCCCTATCCAACTCACCGACAAAACTTGAACTACAGAGAACGCAGAGAACACAGAGACTATTCAAAATTTACAAATCGCTTTATGCCACCCTTTGTCAACTGTTTGACATTGAAATTGATTAGCAATCCGCGTGTCAGTCCTGTGATTTTCAAATAAGAAATAATCTGCGTGGAATGTATCGGAGCGAACTCCTTAACTGATTTCAATTCTACAATGACCTCGTTCTCTACGATGACATCAAGCCTAAATGTACCTATTTTACGTCCGCGATAGCGGACTTCGAGCGGTTTCTGCCTTTCGTAATGTAGATGACGATGTTCGAGTTCAATGCAAATGCCTCTTCATATAAACTCTCCAAAAGACCTGCGCCAATTCGCTTATGCACTTCGATGGCGGCGGCAATAATCTGATAAGTGAGCGGATCCTGCTGCTCCGATGCGCTCCCTTCCTTCAAGTCTCTGTGCTCTCTGCGTCCTTTGTAGTTCAAAAGCAAAAAGCGTCGCCTTCCTCCTGGCTTGGGAGAAAGGCGACATTGCTTGCCGATTACGCTACATACGCGTCCAATCGGCGATATTCCAGAGTTCGGAATCCCAGGCGTTCATGTCGACGCCGCTGATTGTATTGGCGTGGGCGGAGACACTGGCGCGGAAGACCAAGGGAATCATGACGCCGTTCTGCACCAGCATGTCATTCATCTGGATCGTCAGCGCGATGCGGCCTTCGGCCGAGGCGGTGGCTGCCATTTCGTCCAGCAGCGCGTCGAATTCCTCGCTATACCAACGCGGCACGTTGGAGCCGCCCCATTTGTTCCAAGGACCGGGAATCTCGGTGGTACGCCAGTTGCCCAGATAAGGTTCCATATCGGTGCCATTGGAGCCGTTGGTGTACATCTCGATATCGGTGTAGAACTTGGCGTAGGTATCGGGGCTGGCGACATCGCCGCCGAAGAAGACCGAAGCGCTGATATTGCGGAGTTCGGTCTCGATGCCGATTTCGCTCCACCATTGCTTGATCAAAGCCTGCGTGTTTTGGCGCACGGCGTTGGTCGAAGTCTGGTAAGAAACCATCAGCGGAATGCCCATGTACTCGCGAATGCCATCGCCATCGCTGTCCATGATGCCTGCTTCATCCAGCAGCGCGTTGGCGCCGTCGATGTCTTGCGTCAGGCAGGCATCGTTATTGGGCGAGGCAACCGAGGGCGGACCGGAGATAACATTGCAAGTGGCGACGCCGCCTGCGCCATAGAGCTGTGTGGCGATAGTATTACGGTCAATCGCCAGCGACATGGCTTGCCAGATCGCGTCCACTTGCAGGAAGGGATGCGGGTTGGCGTTATCCGCCATCCAAACCGAGCGCGTTTCGGCATCCAACATGGGATCTGGATTTGTCTGATTCACCATCAGCCGTTCCACATTGTTGGCGTAGCCGGCGATGACTGTGCCATTGCCAGCCGCTTCCATCGCGGAAAGGACCGCGGGAGAGATCTGCAAGTTCCAGGCGTAGTCCGCTTCACCGGTTTCCAGCACCGCGCGAGCAGCCGATTCGGCATCGCCGCCGCCCTTGAAGACCTGACGGCTGAAATGGGGCTTGCCCTCTTCGCGGAAGTTGGGGTTGGCGGTATAGGTTACGACATCGTTAACGCGGAAGTCTTCCACGACGTAGGGACCGGTGCCGATGGGACCGAAGTTCTGTTCCGAGCATTCCAGCGACGCGGCGCCGATGCAATCTTCAAACTGCGCCTTTTGAATGATCGGCGTAAGGAAACCGACGAAGGGTCCGTAGGGGAAGGGCTTGGGACCAGAGAAGGTGATCTTGACTGTCATATCATCAAGCGCTTCGATCGATTCCACGCCGTCAAACTGGCTGAGTACCGTGCAGCCCGTTTCCGGATGCAAGCAGAATTCACCGCTGAAGACGACATCGTGGGCGGTCAGGGGGCTGCCATCGGACCAGAGGATGCCTTCGCTAAGCGTCCAGGTGATGGTGGTTAAATCCTCGGATACGCCGCCGTTTTCAACAGTCGGAATCTCGTCAACCAGCCAGGGCACCATTTCTCCCGCCGGGTTGTAGCGCGCCAAGGGTTCCAAGACGGAGGCGGCCGCTTCAAACTCCTTGGTGCCAGTGCCGAGATAGGGGTTCATCTGCGACGCCGCCTGCCAAAACAAGATGGTGACAGTATCTTCACTTTGGGCTATGGCGGCTCCCCCGAAGGACGACAACACCATAACCGCGATCAATAAAACGGTGAGTTTGGTCTTCATGTTTTCCTCGCTGAATTAAATTGATAGTTTGAGATTGTACAGCAAGCGCGATTATACCGAAAAAACCGTCGATTTCGCAAATTCGAACCCCGATTCGAAAAGAGAGCCGCGGGGCGGGGCGGTGACTCGCTCTTTCAAAGCGAACTCGGCATCAATCCGCCATTGTCCACAAAATAATCATCGTCGTCCCACCGCGCCGGATTCGCGATAATGTACTCGCGAATCCGCTGAAGGTCAGATTCCGTCCGAATGACATGTTCATAATAGTTGCGCTGCCACACCGGGATTGATGTCGAAGCGCCGGATTTGCGAACGCGCTTCGTAACGATGGATTTGAAGTGCCCAATGATCTGTCCCAAAGAACCCGGCGCATTGCCGCCTGCCCGAGCATTTGAAAGCGCGCTAGTTGCGGAGGTAGGCGCGTCATCCACAATCAGCAGAATGCAATGCAAATGATTTGGCATGATGACAAAATCATCCAACTGAACATTGGAACGAACTCTCTCCGTCCGCCGCCACTCATCTTGCACAATCCTGCCCCATGCATTCAGAATCATCACGCCATTCTTGACAGCGCCCAACAGACAAGACCGCTGATAGGTGCAAATCGTGACAAAATAGGCGCCGTTCTGGCGATAATCGTAGCCTTTCAGGCGCAGGTTCCGGCGGGAGTGCATGGATACCAGTCTCAATTGGGCGAGTAGGTTATGTCCTGTTAGGGGCGAGTCACCGCCTCGCCCCTACGATGATATGCGTTTTGATACTTTTATTAAAGAAAAGAGGCGTAGCATGACTACGCCTCTCCCCGAAGATTGCCATCTAGCTGGATTACATATCGGCGCGATACCAGTCTTGCACGTTCCACATTTCCGAATCCCAGCCGTTCATGTCGACGCCGCCCAGCGAATTGCTGTGGGCGGAGACGCTGCCGCGGAAGACCAGCGGGATCAAGGCGCCGCCTTCAATCAGCAGGTCATTCATCTGCCGGACGATGGCCGCGCGCGCTTCCACGCCACCGGTTTTCGTCAGTTGTTCGTAGAGCGCATCGTATTCGGGATTGCAGTGCCGCGGAACATTCCGCCCAAGCCAGCCATTGTCGGGGTTGGGGTCGGCGCCACAGATCCAGCGGACCATGAAGGTCTCGGCATCGGGACCGCTGGTGCCACTGGTGAACATCTGAATGTCGCTGTAGAACTTCTGGTAGGTATCGGGGCTGGCCGGGTCGCCACCGAAGAAGACGGCGGCGTCGATATTGCGCAGCTCAGTCTCGACGCCAATCTCGCTCCACCACTGCTTGATCAGCGCCTGCGTGTTCTGGCGCACGGCATTGGTCGAGGTCTGATACTGAACGCGCAAGGGAACGCCATTGGCTTCGCGGATGCCGTCGCCGTCGGTGTCCATAATCCCAGCCTCATCGAGGATGGCGTTTGCACCGGCGATATCTTGCGAGCAGCCGAGGTAAGTTTCCGACACGTTGACGGGCGGGCCATTCACCATGTTGCAAGC
>WTGB01000165.1 GCA_011523735.1 Chloroflexota bacterium
CTCGGCGGTTAATTGTTGCGTTGATTTAGCTTTGCCATAGTAGATACTCATTTTGAGGCGATTGCCCTGTGAGGGAATATAAGGCTTAGCTTCGGCGCTGCAAATAGGGAATAATCCCGCCAGCCTCCACAATCTCCCGCACCTGAGGAGGCAAGCTGGGAAACTCAAATGCCTGTCCGCGGCAATACAAGCGACTCTCTTCCAGGTCGATTTCGATCAGGTCGCCAGCGCCAGCCGCCTCGACGATCGCTGGACACTCGATGACCAGCAGACCGCTATTGATGGCGTTGCGATAATAAATCCGGGCGAAACTAGCCGCGATGACGGCATGAACACCAGCCGCGACCAGGCAAGTCACCGCCTGCTCCCGGCTGCTGCCGTTGCCCCAGTTGCGTCCGGCCAGGATCACATCGCCGGGCTTGACAGCATCCGCGAATTCGGGGTCCAGGTCTTCCAGGGCATGACGCGCCAATGCCGCCGGTTCATGGCTTATCGTGTAGGTGTACTTGCCCGGGAAAATGACATCGGTATTCACATTGTCGCCGTATTTCCACAGGCGATGTGAAGTCCTTGTCATGGCGCGCCTCCAACGTCAGCCAGGTCGGCCGGGTGGATGAGTTTTCCCGCCACGCAACTGGCCGCCACCACCGCCGGGTTCGCCAGGTAAATCTCAGCGTCCCGCTCGCCCATGCGGCCGCGGAAGTTACGATTGGCGCTGCTGATGCAGACTTCGCCCGGCGCCAGCACGCCCATGTGATTGCCCATGCAGGGTCCGCAGCCTGGCGTCCCGAGGGTTGCGCCGGCATCGATGAGGTCAGCGATGTACCCGGCTGCGGCGGCATCGCGCAATACTATTGATGATGCCGGAATGACAAGCAAACGCGCCGCCAGTTTCTTGCCGCGAACGACCTCGGCCGCGCTGGCAATATCTTCCAATCGCCCGTTGGTGCAGGTGCCGATGAAACCGACGTCAACGGGCTTCTGCGCTACTGATGAGAGCGGTTTGACATTGTCCACCGTATGCGGGCAGGACAGCATCGGCTCGATCTCGCTCAGATCAATGTGATACTCGACGGCGTATTTCGCATCGGGATCCGGATACAGCGCGCATTGGTTCAGAAAGTCCAAGCGCTCCCGACTGTCCTGCGGACGCGTCCGCTCAAGACTCTCTTGCAACCAAGCCCAAGTGACCTCGTCCGGCGCCATGCAAGCATTCTTGGCGCCCATCTCCGCCATCATGTTGGTCAAGACCGCGCGGGAATCCGGCGAGAGCCGCGCCAGACCGTCGCCAGCGAACTCGACTGCCATATAGGTCGCGCCGTCGGACGATAGGCTGCCAATAAGATTGATCGTCAAGTCTTTGGCTGTCACACCTTTTTTCAGGCTGCCGCTCAATGCGACGCGCATGGTTTCGGGCACACGCAGCCAAAGTTGCCCGGTGGCCCAAAGCGCCGCCACCTCACTGCGTCCGATGCCTGCGCCAAACGCCCCGAGCCAGCCGCAATGCGGGCTGTGGCTATCGGCGCCCAGCAAAGTCAGGCCCGGACCGATGAGGCCTTCTTCGCAAAGCACCTGATGGCAGATCCCGCGCCCCATCTCGAAGAAATTGTCGATACTTTGTTCGCGGACGAATTGCCGAATTTCTGCGTGATTCTGCGCGTGTTTTGGCGTCGGCGGCGGCACAGCATGATCCAGGGTGATGGCGAGCCTGTCAGGATATTTCACTCTGCCCTGAGGTAACTGCCGGAAAATTGTCGCAATCGCGGCGGTATTATCGTGGCTGAGTACGACATCCGGCTCGACAATGACAATTTCACCCGGCTTGACGCTGTCGCGGCCGCTGGACTTTGCCAATAGCTTTTCTGTTAACGTCATCGACATAAGACTTTAGCTTTATCTCCGGTTCAAGCTGGCTGGATTTGCGCGAGTGTCCCTGGTGGAACTCGGCATATCTTAATCTCTGTCGAGCCAAATGTCTGCTAAAATGGCGCCTTGGCAACCAGCCGGACAACTAGGCGATATCGTGCTTTCACCTGAGTTAAACAACAAGCTTCGTCACAATGCCGCCGTAAACATTATGGATGGCGCTCTCTTTGGCTTCGGCATCATGGGCTTGGCATCCTATGTTACCATAATCCCGCTCTTCCTATCCTACCTCACCGAATCGACAGCGCTTATCGGTTTTGTCGCGGCGCTCTTTCACATCGGCTGGCAAATCCCGCAATTGCTCACCTCAAGTTATGTCGCCGGGCTGGAGCGCTTCAAACCGATGGTGTTGGTGACGACGCTTTTTGAACGACTGCCTTTCTTCGGCTTGGCGTTGGTTGCGCTTGCGATTCCGACCATCGGCACCGATGCCGCGCTTATCTTGACTTTGCTTCTGCTCGCGATCCAGTCTCTCGGCGGCGGTTTCACCGGCACGCCCTGGCAGAGCATGATAAGCAAGATTATGCCCGCCCACCGGCTCGGCACCTTCTTCGGCATACAGTCAGCCTGCGTCAATCTCTTCGGCGCGGGTGGCGCGCTTCTCGCCAGCCTGATTCTGAAGCGCCTTGATTATCCGGTCAGCTTCTCGCTCCTCTACTTCGTCACGGGCCTCAGCTTGGTTATCTCTTTCCTCTTTCTTGCCTGGACATACGAAACAAAGAGCGCGTCAAAAGATGTTGTTGAACGGTTGAATTGGTCTGATTTTGGCCGGCGGCTCCGCCAGATCCTGCATCGGAACTACAATTTTCGTTGGTTCCTCATCGCCCGCAGCCTGACATCGCTCAGTCTGACGGTGATCTCCTTCTACACTATATTCGGCATCCGCCGCTTTGATATGTCGCCGGAATTCGTTGGCGTCATGACGAGCGTCCTGCTCCTTGCAAACACGCTGAGCAGCAGCGTCATTGGCTGGATCGGCGACCGCTGGGGGCATCGCCGCGTGCTGATAATGGCCAATTTGCTGACCGTGCTGGGGATTGGCATTGCATTGACAGCGCCTGATGCCAGTTGGTTCTACCTGGTCTTTGCCCTCACTGGCGTCGTCAATGCCACGCAATGGACGACCATAATGACTATCACCGTTCAATTCTGTACCGTAGCGGAGCGTCCTTTTTACATAGGCATGGCGAATACTTTGATCGCGCCGGTGACGGTCTTCGCGCCGATCATCGGAGGCTGGCTCGTTGATGCCGTCAGTTTTGAATTGACCTTCGGCATCTTTGCGCTGGCTGGAGCGCTGTCGATTCTGGTTTTTGTCTTTCCGATGGAAGACCCGGGCGGCGCTGTCGGCATCGCCACGGCCGACTAGTCATCCACAGGCAGAATCATCTCGCCCAAAATCCGGTCGACATCATCGACAGTGATCGGCTGTTCATCCGCCAGCGACTTGACCTGTCTGGTCGCCAACTGGAGGGCATCCTCCTCCAAATCAATGCCCAAGCCGGTTGCTCGGTCGCGAATGGCGCTGCGCCCCACCAGTCGATGCGCGACGTCGATAATCCGCGACATGCCAAAGTCTTCTGGATTGATCGCCTCATAGGTGATCGGATTGTTGAGCACAGCCTTGGTGTGAACGCCGGCCTTGTGGTGGAAGGCGACCGCGCCGGTGATCGGTGTGTTGAAGGGGATGTCGATCCCGAGTTTTTCCGCTACCAGGCGCTCGATTTCCGCCAGCAGAGGCAGGTCGTATTTTTCTACCAGCGCCTTGTTATAGGTATACAAGCGAGCAATCAAGGCGCCCATCGCTGTGATGCCATTGCGCTCGCCGATGCCCAGGACAGTCGTGTCGATATGAGTCGCGCCCGCTTTTAATGCGCTGAAGGCATTGGCGACGGCGCAACTGCTGTCGTTATGCCCGTGGAATTCGATGTCGCAATTGACCACATCGCGCAGATTGGAAATCATGTTGTAAGTCTGCAGCGGGTCGGCAATGCCGACGGTATCGGCAACGCCAACACGATCGACACCGGCCAGATCCATCGCGCGGTAGACGGTCATCACGTCAGCGAAATTGCTGCGGAAAGTATCTTCGGTGCTGAAGCGCGTTTCGACATCGTTTGCCTTGAGGAAGTCGATGACCTTCTGCCCGATTTCGATGACCTGATCCAGGCTCTTGCCGTGGCTGTATTCGCGCATATAGTTTGATGTGCCAATGTAAACGTCAGCCCCATCAACGCCGCAGTCCACCGCCAGCTTGGCATCGCCCAGGTTGGCGCGGATGTGGGTCAGCAGCTTGAAACTGCGCGGCATATCGGCGATGGCCTTTATGGCGTTTGCGCTCTGCGGGCTGGCAACCGGCGTTGACAACTCCATATATTCGACGCCGAATTGATCCAGCAGCCCGGCAATTTCGCGCTTGTCGTTAATCGTGAAATGCGTGCCGCGGAATTGCTCGCCTTCCCGCAGAGTGGAATCGATAAAATGGAATTCGCCTACTGGAATCTCTCGTCTGTGCATCGGCTTACCACCAATCTTCTAAATGCTCTCGAGCACACGGGTCAAGACGTCTATCGCCCGTAAATACTCATTCAGGTCGATATGCTCTTGTGGTGTGTGATCGAGCGCTGAATCGCCCGGACCATAAGCCAGGATCGGACAATTCCAGGCCGGTCCAACTACGTTCATATCCGATGTGCCGGTCTTGTACACAAAGCGCGGAAGGCCGCCGCTTGCACGAATCGCCCGGCGGAAAACCCGGCTCAATGCGCTGTTGCGGTCGCCCATGAAGGCTTGCTCAGCGCCACGCGCCGAAACGGCCGCGCCATTTGTCTCCGGAAGTTGCCCAGTTAGGCTTCTGGGATCAATGCCTGGCGGCAGGCGCAAACCGATAGTCATTTCGGCGACGCCGTTGACGCCATCCTGCCAGGTATTGATGTCGCGCAATGAGGCGTCTAGCCGAGCAAAGATGGAGACCATATCTTGATTATATTCTTCGCAGCGCGCGCAGATTGCCTGCCAATAATTGAGGGCGCGTTCTGCTGGGCTGGGCGCATCGCTGGCGCTATGAGCCAAACCGCCTTCCCAACGCCAGTCGAGCAGCAGCCGGCCCTTGTAACCCAGCGTGATCCTGTCCCACTGCGATGGCTCGCCGATGATGCAGAAATCTGGCTGGTACCGTGTCAGGGCATAACGCGCGCCACGGCTCGTGGCCGCTTCTTCTTCCACCGCGCCGATCACAACCACCTTAACCTCATCTGCCATATGGGCTCGCTGCGCCGCCGCCGCAAAGGCGCATAAAGGTCCCTTGGCATCTACCGCCCCACGTCCAAAAAGTTTCCGGTCCTCGCAGCGCACTGGTGGAAAACCCGCGAAGGTATCAATATGACCCAGCAGAACAACTTCCCGTGAGCCGCTGCCCGCGATGCCAACAGCATTCCCCGCATCATCGACGAAGGCATCGTCATATCCATTCCCGCGCATCCAGTCCGCCAGGAATGCCGCTGCCTCAGCCTCATGGCAAGAGGGGCTGGGAATCGCCATTAAATCGTGCAGCAGCCTCTCGGCGCCGGCGTCGCTAACCGCAGTCATCGCTTAACTCAATACCTCGTCTATGGCGCTGATCACTTTTGTGAGTTCAGCGCGGCTGATGATCAAGGGCGGCAACAAGCGCAATGTATTCAGCCCGGCCGGCAGCGCCAGCACGCCGCATTCCTGCATCGCCTTCAGGGCAGGCGTCACTCGTCCGCGCAGTTCCAGGCCGACCATCAAACCCCGTCCCCGGATCGCGCGTACCCCGCGCAAGTTGAGGGCTGCCAACTCATCGAGCAGCCAGCTGCCGTTGGCTTCCGCGCGCTCTACCAGGCTCTCATCTCGGATCGTCGTGATCGTGGCGATAGCTGCCGCGCAAGCCAGCGGGTTGCCGCCGAAGGTGCTGCCATGCGTCGCCCGGGCGATCTGCCCATGAGCAGCGCGCCAGCAGACCGCGCCCATCGGCAAGCCCCCGCCGATAGCTTTCGCCAGCGCCACAATGTCCGGCACGATGCCAGCATGCTCGAAGCCAAACCACTTGCCCGTCCTGCCGAAGCCAGTCTGTATCTCGTCGATTATCAGCATCGCGCCGGTCTTGTCGCAATGTTGTCGCAGCGCTTGCAGATATTCGATTTCAGCCGGGTGCACACCACCTTCGCCTTGCACACTTTCCACCATGACAGCGGCCGTCCCTTCGGCTATCGCCTCGCGCGCCGCCGCGATATTGTTGAAGGCGACATGCTGAACACTTGGCAGCCAGTCTTGAAACGGCTTGCGATACTTCGGTGTCCAGGTCATCGAAAGGGCGCCCGTAGTTCGGCCATGAAAAGCGCGTTTAGCCGCTACTATTCCACTGCGTCCGGTCAGCAACTTGGCCACCTTGAGCGCGCCTTCGATCGCTTCCGCGCCGCTGTTGCACAAGAAGAAGTGACTCAAGTCGCCTGGTGTGATGCTGTCCAGCAGAGCAAGCAACTCCGCTCGACGGTCATTGTAGAAAGACTCGTGCAGCGTGACCAAGGTTTGGGCTTGCTCAGAAATTGCGTGGCTGACTGCTGGATGGCAGTGCCCTAAAGCCGCGACGCCTTGGCCACTCGTGGCATCCAGATAGCGAGTCCCGTTCATGTCCCACACATAGACGCCTTCACCTCGCACAATCGCAGTCGGCCGTTTGGCATACGCGCCGGAGCCATACTGATCTTCGATCTCGAAAACTGTGCTAGATTCGATCATTTTGTGAACCATGTTCCCTCGCCCGCAAGCGCCTGAGAGATAGCGTTACGTCCCCTGCCATTAGTGACGATGACACGTTCAACACCTTGTGTCAGGGCTTCCTGAGCCGCCAGAACTTTGCGTTTCATCCGCCCCTGCGCCCAATCCAGCGCATCATCTATCTGGCTAAGCTCGACCCCATTGACGAAGCTGTCTTCATCGGGAAACCGACGGTACAACCCGCGCACATTGCTCAGAATGACCAGTGTGCCGGCCCCCAAGGCGCCGGCCGCCGCGGCCGCCGCGCGGTCGCCATCGACATTGAGCAAGCCATCTTCGCTCTTCGCCATCGGCGGCAAAACCGGCACATGCTCGTTCTTGATTGCTTCTTTAAGCGCCGCCAAATCTACACGCCGTATCGTGCCGCTATAGTCATCCCGCACGACGCGAACCCGCCCATTCACCAGCGCGCGGATCGCCCGCTTGCGGTCTCCATAGAGCGCAACATCTTCTCGGCTGAATCCTCTTGCGCAGATCCCGCGCAGGTCCAGCGCCGTCACAATGCTGTCATTCACATGCCGCGCCGCGCAAACATAAACATCCCGTACTTCAGGCGGCGTATAACGCGAGCTGTGACCGGAGGGAGAGGTTAGTGTCTGCACCTCAATTCCTCGTTCGGCGCAAAGCTGATTCATCGCCGCGCTTACACCATGCACGACAAGGAGTGGACGCTCCACTGAGATTCCAGCCAGGTCGTTGCAGGCGGCTGCCATATCCAGCCCCTCGCCGCCGCCTAACTTAACCACCAACAGTTCCTTGCTTGACATTGCAATTCGGCCTTTATGGATAGATACCGGGAAACTCCAGCCCGGTCGTCTCATCAAATCCGTACATGAGATTCAGCGATTGTACGGCGCTGCCAGCCGCTCCTTTGCCCAAATTGTCGAGCGCTGCGATGAGCACGAGATGCCGGCCGTCTTCATCCAGTTCGAAACCGATATCGCAGAAATTCGTGCCGGCCACCACCCGCGGTTCCGGCAGCCGATGCAAGCCGAGCTTGCCGCTGACCAGCCGCACGAAAGGCTCATCGCGATATTGGGCGCGATAAATTCGCCAAATATCTCGTTCGTCCTTGCGCTCTGTGAGATAGCAGTGCGCCAACAGGTGTACGCCGCGCACCATCTCGATCGCGGTCACGGCAAAATGAATCGGCAGGTCGCAACTCAATACCATCTGGACTTCCGCCATGTGCCGGTGCCCAGTCGCCTTGTACGTGCGGACGGCGCCGCTGCGCACAGGATGATGCGAACCCGCATTGCTCTTGTTGCCGCCCTCGGAGGAACCGACTTTGATCTCAATCATGGCCCGCTCAAGCAAACCCGCGCAAACCAACGGACGCAGCGCGAGATTAACCGCCGTCGCATTGCAGCCGACGCCGCTGACGAAATCCGCGCCTTGGAGTCGCTCGCGATTGATCTCCGGCAAGCCATACACAAAACGCTCCAGCCAGGTCTCCGCCGGGTGCGCTTCCCCGTACCAGCGCTCATAGGCAGCCGCGGAATTGAGCCGGAAATCTGCCGATAGATCGATCAGCTTGCGCGCCAGCCCGGCGTAATGTTCAATATTGCGCGCGACCGTCCCGTGCGGCAGCGCCAGAATAAGCAGGTCACATTCCCCCAAGGTATCGGGATGGACGAACTTCAACGAGGAGACGCCGCGCATGTTTGGATGCGCGATATGCGCGTAGCGCCCGGCATGTTCGCGGCTCGTGATTTGGGTCACTTCCACCTTTGGATGGAAATGCAGCAGCCGCAGCAATTCGCCGCCGGTGTACCCGCTGCCGCCGACGATACCCGCCTTTATCACGCCATAACCTCGATCTGCTGAATGACGAAATCTATAACTTCCTGGGCGATGTCAACACCGGTTGGCTTGCTGCTATTGCGGAATTCCATCGTGTGATTGATCTCATTGACGACGTAGTTGCCTTGAGCGTCTTCCAGCAGATCAATCGCCAGAATACCACCGCCGACCGCCTCAGCCGCCCGCAGGCAAATCTCATTCAACTGCTCGGTCACTGGACAGTTCGTCGCCTGTCCACCGCGAGCAGTATTGGTAATCCAATGATTCGATGCCCGGTAGATGGCGGCAATCGTGCGATCGCCAACCACAAAGGCGCGGATATCACGCCCGGGTTTGTCAACATATTCTTGCACGTAATAAATGTGATGATTGTAATCGCCCAGCGTCTGTCGATGTTCAAGGATCGCTTCGGCGCTGTCGCGGTTGTGCACGCGCGCCAACAAGCGGCCCCAGGACCCAGTCACCGGCTTGAGCACAGCCGGATATTCGACATCTTCAATCGCCTGCATCGCGCTGTCCGGCGTGAAAGCCACCCGCGTATGCGGCTGCGGGATGCCATGTTGCGTCAAGGCGATGCTCGTGCGTAGCTTGTCGCTGCAAATCGCGGCTGTCTCGAAGCTGTTGAAAGTCCGCACTCCCCAGCTGTTGAGCACCGCCAGCGCATACATGCCGCGCGATGTACTGACGCAGCGCTCGAAGACCAGATCGTAATCGCGCCAGGCGCTGCCTGAGGGCGCCTTCTGCTCGGCGCCTTGCGATATATTAAAGTTCAATTCGCGGTCGAGAATGATATCCGGGCTGATATCGCGATTGTTAAATGCGGCGAGGATCAGCTTCTCTTCAGCGCGAATGTGGGTGACAAGCAGGGCGACGCGCATGCGCTTTATTCTCCCCAGTCTTCTTCTATCTCGGGCGCTAGCTCCAGCTCAATCGGCTCCAGGCGCATGATCTCCAGTTCTATGCCGCACTCCGCGCATGAAACCAGCTCGTTCTCCATCGCATCGGCGGGAATCTCCACATCGGCATCGCATTCCGGGCAGAGCGGTGTTTCGGCTGTCATCATCGTTTCTCCTGTGTTCAAAATCTCACAATCAAAAAACCCGCCGTATGGGGCGGGTAAGTGTTCAACTCTATCAGCACAAACAAGCCCATACTCAGCGGGTGCAGGTCTTCTTGGCCTTCTTGCTTGTATTCGTCATGCGGTCTGCCGCTTGGACCAATCTTGACTCCAACTTTATCGTCTAAGTCAGGCTTCAACTAGCATAAGTTTGTACGAAAAATCAAATTAAACAAATATAATCTTATCTAAAAGCCGAATATCGCGAGGCTGTCGTCCAAAGGCTTAATGTACTTGGCGCCGAAAATTATGAGATGCACCAGCAGCGGATACAGATTGTAGATATGTCGCCTCAGCTCGTAAAACTCCGATTCTATCGGGATTATCTCCCGATAGGCGCTGAACAGGTCCGCGCCGAAGCCGTCAAAGAGCATCATATAGGCGAGTTCCATTTCGTTGTGCGCGTAATAGAGGGCCGGATCAATGATGCCCGCCACGTGATCGCCGCGCACAATAATGTTCGTTCGCCAAACATCGCCATGTATCAGCGCTGGATAATCTGGCTCGACGAGGTATTCCTCCAAGGCGTCGGCGAATCTCAGCAGGCGAGTTTCAAGCGCCGATGGCAATTCGCCCGAATCACGCGCCAAGCCAGTCATGTACAGCAGCCGGTTCTCGCGGAAGAACTCTACCCACGATGGCGTCGGCGGGTTAGGTTGATGCAGGGGACCAATCAGCGTGTCCCGCTCGAGGCCGTAGGCTGGACCGCGGACTTGGTGACATTCCGCCATCAGCCTGCCCAGATGCCGCAAGCTCGCGGGCCTCAATTCATCCCTACCGGCGATATGCTCCATCAGCAAGAGATCGGGCTCGGCATGTATTACCTGGGGGACCGGCAATTCGCTGCGCTCCCGCAAAGTGTCCAGCATATACGCTTCTATTGTCAGATCGTGACTGTGTTCGCCAGTCTTCGCGACGAGCGAACTGCCATCCGCGAAATCTACTCGGGTGACCTGGCTGATTTTGCCGCCTGTGAGCGATTGCAGCCACAGCGGTTCTCGCCGCAGTATCGCGCGGATTCTATCTAAAGTGTTCAGTCTTTGCATCTTGAGAGACGGCAATTTTCGCCAAGTGCTTAGCCACAGTGCCGACTATACACGGCTTGACAGTATTTATGCCCGACCTGTATAATGCGCGGATTATGCCCGATAACCAGCAAGAGTAACAGGAGAAAGACGATGGGCCCCCTCCCAAAGCGGAAAGTCTCCAAATCAAGGCGGAATCGCCGGCGCGCTCATGATGCCTTGACCTTGAACCACCTGGTTGAATGCGAAAGCTGCGGCGAGTATCATATCGCGCATCGCGTTTGCCCCAAATGCGGTTCTTATCGCGGTGAGCAGGTCGTTGAGGTCAACGAGGATTAGCCCTTGCCGGTCCGCCAGTTGAGAACCGTGCCCGCGCCGCACGGTTTTTTTTGCGCGCATTTTTGATCCGCATGAATAGCCACCGGGAAAGGTCTATGACAGACTGGAACAGCACCGCCGCAATCTTTCCGGGCCAAGGCTCGCAATTGGTCGGCATGGGCTGGGACTTCGCCCAGCGGTACCCAATCGCGCGCGAAACCTTTGCCCAAGCGGACGACATTCTCGGCTTCAAGCTGTCACAGATCTGCTGGTATGGTCCTGCCGCGGAGTTGAACCAGACCATCAACACACAGCCCGCCCTGTACGTCAGCAGCGTGGCGATTTGGCGCGTTCTGCGCGACCAATTGCCAGGGGCGCAACCGGCTTGGGTAGCCGGGCACAGCCTGGGCGAATTCAGCGCTCTGACCGCGGCAAATGCGCTTGGCTTTGAGGCGGGAGTGAAGCTGGTCTACGCGCGCGGGCGCTACATGCAGCAAGCCGGCGACCAGAATCCCGGCGCCATGGCGGCAGTGTTGGCGCTTGAAGCGGCGCAGGTTGAAGACTTGTGTAAGACCGTTGTGGAGGAAACTGGCAGGGTCGTCGTCCTGGCGAATGACAATTGCCCGGGGCAAGCCGTGGTCTCCGGCGATATCGCCGCGGTTGATCGCCTGATAGAATTGGCTGCCGCCGCTGGCGCGCGCCGGGCTGTGAAGCTGTCGGTCAGCGTCGCCGCCCATTCGCCACTGATGGCTTCCGCACTTGAGGGATTCCTGGAAGCGGTGCACGAGACGAACTTCTCGGCGCCAACAATGCCGGTCTATGGTAATGTAAAAGCGGAGCCGCTGCTGGCCCCGGCCGCCATCCGCAGCGAGCTGGATCTTCAGTTGACGCAATCGGTACGCTGGACCGGTTCGATGCGCGCCATCATTGAAGCGGGCGCTCAGACTTTTGTCGAGATCGGCGCTGGCAATGTGCTGACCGGCTTGCTCCGTCGCATCGACCGCTCGAAAGCCCGCGTCAATCTTGACACGGCGGAAGCGCTGGATACTTTCCTCGCATCGCAATGACAGTGAATACGGGCGGAGGGAGGCGTTCCCATGTCTGACTTGATCGTCACTCGCCGCGACGGCGCTGTCTTCGAGGTCATGTTAAACCGCCCGGAACAGCGCAATACCATCAATGATGACATGATGGAGGGAATCTCGGCCGCCTTCGATGACGCCGAACAGCAATTTTCGCAGGGCGCAAGGGTGGTCATCATCCGCGCGGCGGGCCGCGTATTTTCCTCCGGGATCGATCTCAATCAGTTCCACCCGCTTGACTCCGGTCTGCAAGATAATCTCTTTCCCTTCACCGCGCGCTACCAAGCGATATTGAATAAGATCGAACGCTGTTCGCTGCCGGTCATCTGTGTAGTGCAAGGTTACTGCCTGGGCTTGGCGCTGGAGTTGGCTCTCGCTTGCGACTTTCGCATTGCGGCTGAACGCACGAAGCTGGGCTTGCCGGAAGCGCGCCTCGGCATCATCCCGGATGTCGGCGGCACCGTGCGCCTGGTCAAACTCATTGGACCAGCGCGGGCGAAAGACCTGGTCATGACCGGCAGAAATATTGACTTGCCCCGGGCGCTGGAATGGGGCTTGGTTGATGCGGTCTACCCGAAAGCTGATCTGGAGCAAGGCGTCGCCGATTATGTTGCAGCGCTGGCAGCAGCGGCGCCGCTAGCGGTGAGTTATGCCAAACGCGTCATCAACGACATCGTCGATAATCCCCGCGGATTGAATATCGAAGCTTGGGCTCAGGCCCAGCTTTTCCGCAGCGCCGATTTCCGCAATGCCGTGCAGGCCGTGCTCGACAAGACTTACCCAATAGACTGGGAAGGCAGATGACGCTCCTCAGTCGACATCGCCGATGACGTCACGGAGCTTGCCATCTGCTGAGTTCAGCAAGTGCCGGGCGCCTTCAGCATCGATGGTTTTCCTTGCCATCACGACCGCAGTCTTGACTTCTTGATCCGCGGCATTGAGCAGTTGCCTCGCGCGCGCTTCGTCGATGCCGCCCAGCCGTTGAACCAGGTGAATGGCACGCACCATCAGCTTCTGATTGCTAACTTTGACGTCAACCATCAGATTGCCGTAGACCTTGCCGAGGCGAATCATTGTCGTCGTGCTTAGCATGTTGAGGATCATCTTCTGGGCGCTGCCGGCTTTCATCCGCGTCGATCCGCTGATGACCTCCGGTCCCAAATCAACGCTGATGCCGATCTCCGCTAGCTCGGCAATTGCTGAATCCGGATTGCAGGCGATGGCGATGGTGCGCGCCCCTAGCGTTCGCGCGTATCGTAGCGCGCCGATGACGTAGGGCGTGCGACCACTGGCAGCGATGCCACAGACGACATCTTGCGCCCGCAAACCACGGTCCCGCAGATCACTCTCAGCCCTCGCCGTATCGTCCTCGGCGCCTTCTACCGCTTGCGTGAATGCCTGCGCTCCACCGGCAATGACACCCTGAATCAGATCCGGCGGCGCGCTGAAGGTAGGCACACATTCAGCGGCATCCAGGATGCCTAGTCGGCCGCTGGTCCCCGCGCCAACATAAATCAGCCGTCCGCCTTTTTTGATGGCACTAACAACGATATCGACCGCCAGAGTAAGTTGTGGCAGAACAGCCTGAACCGCTAGCGCCACCTTGGCATCTTCGGCATTTATGATGGCCAGTATCTCGCCGGTGGAGAGCTTGTCAATGTGCTGGCTTTTGGGATTGTCCGATTCGGTATTGAGCGTCATTTTGCCTTTGCTGCGCTCCACTCCATCTTTGCGAACAAGGCGGCTCCGATGACCGGTGAATACTTGGCGATGGGGCGCTCGGTCAAGCGCAGGCTGCGCGCTACTCTCTGCGAAAGTGCGTTGTCATTATCGAGCAAACCGCCGGCGAAAGCGATTGGCGCCTGCGGGCATTGTAAGCGCGAGCGCATCAACTCGACCTGGCGGACCAGGTGTTCAGCCGCCAATTCTGTGATATCCATTGCCCATTTGCCGCGCATTTCTGCCAGATAGCTGCCATCTGCCGCCATCAGTACAAGTTCTGCCAGGCTAGCTATACGAGCGGCCGGCGCTTCTTCAGCCCGATAAAGCCAGGCGATCAGTTCGCGAGCTTCGGTCAATCCAAGTGTTTCCAGGCAGACGCGGGCCAGCGGGTCTTTCTGGCTGGGCGCGCCCTCGTCAAACTGCGCTGTGATGCGGCGCAGCAACTGTAAGCCGATCCAATAGCCGCTGCCTTCATCCCCCAGCAGATAGCCCCAGCCGCCGATCTGCAGGCCTTTGCCACTCTGCGCGATGCCATACACGGCGCTGCCTGTGCCAGCCAGGAGCAGAATGCCGTGTCGCTGCGCAAGACTGCCAACCAAGGCAATCTCAAGATCGGAGCTGGGCAAGAACAGACTGCCCGGCAACGCTGGTTTGACCGTTTGGACGAGCCAGTTTTCGCTATGCAAGTTGGAGGCGCCGGCGATGCCGATTGCGCAGGCGGCGATATTCTGCGGCTGCAAGCGCGCTTGCTTTAATGCTTCCGCGATGCCCTGCCGAATGGCCGTCTGGGCGGCATCGTGTCCGATTAAGTTCGGATTGGCTGACTTGCCTGTTATCGAGCAGAGTGGGCGGAGATCGGCCTTGACGACGGCGATGCGAAGTGTACTGCCGCCGCCATCTATGCCCATGAACAACGGTTCATTCATCGCGCGTCGACCGCCTCGGCGATGATGTCGTGAAAAGCGCGGCGAAAAGCATGGATGCCATCCGCGTGACGGCCGTGATAGACGCGGTTGGTCAGGACGGCGCAGACAAGTTGGCGCGCGGGATCGATCCAGAGCGAGGTGCCGGTGAAGCCGGTATGCCCGTAGGAATCCGAACTGAAATGCTCGCCAGCCGAAGAGTCAGCCGCCGCCTTGAGCATCCAGCCCAGCCCAAGCCGGAACTCTCCGCTCATGTGCTGGCGGGTCGCGGAAGCGCGCAAGTCGCCGCTGATGGATAAACGCGGATCGCCGGAGAGCCATGCTTGACCGAAGCGGGCGACATCAGCAGCATTGGCGAATAGACCGGCGTGACCAGCGATGCCACCGACCCCACAAGCGTTTTCATCGTGGACTTCGCCCCAGGCGCGGCGGTAGCGCCAATGATCATCGAGTTCGGTCGGTACGATGTTTGTCCGCGGAATGCCATTGACTACCGGATTGTAAGTAAAAGAGGATAGGCTCAAGGGTTGCAGGATGAGCTCCTGCACTGCTTGATCGAGCCGGCCGCCCTGCAAGCGGGCAACAGCTTCGCCCAGGAGCATGATGCCGAGGTCGGTGTAGCGCACGGTATGCCCGATGGCGCCGGCGAAGGGAAATTCGACCATGGCCGCCAAACCTCTGCGCCAGCGTTCGGCCGCATACAGCCCGCCCCCTGCCGGTGGCGGTGGCGCTTCGTCTGCCGCTAGCAAATAGACCGAGCGCCAGGGCGGCAAGCCGGAACTATGAGTCAGCAGATGCCTGAAGCTGACATCGGCGGGCTTGACACTCTCGCCGCGGAATGATTCCTCGACCGGATTAAAGTCTCGGGTATGCGGATCTTGTCCGCTGCCAATTGCGCGTGGACTAATACGACCGAACTCCGGCAGGACCTGGACCAGAGAGCTATCGAGTGAGACTTTTCCGGCATCGACCAGGACAAGGAAGCTCGTCTCGACGATAAGCTTGCTGACTGACGCGAGATCAAAGAGAGAGTCTGTGGTGACCTTGTGCTGGCGGGTATCTGGGTCAATCCAGCCCCAAGCATTGTGAAGGATTATTTCGCCTTGATGTATCACACAGACGCTGAGCGCGGGAAAACTACGCGGCAGGTGCTGCTCAATGAGCCGATTCAAGGCCGGCTGGGCAAAGGTGGCGCTCATATCAACGGCACCGTGAGTTCGCCCTTGGGCTGGTAATCGCCGGAAATAGCTTCAACCGCGGCGATCAGCGACGGTCGGCTATCGCCGTTGCTGCAGATAATCGTATCGGCTCCGGTCAGCAAACCGGCGTCGTAAGGGTTGCGCGCGCAGATCAGGATGACAGCTTTGGCGCGCTCGATGATACATCGCGCCAACCGCAATTGGGCTGTGTGCATGTGCGCGTTGCGCGTCACGAGGACTACGGTGTCAAAGCCTTCGAGATCTTGTTTCAATATCGCTTTCGTCGGCGCTCGCGCATCAAGCCTGCGATACATCGCCTGTGGAAAGTGGGATGCCAGTCGCTGGGAAAACAGGCTGGTCGACGACCGATCGACTGCATCCGAAATGCCTTGGGCGGCAAATTCCAGCGCCAGGATACTTCTGGTCTGTGAGTTGAGGGGCAGCGCAGAACCGCCCTTGACGAGCGCCAGCCCCGCTCGAGCCGCTTTAAGCGCCAGCGATTGATGCGCATCACAAGCGACTACGTCCAGAGCTGGGGGATCGTCGAGAGCGTAAGTAGCCTTGAGAGCCTGGATGCGCGCTACTGATTCATCTATGCGAGCGAGGGGAATCCTGCCCGACTTGACAGCCCGCAGCAGGGCTTGGTAGGCTGCTTTCTGGCGGCGGCGTGAATGAGAATACAGAGGCATATCGACACCCGCTTCAACCGCCAGCACCGCTGCTTCGCCGGCGCCAAAGCCAGCGGTGATCGCATTCATTTCCATGCAGTCGGTGCAGACAGCGCGGTCATAGCCGAGTTCGTGCCGCAGCAGATTGCTGACGATTCCTGGCGATAGCGTCGCCGGATGCGCCTCATCAAGCCTTTCGTACATCACGTGCGTGAGCATTACGCAGGCGACATCGGCATCGATAGCCTCGCGAAACGGGACGAGGTCATATTCATACAGATAGTCCAGCGATCCGGAAACTCTGGCTAAAGCATCGTGAGTATCGATGACTGTATTGCCGAGCCCGGGAAAATGTTTCACAGTAGCGGCGATGCCAGCGCGCTGAAAGCCGCGAATCTGGGCGGTGACGATTTGACTGACCAATTCACGGTCAGCGCCGACAGAGCGCGTGCTCACTGACGGATTATCGGGCTGATGCGCGATATCGGCGACCGGGGCGAAATTCCAGTTGATCCCCAGGGCCGCCAACTCTCGCCCCAGCGCGAAAGCCATATCTTCCGCGAGTTGACTGTCGCGAGCGGCGCCCAGCGCCATAGCGCCCGGGCTTTCGGTGAAACCCTCGCGCAGCCTGGCAACGATACCGCCCTCTTGATCAATGCCAACCAGAATTGGGGACGCCGCCGCAGCACGGCACTCATCGATCAGTTGCTTGACCTGTGACGGCGATACGACATTGCGAGCGAAGAGATAGATGCCGCCGATACGCCTGCTGGCGAGCCAATCCAAAATGTAGCCAGGCGGGCGGACGCCGTCAAAACCCACCATCATCATTTGGCCGATTTTTTCTTCCGGTGTCAGCATTGTTAAGCCTTGCTCAGCAGCACTTTGCCCCGCTTGACTTCCCAACGGATCATGAACTGGTAAACGAGCCAAGTCAGGAGCGCGCCGACAAATACGAAAAGGCTGATGGATTCCGCGCCGATGTGCTCAGCGAAAATGCCGCCCATCCCGGACAATACAGCGCCGCCCAAACCGGCGCAGCCAACCTGGAAGCCGATGGCGTTGGCGGCGTGTTCAGATCCGACGCGGCGGTTTGTTTGGAGAATCAGAATGGGGAAGATAGCGGCCAAGCCGAAGCCGATGCCGAGAAAGCCGGCGAAGCTCAGCGCGTCATTCAAGTTCAAAAAGAGCAGAAGCGCGCCCAAGAGCGAGGACGTGAAGCAGATGTTGAGCAAGGTACGGTCGCCCAGGCGCATCGCCAGCAAGCCCATCAGGATGCGCCCGAGGGTGAAACTGCCCCAATAAGCGCTGACCCAGCTGCTGGCGATCTCCTGAGGAATAGCGCGCCCTTCAATGAGCAGCGTATTCGCTAGTTGACCGGTGCCGATTTCTATGCCGCCATAGAGGAAGAAGAAGAGCAGGCCGAGCAACACGATTGGCTGGCGCAAGCTTTCCGTCATCGGCGGACCGACGGATTTCGTTTGAACGTCACGCGTATGTATGTGCCACTGTGACAAAGTGAGCAGAATCACCAGCCCCAACAGCAGTACTATTGCGCCGACGAGAATGTAACTGGATTGCCAGTTTCCGCCCTGATCGAGCACGAAATAAGTCACGACGGCCGGCGCGATGGTCAGGCCGATACCCCAGGCGGCGTGCAGCCAATTCATTTCCCGCGTGCCGTAATTGGCGGAGACGAAGTTGTTCAAGCCCGCGTCTATGGTGCCTTTGCCGATGCTGGCGATAAACGCGACGCCTAGCAAAGCAATCCAGACAGGCGCAAAAGCATAACCGAGCAAGCCGAGCCCCGCGATCGCCATGCCGCCCACGAGTACGGGACCGAGGGAAAATCTGCCGATGAGCGAACCACTGAGGAAGGCCGCGATTAAGCCGCCAAGCATGGCAGCCGGCGCCAAAGCCGCCAACGAATCATGCGAGACGCCGAAGGTCGATTGCATGTAGGTCCAGGCGATGTTTAGCAAGCCGCTGGCAATGCCGATCACGACGAAGATTAGGTAGGCGACAATGATGGGAAATGCTCTGGTTGGTTTCAACTTGGACCGTTGCTCCAGTTTAATTGGGCACAATCATACCCGCCTGGAAACTTGGCGCAATGGTGGGGTGCTGCTGCCGTCTCACCTTTGTGATGCCAAGGTGACGCTGCTATGTTAGACTTTGGCATATCGAAATCTTAGGAATATCGAGGCACAGGATGCCCGCGCCGGAGGAGTTGGACCTGATTCAAGTGCGACCCGATGAGCGCTTCGATGAAGCGTGGCTGCATGCCCACTTGCGCGGGAGATTGCCGGGAACGGAGGCGCCCATGCGCGTCATGCAGTTCGCCGGGGGCAAGGCGAATCTGACCTATCGGCTGCGGTTTGGCGCGGACCAGGAATATGTGCTGCGTCGTCCGCCGCTGGGACCCTATGCGCCGAGCGCGCATGATATGGGGCGGGAGTATCGGGTGCTTTCGGTCTTGCATCAGGCTTTTGCCCTGGCACCGCGCGCCTATTATTTTTGCGACGACGAAGCGGTGCTGGGCGCGCCGTTTTTTATCATGGAGCGCCGCCATGGCCTGGTGGTGCGGGGCGAGATGCCCGAGCGCTTCAGTGCTAATCGTGATGCGCCGCGTCGGATGAGCGAAGCTTTGGTGGATGCGTTGGCAGCTTTCCATGCCGTTGATTACGCCGCCTTGGGCTTGTCGGACTTGGGCAGACCGGCGGGTTTTGTCAAGCGCCAGGTGCAGGGCTGGAACCGACGCTGGCAGGCGGCCAAGCTGGAGGGCGATACGGATGTAGAGACGATCTATCGCTGGCTGACGGACAATTTGCCGGAGAGCGCCTACAACTCGCTGGTGCACAATGATTACAAGCTGGACAATACGATGTATAGCACTGACGATCCGTCGCGGATGGTTGCTGTTTTCGATTGGGATATGTGCACGCTGGGCGATCCGCTTTCCGATGTGGGCATGTTGCTGACCTATTGGACTCAGCCGGACGATCCGCCGCTGGTCAAGACTATTGGGACGATGCCCGAAGCCGGATACGGTTTCTTCAGCCGCGACGAGATTCTCCAGCGGTACGCTGTGCAAAGCGGGCGCGATCTGGCGAATATGCGCTTTTATCATGTGCTGGGCATCTTTCGCCTGCTGGTGATCTTGCAGCAGATATACCTGCGTTATGTGCGCGGCTTTACGCAAGACAAGCGTTTTGCCCAGTTGGGGCTTGCGGTGGAAGGGCTGATACAGTGGGCGATCGAGATCATGCGCGGCGAGCGAGGCTAGACAAATTCCAGGCTGTCGCTGGTGGCGTTTTCGATGTCGCTGTAATAACCGCGCAAATGAGCGTAGTCGGCGGGGATGGTCAGGGCGAGTTGATACATCGCTTCGCTGATCATCTGGGAGAGTTCCGCGCGGGGAATGCGTTTGCGTCCGTCGCTGCGGAAGCGAAAGGGCGCCCCGAAGACAACTTTGGCGTAGGCGCGGCGCAAGCTTTTCAGGCGTTGCCGCCAATCCTCGGCGCCGCAGATCGCAGCCGGCACGATGACGGCATTAGCTTTGGTGGCGATGTAGGCCAAGCCCTCCTTGCCTTGCTGCAAGCCGCCGGTGTGGCGCGTGCCTTCCGGCGCCATCAACACAAGCTGCTCGCTTTTCAGCAAGGCGATGGTTTGCATGAGCGCCTTGCGGTCGTATTCGCCGCGGCGGATCGGGAAATGGCCCCATTGACGCAGGAACCAGCCGGCCACCGGTATGCTGAAGTTCTCCGCTTTGGAGAGCGATACCGTGTGGCGGAAGGGAATGCTCACCGTGACGACGATCGGATCAAGGTAGGAGACATGGTTGATCATCAGGCAGGTCCGGCCCCGGCGCGGGACATTAGGCAGACCCTCGATGTCGACTTTGCAAAAGGCCGGGACGACGGCGCGCAAGAGCGGGTGCATCAGGCGGCGGTTTCTGTCGTAGCGCGGTTGCCGGGCGATATATTCTTCTATGCTCAATTCCTGAGACATTGATGGCACCTGGCAAGCTCAGCGCTGGGATTTGCGTTTGCGCTCGCGGCGGGCGCGGCGAATGTCATTAAGTTCACGGGCGGGGGTTTGCAGAGCTTGGACTTCGTCTTCATCGAGCTGATACCAGGCGCCTTTGCGCAGTGTGCCCAAGCCGAGCTGGCCGATGTGCGTGCGAACAAGACGGATAACCGGGTGGCTCAACTGAGCGGCGACGCGGCGAATTTGCCGCTTGCGCCCTTCGATCATGACGATGCGCAAGACAGTGGAGCGTTTGCTGGATTGCAGGACTCTGACAGAGCAGGCGGCAGTGCGGCTGCCATCGAGCCAGACACCGCGCTCCCAGCTTTCCATGGTCTGGCGCGACACTTTGCCTTTGACAGTGACCTTGTAAGTCTTGGTGTGTTCGTAGCGTGGATGGCTTATGCGGTTGGCCAGTTCGCCATCGTTAGTGAGGATGAGCAAGCCTTCGCTATCGGCGTCTAGGCGACCGATGGTGAAGAGGTGGCCCGGCACATCCACCAGTTCGCGGATTGTCGGTCGCTCGTCGCCCTGGGCTTCGTTGGCGCTGAGAACGCCCTTGGGCTTGTTGACGACGATGTAGAGCGGCTCGAAGGCGCTGTTGATTCGGACGCCGTCGACCAGGATGACATCTTTGCGCGGATCGGCTTTTGCGCCGAGCGCGATAATTTTGCCATTCACTTGTACACGGCCCTGGCTGATGATCGCTTCGCAGTGGCGGCGGGAACCGATATCGGCTTGCGCCATGATCTTCTGTACGCGCTCAGTCGGCACGGCGAGTCCTTTCGGCTTTGGCAGCGCATCACTCTTACACCACTATTATACCGAGAAAGAGTTGTCTGCATTTTTGTCTGGGCAAAGCCAATGCGATTGCCAACTCGCGCGAAATACGAAGGACACAGGAGCCATCCTCATAGATTTCGGCAAGAGACCTTGAAAATGATATGTCAGTTTCACATGATTTATTGTCCAATTCATAACCTGATTATGTCCTTTACACATAATTTACCGTCGACTTTTCGTAAAAATTTGTGTCAGTGATATATTTGTTTAGCGGAAGAGTTGGAATTTCGATTATAAATGATGTGTTTTCGGATTAGATATTGACCCAAGGATCTGGCGTCCATGGTATTAGGGTAGCAGGATTCTGCTGGGAAGAGGCGACCAAATGTTCTCTTATTGGGAGATTCAAACATTTAGAGGCCAAAATGCTGCCGCCACTTGTGAATATCCGACAGCGCCACGTTGCCGCCACAGACGATGACGACGATGCTTTCACCCGGCGTCACTGGTATCTGGCCCGTTGTGAGCGCGGCCAGGCTGCAAGACATAGCCGGCTCGACCAGGAGCTTTTCATTGTCGAGAATGTCTAGCAGGGCGGCGACCGCTTGGGCATCGGAGACAGCTACAATGTCGGCCGCGTATCGCCGCATTATATCGAAGTGCCTTTCGCCGGGCGCGCGCGCGCCCAGCGTATTGGCGATGGATGTGATTGCGGGCAGAGTCGTGATACGGCCTTTGTGGAAACTCTGCGTCATTGAGTCGGCGCCGATGGTTTCGACGCCGAAGATGCGTGTGGCGGGCGATTGAAGAGCCAACGCCGATGTGATGCCGGCGATAAGACCGCCGCCGCCGATGGAGGCGACTAGCGCGTCTATCTTTGGCAGTTCTTGTGTAATCTCCAAGCCGATAGTGGCTTGGCCCGCTATGACTGCGGAATCGTCAAAGGGATGGATGTAGGTCAAGCCATCTTGTTCGGCTGCGGCCAGCGCGCTCTGGTTTGACTCATCCCAATTCGCGCCCGTCAGTATTGTATCCGCGTGAAAGCTGCTGAAGTCATCGACTTTCGACTGTGGTGTGCTTTCGGGCAGGTAGATGCGAGCGGGGATGTCAAGCGCTTGGGCGGCGTATGCCACACCGAGGCCGTGATTGCCGCCCGATGCGGTGACGACGCCGATGGCGCGTTGAGCCTCGCTGAGTTGCAGCATGGCATTGGAAGCGCCGCGTGTTTTGAAGGAATGAGTGGGATTGAGGATCTCAAGTTTGAGGAAGATATTCGCGCCGAACTTCCGGCTGAAATATTCGGAACGGACAAGTGGGGTCGGCGGCGACAAGCGCGCGATGCGTTCGGCGGCGGCAAGAATGTCGGGGAAGGGGATCAGCATGTCGCACCTAAATCGCTGGTTCAGCGGTCGGCTGATTTGTCAGTGACGATGAACTGCAGCGGGATGCCAAGGAGCAGGCGGGTTTGGGCGACGAGAGTCGGAAGGGCGACAACGAGCAGGGTCAGGACAATCATGAAGGGGATGCTTAGAAGCTCCAGGATGGACTCAGCCAGGGTGTAAGGCGCGACGCGGGGCGGACGAACGCGATAGTCCTGGGCTTGGAAGACGACGACCAGTATCAGCATGAGCAAGCCGGAGATGGTCAGCAGTATCCAGGCCGGGTGGCTGGCGGCCAGACCATCGACGATATGCGTCAGCTTATCACTGGATGCCATGAGTTGATCGACTTTGACGGGCACAATATCGGGGTGGAAGAAGACGGGCAGTTGTGAGCCGACGGTCAGAATAATCCAGCCGGCGCCCGCCAGGAGAATGTCATGGGCAATGCGAAGCAACAGCTTGAGCGAATTCAGGGAGAATACCTGCGGATTTTCGATGAGTTTGGCAAGCATATAGCCGACTTCTTTGCTGCCCCAGGCGTGACGAAGAGTTTGGCTATAGCGGTTCTTGATCGATTCAAAGATGTTTGAGCCGGTTGTTGAATCCGCCAGGAAGGGCAGAAAGATATGTTGAATGGATACTTGGCCGCCGGTGGCGAAATAGGCTTTGATGAGCATGTGCCATTCATCGGCGATAACATCGGTATCCCAATTGCCGCTTTGCTCAAGCAGTTTCAGGCTGAGCGAATAGGAGGACATGGGCATGGCCATCCACCAAGGCGCCGCTAGATAGGCGAGTTCAAAGGCGGTGGCGTAAGTATTGATAATGCGCATGAGAGGATTGACCTGCCAGATATTGCCGTGATAGCGAATCGGCGCCTGCCAGAAGGTGCGGTGACGGTCTTCGTTAGTGGCGAAATGGTAGGTCAGGGCCGCGAAGTGATTTTGGTGCCAGCGGGTATCGGCGTCCATCGTGGTTAGGACGACGTGATCGGTATTCAACAGGAATTCGTCGACGATGTTTTCCAGGAAGCGGTTGACAGCCCAGGAAAGATTGGCGGATTTGCACTGCATTTCGCCGATGCGTCCGCGCGGGTGTACTGTGAAGTAGACGTTGGCGAAGTTGTCAGCATATTGGCGGTGCAGGCTCTGCGCCTTCTGATAGCCTTGCGGTTCGGCTGCTTCCATCGCCAGCAAGACAGAGATCTGCGTCTTCGCGTTGTGTTGCAAGCTGAGTTGATCGAGCGTTTGGGAGAGGATTTTCATCGATTCGTTGTAGTTCGGGATGATGACGAGGTGATGCACATTGTCCCAGTCGAGGGCGGTCGGGGTTTTGTCGGCGAGATATTTCTCATGCCAGTCGATGGCTTCCCATTTCTTGATTCGGCGGATACCCATGCCGTTGGCTATGCCGGCGAGGAAGAAACGAAGCGCCGAATAAGTGGCGAGCATGGCAGCCGTGAGCATCAAGGTCAGGGGGAAGGCGACAGCGCTGGCGATGGATACAAGCAGGGCGAGCCAGGCTAGGAATCCGGGTATGCCATCCAGTACGCGTTCGGGGATGGGCGGGAGTGGTGCGCCGCCCCAGATTGAACGGCCGACATCGGACGGGCGGGGCGGTCTTGGGTTGTTCGATGTATAAGGCACTATACTATTTGTCTGCAAGCGCCGCCGGCATGGCGAAAAGCCTGCCCTTTTTGTTCAAGCAAGAAATTGCTAAGGCTAGGGCGAATTAAAGCATTGCCGCTAGCCAAGGCAATCGCGGTAATCATAACATAGCCGCTCGGCTCTTGGGAGAACTAGCGTTTGCCTTGGCTGCCTTTGAGGCCGCGCTGGCTGGCGAGTTCAACAAGGTTTGTCTGGTAGTCATAGATATTGCGGCGCTTGACAGCGTGCGCATCAAGAGCGAGCTCTACCAATCTTTCAACGAGTTCTGAGCGGGAATAGCCGTCTTCCTGCCACAGATAAAAGGCGAGTGAGCCGGGCATGGTGTTGATCTCGTTGAGATAGACTTCGTCGTTATCCGGGCGCACGAGGTAGTCAATGCGGGCGATTCCGCGTCCATCAACGGCTTTGAAGGCGCTGACGCTCGTCTGCTTGATTCGCTCTGTCAGTTCGGGGCTGATCGGCGCCGGGACTAGACGCTCGGCGCTTTTCATGCCTTCGCTGCCGCGGAGGTATTTGTCTTCGTATGACAGGAAGTCGTCCCAGGTGAGGGGTTGTTCAAGTGTGGATGCTTCGTAGCGGTCGCCATGACCAATGACCGAACAATTGATTTCGATGCTGCTGGTAACAGCAGGTTCGACGAGGATGCGGCGATCGAAGTTGGCGGCGATATCAATACTGGCGCGGAGGAGTTCCGGGGTATCGGCGCGGCCGATGCCAATGCTGGAGCCTAAAGTGGCGGGCTTAATGAAGAGGGGAAAAGCCATCCTGTCTTGTATTGCGGCGATGATCGCGTCGGGTTGTTCCAGCCAATGATCGCGGGTAAAGGCATAGTCATCCAGGACGGGCAAATCAGCCTGACGAAGTAGCATTTTGGTCATGATCTTATCGTTGGCCAGGGCTGAGCCAAGTGTGGCGCAACCGACGTACGGAATGTCCGCCAGTTCCAAAAGCCCTTGCAGGCTGCCGTCTTCGCCGTGGGAGCCGTGAAGGGCGGGAAAGATCACATCAATGCGTTTGACTTCACTTTTACTGAAGCGACCAGCCAGTGGATCGAGGATCAAGCCGTGGTGTCGGGTGTCTGGTGAGAGCAGGCAAGCTTGGACGCCGTCCTGTCGCGCGAGTTCGTTGTCCTGGAAGTTCTGCAGGTTATGCAGTGGCTCGCCAGTGAACCAGCGTCCATCGCGCGCGATGTAAACCGGCAGGACCTCGTAGCTGTCGGCGGGAAAGGCAGCCATGATCTGGTGCCCGGTGACGATGGAGACGTCATGTTCGACGCTTCGTCCGCCGAAGATGACCGCGATCGTTTGGCGACGACGGCTCATTTTTAAGCCTCAGGAGCAAATTGGCGTCTGCCGTACTATGCGTGCAAAGCGAGCGTCTGTCAATTATGGCGTGGTTCATCGCGAGATTAGTAAGTATCCGGCAAGTCGTTTAGAAAGAGGACAGTATCACCTGCCTGGAGATTGTGCTGATACCAACTCACGGCTTCTTGCAGCGTGTCGACCACCTGGATGCGGTCCTGGTCGAAGGTCGTGGATTGGATGGCGGTGAGTATCGGCGCGGTCTGCGATCTCCCTATAAGAATAATGTCGGTGGCGCGATCGGCGGCCAGCAATCCCAATTTGCGATTTTCAGTTTCATGCAGCTCGCCGAGTTCAATCATGCCGGGAGTAATCAAGAGGCGTCGACCGGAATCGTGCATAGCCAGCACGTTAAGAGCGCTGATGGCGCCGGCCGGATTGGCGCTGTAGGCATCGTTGATGATGGTGATACCGGCAGCAGATGTCTCAGGCACAAGTCGGCTTTCGGCGGGGCGGAGGCTGCGGATGCGCAGGGCGATATCGCGGAGGGGAATGCCCTCATGGTGGGCGAGGGCAATGCAAAGCAGGAGATTGGTGACGTTGTGCGCGCCAACGATACTAGTGACGATTTGGGCGTTTTCGCCTGAGCTAATATGGCTTGCCCGGAAGGATATGCCGCTGAGGCTCTCTTCAATGTCGCTAGCGACCCAAGTTATGTCTTGCTCTTGCGCCTGCTCTATCGAGACTTCGCGACTGACAGTCAGGCGGGTGGCAGGATAACCAAGGCCAATCATTTCGCGGATGTAGCGATTATCCCAATTGAAAACGGCGATGCCATCAGGCGGGAGGTTTTGTACGAGTTCGTATTTTGCATTCTTGATGTTTTCCAGACTGCCGAAGCGTTCGAGGTGCTGGGGACCGATTTCTGTAATGATAGCGATATCGGGCGGAGTTAGTTGGCAGATGCGTTCAATTTCGCCTTTGACATAGGCGCCCATCTCGCTGATAAAGTATTCGGTGCGGTAATCATCCGCCAGGTCGCGGTTGATCGCCAGCGAGATACCCATCAAGGTGTTGTAACTCTTGGGTGTTGCGTAGGTTTGGTAGTGGACGCTTAGTATATCGCTCAGGAAGCTTTTAGTTGTGGTCTTGCCGTAGCTGCCGGTTATGCCAATGATTTTTGGATGACTTTGCTGAAGTACGGTTGCAGCCTGCTTTAGATAGCGACTTCGGATCAATGCCTCGACTGGCTGAATCAGGATGTTGCCGCAGACCAGCCAAAGTGGCGCCAGGATGAAGCAGACGAAGCCAAGTGTGGCGCTGGTGAGTATGTCAATGGCGGGCGAGGCGGTTGCCAGCAAAGTCTGTGCAGCTGATATGGCGACAAGCGCTACCAGTCCAGAACTGATAAGCAATCGCTTGACACGGCTGGTAAGCACAAGCGGTTTTTTGATTTCCCGTTTTGTCGGCGGGATGATAGCAACGATGGCCGCGATGCCCGAGATGATATAGGGACGCTGGATAGCCGGTCCCTCGCTAAGCAGGATGCTCAGGACGATTCCAATAAGCCAGGCAAGCAGCGGGCGTGCAGGCAGGGCATGCGTACGATGAGCCAGCAGCCAGCGGAGGTATCGTCCGCTCATATATTCTTCGATCTGATAGAACTGAGTCTGGCGATGGATGCGCAGCCAGGCGCCTATTAGCCAGATTGTGACAAACACAAGATGGAACATATCGCTTAACTTTACGTGGTTTCAAAGGCATTATAGGGTGGATGCAAATCGACAGCAAAACTGTCTCAGGCGCTCTTGAATAGCGCGTGCATTATAGACGCGGTCTTATCCGGGAAGTCGAGGTAGGCGTAATGGCCCGCGGTCTCGTGTACGATGAGAGCGGCGTCGGGCATCGCACTCTCGAGCTTTTTGCCCATCCAAAGCGGCGTGTCCTGGTCTTCATCGCCCCAGATGAGGATGGTTGGCAGGGAAACGCGCTCGGCGTATGTCAGCAAGTCTTGGTTGACCACATTGATGAGTGTTTGGCGCATGATGGGGCTGGCCTTGAGGTAATCGGCGGAGCCGTAGCGTAGGTTGTAGGCCTGGCGAAGGCGATCGGAGAGTGCCTTCGCGCCAACGGCAGTCAAGCCTTCGCGGATGTTCTGATAGAGCTTAAGTCGTATTCGCTTATGAGGAGGGGGCTGAATTCTGATGCCGGCACTGTTGGAGAGCGCCATTTTCTCGATGCGATTTGTGTGCTCAGCTCCGAGGATCAGGCCGATCCGTCCGCCGAGCGAGTGGCCGAAGTAGTGCGCTGATTGCAAGTTATGGTGTTCAAGGTAGGCGAGGCAAAAGGTGGCGTAATCGAAGATGGTGAAAGCGTTTGGCGGTTCAGCGCTCTCGCCGAAGCCAGGGAGGTCGAGCATATAACATTGATAGCCCAAGCGGCTGAGGCGGAGGGCGAGGGGCTGCAGCAGATCGATATTTGCAGCCCAGCCGTGAATCATTAGCACGGGCGCGCCGTCGCCGATGATCCGTTCGCGTATGTCGATGCTGTTAATTCGGATTTTTGCGTTGTCGGTCACAGTTCGCTAGCCGATGGCGCTCAGCGGGATGGCTGCTTGCCGAGCGCGCTGGCGTTCGCTGATGGGCTTGACCGGCGGGCATTCCCAAGCCATATCTTCGGTGGTGGAGCGCTCTTTGGCGAACTTGGGCAGGATGCCGCAAGCGAAGCATTTGTCGCGGCAATCAACGCGCGTTTCCCCCCGCAGGCTCATCAAGTAATCCTCGCGCAGGAATTTCTTGTGGATGCCGACATCAATGTGATCCCAGGGGAAGACCTCGTCAAGGCCGCGTTCACGATGATTGTAGAAGTCGGGATCGAGGCGGCACTCGGCGAAGGCTCGCAGCCAATTTTCGTGCTGGTGCTGATCTTGCCAGGCGTCAAATTTGCAGCCCAGCTCCCAGGCACGGCGGATGACGGAACCAAGACGCCGATCGCCACGGCTGAGCCAGCCTTCAAATTCGCTGTCATCGACATTGTTCCAGCGCAGGTGCATGCCTCCGCGGCGCAGTTGTCGCTTCAGCATTGCTTGCTTTTTGTTGACACTTTGGCGACTGTCTTGAGGCACCCATTGGAAGGGCGTGTGGGGCTTGGGGATGAAGGTGCTGACGCCGACATTGAGGGTGGCTTTTTTGCCGAGAATCTTCGTGCCCTCGCGCAAGGTGCGGATGCAAAGGTTGATGATCGCCTGCACATCTTCCAATGCTTCTTCGGGATGGCCAATCATGAAGTAGAACTTGATCGTGCGCCAACCGCGGGAGTAGACATCGCGCGCGGTTTGGATGACTTGATCGTCGGGTACATATTTGTTGATGAGATCGCGCATCTTTTCCGTGGCGGCTTCGGGCGCGAAGGTGAAGCCGCTGCGGCGTGTTCCGCCGATTTTTTCGAGCAGATCGGCGCTCGCGCTTTCGATGCGCAGGCTCGGCAAGCTGAGGCTGAGACCGGCATCACCGTAGATACGATTGACTTCCTCTGCCAGTTCTTTCACCCAGACATAATCCGATGAGGAAAGGCTCAACAAGCTGATTTCTTCAAAACCGGTGTATCGTACGATTTCCTCAATGGCTGCCATGATTTCTGGTACGGGGCGTTCGCGAACGGGGCGCGTCACCATGCCGGCGTGGCAGAAGCGGCAGCCGCGGGTACAGCCACGCATGATTTCGATTGGAGCCCGGTTATGCACGGTATCGATATTGGGCACGATGAACTTGGTGAAAGGTTTGGGCAGGGTGACAACGATGCGTTTCAGCACACGAGCGGGTATGCCCGGTTCCTTGGGCTGGACGGAGCGAATTGTGCCGTCATCGTAGTATTCCACGTCATAAAAACACGGCACATAGATACCTTGAATCTTGGCGATTTCGCGGAGTTGTTCCCGGCGTGATTTGCCGCGCAGCATATCGACAGCGCGGGCGATCTCAACGATGACTTCTTCCCCCTCGCCGATGACAAAGGCGTCGATGAAGTCGGCCATCGGTTCCGGATTAAAGCAGGCATGCCCGCCCGCTATAACGAGGGGGTAGCGTTCGTCGCGGTCATCGCTGAGGATTGGCATGCCCGCCAGGTCCAGCAAGTTAATGGCGTTCGTATAGAGTTGCTCGTATGGCAGGCTGATGCCGAGCAGGTCGAAGTCGCGAATGGGCATTTTGGATTCCAGCGAATAGAGTGGAATCGCAGCCTCGCGCATGATGTTCTCCATATCGATCCAGGGCGAAAAAACGCGTTCGGCGAGCATGTCTGGCTGGAGGTTGACTTGATTGTAAAGGTTCATGATGCCCAGGTTGGACATGCCCAGATCGTAGATATCGGGGAAAGCCAGGGCAACTTTGATATCGGTCTGGTCCCAGTCTTTTATGACGCTGTTGTATTCCCCGCCGACATAACGTCCGGGTTTTTCCACTTGCAAGAGGTAGCGATCTAATCTAGCCTCGATTGATGACGATGGCATGCCTCGCGCTCCGCAGGGTCAACTTGCGGGTTGGATGGCAGCATTATAACTGACAAGCGTATTCTTGTATAGCGATGGCCAATTCACTAGGGCGACTCTACGCAATTATCATTGTTCTGCAATTTTGTCTCTCATCGGCGGCGCAAAATGGCACGATCATACGCGCCGAAAATCTTCGCCATTTGCGGTCAGTTGCAAGAATTAACTTTGCCGATTTCCCCGGCGAGCTGGAGATCGGCTGGTTTGAAGCCAAGGCCGACGCCAGCGAATTTATTGTGTTTGACGACGCGGGGACCATCTATCGCGTGGGGATGTCTGGCATCTTGGAGAGCTTGGCATACCGCAATAATGAGGCGCAGGTCTTCTCGCTGATAGACGCGGCCTATGTCGGTGATGTGCCATTCATTCTGTACGTGCTTGACGATGCGTATTTCATCAATGAACAACGGCTTTCGTCGGATCGAGTTCCCGTCGCTTTGTACGCATTTGACGATATGCTCTTCGTCGAAGCCATTGAGGATGGCGGCGCTGTTGTCTTTCAAGGGTTTTTGCTGGAAGAGGAGCCGGCGGCGCTGCGGCTCATCAGCAGGAAAGGTTTGCCTGACGCCGGTTCTGACGCGCCAGCTGTACGAATCGGGCGAATTGATTTTCCTTATGTATTTGTGTCGAATTTGGTGGGTAGCGGTCTTATCATGTATCGATATCCGGGGGCGTTTTCTGTGGAAAATGGGCGTCAATACGATTTGAACGGAGGCCCGGCCGTGTTTGGAGCAGTGAATGTCGCGGGCAGTCATTTAGCCTGGAGCGATCCGGCATCGGCGCGGCTGAATCTGCTGGACCTGGCGAGCGGCGAGAATACGGTCGTAGCTGAGTTAGGCGGATCATACGGCCAGTATCATTTGCTGACGGCAGATGCCAGCGCGATCTTGGTCGTCAATTTAGACTTTTCGCCGGCGGTCGTCGCTTGGGATGTCGAGACCGGCAAGCGACGAGACTTAGGCGCGTATCGAGGCTGTACGCGGATTCCCGACAAGGTGGTATTAAGCGAAGACGGTACGGCGCTTATAATCGGCTGTGACACAGGTTTGGATACATGGCGTATAGTGAACGACGAGAAAGGTTGACGATGGGTAACCATTTGATCAAGACGCTGTTCGATTATCATTATGGGATGTTTGACAGTATTTGGGCCAGCGTGGCGCAGTTGACGACGGCGCAATTCGTCGAAGAGAATGACTATTCCTTGTGTTCTGTCCGCAATCACTTGGTGCACTGTATGAATGTCGACGATCGCTGGCTGGCGCGAATACAGGAGCTTAGGCCGCCGGATGTTCTGGATGAGTACGCGTTTCCAGACCAAGCCTCGGTACGGGCGGAATGGGACGCAATTCGCGAGCGCGTGCTAGCCTATGTCAACAGCTTGACAGATTCCAAATTGGAAGAGTGCGTTCCGATCGTGATAACGGGGCGGTTCACTGAGCCGCGGCCGACCAATCGGCGCGAAATCTTACTGCATATGGTCAACCACGGTACGGATCACCGGGCGCAGATCTTGGCGCGTTTGCATGAATTGGGTGCGTCGACGATGGAGCAAGATCTGATTTTGTATGTGTGGGCGCAGGAATGAATTAGCCGCGGCTGTAGGCCAAGGCAATTTCGCCGGCGACGCGCGCGTTGTTGACGAGCAGGGCAATGTTGGCTGCCATTGAGGCGCCGTCTGTCAATTCACTTACGCGGCTAAGCACATAGGGTGTGATGTTCTTGCCAGCTATGCCAGCGGATTCCGCCTCGTTTGTCGCTTGCGTGATTGCCTTTTCCGCGATCTCAGCATTAAGTTCCTTGTCGGATGGTACAGGCACGGTGATGAGCAGTCCATGCTTCGCGCCGATTGCGTCGGCAGCGCGGATGATGGCGGCGGCTTCCTCCGGGGATTCGACGCGCTGGTCGACAGGCAAATTGGTCTGCGCCGAATAGAATGCGGGCAGAACGCTCGTACGGTAACCGAGGACCGGCACGCCGTTCGTTTCGAGGACTTCAAGCGTTAGCGGGAGATCGAGAATTGATTTGGCGCCGGAAGAAACAACCGCGACAGGCGTCCGGCCGAACTCAAGCAAATCGGCGGAAACATCGTGGGGCTGGCCGCGATGGACGCCGCCGATGCCGCCAGTGGCGAAGAACTTAATGCCCGCCATTGCCGCGATGATCATAGTGCCGGCGACTGTCGTGGCGCCGTCTTGGTCCAGGGCGATGGCAATCGGCAAGTCACGCCGGCTGCATTTGCGGACGCTGTCAGGTGGCGCCTGAGCGAGCGATTTAATTTGGGCAGGCGTAATTCCGACCGCAATCGCGCCCTTGAGAATGGCAATCGTGGCGGGCAAGGCGCCGGCTTCGCGCACAGCAGCTTCCATAGCCAGTGCGGTTTCTACATTCAGCGGATAGGGCAGCCCGTGGGTGATGAGAGTAGACTCAAGGGCGACGACAGGCTGATTGTTGTCAAGCGCTTCTTGAATGGGGACGGAAATAGTTGGTTGTACAAGCATTGTCACGACTTTCGCCGGCTTATTTGCTCTTGCTGACCGGTATTGGTAGTTGGCATTTTGCGCCGCACTAGTCTTGCATAGTGTGCAGGCGAAAACGGTGAACGCTGTGATGCAGGTGTTGCAAGCTCATAAGTTCGATTATCTGATCGGGGCGAAGGTTGCCACGATCGCCGACTGACAAGTGGGCAATCAGATCGTCCGAGGGATCTAGATAGAGATCAAGTATCAAAGGCCGGATGTCCATGACGCTGCGTTTACGTTTTCTGATTCTATCAACGATTATCGACTCGCGACCCATGATGTCAGCAATCTTTTGCCGCAGACAAGCTGGATCAATGTCATCGAGAAAGCGGATGCGATACTCGGCGCTATCCACGAGCGAATGCAAGGTAGCGGCGCGGGGGTCGACTTCGGCGATTGCCTGAATCGTAAGACCTGGAGGCGACACAGCCAGCAATTGGTCACGCAGTTCGGATTCGTCGAAGTTGATGTGTTTGCGCAGGGATATATCCAGGATTTCGCATTCGCTGGAAATGCCAAGCGGCAGTGGCATAGCCAGTTGAATTCGCGGACGAGTGTTAAAGCCTTGTGTATATAGAATCGGGAGGTCCGCCCGACGCAGCACACGCTCCCAGATTTTGGCGATGTCCAGATTACTTGTGTATTTTAACGAGCTGGATTTACCGAAAATGATCCGCAGCCGTTGCGCGACAGGAGAGATATGGCTCATATGTTCGAGGACCGCCTGGATTGTTGTATGGCGCCAAGGTACAATATTTTATGCGTTGACGCCGTGAGATGGAAGGCGCATGAGTCAAGGATCCGAAAGGTCTGAACGCGGCTATCGAGAGTTGGAGCGCGCGCAGCGTCGCCGTTTGTGGCTGAGCGTCGTATTACCCTTTGCTTTGGCGCTGATAGTGGTGGCGGTGTTCATCGGGATAGCGCTGTCGTTGCGTTCGCTTGCCCAGGTGGCGATCCTATCAGATGCGCTTTTGACGCTGCTGGTGCTTTGTCCTTCGGTGGTCGTTATGTTTCCCGTAGTTATCCTGAGCATTGCGCTGGTGGCGATTGTGAGTCGCTGGCCGGGCAGAACTCGTTCGCCGCTGCGGCGTATAGAAGGGTGGACGGCGATGGTGGAAAGAAATGCCGAGGGCTGGCTGGGGCAGATAGATGGACAAGTGCTGGATTGGGCGGTGCGGCTGGCGCCCGTGCGGGAGTTGCTCGGCGCGTTTGACCCGCCGGACGATGCGATAGCAGTTGAGGGAGACGAATGAACAACTCAGAGAATGGCAATACCAAAGAGAGTTTGCAGGAGCGAAAGACGCGAATCATCCTTATGGGCGCTGGAATAGGCGCTGTACTTGGGCTGATATCCAGTTATCTCTATGCGCGGGCAGCGGAGGAGCATGGCGAGACCGAGAGCGGGAATGTGGGCTCGGTATCCACCGGGCAGATATTGGCGGTGTTAGTTGCAGTCATAGGACTGGTGCGGCAGATCGCCGAGCTGGGCAAGCCGAAGAAAGGCGATAAAAGGGACAAGAAGTAGGCTTATGTGCGGGCGATATACATTGACGGCGGACGGCGAGTGGATACAGCTTTCGTTCAACTTGGAAAGCGTCGATGGCTGGGGGGAACCTCGTTACAACATCGCGCCATCGCAGGAAGTGCCGGTGATTAGCGACCAGGGTCCGCAGGAGCTTTCCTTCATGAAATGGGGTTTGGTGCCACCTTGGGCGAAAGATCCGAAGAGCGGCAGTCGCATGATCAATGCCCGCTCGGAAACAGCCGCGGAGAAGCCATCATTCCGCAGGGCATTTAAACAGCGGCGCTGTTTGATTCCGGCTGATGGCTATTACGAATGGGCGAAGCAAGGCAAGAGAAAGATACCGATGTATATCCGACATGCGGAGCAGGACATCTTTGCTTTTGCCGGGCTTTGGGAGAGTTGGAGGCAGCCGGACGGCGGCTGGATGAATACTTGCGCGATATTGACGACTGACGCGAACGAGCGCATTAAGCCGATTCATCATCGTATGGCGGTGATACTTCAGCCGGAAGATTACGCGCTTTGGCTGGCGCCACGGGAATTAATGCCAGATGAGTGGCTGCCCTTGATGACAGGACCGCAGCCGGATCAGCTTCATGTCTTTGAAGTGTCCACCCAAGTCAATAGCCCGGCAAATGACAATCCAATGCTTATAATGCCAGTAAATGCGCAACAACAAATGCTGCTGTGAGTAATTAGACAGTCTGCAAAATCGCGAATCCAAGAAATGCCATCGCGGCAATAGCGAGCAGCAGAAGCGCAAACGCCAGCATTTTGTAGCCCCGCGACAGGTTTGCATCGGACTCGGTTGGTTTCTTGCTTGGCTTGGAATCTGCCCTTGGCAAAGAACGAAGACACAATTCCGCCACATACATAGCAGCAGCAGTGGGCGTCGCAGCAACGTAGTCGGCCACGTCGTCGGTCAAGGTATGATCACGGTGGTGACCGATGCCCGTGACGATGTATTTCTGGCTGCAGCTGATTGCGCGCAGGACATCGATTTCATCGAAAACTGCGAGATTCTCGTATCTCCCACCACCCCTGATGATGGCTATCACATCGATTTCGGGGTTGTCGTCGAGTAAGGTAATGCCGTCGACAATGGATTGCTGGGCGCGATTACCTTCCAGATGGACAAATTGCCAGATGAGTGGCGCGAGGACGGCGCGTTCGCCGGCCGCTTGATAGGTGGTTTCGAAGTCGCCGATGGCGCGGCTGCCGCGGCTTGTGATGAGCCCGATGCGCCGAATATCGTTCGGTACTGGTTTTCGTCGGGGGGGAAAGAGCCCTTCCGCGCGCAATGTATCGACTGCGCTGATATTGTCGGTTGAGGAATCCATAAGTCGAACATCGAGCACGTTGATTTGCGCCGCGCTGCGGCTTTCATAGAAATGAATGTCGCCATAGACTTTGATGTCGAGGTGATTCTTGAGGTCAAAGGAAAGGTCGCCGCTCTGTCGTTCGCGCAGCATGCAGCGGATACTGGAGTTGCCGTCGACAAGGTCGAAGTAGATATGCCCTAGGTCAGACTTGTAGAAGCGATCGATTTTGCCGGAGACCCAAAAGAAGTGTTCCAGTGTCTCCGCTTCAACGATGCTGCGAAGCATTCGGCTGACCTGGGCAATGCTGCGCTGTTGATGCGGTTCTGTCATGGCAAGCTCATGAGGAATTCGCCCCGCGCTTGTGGTATCGCTCTTGAACGAATTGGAGCGGATCTTGTCCAGGCGGGATGATGACTTTGCGGCTACGTCCACCGCCTGTCTCCTCGCCCACGACGCCTAAGTCCTCCAAGAGATCCATGATGCGAGCGGCGCGTGGATATCCCAAGCCCAAGCGCCGCTGAATAACCGATGCGGACGCTTCACCACTTTGTACAATTAATCTGAGGACATCTTCAAGCATCGGATCAGTGTCGGCGAGGAATTTACGGCGTTGCAAGGCAAGCTCCCACGGTCCTTGCGTGGGGGCGTCTAGCGCGCGGTCCTGGACCCCTAGTTCCAATTCTCGACGCCAGTGCGCTACGACCTCACGAGAATCTTCTTCGGACACAAAGCAGCCTTGTATACGCTGTGGCGCGACGGCATCGGCGGAGAGGAAGAGCATGTCTCCCTTGCCGAGCAGGTCTTCCGCGCCCGTCCGGTCAATGATCACACGCGAGTCGCCACCCGAGGCGACAGAAAATGCGATGCGCGAGGGGAAGTTCGCTTTGATCAAGCCGGTGATCACATCCACGCTAGGGCGCTGCGTCGCGATGACAAGGTGTATGCCGACGGCGCGCGCCATTTGCGCCAGGCGGGTGATAGCGCGTTCGGTTTCCTCGGCGTTGCGCAGCATCAGGTCGCCGATTTCATCGATCATAATGACGAGATAGGGCAAGGAAGTGGCAGTGCCAGCGCGCGTGAGTTGTCCTTCGTTATACATCTTGATGTTACGCGCGCCGTGCTTTTCCAACAGCTTGTAACGCCTGTCCATCTCTTGCGTGCACCAAGCCAGGACGCCTATGATGCGATCCTGCTCAATCTCAACGGGCCCGACAAGGTGTGGTATGTCTTCAAAGCGGGAAAGCTCCACCATTTTGGGATCGAGCATGACTAGCTGCAAGTGTTCGGGACTGTATTGCATGAGGAGGGCGGTGGCGATGGCTGCCATGCAGACGGATTTCCCCGAGCCGGTTGTGCCTGCAATCAACAAATGAGGCATCTGTGACAAGTCTAGCGATATTGGCTCACCGGTAACGCTTCGCCCCAGCGGGATAAGCAGCGGCGCACGTTTGCTGCGCTTATGTTCCTGATAGGTTTCGCTCTCCAATACGTTGCGAAGCGCAACCAGAGCCGGCTCCTTGTTAGGCACTTCGATGCCCATGTAGTTGGTTCCGGGCACAGGCGTTTCCATGCGAAGGCGCTTGGCCGCGAGCGCCAGTGACAAGTCGCGCGAATATGAAGCGATTTTACTCATGCGTATGCGATCGCTGCCATCAGCTTTATGAGGCTGCAAGGCGTATCGCGTCACGGTGGGTCCTACCTGGACATCAACCACTGTCGTTTCGAGGTCGAACTCAAGCAGGGTGTTTTGGATAAGCATTACGTTGTGCTGGATCTCTTGTTCGTCCGGCATGGTGAGTTCTGCAGATGTCAAACAGTCTAGACCGGGGAGGGACGAGTTCCAGATTCCGAGGCGCTGCGCGGCTGGCGCTTCATCAGTTGGTGCCAAGTCTCTTGGCTGTGAAGGGAGGGCATCGCTATGTCCGTTTTTCGATGTCTCGACGGACGGAACTTTTGCAGGCGCCTGAGTGTCGGTCTCGATTGCTGTGTTCTCGCTCCTCTCAAGATTTGTTGGGCGGACTCGCTTGACAGCCTGTGCTGGCGTAGTGGCACCTTGCCGACTTAATTTGACGTCTTCGGGCAAGTTATCAGGATTTGGGCGGATCCGCATGATTTGTGTGCGGTAGCCGGGCTGTTCGGCAAGGTGTCGGTATAGATTCTGCGCGTCGCTGCTACTTGACTTCTGCGCGCCTTGCTTTGCCGCTTCGCTGAAGAGCTGCAGCTTTATGCCAAAGCGCGAAAAGACCGCAACAAAATGGCGGCGGCGCAATCCGATCGCGAACACAAGACAAATGGCAATTAGCGTAGCAAACAAAACTAGTGCTGGCGCCCGCCCTAGGACTCTGAAAAGAGGATAACTTAAGCCCCAGCCAATCAGTCCGCCACCTTGACCTGCTCTTGCCAGAGCGCGCAATTCTGTATCGCTGTGCGCGAGATGCAGTATTGCCAAGATAGAAAGAAATGCGATTTCCAATGCCAACAAGCGGGAAGACGTGAATGGAATGCGGATACCGACTTTTGGAAGCCAAAGCAAGATGCCGAGTGTGAACAATGTTGCCGCGGCGAGTATGGCGCCGTCACCAAAGAGTACCGTGAGCATGTCGGCCCAGGTTACGGCGACCAAGGCATCTGAAGCCACGTAAAGCGAAATGAACGACAGAATGCCAAAGACAATCAATGCAAAACCGACGATTTCATTGATCCAAGGCGGTAGGCTTTCCCTTAGATCCTCCCAGAAGTCGAAATCGTAGGTCCTCTCGTCAAGCGGCTTGATAACATCTTCCGCGGAGGAGCTGGGCGGCTCATATCCGATGTCTGCGGCAATCGGTTGCTTTGACTCTAGGGTTTGCTCTTTCACTTGTGCTTTCGCGAACTATCTATAAGCTTTGCTGCTTCAAGTATAGTCAGAATAGAAACGGGCGAGGGCGAAAATGGCGGTAAATACCATCCACAAACGACGCGAGGTGGCAGCGTGTGGGTACTGATTTGTAAATGTCATGCGGATTGAAGGTACATACTCTAGTTACGAATTTCTTGCTCTTGTTTTAGTATCAGGTCAGTTACGGCTTCGATTGCGACACGCTGCTTGCGGTACAGGTCGGCTTCGCTCATGCTAAGGCGGCGAGCGACCTCACGGACGCGTCTATTTTCTAGGAAGCGAAGCTGCAGAATGTTGTAGAGTGTCCACTCTGGGCTCACCATATTCCGTTCACCATGGGGCTTCAGTTCGTTGATGGCATCGGCGAGTTGCTTGCGTAGGGCGTTGACCGGAGTGTCTTCGTCGTTTTGCATCCGTTGTCTTACTATTTTCAAATTGAGCAGGTTGCTTTGCGAAATCCCGGAACCGCCCCAATAGTGGCGAAGGGCGGCGCGTACTTGCTCGAAGAGTTCCATACGATCAGGCAACAAATCGATGTTCGGTGTGAGCGCGACTAATTGTCGATACTCGACTTGTTCCGCGCGTGAGCGGGTCATTTGAAACTGCGGCAGCAAGCCTTCTAGCAGATTGTAAATCTCGGCTTGCAGGCGCATGTCGTCGAGACTGGTTTCGAGGCGGTCTACCAAGGACTGAAAGTGCCCGGTTGGATCCGCGATTTCTTCAGAGATTATGTTGTCCTGGTGGAATAAGCCCAGCACTCCTATGGTCAGCGCCTGAGTGCCGTTGCTGCTGACTCGGCGGCTCAATAGCGGGAATAGCGCGTAATCTTGCCAGGGTACGTGCGGCGACGCGTCCGAATGATCTGACAGTTCCGCGATCTGCTGAAGCAGTGTGGCATTTTGCAGCAGGCTTTCGTCAGCGAAGTCCAAGGCGCCTACCTTGCAGATGAATTCGGGTTGCGTCCGCTCAAAGCCGATGACAAAGGCGCGGTCGATTCGCAAGTGGTCGCAGATGGATTCTGTGGTCGCCAAGATAAGTTGGGTCAAGTCGTTATGCGTCAAGACGCGATCGCTCAGTGTTTGCAGTTTGGTGATCTGCGCTTCATCATCGTCACGGTAGATGAAGAATTTCTCAAAGTAGGGCAAAGCCAATGATACGAACCATTGCCAGAGCAGCACGGCGGCGACGACCCCCGGCGGCGTGAAGGCGTCACTGGAGAGACCCAAGATTCGCGTCGCTTGTGCCGTGAAGTTGATCACAGCCAGGGCAATCAACCCGGTGGCTGGTCCGCGCAGCAGAAAGTCAAGGAGTTGTTTCTTGACCAAACGGTCGGGAATATCGGATCCAAAGAAGTAAAGTGGATAGGACAGGAAGAAGAGCATCAAGAAGATGATGATGTTGGCAGTATTGATGACCAACAAGCCGAAAACCGAGAATTCGTCGCCCGGATTCAACAGAACCGAATATGGGAAGATGCCCAGCGCGGGCGTCAAGAAGGCGATCTGCAGGTAGCCCATGCGGCGGGCGGTAGATCGCGTGCGGCAGCGTTTTCGCGCCCTTTGTACATTGTAGAAGGCGAACCCGTTGGCGAGCACGAAGTAGAGCAGATAAACGACGAAAGCCGAGCGGGCCTGGATGCTCAACGATGCCTGCGTGGTTACGAATTGCACAAGAGAATCTGAAAAGGCAGCTGCAAGCAGGAAAACTGCGCCGATGAGGTAGAGCAGACGGATGACACGTCGGCGCCTTCCTCGAGAGGGCAAGCCTGTGGTGGCGAGCAGGGCATCCGAAAGATGGTAGATTGCCGCCGGTATGAATGCGATGCCGAGCCATTGCAGGCGTGATGCGATTTCGTGTTCTGCATTATCTGGTCCAAGCGCGATGAATGCATCAGAAACGTAAGCGGCGGTGACACATGCGAGGACGACAGCTGAGGTTTTGGCGACGCGGTTGTTGAGATTCCGCGTGAGATTGAATAGCAGCAGCGAGACCGCGATGATGGCGTTGCCTGCGGTCAGCGTTTCGTTGACAGTCTGAAGAAGAGCGGTGAGCAATATCAACAGGGTACCCGTGACGCGACGTTGTGAAAGTTATCAAGTTCTAGTTTAGCAAAAAACGGAAGAGGTATTGAGATCAGACGGACAAGCTGAAGAAGACGGCGATCTCGCGGTTGGCAAAATGGTGATCGTTAAATCCGCAGAAAGTAAAGCCCAGTGCTTCGGCGAAGAGAATGCAAGGATAGTTGGTGGTGGGGATCTCAAAAATGATCTGCCGCAGATCGAATTCACTTGTCCATATCCGCGCGACATGCACGAGGCGAGATCCCAGACTGCGGCGGCGATAAGCGCGGTCAATGACGATATCCTGCAGGTAGGCGACATGGCTAGTCTCATCTACCCGCAAAGTAATATAGCCTAGCAGGTGATTGGTGGACTTGTCCTGGATCACAACGAAACAAAAGTTGCTGTGTAAGGCGAGTTCAAGCCTTGCTGGTACCGCAACGTGGCGGGAATCCAGGCGGCGGGGCAAGCGTTGCCTGCGGCAGCTGATCTGAATTTCGTCCGGGCTGTCCTGGACTGTCATTTGCCAGACGTGCTCAGTTTGAAAGTCACTGTCGAGCGCCAGACAATATGGAATATCCTCTTCGACCGCGTCGCGGAATATGAGCTGTGAAGGATCAAGCGTCGTATTCTTCATTGGAACCCTCCTCGGCCAGCGGCTACCAATCGGGTGCATGCGCGCCCAGGATATGCGGGCAAAACAATGGCTCCGCACACGGCAAGCGCGCGGAGCCATTTCTTGGTCATGGTTTGTCGAATTACCAAGGTCAGCAATTTGCTATGATCATACTTCGTAGAGGTAGTCCTTGAGAATCACATGAGCGGACGACTGACGAAGGCGGTTTAACGCTTGCGCTTCCAACTGTCGGACACGTTCGCGGGTGACGCCGATCGTCTGGCCAACCTCCTCCAGCGTATAAACGCGCCCATCCGCCAAACCGTAGCGGAGCCGGAGAATCTGCGCCTCACGAGCCGGCAGTTTGTCAAGTGCCTGTTGCAATTGAACGTGCAACAGGTGTGTCGCCACTTCTTCCGACGGCGCTGGGCTATTGCTGTCTTCGACGAAGTCGCCGAAGGTAGAATCGCCTTCATCATCAATTGGCGTTTCCAGGCTGACGGGACGACGGGAGATTTCGAGCAGGTTCTCCACTTTGTCCGGCGTGGTATCCATACCGTGCGCCAATTCGTCAATCTTGGGTTCGCGGCCGAGTTCTTGCAGCAATTGCAACTGCACCCGACGCATGCGATTTAACTGATCGCCCATGTGGACGGGAACCCGAATAGTACGCCCTTGATCAGCGACAGCTCGACTCACGGCTTGCCGAATCCACCAGGTCGCGTAGGTACTGAATTTGTGCCCGCGCTGGTATTCGAATTTGTTGGTGGCGCGAATCAGCCCGATATTGCCTTCTTGAATCAGATCGAGAAAAGGCACACCGCGGCCGATGTATTTCTTGGCGACGCTGATGACCAGACGGGCATTGGCGCGAATAAGATGTTCTTGCGCTCTTTCGCCGTCGAGCATCACCTCACGCAAGCCCTGTTCCTCGCTCCAGCTTAGGATCTCGATGTGCACAGTTTCAGCATCTTCCAGGCGCAGGCGCGCGAATTCAGCAGCTTCCATGCGTTTTGCCAGCATCACCTCTTCTTCAGCTGTCAATAGCGGAACGCGGCCAGCTTCCTTGAGGTAAAGGCCGACGACATCGTCGGTATCCAGAGCAGCTTGATAGCCAGCGTCGGCGGTCAAGTCTTTTTTGAGGACCTTGAGAAGGGCGTCCCGCTCTTCATCTTCCTCATCATCGGTATCGGGGGATAGCGTATCGGTGTGCGGTTTTTCATCCTTGGTTTGGTCGTCAATGTCTTCCCCATCGACCTTTGCGGGGGCCGGGACAACTTCGATGCCGGCTTCCAGCAAGCTGTCCATGAGGTCGTCGAGCAAAGCCACATCGCCTTCGACATCCGGCAGCAACTCCAGAATGTCACTATAGGTGACGAAACCACTCTCTCGAGACTTTTGAATCAACCGCTTTTGAATAGCTTCTCGCTGAGTCAAATCCGTTACGTTATCCAAAACTGCTACCACTGATATGCCTTCCTTCTAACTATTGACTGACCTTGAGGCACAAATTAAACGCAATCTAATACGAGCCTCACTCGTGAACAAATGAAACCACAAGGCATTATGTCAACTTGCCATATACTGCCATTCTGAATGATATACAGCGATCGGCGGCAATGGTCTTGCTGGCTGCGGGATCCGCATTATAGGTCCCAAGGAACGCAACGATGGCAACAGTGAAACTAAGATGTGGAACGTTCCAAGAAACAATTTAACGCCTATTCAATTACTTGTCAAGTTTTTCACAAACATTGATGATTCGGCACGGAAATCCCCATGAAATGCGATTCGACTTTGTGTTCTGCTTGTGTGTGGTGGCTAGCAAGCCGGTCACAATAATAAGTTTTTGAGCTTATACTTGGCAGAAGCCCTCGTACACTTTGCACAAGGAAAAAGCAAAACTGCATAAGGTCTAACAGTTTTATTGACTTAATGCGTCCATTTGACTAGGATAATCATGTCACAAGGGGAACTTGGAAGCGATGTCACAAGTGCCAGTATCTGTTCCGAAAATCAGGCCCAGGCGTCAAACTCTAATCGAGTTCAGTGTGATGGGTTTGTGTTGCTGATATGACGATTGATACAAACTGGTGAATACGCCCTGATCTCGATATAGCGGTCAGGGTTTTTTGTTGGTGGAGGTGATGTGATGAGCAGAATACGAGCGGGGGTATTTGGTGGTTCTGGGTATGCCGGGCTTGATCTGGTCGAGATTCTTGCCGCGCACTCGCAGATAGATCTGGTTTTTGCCACCTCCAACAGTTACGCTGGCGAACCTGTACCCGAAACGAATTTGCGCTTCGTGCCATCCATGGATGTTTCGCTGGCTGATGTCGATGTCATCTTCCTCGCCTTGCCGCATAAGGCTTCGGCGGATGTGGCGAAGATGGGAGTTGATGCGGGAGTCAAGGTCGTAGATCTTTCAGCGGATCTGCGACTGGATTCGCCCGCAGCATATGAGCGCTCATATCAGACGCCTCATCCGCAGCCGGATTTACTGCCGACCCCCTATGGATTGCCTGAAATCAATCGCGCCAAGATATGCCAAGCTGATGTCGTGGCGACGCCCGGATGCTATCCGACGACGGCATTGCTGGGCTTGTATCCACTGCTGCAATTTGCGGCGATAGAACGAGATGCGCCGATCATTGTCGACGCGAAATCGGGAGTGACAGGCGCCGGGCGGAAGCCGTCTCTGACGACGCATTTTGCCGAGGTTTATGGCAATCTTATTCCTTATAAAACTGGCCGTTCGCATCGGCATGTTGGCGAACTGGAGCAGGAAACGCACAAGCTGGATGAGGAAGTGGGACCTGTAATCTTTTGCCCGCATCTTTTGCCAGTCGACCGCGGTTTGATGGCAAGCATTTATGTGAGTCTGAACAATTCCATGACTAGTGACCAGGCGCATGATGCTTACACCGAGGTTTTCGGTAGTGAGGCGCTGGTCGACGTCTTGCCCTTGGGTGAGCAGGCGACGCTCAAGCATGCCGTGAAGACCAACAAATGCGTGATCAGCATTACACCTGTGCTGGAGCGCTATGTGCACATTACCAGTGTGACGGACAATTTGCGCAAAGGCGCGGCTAGCCAAGCGGTGCAGAATATGAACCTGATGTTTGGCATTGAAGAGACGCTTGGATTGATCTAGTGGAAGAGAACATCACAGTCGTCAAGATCTCGGGGCATTGTCTCGATGATGAGACCTTGCTGTGGCAATTCGCGCGCATCGTGGCACAGCGCGAGGATCGACTGGTCATCGTGCACGGCGGCGGGACTGAGATTACGCGACTCCAGCAAAAACTCGGCATTGAGCCGCATTACATCGATGGCTTGCGCGTGACCGATGCCGACTCGTTGGCGCTGGTGGAGATGGTGCTTTGCGGCTTGGTCAACAAACGGTTGGTGCGATACTTGTTGTCCGCTGGAGTCGATGCGCAGGGCTTATCGGGTGTGGACAGAGGTTTAGTGCGAGCGCGCCAGATGCGGCATGAATCGGTGGATATGGGCTATACAGGCGAGGTTGAGTCGGTGCGGGGACAGGTTATTTGTGAACTTCTGTCATTCGGTGTGACACCGGTGATTGCGCCAGTGAGCGGTGGCGCAACCAGCAATTTCAACCTCAATGCCGATCCCGTGACAGGCGCGCTGGCCGCGGCGATTTCTGCGGACGAGGTGGTTTTCATTTCTAATGTTGCTGGTGTTATGGTAGATGACCAGCGAGTGACAAGAATGACGCAGTCAGAAGCGGAAGCTCTGATGGAAAGTGGCGAAATCAGTGGCGGCATGATACCAAAGGTGGAAACCGCTCTGGATGTTTTGTCGGCCGGTGTGCCGCGGGCTGTGATTACCGATCTTGATGGTTGGGCAAATGGCGACGGCACAGCTTTTGTTGGAGGAAACAAGTAGAGGACGCGTATGTCAATTACAGCGGAAGTAATAAAGAAGGATCAGCAATATAGTGTCCCAGTCGCTGGGCGGCCGGATTTCGTATTGGCGCGCGGCGAAGGCGTCACCGTGTACGATGCGGATGACAAAGCCTATACCGATTGGGTGGCTGGCATCGCCGTCAACGCCTTGGGCTACGGCGACAAGGAAGTGATGGAGGCAGTGGGCAAGCAGATGAACACTGGCTTGATCCACGTCAGCGGCTTGTATCACACGCAAGCGATGGTCGAGTTGGCGGAGTTGCTGTGTACGATTTCCTTCGCCGACAAGGTCTACTTCTGCAATAGTGGCGCTGAGGCGAACGAAGGCGCGCTGAAGTTCGCGCGAAAACTGGCATACGTCAACGAGAAGCCTAACAAGACGAAGATGGTCAGTTTTACCGAAGCCTTTCATGGGCGGACGATGGGGGCGCTGGCGATCACGCCGAAGGACAAATATCAAACGCCTTTCAAGCCAATGGTGCCGGGCGCAGTCGTCGGCGAATTCAACAATATCGAAAGCGCCAAGCAAGTTATTGACGCAGACACAGTCGCTGTAATTGTCGAGCCGATCCAAGGCGAAGGCGGCATTAACGTGGCAACAGCTGAATTCTTGCAGGCTTTGCGTCAACTCTGTGATGAACACGAGGCTGTCCTGATATTTGATGAAATACAGTGTGGATTGGGACGCACGGGAGAGCTTTGGGCGCATAGTTTCGCCGGGGTCTCACCGGATATCATGACGCTGGCGAAGCCGCTGGCCGGCGGATTGCCGATTGGCGCGATCCTAACAACCGACGAGGTGGCGGGCGCGATGAGCCCGGGTGACCATGGCTCAACATTTTCCGGAGGCGCTGTGGTGATGTGCGCGGCTGAAGTCGTGGTCAAGCGGGTTCTGAGCCCGGGATTCCTGGCGCATGTAAAGGATGTTGGCGATTACCTGCTTGAGCGTTTGTCTGAAATCAACAGCCCGCATATAAAGGATGTACGCGGACGAGGACTGATAGCAGGCATCGAATTGGATGTGGCGCCGGCTGGCATTGTTCAGGCGGGTTATGAACAAGGTCTGCTGCTGGTTAGCTCGGGGACTAACGTGATACGGTTTGTGCCGCCGTTAATCGTGGAGAAATCGCATGTGGACGAGTTGATCGATAAGCTAACGTTGATTCTGGAGGGCATTGATGCCGGAGATTAGTTCTACGATTGATTTGGTCGCCGGATTTCAAGTTGCCGGTGTACACGCCGGCTTGAAGAAGGACGGCGCGCTGGACTTTTCGCTGGTGCTCAGCGAGGTCAATTGCGTGACAGCAGGCGTATTTACGCGCAACAAAGTGAAAGCGGCGCCGGTGCTCTTGGATATGGAAAAGCTAGCGCAGAATCCCGAGGAAATCCGGGCGGTCGCGACAAACACCGTTAGCGCGAATGCTTGCACCGGGAAAATCGGCTTGGAGAACGCGCGGTCGACGGCTGCGATGGTGGCGGCTGAACTGAGCCTATCGGCAGAACAGGTGCTGGTGATGTCGACCGGAGTTATTGGCACTCATCTGCCTATGGACAAGATCGCGCGTGGCGTGGAGCTGGCCAGCACAGGTTTGGGCTTGGACTGGCGCGCGACGGCGGCCGCTATCATGACGACTGATACGCGCCCGAAACTCGGTTCTGTGCAGGTGGAGACTGCTCGCGGCAGCTATCGGATTGCGGGCATCGTCAAAGGCGCCGGCATGATCGCGCCGAATATGGCGACGATGCTCAGTGTGATAGTGACAGACGCGGGACTGAATTTGGCTGATGCTCAAGACGCGTTGCGGCGGGCAGCTCAGCAGAGTTTCAATCGAATTGTGGTCGATGGTGACACAAGCACTAATGATACCGTTCTTATGCTGTCAAATGGGATGAGCGGTGTATCCGTCTCGACCGATGATGAGTTAGGCGAGTTTCAAGATGCGTTAGACGCGTTGACCCGATACCTGGCGCAGGAAGTCGTGCGCGATGGCGAAGGTGTGACGAAGTTTGTCACGTTGGATGTAGTCAATGCGGCATCGGAAGTTGATGCGGAGCGTATCGGACAGACAATTGGCGCCTCGGTGCTGACGAAGTCGGCATTCTACGGCAGTGACGCTAATTGGGGTCGGATCGTGGCGGCGGCAGGGCGAGCTGGCGCGGCTTTTGACCCGGACAATACATCCTTGTGGGTGGCAGCTGGTGAGGCGTCCTCGGTTGAAGGTCGCGGACTACAAATATTTGGTGGTGGCATGCCGACTGACTATCAGGAAGCGGATGCCGCCGCCATCATGGCGCAACCCTCGATAATGTTCACGCTGGATTGCGGCATCGGCGAATGTCACGCCACCATTTGGACTTGTGACATCAGCCACGAGTATATTTCAATTAATGGCGACTATCGTTCCTGATTGAGGGGCGGAAAATGGATGGGGCGCTGGTACTTGAGGATGGGCGGGTTTTCCCGGGCGTCGGTTTCGGCGCGCAAGGCGTCTCAGTCGGGGAGATCGTCTTCAATACATCAATGACTGGTTATCAGGAGATACTCACTGACCCGTCCTATCACCGGCAAATAGTCACGATGACTGTGCCGCACGTTGGCAATACCGGCGTCAACCTGGAGGACCCTGAGTCGGGAAAGGTATGGGCGGCGGGATTTGTCCTGCGTTCACTCAGCCCGATCTTCAGCAATTGGCGCGGTCGTGGCGACCTTGCCAGCTATCTCAGCGCCCAGGGCATTGTCGGCATATCTGGTGTAGCGACGCGGGCGCTGGTGCGACATATCCGCGAGAAAGGCGTTATGAGAGCGGCGGTCGCCAGTGGGGACGGAGCCGCGGATACCGACCGGCTGGTGGCTATTGCGCGAGCGGCATCAGATATGTCCGGCGCGAACCTCGTGGATGAAGTGACGATTTCCAGGGGCTACGATTGGCAGGAGACGAGTGACGAGGACTGGTATGGCAGCAGCGCGGTATTTGACCCCGCTCCGCTTATCGTGGCTTACGATTTCGGGATCAAGCGCAACATCCTGCGGATGATGACGGATCGTGGATTGCGTGTCAGAGTGGCGCCGGCCTGGACGCCACCGGCCGAGATCCTAGCGATGAATCCGGCCGGCGTTTTTCTGAGCAATGGTCCGGGCGATCCGGCTGCGGTGGATTACGCCATCGCCAATGTACGAAGCCTGCTGGGGCGGGTGCCAATCTTTGGCATCTGTTTGGGTCATCAAATTCTGGCTTTAGCGCTTGGCGGCAAGACCGAGAAGATGCGTTTTGGCCACCGTGGCGGCAATCAGCCAGTGAAGAATCTTGAGACTGGAGACGTCGAGATTGCCGCACACAATCACGGATTCGCAGTTTCAGTCAAGAGTGACTTGGGTGGGGGGCAGATTACACATCTCAATCTGAACGATAATACGGTCGCGGGTCTGCGTCACCGGAAGCTACAAGCCTTTAGCGTCCAGTATCACCCGGAAGCCTCGCCCGGTCCCCATGACTCCTTCTATCTCTTCGATGAATTCGTGGCCGCGACGCGACGCCAGACAACAATCACAATATGATGCGCCCGGAGGTGAAAGCGCTCCATGCCAAAACGTAGTGATATCGAAAGCATCATGGTAATCGGCTCGGGCCCGATCATTATTGGCCAGGCTTGCGAGTTCGATTACAGCGGCGTACAGGCTTGCAAAGCCTTGAAAGCGCAAGGCTATCGCGTCGTTTTGGTCAATTCCAATCCGGCAACGATCATGACTGACCCGCAATTTTCCGATGCGACCTATGTGGAGCCGTTGACCGTCGAAATTTGTGAGAAGATCATCGCGAAAGAAAGACCCGATGCCCTGTTGCCAACTGTTGGCGGGCAGACGGCGCTAAATCTGGCGGTGCAACTCCAAGAATGCGCGGCTTTGGAAAGACATGGCGTCGAGTTGGTTGGCGCGAGCTTGCGGAGCATTCAATTGGCGGAAGATCGGCAGTTGTTCAATGAGACGATGCGGGAGATCGGCCTTAAGGTACCTGAGAGCAAAGTGGTCAGCAGTGTTGTAGGAGCGCTTGAATTCGCCATGCAGATTGGCTATCCCATTTTGATCCGCCCTTCTTTCACGATGGGCGGGGCCGGCGGCGGCGTGGCTTATGATGAAGACGACTTGCGGCGAGTCGCGGCTAATGGGCTGCGCCAGAGCCCCGTCGGGCAAGTACTTGTGGACAAGAGCTTGCTTGGCTGGAAGGAATACGAACTCGAGCTGATGCGCGATGGGCGAGGCAATTTTGTCGTCGTCTGCTCGATTGAGAACCTGGATCCTATGGGTGTGCATACTGGCGACAGCATAACCATTGCGCCCGCGCAAACCCTGACCGATAAAGAGTTGCAACGCTTGCGCAATATGTCGCGGAAGATCTTTGATCGCATCGGCATCACGACTGGCGGGGCGAATGTGCAATTCGCCATCAATCCTGAGAACGGCGAAGTATACGTCATCGAGATGAATCCACGTGTTTCGCGGTCGTCAGCCTTGGCAAGTAAAGCGACCGGCTTTCCCATCGCGAAGATAGCAGCGCTGGTCGCGGTGGGTTTTACACTGGATGAGATACCGAACGACATTACCTTGAAGACGCCTGCCAGCTTTGAGCCATCGCTGGATTATCTTGTGGTGAAGATTCCGCGCTGGGATTTTAAGAAATTCGCTGGCGCGGATCCGGTACTGGGACCGCAAATGAAAGCGGTTGGCGAGGTAATGGCGATCGGGCGGACTTTCCCCGAGGCTTTGCAGAAAGCTGTGCGCTCGCTTGATATAGGTATAGATGGCTTCGGGGATCATGTTGATTCACGACAGTCGGCGGAAGCTTTGAGTGTCCCAACTGCGCAGCGGCTGTTTCAGGTTGCTGATGTAATCGCGGAAGGCGTTAACTTCGGCGAAATTGTTGAGAAGACGCATTTTGATCCCTGGTTCGTACAGCAGATGAGCGATCTCATCAGGACTCATCGCGGAGTTGCCGACGAGGAATTGCAGTTGAGCGATCTCGACGCGGCTGATCTGCTAAAGCTTAAGCAGTTCGGATTTAGTGATATCGGCATCGGGCGCTTGGTCGGCGAGGATCAGTTTACTGTTCGCGCATATCGCAAGTCTCAGGGCGTGACGGCAAATTTCTATCGCGTAGATACTTGCGCGGCGGAGTTTGAAGCCCTAACGCCTTATTTGTACTCGACCTATGAAATAGAGTGTGAGGCGGCGCCAACTGACCGAGCGAAAGTCATGATCCTTGGCGGGGGACCGAACCGTATAGGGCAGGGCATCGAATTCGACTATTGCTGTGTACATGCATGCTTCGCCTTAAAGGATATGGGTTATGAAACCATCATGGTCAATTGCAATCCGGAGACGGTCAGCACAGATTATGACACGGCGGATCGGCTCTATTTCGAGCCGCTGACAGCTGAAGATGTCATGAACATCGTTGATCGCGAGCAGCCCGATGGTGTGCTGGTACAGTTCGGGGGCCAAACGCCGTTGAATATCGCTAATGACTTGCAGCGAATGGGCGCTCCGATATGGGGCACCACTGTGGACACAATCGACCTGGCTGAGGATCGCGAACGGTTCAACGACTTGATGCGGCGGCTCAATATCTCGCAGCCGGCCGGCGCAACCGTTCGAACGCGACTTGAGGCGGCTGAGGCAGCGGAATCAATAGGCTATCCTGTCTTGATTCGACCGAGTTATGTCTTGGGTGGGCGCGGCATGGCGATCGTATTTGATGAGTCACAATTGCTTGCTTGGCTGAGCGATAATGTCGAGTGGGGTGGACACCCTGTCCTGATTGACCAGTTTCTCGATGACGCCTATGAAGTCGATGTGGATGCTTTATGTGATGGGGAGCGGGTGACTATCGGCGGTATCATGCAGCATATTGAAGAGGCAGGTGTACATAGTGGAGATTCCGCCTGTGTGGTGCCGCCCTACAAGATCAGTTATTTTCATCTGGATATCATCCGAGATTACAGCCGACGCATCGGCATGGCTTTGGGTGTTAAGGGTCTCTTCAATATACAGTTTGCGGTCAAAGACGATGAAGTGTATGTCTTGGAGGTGAATCCACGGGCGAGCCGCACCGTGCCTTTCATTAGCAAGGCGACCGGGCATCCATTAGCGCGCTATGCAGCGCAGATAGCCGCGGGAAAATACTTGGCGGAGTTAGGATTTGTGGAAGAACCTGCGGTTGCTGGCTTCTTCATAAAAGAAGCGGTCTTCCCGTTTCAGAAGTTTCCTGGCGTGGATACGCGACTGGGACCTGAGATGCGTTCCACGGGCGAAGTTATGGGTCACGCGTCGAGCTTTGGGCATGCTTTCGTCAAATCACAGGCTTCTGCTGGCTTACCTTTGCCGAAAAGTGGCACGGTGTTCATTAGTGTCAATGACTTCGATAAGCCAGTTGTGGCTAAGATCGCGCGCGACTTGGTAAAACATGGGTTCGAACTTGTCGCGACTGGTGGCACGGCGCGTTGGCTTAATCAGACGGGGATTAAAGCCGAACGAATCAACAAGTTGTCGGAAGGCAGCCCACACATCATTGACGCGATGGGCAGCGCTGAAATTGACCTTATCATCAATACACCACGCGGCAGCCAAGCCCATGAGGATGGCGCGGAGATCCGCAGCAAAGCGTATGCCCTGTCAATTCCTATCGTGACAACTATGAGCGCAGCCGCGGCGACTGTGCAGGGAATCAAGCGCATGAATGAAAAACCGTTAAGCGTACGCAGCTTGCAAGCGCATTATGCTGCAGCCAAGCCGCTCGGCGCGTAACCGACGATAATGCTACTATGCAAACACGCAATAATGAACCTGCTCGGCTATCGCGAAACTGCGGTTCATTAAACTCGTAATCGCAACAAGTGGTGAAGGCAGATTCATGATGATGGCGTATGAGAAGTACCTTGCTGAAATCCTCATTGATGAAGCGACCTTGCAGGCGAGAATTAAAGAGCTAGGCGCTCAGATTACTCGTGACTACACTGATTGTGAGAGACTGCTCTTGCTTTGTATTTTGAAGGGCGGCGTGATGTTTTTGAGCGATCTGTCAAGACATATCCACGTGCCGCACATGATCGACTTTATGGCGGCAAGCAGCTATGGGGTAGGCGCGCGTCAGTCATACGGGTCGGTGCGTATTGATATGGACCTGCGAATGGACGTGCGGGGCAAGCACGTGCTTGTCGTTGAAGACATCATCGATAGCGGGCATACATTGTCCTTCGTGATAAAGACGCTGAAAAATCGAGAGCCGGCCAGCCTGAAGCTCTGTGCCCTGCTTAACAAACAAGCCAGGCGTGAAGTCGATATAGAGGTGGATTACATCGGTTTCGATATCGAGAACAAATACGTATTCGGCTACGGGCTGGACTTGGACGAGCATTTTCGCAATTTGCCGTTCGTCGGCGTCGCGCGGCTGGATGCCTTGACTGATGAAGGTCCAAGCGCCTAGATTGGCCTGGACTGAATTTGTCCAGGACCTGTCCACGCTGCTGCGCGATCGAGAGATCCACACACCGCTTTACATCGTTGGCGGCGCGGTGCGAGATGCCTATTTACGCGGCGCGATCACGGATGTTGATATCGTGGTCGCTGGCGATGCGGTGGGGTTGGCGCGGCGAGTGGCGGACTGGCTTGACGCCGATATCTATGTCATGGATCGAGAGCGGGGTGTCGCGCGTGTATTGTGTAGCTGGCAAGGCAAGCGGGTCTGCGTCGATTTCGCTCGTTTGCGCGGGGCTACACTGGAACAGGACTTGCGCGATCGTGACTTTACGATGAACGCGATGGCGGCTGATCTGCTCAAGAACATCGATATATTGATTGACCCGCTTGGTGGCGCCGCTGATTTGCAACATAAGATATTGCGGCGCTGTTCGGCCCAGGCGATCAAGAATGATCCGATACGAGCTTTGCGCGCAGTTCGTTTGAGTACACAGTTTCAATTAAAGATTCACCCCGGTACGGCTGCTGACATTCGTGCGGAGGCTGGCGCCTTGAAACAGTGCTCCGGTGAGCGTATAAGAGATGAGTTTTTCAAGCTCTTAGGTTTGGATCAGGCGGCTCGTGGGCTGCGTGTCCTGCTTCATTTAGGCTTGCTGCAGCAGGTACTGCCGAAGTCTGTAAGGTTCTCGAAAGGCGAGATGAACGAGGATTTGGCGGGCGCTGCCTGGAGAGCCTCGCTAGCTGGCGTGGAGCGGATGGTCGCGATACTAAAGGCGATCAGCAGCCGGCGCACCGACAACACGGCGGCCGCGTTTGACCTGGGTATGCTGGTGATCCAACTTGATCGCTTTCGCGTGCCGCTGCAAAGGCATATCGAGCGGGAATATGGCGGCGCCCGAAGCCATGCCGAACTGCTGGTTTTGGCGGCGTTGTTGCATGACCGGGAAGAAGTCGATGTTTCGGCACTAAGGCTAAGCGCAAAGGAAGAACACGGCTTAAATCAGATCGCCGTAAACGCCCGGCTTTTCACCGCGAGAAAATCCTGGTCCGTTCTCGACCGACATCGCTTTTGGTACACCCTTAAGGAGAGCGGAATTGATGTTATCTTGCTGGCTTTGGCAGAGTACTTGGCGGCGCAAGGCAATGAACTGAAACAGCATGAATGGCTTGCCCAGGTCGAGACCGCAACTCAGCTACTGAATGCCTACTTTCACCGCTATGACGAAGTTGTAGATCCTCCATTGCTATTCAATGGCAACGAGATTCAGAAACAGTTGCATCTTAAGCCTGGTCCGTTGGTGGGTGAACTACTGGGCGCTCTGCGTGAGGCGCAGGTTACCGGTGAGGTTCGTTCCACCAGTGATGCGCGTCATTTCCTTAGGCGGCAGTTGAGGTGAAGGACAGTTCAGTCAGGTTATAAAGCACTGTCCTTCCTGGATGCATCTGCGACCTCTGTGAGGCGATAGAATATCAACATCGTGTGACCATAACGGCGCCTGTCGTACAGTTCAAAATGCGTGAAGTTGTGGTCGCTTTCGTATTCCTTCGGATCGATCTGTACGATGATGCGGCTTTCGGCTTGATGCCAATCAGCATTCAAATCAAGTGCCGTAAGCGCCTTGAACCACAGTCCGTGATATTGTGGCGGAGCGACATAAACGAAGTGAAAGTGACGATCGGGCGGTTTGGCGAGAATCTGAAAGGCGTCCCGCCTAATCGTTTTTGCCCGCGATATCAGACGCGTATGGGCGAGGTTCGCCTGGACAACTTTGATGGCGCGCCCGTTCAATTCGACGAAGAGCGCGAATTCAGCGCCGCGACTTAGGGCTTCGATTCCGACGCTGCCAGTACCCGCAAATAGGTCGAGGAAGTTTGCGCCCTTGATGTCACTGCCGATGATGCTGAATAGCGCTTCTTTAGCGCGATCTGTGATTGGACGCGTACTTTCCCCCGGCACAGGCTTGAGCTTCATGCCCCGCGCTTTGCCGGCGATAACACGCAGTGACACGTCTAGGCTGATCCTTCCACACTGCTGCGGACGGCGCGGATATTCGAGATTGGGGTATTGATGAAGCCGCTGCCGCTGCCGGACAAGATGAATTTTCGTGATTCGCTTTGGTTGATGGCGTCGCGGACTACCGAACTCAGTAGCGCCGGGGTGCCGCGCAGCAGATCGTCGTGTGCGTTCAAGCCGCCGCAGACCGCAAAGCTGAACAGGCTTTTGGCTTTGGCAAGTTCGTCAGCGCTAGTACGTGTATCCCAGTTTAGTGCCTGGATTGGCAAGTCAGCAAATAGGGTCAGCATCGGCGACAGACCGCCCACCTGGATGATATTCAGCCACCAATGTTCTGGCAGGTCATCAAGGATGTCTTGGATATGCGGCAAAACATGGGCAGCGTATTCCACTTCTGACATGACATCGTGGCTGGCAAATTCGATGACGAGGAATATCCCGGCGACACCGGGAACCTTCCGCAGCGCTTCGAGAAAACGCTTGGTGCTCTCCGAGAGTTGATTCAAGCCGCTGCGGAGGCGGTCTGGACGGACGCGCATATCCCTCAGCGCCTTCTGCCTACCAGCCATTTGCGCAGCTTGTATGAGCGGGCTGTAAACCGTTTGTAGGATGGGCGCCGTATCGGCCTGAAGAGCTTGGCTGATCAGTCGCAGGCATTGAATTTGCTGCAACAGAGCGCCGCGCTCCGGGGAAAGCGGACGGAGCTCCGTCCAGGCGAGCGAGCGACTTATGATTCGCTTCTTGATGTCTCGACTGCCTTGCGCATGACCTTCCCATGCGTCTTGAACGCCATAATCGACGACCTGAAAATTCCGCGAAGGCATAACCCGTACGAAATCCCAATTGTAGTCGTGCTGGAAATCGATCGTGGAGCGAGCTAGATCTGCGTATCGTTGATCATCGCCTGGCCAATGCCGCCAGAGCGCGACAGGCACACGATCAACCGGCTCTCCGGCGATTGCGCGCTCGAGGCGTTGACGCTTGTGCATGGCGCCGGTTACGATGCTGTTGCGCCCACATCCTCGAGACGTTGCGACAACATACGCGTCAACATCATGTACCGATCGTCGAAGTTAGTCTCGAGGTCATTGTCGCCGAGGTTCCCTTCGGTTTGCGAGGTTGTCTTGACAGCAGAAAGCGCGCTCTCAGTTTTTTCAAGCGCCTGCCTAAAGGCATCAGCCGCAGCGCCGAGATTACCCGATGCTTTGTGCGCCAAGCCCAAGCCATACAAGGCGTCGACATTATCAGGATTAGCCGAAATGACGCTGTCGAATATGCGAATTGCGCCATCGTTATCGCCTTCGCGATGTAGACGCCATGCCTGTCCGACCCTTTCTACCGATGCCATTGAGGACATGATTACTCCTTCGTCTGCACTGGCCGCCTCATGAAGTTGCCGAGCAAAGCCTCTCGAGTTGCGCGACACAAACACTATTGTACCTCAAAGATGGCAGACCGCTACTGCTTGCGAGCGGTCGTAGAGCAAGCGTCGGTCGCGGTTTATCTTGTCTTGTCTGGTCGGTAAGCCGATGTTATGCTTCCGCATTGACCAAGATTCAATTCTCATCAACATGCGCATTCGAATGGCCAAAGAAATGGACCTCGGGGCCGCAGCTCAGCTTTGGTTTGAGCGGATTGCTCTCTTGCGAGAATCTGACGCGAACACTGTGCTTCTGCCTGATGCGATTTATGTCTGGCAGCAGCAAGCGAAGCATTGGATCGATGATGATGGCTATGCTTTTTTCATAGCGGAATCTGATGGAAAGCTGGCAGGCATTCTCGTGGTCAGCATAAAGGATAATGTGCCTTGGCTGTATCCGCCGCGCTTGGGTGAAATTGTAGAGATGGTTTTGGATTTGCATCGTCCGCATAGCAGATTGGCCGGCGCGTTGCTAGAGCGGGCTGCCGCCTGGTTTCGGGCGAATGACCTAGCCATCTTGGAAGTACAGCCGCCGGCGCACTATCCAGTTGAAGAGACTTTTTGGCGGGCGCAAGGCGGCAATTCGCGATCGCACAAGTTCTGGCTGAAATTATGATACGGCTGGCTCTCGAGACTGATGCCGAGCGCATCGGCAAGTTGTGGACAGAGATGGTGCTATACCACCATCAATTCGACGACACTACATTCCGAGCGGCTGAGAATGGCGCGGCTTTGTATTCGCGCAGTATTCGAGATCGTCTTCAGGATCCAAAGGCTCGGATCCTGGTCGTGGAGAAAAGAGGCGAAATAGTGGGCTATGTGAGCGGCGTTATCGCTGACATAACAACTGAAATGTTTGAGCCACTGCGCTGCGGACTTCTCTCTGATATCTATATTTCTGAGGCATATCGGCGCCAAGGCTTGGGTCGGCAGCTTGTTGAACGACTCTGCCTTTGGTTTCGTCATCAGGACGTAACGCATTTCGAATGGCATGTGAGCGCGAGAAACCGAGCAGCGCTGGCCTTCTGGCAAGCAATCGGTGGTGAAACGACCATTCTGCGTATGCGAGCGCAAATATCGGGGAGGGGGTCATGACCGAATTGTTGTACCTTGAAGACAGCTACCTCAAGGATTTTGTCGCCAGGGTAGTCGGGCATGATGTGGATCAAAACGGTGTTTTGCTAGACCGCAGCGCCTTCTATCCCGGTGGCGGTGGGCAGCAGCCCGATCAGGGTACGTTGCGAGCTGACGATTCACAATTTGTTGTGACTACGGTTCGGCGCGGCAATGTGCACATTGTTGACGGTGATTTGCCTCCGTTGGGCAGCGAGGTACGCGGCTCAATCAACTGGGAGCGGCGATACAAGATCATGCGGACGCACACGGCGATGCACATACTTTGTGGCGTCATCTGGCGTGATTATCAGGCGAGCGTCACTGGAGGAAATATGGATATTCTCAGCGGACGAATGGACTTTGAGTTTGAGCGTTTGGCGCCAGAGGTGGTCAGCATTGTTGAAGAAAGAATCAACCTTGAAGTTGCTTCGGAGCGGGAAGTACGGACAAAGATACTTCCGCGAGAAGAAGCCTTCGAAATTCCGGATCTGATACGGACAAAGATCAACCTCTTGCCGGAAAGCATCAAAGAAGTGCGAACGGTCGAGATCGTGGGCTTGGACCTGCAGGCTGACGGTGGCACGCACGTGGCCAATACGCGGGAAGTCGGCACGATCAAGATTGCGAAATACAAGAGCAAAGGCGGCATCAACAAGCGGCTTTATGTGGAGCTATCAGATTGATGCGCTATTTGCATCCTGTTCAAGCGCATGAGACTTTCGTGGCGAGTGGTGAATACCGATTTGTCAAAGATGGTCAGGCTTTAGACAAGTCAGAAACCTGGACGATACACGAGCATCCTGATGGTGGACGATTCATCCGCGTAGATGTCGATGCGCGGCGCGCCGAAGGCAAGTCAATTCTCCTTGAAGCGCTCCAGGGCAGTGATGGCGGGTTGGAACGCCTTGACCTCCGTTACGAGAATGCGCGGTTTGAAGGTGGAATCAAGGATTTGCGCGCGAGCTATCAAGTGACCGAATCTATGCTGCAAGTTGGTTACAACATGAATGGCGCTGGCCGTCAATATACGGAAATTGAGTTGCCGCCTGAAGTGCTGATTGACATCCCTTTGCTCGTCTTTAGAGGTTCGGCCATCCAGGCGATGGCAGAGGAGAACACTCGGTATCGACCTATATTCGTACCGATGTACGAACATGCACAGCTATTTCCCGGCACATTGAGAATGGTTGAAGCCCCTGTTGACTTCGCCGGAGAAGATGCTGTGATTCTTGGCAAGCGACAGATTTGCGTTCGGCGCTATACGTATCGAAACCAGGCGGTAGTCTATTGGATAGACCGGCACGGCGTGGTCATCAAACGCGCCAACGCATTCAAACAGCAAGAAATCGTCGTGAAGATAAGTAATTATGCGATGCCGTCCTAGCAAGACAGCTATGGGTGTAGTTATTGCGCGCTGTTTCGCATTGCTTAGAGTTATCGGAAATGCTCAAGCGATTTGAGATATTTTTGGGACCCCGACGCTTTCGAGCGTTCATAGCCTTGCTAGCGGTCACCGGCTTGGTCAGCCTTGTTCTTAATGCTGTTTCTAGCGAGTCAGAAACCGTTGCTGCGATACAGACGATTCTGCTCCTCGTATTTGTCGTCGGCGCTGCATATTTAATTTTAGGACGCTTGCCCGGCGAGGAGCGGAAACGCTGGCTGGCGGTGATTTTGCCGTCGCTCCTGGTTATGATCGTCGGTTCTGTTGCGATGCCGGCGCTGACCGGCGTATTTGTCGGCGCAAGTCTAGGCTGGATCGTGGCCGGCATCTTTATTTTCCGCAACATCGGCGGACCGAAGAACTACAAGACAGCGGTCAAGGCGATGCGCAAAGGTGACTACCGGCGAGCAATCGCAGCAATGTCCGCGCAGATCAAGGAACAGCCAACAAGCGCCGAACACTATCGTTTCCGGGCTGAGTTGTACCGGCTATCGGGCGATCTGAAGTCGGCAAGCCTAGATTATCGTCGAATGATCGAAATAGACGCCAACTCCGCTGTAGCGCATAATGGCTTGGCCGAGGTTGAGTTGCAAGCAGAGCGCTATCCGGAAGCGCGGCGTGCGGCGGAACAGGCGCATAAGTTAGCGCCCGAAGAATGGGTGGCGGCTTATAACTTGGGCATGATAGATGATCGGCTGCAAGACAATGAAGCTGTCGTCCGCCATTTGACGACGGCGCTTGAACTGAAGATACCTGATTCTCGACACCGGCTATTGACGCATTTATACTTGTGGCGCGCGCACAGGCGGTTGTCTGATGATGGCGCAGCGGAGAATGCTTTAGCGGCGCTGAGAAAAGAGCGAGCTGGCCTGGAAGAGTGGCAGGTAATAATGAGCGCCAAGGAAGCGCAGGCTTTGCGTGAAGTCCTAAACGAAGACGTAGAGCAGGCGCGTCAACTCATAGAGCGCGAACCTGTCGAAGCGAAAGTATCCTAAAGGTGCTGTAGTGTCGATTCGCCGGCGGATAGCCTGGATTGCAGTTTTTGTCTCCGTTGCAGTCGGGGCCTTGGGTTTTCTCGTCTTCATACTTGGTGTGTTCATTGAGTTGGCAGATGGCATAACCCAGCCCCTTGATCCATACATTTCGCCAGTAATGCAAATGTCACTTGCGGGTCTATGCTTGTCGGCAACGATGATCTTGCTCGGTTTTCTGCTCGTCGGTATCTTGCTGGCACGGCAGTCAAGGCGCTATGGGGCGGGTTATGGCGAAGCGTATCAACTAATTCAGCGGATGCAATTCCCGCAGGCGATTCAATTGCTGGAGCGAGTCTTGGCTGGTGGAAAGATCACGCCGGATTTGCTAATGCTGCTCACAAGCGCTTATGCCTATAACGGACAACTGGCGAAGGCGCAGGAGACGGCTGATCGCGCCGTACAGATGTTCCCGGGCGATGCCGGCGCCTATATGACGCTGGCAAACGGTTACCGCATGCAAGCGAGCTACGGCGAGGCCGCAATCGCCTTGCAGACGGCGGCACAGCTTTCCCCGACGCAACCAATCATCTGGGCGGAGCTGGGTTTTGTGCAGCAATTATCCGGCGAGCATGATTCTGCCATAGAATCTTTCAAGCACGCGGCGCTCTACTCGATGCCTTCAATGTATGCTGTGCGTGTGAATTACTACCTGTCACGTCACTATCATAAGGTAGGCGAGCGGGAAAATGCGCAGCATGCTACTGAGCGGATGATCGCTTCAAAGCACGGCTTGCAAGCCTGGAAGTCGACCTTGCGTGCCCTGGAAGGCACAGCTTACGGCAGTCTGCTTCACTACGAGATCGAAAAGATTGAAGACGTAATTGCCGAGAAGCAAGCTAAGAGAAAGAACAGCGAATGATCATCATGCGTGATTTGGCGCGGAGCTTGTCCCAATGGGACGGGCACGCCAAATTCGCGCTGGTACTGGCTTTAAGTTTGCTAATACTCCTAGTCGCTCTGGGATTTGGCGGTCCGCGAGAGATTCAGTTGCCGGCGCGCCTCGGCGCCTTTGGTCTTTTGGTGACGTTGCAAGTCCTCTTTCTCTGGGCGAACAGGCGTGATATCTCACCATATCATCAGGCGCAAGCGTATTTTATCGCCGGAGATTATCAGACAGCGCGCTCAATACTCGAAGGCATACCGGAGTCTTCGCGTGTTTCCGTCGATGCGCTGGTTCTGCTGGGAAACTGCTACCGGCATCTTGGCCGCTATGAGAAGAGCCGCGCAGCGCTTGGGCGAGCATTGGAGATCAAACCTGATCACCATCTGGCGCTCTTTAGCCGGGGAAAGCTTGATCTCGTTGCAGGCGAATATATTGGCGCTGCTGAAATGATACTGAAGTCACTGGACGCGGGCGCGCCCAAAATCGTCCGATTTGAGTTAGGACAGGCTTACTTTCTACACGGCGATTACAAACGAGCAATGTCTCAACTGAATGCCGTCTGTACAGACTTAGCGGACGACCTGCCGCAGAAGCTGTTGATTTGTCATTATCTTAATCGCATGGGTGAGTCTGGGCGCCCTAGCACGGATTTGACGCGCGCTGGGATAGATCATTGGCGCGAGGAAGCGAAAAAGTATAACACCACACCCTATGGTGAAGCGATACGGCTCGCAGTTGATGAACTGGACGCCTTTCTAGCGGGCAACATAGGCGTGAACCTCGGGCGGCAACGTTAGTTGATGATTGATTCTACCCTTTCGTAATAATGCGAACTACGTCATAATTCCAACGGATTTGTACCCTGGATAGGGCAACAAACAAGGAGGTGCTTACGTGGTGTCACATGCAGATGTGTACACACCGCGGGTCATTGTTGCTTTGATACGACGGACTCAGGAATCTAGCGGAATCCGAGCATAGCGCATTTGTATCAAGGCAATGGAGAAATCGCGACCCATGTTTAGAGAAGTAGACTCGCAAGTTAACCGTGAAGTTATCAATCGGCTGGAGCAACAGCAGCTTGATTTCTGGCGCTTCAACCGCGTATTTGAACGCACGATCGAAGGCCGTGAAGACGCGCCACGTTATGTGTTTTACGAGGGTCCACCCACCGCAAATGGCACACCAGGCAGCCATCACGTTATGTCGCGTGCCTTCAAAGATATGTTTCCACGCTATAAGGTGATGCGCGGCTATTATTGTTTGCGGCGCGGCGGCTGGGATACCCATGGGCTGCCAGTCGAAATTGAAGTGCAAAAGGAACTTGGTTTCGAGACCAAGGCGCAGATCGAAGAATATGGCGTGGCGCGATTCAACGCGATGTGCCGCGCGAACGTCTTCCGCCACATTAATGAATGGGAAAAACTGACGGAACGCACCGCATTCTGGGTCAATCTTGATGATGCCTATGTGACATTCTCGAACGACTATATCGAAAGCGTTTGGTGGATCCTAAAGCAGTTCTGGAATAAGGGCTTGCTTTACCGTGGCTACAAGGTCGTGCCTTACAGTCCCTCGTCGGGTACGCCACTTAGCAGTCACGAGGTGGCGCAAGGCTACAAGACAATCGTCGACCCCAGCATTTATGTACGCTTTCCGGTGCAGGGCAAGCCGGGTGTGTATTTTCTGGCGTGGACGACTACACCTTGGACGCTGCCAGCCAATGCCGCGCTAGCGGTTGGCGAAGACGTCAGCTATGTCCAGGTCAAGGGACCTTCAATGGACGGTGAAGGCGTCGAGCAACTTATCCTCGCGGAAGCCCTGATGGACAAGGTGTTGTCCGAGCCGGAAGCATATAAGGTCGTTAACCGCCTGAAGGGTAGGGAGCTTGTAGGTTGGCGGTATAAGCCACTTTACACCTTTCTTCCGGTTGAGCAGGATTATGCCTACGTTGTGGCGGCGGACTACGTCAGCGTACAAGACGGCACGGGCATTGTGCATACAGCGCCGGCTTATGGCGTTGACGATCTGGCGACCGGGCGCAAGCACGATTTGCCTGTTTTGATCACGGTTGATGAGACAGGCTGCTTTGTCGATGCGGTTTCGAACTTTCGTGGCATGTGGTTCAAGGATGCGGACAGGCACATCATCAACGACCTGATCGAACGGGGCTTGATGTATCGTCACGAAAAGTATGAACATACTTATCCCCATAACTGGCGTGATGGCTCGCCCTTGATGTACTTTGCGCGGGAAACCTGGTTCATCGACACGTTGAAATATAAACAACAGATGATCGACCTCAACAAGACGATCAAATGGGTGCCCGAGCACGTTCGGGATGGTCGCTTCGGCAATTGGCTCGAAGATCTCAAGGAATGGTCGCTTGGTCGGGAGCGTTATTGGGGAACGCCGCTGCCAGTTTGGGTAGACGACAAGACCGGTGAAATGATTTGCGTCGGCAGCGTCGAAGAATTGAGTGAGCTTTCCGGACGAGATCTCAGCGACCTGGATTTGCACCGTCCGTATGTCGATGAAGTGACGTTTGAGAACCCGAATGGCGAAGGCGGTACCATGCGCCGTGTGCCCGAGGTCATTGATGTCTGGTTCGATAGCGGCGCGATGCAGGTTGCGCAGTGGGCTTATCCTCACCAGAACCGTGACATCCTGGAGGAGCAACATCCGGCGGACTATATTTGTGAAGCCGTTGATCAAACTCGCGGCTGGTTTTACAGTTTGCATGCGATCGCGGCTATGCTCTTCGAGACGGTCGCCTTTGAGAATGTGATTTGTCTCGGGCATATTCTCGACGAGCAGGGCCAGAAAATGTCAAAGAGCAAAGGCAATGCCATTGATCCCTGGCTGGTCCTGGAGCAATACGGCGCCGATGCCTTCCGCTGGTACATGTATACATCGGGTCCCGCAGGAGATTCGCGACGCTTCTCGCTGAATGCGGTCGGCGACGTCATCAAGAAATTCTGGTCAACGCTGTGGAATACCTATAGTTTCTTCGTAACCTACGCCAATATCGATAGCTGGACGCCCCAATCTGCTGCGCCAGCGCCGGCGGATAGAGACTTGCTCGATCAGTGGCTGCTTGCGGAATTGCATTCTCTGATCAAGGATGTGACCGTCGCCTTTGAAGATTATGACGCGGTCAATGCGACGCGTCCTATCGAAGATTTTGTCGAGCGTCTGAGTAATTGGTACGTGCGACTGAGTCGGGACCGCTTTTGGAAAAGCGAGATCGACGACAACAAACTATCGGCTTATGCGACACTGTACGAAACCTTGACGACATTGGCGAAACTCCTGGCGCCAACGATGCCGTTCTTGAGCGAGGCGCTGTATCGCAATCTGGTCACTGAACAGGACAGTTCACAAGCCGAAAGCGTACATCTTTCGCAGTGGCCGGCGGTCGATGATTCACTGTTGGATACAGAACTAATCGCTGAAATGGCGCTGATCCGGCGGCTAGTTAGCTTGGGGCTGTCGGCAAGGAATGCAGCTCAAATTGGTGTACGACAGCCGCTGGCCGGCGCGCAATTTGCCTTGCGTGATGTATCAGAGTCATCCATCGTCGAGCGCTATGCAGAGTTGATAAAAAGCGAGTTGAATCTCAAAAGCGTCAGCGTAATGGGCGCGGACGAAGCAAGCGCTTTTGAAAGCACGACAATCTACAGCTTGAATCCATTGCCGCGCTTTTTGGGCAAGAAATATGGAAAGGACTTCAAGGCGATTCAAGCAGCCCTGCGCGATGGCGAGCAGGACTTTGTGCGTCCTTTTGCCGAGCGCTTATTGGCCGGTGATAGCATCACACTGGAGCTGAACGGCTCCAGCTTCGAGATTCTCAACGAGGAATGCGAGGTCAAGGTCAGTGTAGAGACGCCGGAAGGCGCCGTCGAAGACAACGGATACGTTGTAGTTCTGAATTTGCATTTGACCTCGGACCTGGTCGAAGAAGGGCTCGCGCGGGAGCTGATTCGTCGGATTCAGAACCTGCGTAAGAAGGCGGACTTCGCCTTGGACGACCGCATAGAGATCGTCTACTGCGACGCGTCAAATACTGTGGACGCGGTCATGCAACTCTTCAGCGGATATATCAGCGAGGAAACCTTGGCTGACGGCCTCGAGCCCGGCGATCTAACGGAAGAATTCGTCAGCGAGGAATTAAACCTGAAGGGCGAATCATTGCGAGTTGGCGTAAAGCGCGTTAGTTAGCTTGTAGAAGTTCACCAAGAACTGTGACAGGGCAAGATGCTAGGACACATTTGCCCTGTTTTTTTGTATTGCACTTGCGCTATAATTGGTGATATCTTACAAATGTTATGCGGAATCTTGTATATTTCGCAGTACATGATGCCTTTTTGCGCCAGAACTTCAGTTAGTTTCAGACTGGAATCTAGTCATGTCAGATAAGAATGTAGCGTCTTTGCAGTCCTTGCTTCGTTACTGTTTGCCCTTGGGCGCGAGTATCGCGGCTGGCGATCCTGAAACTAAGGTCAATTGGTCGGTAACGATCCGAGCGCAACCACCGGTATTTCCCGACATCTATGGCGGTGAATTGGCGCTGGTTTCAATGGATGTTCTGCGCAGTTTTGACAGCCGGCTGACTCTGGCAAGCGTTCTGCGTCAACTGGCGGATTTCAATGTGCGCGCTGTATTAGCCACAGGTATGGTCAGCCAGGAAGCGGTCGATGCGGCAAACGAATGCGGGGTCGCCTTGCTTTCCGTGCCGGAAGAAGCGAGTCTAACCTCAATTGAGCGATCAGTGAACGCGCTGATTCTAAATCAATCTGCGCGTTTAACCGAACGCGCGATCGAGATACAGCGGCAGTTAACTCGGCTGGCCGCGGAAAACCGCGATCTCAACAGCCTCTTGCAGGTGATGTCCCGCTCAACCGGTAAACCGCTTGCAATTCACACTGAAGCGGGCATCTTGATAACCCAGATTATGCCTTACCTTGGTCGCCGGGCTTTGAATGGACATAGCCCTGCAATACTGACAGGCAGCGATAGGTTTAGAGAGTGGATCGCAAGTGAAGCGCCTTCAGCGGTGGGTGTAATCAGCGCTAGCCCACTGGGCTATACAATCGCTCTGAAAGTAGAGAAGCGCGTTGCGGGATATCTCTCCTTGATTGACGGCGACGACAGTCTGAATGAATTCGATCGACTGGTCTTGACCTATGGAGCCGATGTCTGCGCGATTGAAATGGCGAAGAACCGCGCGATTGCCTCGGCCGTCGAGCAGACACGTGGCGATTGGATTCAGATGTGGTTGAGTGGTACGCCCGCAGATGATGATCTCTTGCGGACGCGCGCACAGCAAGCTGGCTTTGAACCTGCGTCGCAATACGTTGTGGCGATATACAGAGCGACTTCCGATGCTGGACAATCAATGCGCCTGGAATCGGTAATTTCATTAGTGCGCGACGATATCTCACGCCGAGGAATAAATGGCGCCGTCGGGCAGTATGTTGATGTAGTCGTAGCCCTGTATCCATTGGATGACGAAGACGGCAACGCCCTGGCGCGGGCGCGCTCATCCGTTGAAACAGTGCGGGCTCAGCTTGCCCAGCGTTCTCCGGATATGCTAGTAGCAGCGGGCATAAGCCGTCCCGCGACCGGGCTGTCTAGTCTGCGTGACGCTTATCGCGAGGCGAAAGATGCGGTGGGTATTGCTTATGAGTTAAGCGATTGCGATTCAACAACTTATTATGGAGACCTGAAGTTGTATCAGTTGCTTCTAGCATTGAAAGAGCGCAACCTCGAGCATCTGCAGCGATTTTATGAGGATGCATTGGCTCCTCTAGTTGCGCACGACCGACGCAAGCAGAGTGACTTAATTCGTACTTTGAGCGGTTTCTTCGCCGCGAACGGTAACTTGGCGAAGGCAGCGCAAGCGCTTGATGTGCATCGTAATACGCTCGTTTATAGGCTGGAGCGCATCGCGGATTTGACAAACCTGGACCTCGATGATTCTGACAACCGGCTGATTCTGCACCTTGCGTTAAAGACGCAACGAGTCCTGGCGACTCTCCCGAGTGAAACAGCGCCAGTCTAGACTTATACGACGCAAAATAAAAAAGCTGCTGAGTTGTAGATCAGCAGCTTTCTGATCCAGGTCGGCGTCTAAGGTCAACTCTCGTTGACGATCTTATGAGCCGTTGGCGGCCCAATCTTGACGAAATGATCACCCGGCCGCCGCAACAAGGCGTAAAGTGGCTCGGCCGCCTCCGATTGGTGGTTTTCTTCGAGTGTGCGAATGTACGCGTTTAGCAATTCACGCACATCGTCTTGTCCGTCCTCATCCAGTGGCTGGATTTCGACGACAGAACCGGAAGCAATGCGATTTCGAATACCGTCAAGCGTCAAACCCATCTCCGGCTGAACACGCTGGTAGACAACGCCGCCGGTCATGCCTGCGCACATCCAGGGACCAGGATCGCCCAAAACAACTGCGCGCCCGGAAGTCATGTATTCGAAAGCATAGCCTTTGAGGTTCGCCCGCGCTCCCAAGCCGCCCAGGCTGTCCTTGAGCGGTTCGCTGATCTCGCCGCCGAAGACGACGTCCGCGCCACTCATTCTGATACAGGCGCGAGTATCGGCATCGCCCTGCACGATAAAGAGCCCCCCTTGCGCGCCATAAGCGAAGCTTTTGCCCACCGAGCCATCAAGCCGGCGCCCATTGTGATTAAGACCCTTCAGGATGGCAACCTTGCTACCAGCGGCACATTTACCGACGCCGTCTTGTGCGCCTCCTTCCACGAGCACATTAACCGGATCATCGATGAAGGCGGCAAGTCCATTGCCTGGGATCGCCGAATTACTAAAGCTTAGGTTGATGGCGCTGATCCGATTGGTCTGTGGCACCACTTTGCGCTTAATTGCTCCTGCAAGATGCGTACCCAAGGCGCGATCCATCGCCATAACTTGCTCATCATCGTACGTCAACTCGTATTCACCTCTGGCGACATATTCTGTAACGATATCAGTGATTTGTTTGCTGACAGTGTTGCGTGGGCGCGTAACACGTCGTCCACCAGGTTGCGCCGGTGTCTTTTGTGCGCCGGGGACGGGTTTCAGCAGGTGGCTCAGGTCTATCCGGTCATGGTGCGAACGCTGGAAAAGGAGATCGGCACGGCCAACGATTTCCTGCAAGTTGTTGATGCCCATCTTTGCCAGCCACTTGCGAATGTCATCTGCGAGCGCGTCGAACATGTGTACGATGCTGTGCGGAGATCCGCGTTCCTCGAAGGGACGGAATGCTTTGAAATTGCGCTTGTCTGCCTCTTCCTTGGTTTTGACATGCGTCGTGATGCCAACGTGGCAAGTGCCATCCTGGCAGCCGCGGCAAATCGTACAACCCAAAGCGACCATCGCGAGCGTCGCGAAGCCTACGCGATTTGCCCCCATACATACCATCTTGATCACATCGCGGCCGCTCTTCATACCGCCATCGACCCAAATCTCCACATCGTCACGCAAGCCACTTTCGATCAGGTGGCGATGCGCGAGCCAGACCCCTATTTCGGCCGGCAAACCCACGTGGCGCAAGGCATGCGCGCGCGCCGCGCCAGTACCGCCTGTGTAACCCGTGATGGTGACGATATCGGCGCCCGCCTTCGCCACGCCAACGGCAATGATGCCGATGCCCGGTACGACCGGCAGTTTAACCGAGACCTTGGCATGCGGATTGGCTGTCTTAAGCTCATCGATCAGCTGGGCCAGGTCCTCAATTGAATAGAGATCGTGATTGTTGCTTGGCGAGATCAAGCCAACGCCCGGCGTAGTACTGCGGACGGCTGCAATCTGCTCTGTCACTTTGTAGCCGGGAAGATGCCCGCCTTCGCCCGGCTTCGCGCCTTGGCCGATCTTGATCTCGATATAATCAGCGGCGTTCAGAAATGCGATATTCACGCCAAAGCGGCCGGATGCGACTTGCTGTCCACGGTTGCGAGGGTGCCGGCCTAGAAGATCGTGAATCTCGCCACCTTCGCCGTTCATACAGATAATGTTGAGCAGATGCGCCGCTTCAGCATAAGAGCGATATGCCAACTCACCTTGAGAGCCAAAGGACATAGCGCTGATAAGTACGGGCATATCGTAGCCCTTGATACTGATGTCGACTTCTTCAGCCTGGATAGGTGTATCACATTCTTTCAAGCCAAGGATGTGGCGCAGCGAGACCGGCATCTTCTCTTCCAGTCCGAGCAAGGTTTCGGTGTATGCGTCGAACTGCATTTCCCCATGCGCGACCGCTTCGGCCTTCTTCCACATCTTCGGATAAAAGCGTTCCGGATTTTTCAGGCGAGCCCGCACTTCACCGCGGAATTCTTGGGCTCGCTCTTGTGCGTCCTCGTATACGGATGTCCAGGTTAGGCCACGTCCTGTTGAGCCAAAATAATTTGGTGTACCAAGCAAATTCGCGATGTTCCGCGACAAGCCGATGGAACTGAAACTATGGCCATAGCCGCGCAATTCGTGACAGCCGATTGTCGATGTGATTTTCTGCAAGCCGGCGTGTATCGCCGTCAAGGTGTTGCCAAGGGCAGTTTCCACATGAGCGGCGTCCAGCGGCTTCCTGCTGCCGCGTGGCGCTGTGCCCAAGCCAACCGCGTACATCGCATAAGGCACGATGGCATTAGCGCCAAGACTAAGGCAGATAGCCAAGTCGTGCAGGTCGCGCAGTGCGCCCGAGCGGACAACGATACCGGTGCGGCGGCGTAGGTTCGGTGTCGTGTCCGATTGGCGCAAGGCTTTGTCGACCGCAGCAACGGCGAGTAGCGGATCAATGTACAGTTCGTCGCCTGTCGCAATGCTGCTGTCATCCAGAATGATACATTGCGTCCCGTTAGTGACTGCTTCAACTGCCCGTTTCTGCAAAGCTTCCACCGCCAGATCGACAGTCGTATCCATTGGACAGCCCATAGAAAAGAAGGCGATCTTGTCAGCAAAGACATTAGCCAAGTCTTCAAGCGCCATGCTGCCATGTTTTGTGGCAAGATCTCGGATCGTTTCCATGCCCTCAAATTCGGGGATTGCATCCAGAAGCAATGGAATCTGGAGCCGGATCAGCGTGGCGCTTTGTTCACGCCCAGCAGCGATCTCGGGGCGGCAGCCGATCAAGACTTGCGACGAGAATTGCGCTTGTTCCCGCTCACGATCGATAGAGGGATTGGTGACCACTGCGATGGTCTCTTTGAAGTAATCAGCAAGATTCGTGCGCGTGTTGCTCAACGCGGCAAGCGGACCATCCCAGCCGAGAGATCCCATCTGTTCTTTGCCATTCTGCGATAAGCTGGAAACGATCTCCACATGATAACGTTCCCAGCCGAAGCCTGACATGACCGCGGCGTTGACTTTGACGGGTGAATCGGACCAAGGTAGCTTCGTCGCAGTCTTCAATGGTTCTGGCGCATGCTCGAGCACGGCGACAGACGACGGCTGCGTCTGAACTTGCTGGTGGCCTCCATTGCCGCCAGGATGCATTGGGAATCTGTTGGATGGTGCAGAGCTGGCTTGTGTAGCGTCGGCGAGCCAAATTCCGGCGGAAGCTGGAGTGTAGGGTTTACGATCGCGGTATTTGCTATAGACGTATTGCTGGATCGCCGGGTAGTCCAGCACCTCGATGGGCTGCCCGGTGTTGATCGTCATCGCGATTTTCTCTCCAGGCGCCATCGGTTTAGGGCTGACTGACATGGAATCCAGCGCATAGACCCCGCGTTCCGATGTGATGAAGTATTCCTTTTCTGTCTCGCCAAACCAGAGAGGGCGCAGCCCCAAGGCGTCGACGCTGAACACCGTTTGGTTCCCGAGACGCGCTACAACGGCGGCGGGTCCCTGAGCAAAGGGACCGAAGGACTGCCGAAACTCGGTATACATCTCGTGAATCTCTGGAGCATTCTGCATCAAATCGTGTTCGAAAGGCGGGAAGATATGTTCCAGCGCTTCGATAAGATCCAAGCCATAGCGCATACACAGAGCGTAAATCGTGCGGTCAACGTCTTGCGAATCGGAACCGCTATCGATCATCGGAATATCAAGCATTTCCGATTCCAGCCGGAAACGAGAAATCGTATTAAACTCGCCGTTGTGGCCGATCAAGTTGAAGGGCTGCGCGCGCTCAAATATGGGATTGGTGTTTGTGCTGTAACGCGCATGCCCCATTGTGATCGAAGAGGCATAGTCGGGGTCGCGCAATTCCGGATAATAGCGGCGCAGTATTTCGATAGTGCCTTGTACCTTGTACACGACGCTGTGAGCTGAGAATGACGGAAAATGAACTTCCAACTCGCGCTCCAACTGAACCTGTAGTTCAAAGAGCGTTCGGTCCAGGTCATCCGATGAGACCTGTCCGTTGATACCGGCAATCTGCCAAAATACAGGCTCGTTTTTCTCTGCATTCGGTCCCAGTATTTGCCGGTTTACTTTGCCCGCGCGGTCGATCAGAATATGCAGCCCGGCCTCACTGATTTGACGGCAAATCTGATCAACAACATATTGCGCCCGTGTACGGTCGTGCGCTGGTATCATGACGTGCGCGACCCAGAAGTTGCGGTCGGTCGCGAGCGAAGAGCGCAAGCCGGCCTCTGCCAGCCATTTCGTCCAAAGTTGACGCGGAATATCGGTCAGGACACCAACGCCATCGCCCTCGCCGTTGATATAGCCGGTTCGGTGCCCCATACGAGTAAGCGCTTCAATCGTGCGTTTGACGTTCCCGTGGGTGGATTGACCGCCTTTGCGCACAGAACAGATTAGAGCACAGGCGTCACGATGCTCGCGATCAATGGGATGAAGGTCGGCAAAGGGATCGTTGAGGGAAGGACTAGGCAGTGCGGTCATATCTCATCCTCTTTCGAAAGTCACGGTCCCAGCAATAAATCAATATTTCATTCGCAGCTTGATAACATTTGCCCAACACCTAGATGAGGTTTGATTCACATCTTGATATCCAATACATGCAGATCATTGATTCACACAACTTAATAATACATCAAATGCTACAGGTATTCTACCAGGGGCGGAAGTCGCCTCCATTGCCAGAAGTCATGGATAATACTTGTATACATTTGGGCAATTTGTACAAGATACAATGTACAATCATTATTGCATGTCAACATCCGCCGGTTTCACATTGTTCAGAGCCTCGCCGATTGTAGCACGCTGTGCTAGATCGCAGGCTAGGCGACAGCCAGGAGTCGGCGTATCGTCAGAGCCAGATGAAGCGCCAACCTAGTTTCCGGGCGATTCAGGTCGATACTTGCAATTTCGTTGATGCGGTTCATCCGATACAGTAAAGTGTTGCGATGTACGATCAGCGACTCGGCGGTCTGCGATAAGTTGCCATGACAGTTGAAGAAAGCTTCGAGCGTCTTGATCAGATCGGCGTTTTGCCGCATATCATATTCGGTGAGAAGTCCCAGGGTGTTCTCGCAGAAATCGCTAAGCCTTTCGCGATCTGAAAGGTTCAAGATCAATTGATAGACGCCGAGATCGCCAATAAAGAGGGGGATATCGGTCTGAAGTCGCTTCGCCAATTCCTTCGCCTGCACCGCATCTCGATAGCTTGAGCGCCAGGCATTTACATCGCGCGCTACCTGACCTAAGCCTATGACGACTCGATTCTGTGGATATTGTCGTCGGACTTCCTGGCTAAATACATTCGAAAGCTTCAGACTGTAATCAATCGGGTCGGTCCCATCGGTGGCGTGAAAAACGACAACTTCGCCTTCTTTTTCACGCGTCCAAACGAGCGCCGATGCGTCTTGGGCGGCGATCATGGAATTGACCAATGTTTCCAGTCGGCGCAGTGACGGTTGATCGGCGCTGCTCCAGGACAATACGAAGGCGACATGAGTCTGTGTCATATTGTGGTTGAATCGCTCGCCCTGTCTTATTGCCTCCTGCTGGGTCACATCACCAAGCAGCAACCGATCAAGAAAGGTACCGCGCAGTCTCTTTTCCGTTTCGTTGACGGCTTTCTGTTTCGCCATTTCCAGCGCGCAGGCAGCCGCACCGTGTTCACAGACGAGTTGATCAACTTCGTCCAAGTCGCCTTCTCGCCCGATGATTGATAAATAGCCGCGCCCGACATTCTTCGTGACCACAGGTGCAACCAACCTGGCAACGCCGGAGATGGGTAGAGCCTGCATCAGTACGGGGGGATCCAATTCCACAACCCGATGCCGGTCGTGCAACTCGACGGGTAAGTTGTCTTGCTTTTTGAGGAAGTATTCGACATCGTCCCAGATCCCGATAAGATTCGGCTGGAGTTTGTGCGAGATTGTGTGAAGCCGTTTATCTTGAATGATGACTGTTTTCTTTGTCAAGCGCGCCATAGCCCCGATAAGTTCGTTCATACCTTCATTACGCGAAGATATTTGCGTCAACTGGCGATATATCTGTGAGCCACGCCTCCCAATTTGGCTCTTGCGGTTTACAAGTAAACTAATGATCGTTTTCTCTACATCGCGAACTCGAACATCATCAGACAAAGACAGCACCGGCACATTGAATGACTTTGCTTCCGCCAGTGCGGTCGTGCTTACCAAGCCACAGAAAACTACAGCAGAAGCATCGACTTTCGCCGACCACTGGATGAGCTCCGTATCACTATGTGCTTTTGGGGGATTGCTCAATGGCGCGATCAAAATGAGCTCGCGCTGCTGCACGCTCTTGGAGGCAATATCGTCTTCCGGGTGGATGACAGTCGTCCAGGTGATTGAACGATCCAGCAAGCCCTCGCCAGATAGAATGTGGGTGCTTAGCGGCAGTGCCAGTTTGCGTATTTCTTCGACACTGAGATCAGTTGCTCGTGCAGTAGACATTGTGGTTACATTCTGTTGAAATCTACCTTGGGCTTTGTAATCTCAACTTCCTGGCCGACCGAAGCCGACATTGTCGGAAGATATATATATGTACTTATGTCCGAGGACCCATTAGATAGATTATACAGTGTCTTATGCAATCTGCCTAGCATTCCTATGTCAGAAGCTCTATATAGTGACAGTAGATTTTGACATAGAGTTTTGTTGTTTCCATGATTTCTTCGCAAGCGGCCGGGCCCATAACATCATGTCCGACGCGATCCCACTGTCAGACCTGTTGCATGCGTACAGCCTCTTGCCAATCTATCGTGATGAAGTCTGAGAACAGTTACAGTTGACGCTCTCGCATCAATTTGCTGTAGGCGCCTTGCCAGTCTTTGGGATCCCGTGTCATGCGGTTTATCTGGATATCTGATACGTGAGGGAAGAGGCCTATCATGACATCAGGCAGTTTGTCCCAATTATCCGTCTTTATCAGGTCTTCCAAGGACTTTGCCATGAGGGATGCCCACCACCATTTTTGCTGAAATTCGTCAGACTTTTTCCAGTAGCCGCGCTTTTCCCAGGCGCGCATTGACTCCTCAACTGTACTGTCGATACCTCGAAGGCAATAGACTAGCCAGGCGACTGAGTCCCTTGTTTCCTGGGTGATTTCTTGCTGTTGGCTCAGCCGGCGCAGAATCTCGGCGATGGTGCGCATATAGGCGCTGCGGCGTTTACCCGGGCTATTTGTGTTGATTACCCGCGCCATCAGCTATGCCTTCGCTTCTTGATTTGAATGATGGGGCCTAATGCCACGATAGATCCTTACGCCACCTATCGTCTTCAAGATTTTTCCCGGATCCCGCCCGGTAATATCTCCCAGTTCAAGTGCGCTCAACGGCTGGTTGCCGTTTACAAGCAGAGCGCGAAATACGCTGTCGATCAGGCCGATATTCTCGCCGATAAAGTCTTCGCCTTTGGAAGACTCTTTGATCGCCAGACGCAGCGTATCCAGTTGAAAGACTTCACCTGTTTCGGGGTGGACGTAGTCAAACACCTCGCGCAGATCGCGATGCTGTAGCGCTTTCTGTTGCTCTTGCGACAAATGGGTGAGAAGATACACCTGCAAGTCGTCACGACTGTGTTCCCACCAAGTGTAATCTATGTAGAATTTCGTTTCGACACTCGGCTTTATCAGGTAACTCAGGGACATCTGTCATTCTCTTTTGCTAATTGCTCATCTTCCAGTAGTTGCCGCCGACATAATCAAAATCCGGATTGGTCAGCAATGTCGCAAACATGGGTCCCGGCGGACACCGTCGCAACACGTTAAGCGTACTGTACAGGACTTTGGAATGAACTGTACCCTGAGGATTTTGCTTGCTCAACTCGGGAACCAGTCCACGCAGTAACTCCGCCAAGTGCACTCCCTTGGCCTGGAGTTCCTTACCTAAGCTGTCGACTTCCGGCAGATTGGTTACGCCGACGATGATCATCTCATCATAATCAGAGCCGATGGCGCGTTTGGCTGTCTGGCATCGCAACTGGTTGCCTTCAAGCCTCTCGACTACTGGTATCCATTCGGTTCGTGGGCGATAGGTGTCAAACTCGATTTCGATCCGGCTCTTGTCATTGGTCGGGTTCAAATACACGTATGCACCGACTGGCAAATGGTGCTTCTGGTAGAGCGGCGCCAATCCGACAACGTACTTGAATTCATGTACAACCCAACAGGGAAACTCCTGCTTGTCCAAGGCATCGACGATAGTTATCGCAATCCGTGGGGTCTTGGCGGCTGGGAATACATATTTTGTCTCGGAATTAATGGGCAAAGTACCAACGCGCCGATGTGGATAAATCAAGGTCAGACTGACTTCTTCTTCTGGTCGAGGAGAACTTACTGGCGAATACTCATCATCAAGATCGTATTCCAATTGCAGCATTTCGCGCGTAAAGAGGCTGCGGTCAAACTCCACTGGGCTATAATGCAAAACCGTGGGAACCTGCCGCACCAAGCGCGGCAACAATCGCGTCAGATGCCAAAGCACAGTACCGGCTGGGCCCACCTCGTCGAAGCGTTCATCTTGGTTCATACGATAATTCAGCGAAAACACCTGCAAAGGCAAGGGAGCATCGCCCAAGCCTCCAATTTCGCTTAAGATTTGCTCTGTCTTGAGCGGGCCCCCATCATGCATATCGAGCACAGCTTCAGCCAGGTGCAGATGCCCAATATCTACATCCAGCAATAGCTCGCGAACGAACCAGGTGCCGGCCAGCCGTATGAGATCAGGATTATGCTCCAGGGCATCGTTGATTTGGGCAACGATACTGATATCGGGGTCATTTAGTATGTCGGCAAATGTATAGTCTGCTTTGAGTTGGCTAGGATGCCTGTTCAGCGTATCGTCGTTGAGGGGATGTTCATTGTCGTAAGCGGTTACGAACTCGCGCAAATGATTGTCTGGTTGTTGATGTGTGTCGTCGAATTCGACGGCAGCCACCTTTATTGGACTCAAATCAGTACTTCTGCCATCGCGAACGCTGAGGACTCGGGCGGTAGCATAATCAAGATGAGAAAAGGTAAGTCGATCACCGACCTGGTAACTATCGGATGGTCGGTATACTTTTGCGCCTTTATACTGTTGCGCAAACCGTTTCCGCTCTTCGTCTTCCCTTTTCTTGATGATCTCAGAAGCGAGTTCCATGGAGGAGAGTGGCGTCTCTTTTTCTAGCAGGAGATTGGTTATGTCTTCGATATCGTCAGCGCTGATCGAGAAGCTATATGCCCAATGTTGTGCCGGCAGCACGGTGTAACATCCCCCGGAAGTGCAGATATTGGATGTGAAAAAGACGCCGATAGATGCATCATAGAATGAGTGCGCAACGCCGCTGCAATCCTACTCTAGCGCGCGATACCTAGTCAAGCGCAACTTCGCCCTAATCCAGCCGATTTAGCCATCTACCAGGGAAGAATGCGCACAATATCAATAAGCCTCATTCACAATTGGAGGGACATCTGCCTGATTTCCGCATCCTTGTAATAGCCAAGCCGCTGTTGACCAGCATCAAATGCTCAGCTATACTGCCCGTTTGTGACTAGATGGAATGGTAGATAGAGGCTGAATAAATGTCAACCAAACGCACTTGGCAGCCTAAGGTTCGCCGGCGCAAGCGTGTGCACGGGTTTCGCAAGCGCATGAGTACGCGCGGAGGCAGGAATATATTGAAAGCTCGCCGCCTTCGTCGGCGCCATAAGCTTGCCGTAACCCCTAATCACGTCAAAAAGGTCAATTGGAACGCTAGCTAGTCCATGAAGTCCGCCCTTAGGTTGCGCCGCCCGGCAGACTTCGCCCGCGTAAGACGATATGGTATAGTGCAGCGACATCCAGCTGTGATCATCAGTGTTTGTGCCAACCAACTTGTACGCAATCGATATGGAATACTGGTCGGAAAACAGTTCGGCATTGCCGTGATTCGGAATCATGTAAAACGACGCTTGCGGGCTGTATTAAGGGAATTGCATCCGCAGCTGCGGCAAGGCTTTGACATAGTCGTGGTAGCGCGGGGCGCTTTGAAAGCGCAACCCTTCAGTGAATTGAGACGTATTCTTAACGAGTTGTTCGCGCGAGCGCGGCTAATTGAGACTTCCTGAAATGCTACAGTGGACCTTGCTGAATTCAATCCGTATGTACAAACGTTTTCTGTCGCCGCTGTTGCCGTCAGCCTGCCGTTTCACCCCAACCTGTTCAATGTATGCGTACGAGGCTATCGAAACTTATGGTCCCGTGAAAGGCACTTGGATGGGCTTCCGACGGCTCTTGCGCTGTCATCCTCTGCACCCGGGCGGGTTTGACCCTGTCCCTCCCAAGGAGTGATATTTGAATATGGCGACTCGTAAGCACATTCTCTTGATCTCTCTCCTGATGCTGGGCGTTTTTACCTTGTCCGCCTGCGTGGGCGCTCGAATGGGTGTCAGTTGGCCGGCGGTTGGCTTGATCGATCTCTATGGCGAAACTCATATCGCGCTCGCCTATAACAACGATGTTGTGATACTCAGCCCGTCGAATGGCGCGCCAGCCCGCCTGACAAACCCACTCAACGGCGAGGTAATGCGTGACAATGAAAATAATCCGCGTACTTGGATCTTGCGCGGTTCAGATAACGACGGCTCGCAGTTTTTCTCGGTCCCTATACGACTTGACGATGAAACAGTACTGGTCGCCGATAACAATAGACGCTTGCTCAAAGTAGATTCTGTGGTTGTTGATGTGCAGCGTTCTTATCCGCTTGCAGACAAAGTTTTGACCAACGTGCTTTTGGCTGGTGATACGCTCTATGTGCCGTTCCAAAATGGCGGTCTTAGCGCGATATCGCTGGAAGATTTCCAGGAAAAGTGGACGCTACCCACAGGCGCCGGTGTATGGGCGCAACCTCTGCTCGTTAACGATATGCTGATTGTGCCGTCCATAGATCACTTCCTGTACTCGGTTGATCATTCGACTGGCCAGGTCCGTTGGTCGTTGGATTTGGGCGGCGCGGTCGCTTCAACACCGCTGCTGGCAAACGGACGCTTATACGTCGGCAGCTTCGACAAGAGCTTCTTCGAAATCTCTCTTGATGGCGAAATCCTCAATGAATATGCTACGCAGAATTGGGTCTGGGGCAGTCCAGCTATTGATGAGAATGGCATCATCTACCTCGCGGACTTAAGCGGATATGTTCATGCCCTGGACAGCGAGAGTGGCTTACGAGAACGGTGGTCGGCTCAGGTTGCCGAGCGCGGGATTCGAGCTGGTCCCCTGGTTTATGGCGAGCGCGTCATCCTGGCGTCGCGTGATGGCAAAGTATACTGGCTGGACAAGCGAGACGGCCAATTGATCAATGCGCGGGAGATAGATAACCGGCCAGAGCTACTGGGCGACATGATGCTTTTGCAACCGAGCGAGAATCTGAACATCAATGAGCCGCTCTTGTTGGTAAGTTCAGTAGATGGGGCTCGGCTATTGATTGCGTTTGGAGTCGATGGGCGTCAAGCCTGGGTCTATCCACGCTAGTCCGGCGACTGGAGCATGATTAAATGTGGGATATAATCCTTAACCCATTTGTAACGATACTCGCCTGGCTATACGCCGCGCTTAACCAGGATATTGTGCTGGCGATCGTCGTGTTGACCGTTATCATCCGCATTCTGACTTTCCCGCTTTTTGCCAAGCAGCAAGATTCACAGAAGAAAATGCAGCAGATTCAGCCACAGTTGAAGAAACTGCAAGAGAAGTATAAGGGCGATAAAGAAAAACTCTCGCAAGCCCAGATGAAACTGTATCGGGAAAACAAAGTTAATCCAGTTGGCGGTTGTTTCCCCATGCTAATCCAGTTTCCGATCTTGATCGGCTTGTATCAGGCGATTTTCTTCGCGCTGGCGGCGACGCCCTTTCAGCTGGTAGATCTATCAGAGCGGCTCTTGATACCCGGTCTGGATTCGCTTATACCACTGCAGCGGATGTGGACGCCCATTCCGCAACTGGCATCGTTGCTTCCCGAACTTGATTTAACGCTGGCGCCGACGGAAAACCCACCTTATGCGCTAGCACTGCCGCTCCTGGTGTTGGTGACCACTTGGGGGCAGCAAAAACTGACTATGTCCGCCACCGGTCAAAACAGGTCCAAGAAGGACGACGATGACGATGATGGCGGTGGCGCTGGCGGTCAAGCAGCAGCAATGACGAAGAGCATGACGACTATCATGCCAATTATGTTTGGATTCTTTTCGCTGTCATTTTCTGTGGGCCTGTCCATCTATTTCGTCACGTCAAACTTAATAGGCGTCGTGCAGTACAGTCCGCAGGGGAAGCGTATGTTGGAACGGGTATTCGGTCGAAAGAGCACGGACGAGGCGCCGGTGGAAGTAGTTTTTGAAGACGATGAACCCGTCAAGAAGACACGGAAGACTCGAAAGAAAAAACCTCGCAGAAAGTAAATCAGCCCCATAGCTACCGGACGACAACAGGTGATGAAACCATGGAAATGATTGAAGTGACCGCCAATTCGGTGCAGGCGGCGATTGACAAAGGCTTGGCACAACTCAACGCGAGACCCGGCGAGGTCGTTGTCGAAGTGCTAGAGGAACCAAACACCGGCTTGTTTGGCTTTGGCGCTCGCGAGGCGCGTGTGCGTCTCGTTTTAATCAGCCGGCGCCGGGAAGAAAGGCAAAATAAATTCGACCCGGACGAGGAGATCGTCAACGAAGCCCCGGCGAATCTTCAGCCTGAGATCGTTCCTGAAGAGGAATTGGACGAAGATGCCCTTGTTGGCAAACAAGTACTCGAGGAATTGCTCGCCAAGATACGCGTAGACGCGCGGATAGATGTCAGTTTGACGAATGATGACGAAGAAGGCGAGAAACCTCACTGGATGTTAAATATCTCCGGCAATCGTGTCAATCGCCTGATTGGCCGCCGTGGCGAGACCTTGTCCGCGCTGCAGCATGTTGTTCGCCTTATTTGCAGTCGTCGACTCGAACGTCGGGCGAATATCATCATTGATGCCGGCGGTTATAAGTTGGGCCGGTCCAAGCGCTTGCGTGGCTTGGCAAAGCGTATGGCGAAACAAGCTGTCCAGCAGGGCAGGACGATCACCCTGGAGCCGATGCATCCTAACGAACGGCGCATTATCCATTTGACGCTCCGCGGCCGCAACGATGTGATGACACGCAGCGTCGGCGAAGGCCGAACGCGCAAAGTTACGATTGTTCCAAAGTAACAGTTATTCGCCAAATCCTTTATTGGCGTCTTCGAGTTTGCGGCAACTTAATTCGGTTGGCCAGGCTTACAAATGTCCAGTGCGATTGATTACTTACTCATCGGTCACATGACCGTTGACCTGGTTCCTGGCGGGCGAATGCTAGGCGGCACGATTTCTTACGCCGCCCCGACCTACGCCGCCTTTGGCCATAGCGTTGGCATTGTGACGAGCGCGGCCCATAACGAACCATTGCTGCGCCAACTAAAGCCCTTTGGCAAACTCGCCGTTGTCCCATCGGACGAGTCCTTAACTTACGAAAACGTGTACAATGATCACGGCAGGCAGCAATTTGTACGGGCGACTGCGCGAGCTTTGCGTTACGTCGATATCCCCGTGGGCTGGGCGGGAGCCCCTTATGTGCATTTGGGTCCTCTCGCGGCGGAGATCAATCCGCGCGAGTTGGCGAAGAACCTACCCGAGGCGACGATCATGCTGACCCTGCAAGGCATGATGCGACGCTGGGAGGCTGACGGCATGGTAAAGTTTCGTCGCTGGTTCGACCGCGCCGCTTTGGAGCGGATTGATATTATCGTATACAGCGAGGAGGACATTGTTGAGTATCCGCAACTGACCGACGAGATGCGCCGAATCTGTAAGCATCTTGTGGTCACCAACGGTCGAAATGGCGGCACGTATTACCATGACGGAGTTGCTATGCATTACGATAGCATTCCCGTCATGCCCCGCGACTTGACTGGCGCCGGTGATGTCTTCGCGGCTTCGCTGCTGGGCGCGCTGCCATGGCTCAACCATGATGTAGCGCAGGCAGCGCAATTGGCGGGCAAGCTGGCTGCTTATTCTGTGACGCGGTCGGGACTAGATAGCGCGCCGACTGCTGCCGAAATCGAAGCTGAATTAAGGCATATCTCTCAGGACAATTAGATGATTCAGACGATTCTTTTGAATGGCAACATCGTTACCTTGGATGAGCGCCGACCACATGTCAGCGCACTGGCGATCAGTTACGGTCGGATAGCGGCGCTCGGACCAGGCGATGACATTAAGCCCCTTGTTGATTCGAACACCGCAGTAGTCAACCTCGATGGCAAGACAGTCCTGCCTGGGCTGGCGGACGCTCACTTGCATTGGGAGGCGCAATCGCGCGCGCTGAGGTCGGTAAACGTATTTGAAGTGCCTAGCAAGGCGCTGGCCGTGCAACGCGTCGCTGAACGAGCGAGTCAGACCGACGCTGGCGAGTGGATCACGGGGCAGGGCTGGGCGCAAGACTTGTGGGATGATCGCGCCTTCCCAAGCAAGTCCGATCTCGATTTGGTTGCCCCGCATAATCCGGTCTTTCTCAGTGCAAAAAGCGGACATGCGGCCTGGGTCAATTCTGCCGCTTTGACGGCTGCTGGCATCGACGACTCGACGCCAGATCCTGCAGGCGGACAGATAATGCGCGATGCTGATGGTGCTGCTACCGGCATCTTGCTTGAGACTGCTATGGACACCGTGCACGATCAAATACCGAATCCAAGTCCAGAGCAGTTGGCTGATATGATGGCTGCGGCCCAAGCGCTTGCGCTCAGATCCGGCATTACCATGATCCATGACTTTGATGAGCCGTCCTGCCTAGTCGCGCTGCAAATCCTACGCGAACGAGGCGGGCTGGATTTTCGGGTTGTCAAGCAGATAAATCAGCGCTGGCTGGATGCGGCGCTGGATTCTGGCATCCGCGGCGGTTTTGGCGACGACTGGATTCGAATCGGCGCGCTGAAGCTCTTTGCTGATGGCGCCTTGGGAGCGAAGACCGCATTAATGTTTGAACCCTATGCGGGCGAACCGGACAATTACGGTATGGCTGTGGTCGATAAGGAAGAGATGGTCGAACTTGTCAGTCGGGCAAGTAGGTTTGGTTTGCCGTCGAGCATCCATGCCATCGGCGACAAAGCGGTTCACGATGTTCTGGACGTCTTCGAGAGCGTTCGTCGCGAAGAGGCTGTGCGCGATGAACCGGTCGGCAACCGCCGGCACCGGATCGAACACGTGCAGATCATTCACCCGCAGGATGTGGGGCGCTTGGCTGAGTTGGATATTATCGCCTCTATGCAGCCGATACATGCCATCTCAGACATGACAACCGCAGACCGTTATTGGGGCGCGCGCAACCGATATGCCTACAACCCGCGCTTGCAACTAGATCATGGCGCGCGAGTCGCCTTCGGGTCCGATGCGCCTGTTGAACCTTTCGATCCCCTCCTCGGTATCCATGCCGCGATAACGCGCCAACGAAACGGGCAGCCCACTGACGGCTGGTATCCCGAGGCGAGACTTGACTTGCGCGAGTCCTTGCTCGGTTTTACGCAAGGTCCCGCCTATGCCGCTGGAATGGAAGATCGCTTAGGCAAGCTCAGCAAAGGCTTCCTGGCTGACTTGATCGTGCTTGACGGAGATATCACTCGGGTCAAACCCGACGCTATCCCCGACCTTCGAATCCTCGGCACAATGGTCGATGGCAAATGGCGCTACCGAGACTTCGACTAGGCAAGTTGCTAGTAATTCGCCCCTAGCTGAAGGCAGCGGTGCTAAAGACGACGTGGAAGGGCCGGCAGTAGATGACCACGCTCATATATTGGCTCAAATCCACATCCGCGGGAATCTCGTAATTCTGGTTGCCAACATTCCCCTTTAGCGCGCCCAGATGCACCTCGTTCTCGCCCAAACCAGCAAAGGTACTGGTTGGCGCTTCGGTCGACAGATACACATGTAGATCAGGCCCGTTCTTCGAGCGAAAGTCTTGGAAGCGCAGGATTCGCTCACCGGCCGGCAACTCGTAAATCGTGGCAGTGCCCACTGCCCCGTGAATCGGGTCGATGTCGATGAAAGAGCCTTGGGCGAGTACCTTTGGCTCAGCTGGCATTTCCGGCGGCATAGCTTGCTCCGCTTCCGGCACGATGGTGTCTTCGCCGACCTGCGCCATGGCGGTTTGCTCAGCCATCTCGGTATTTTCCTTCGCCATCTCGATTAGCGCCTGCTTTTCCTCTTCGGGCATGTTGCCAATCGCTTCCCGCTGTTCAGTCGATAAGCCAGGAAAGGCTTCGTTGACTTCACGATTGACGAAGTACAGCCAAGGTCGAGTGATTGCCAAGCCGACGACTACGATAGCCACCAGCACAATTATCAGAACCATTCTTCGCAGCATATATCCTCTCCCGTGCGTGTTTATCTGGCCGCAGGCGACATTATTGTCTTGCTAGACAGAGTGATGCGCTTATAATTCTCATAATATCCGATTTGACCTCAGTAAGACATAAGTAGTATGAAGGAGAATAGAGAATGGCGCGCAAAGGAATGATGGTTGGTGACAGTGAACACCATATTCAGAATGATATGCTTGCGGTTGGCTCAAAGGCGCCCGACTTTATGTTGATCGCCAATGATCTCAGCAGCAAATCTTTGGCGGATTACGCCGACAAGATCAAGATCATCAGCGTTATACCGTCGATCGACACCGGTGTCTGCTCGGCACAGACGCACCGCTTCAACCAGGAGGCGGCTAGCTTGAACGACACTGTAGTCCTCACCGTTAGCGCCGATATGCCCTTCGCGCTAGGTCGGTTTTGTGGGGCTGAGGGTATCGAGAATACGGAGACACTAAGCACGCAGCGAGATATGAAATTCGCGGATGACTATGGTGTTCACGACACGGACTGGCGAATCTGCCAGCGTGCGGTATTTGTCCTCGATCGTGACAATATCCTGCAACATGCGGAATATGTGCCGGTCATTGGCGATGAAATCGACTTTGATGCCGCGCTCGCAAAGGCGAAGGAACTATCGTAAAGACGGAGAGAAATTCGAGGCTGACCGATGAGCGATATAAGGCGTAAGAAACTGGCGGATTTGCTAGTCAACTATTCAACTACCGTTCAACCGGGCGATTGGGTCGGGCTTCTAGGCGACTTCACATCGCTGACCATTCTCCGCGATGTCTTTGAAGCGGTGATTGATGCTGGCGGACATCCGACTCTGCTCATCGACGACAGTCAGATGCAGCGTTATTTTCTGCGCAATGCAAGTGACGAGCAAATGACATGGATCGACCCCAGCTTGAAGTTGTATACCGAACAAGCCGATGTATATATTCGGGTCGGCGCGCCGGAAAACACGCGCGCGATGAGCAACATTAGCGCCGGACGGCTACGTGAGCAGCGAGCCGCCCAAAGCGAGATCCTGCAAACCCGACTGGAACGCTCCGCACGCGGCAAGTTTCGCTGGGTCGGGGCGCTCTATCCGACGCAGGCGAGCGCGCAGGAAGCCAATATGAGCCTGGAAGAATACGAAGATTTCGTCTACGGCGCCTGCTTCTGCGATGTGGACGATCCGGCCGCCGAATGGCGCAAACTGAGCGAGATGCAGCAGCATAAGGTCGATTTTCTTGACGGCAAGGATAGGCTTCTGCTGCGCGGGCCCAACATCGACCTCGAACTGAGTATCGCCGGCCGGACGTTCATCAACAGCGATGGCAAGCGCAATATGCCCAGCGGCGAGATCTTCACCGGTCCGGTCGAAGATAGTGTGAACGGCTGGGTACGTTTCAGCTATCCTGCTATCGTTGGGGGACGCGCCGTGAGTGGCATTGAACTCAGATTTGTCGACGGCAAAGTAACCGAAGCGTCCGCGGAGATGAACGAAGATCTACTTCATGCGCAACTTGATACCGATGCCGGTGCTCGTTATCTGGGCGAATTCGCTATCGGAACAAACTTCGGTATCAACCAGTTTACCGGAATGATACTGTACGACGAGAAAATCGGAGGTACTGTGCACATGGCGGTGGGGATGGGCTATCCGGAGACCGGCAGCGTGAACAAGAGCGCGATCCACTGGGACATGATTTGTGATATGCGTACCGATAGCGAGATCTATGTAGATGACGAACTCTTCTACAGGGACGGCGTCTTCGTAACTTGAGCTCGAGTGTACCTCCATCCGGTATCCACCACACTCGATCCGCCCAATCGCCAACTGAGTTAAAAATGGTCGCCTTGAGGCGACTGTTTTGTAACACGCTGCGGAAGACCGCTGGGGACTTTGCCCAAAATCGGCAATTATACTACTATGCGAATAGTCTGACGAATTGAGGTTGCATGCATGAGTAGTACAAATTCCGTCCCTAAGCCGCCTGATGCCGGCGGTGGCGTAGTCGCTGTAGCCAACACAAGATCCGCCTTGAGCAACATTCGGCGCGGTCCCGGCGTCAATTATGAAGACATCGGTGACATCCTCGATAACGTCCTGGTCGTCTACTATCCCGATAGCCGCACGGAGAGCAACTGGATTTGGGTGGAGAAGGGCGGATTGAAAGGCTGGCTCTATGCAGGCTACGTCGAATTCATTGATGCGATCGGTGCGATGCCTTCCCCACATAAACCAACTCCCTATGACGGCAAGGTGGCGATCTGGCATTGGAAGGGCACAACAGTTGCCGAAGAAACCGCCGCGGAACTGCTCGACACGATCAAGCAGAATGCGCCAAATGTGAGTCAGATATGGGTCAAAGTCGCCAATGGCAACGAGTGGATGGGCAACTACGATTCCAGCGATATTGCGATCAACGGGACATCCAGCATCGATCAGTGGGTGACTGCCTGCCAGGTTGCTGGCATAGAATTCCATGCTTGGGCTGTACCCCTTGGCTTGAACGTCGAAGCGGAGGCCGCCATCATCGTTGAAGCTTGTAAGCGTCCCGGGGTCACGTCGCTCATTTTGGATGTCGAACCCTATGACGCCTACTGGCAGGGCGGCGCATCCGCCGTGCGTCCCTTTATGCTGGCTCTGCGTCGCGGTTTGGGCACGCGTTTTCACATCGGTTTGAGCGTTGATCCCCGCTCGCAGCATTACCATACGATTTTCCCGCAGGAATGGAGTCCCTTTGTTGATAGCGTACATCCACAAGCCTATTGGAATACGTTTCGCAGGACGCCCGAAGAGACGCTTTCGTCGGTTTGGACAGTTTGGGGCGGCTTTGACAAGCCAATTATCCCGGTACTGCAAGGCACGGCGGTAGCGCAAGAACAAACTGAGGCGCATACTCTGGCGACTCAGGTGCACGGCGCCAAAGGCATAAGCTGGTGGCGGCATGGTGTCATTTCGCATTGGACTGGTGTGAATACGCCGATTGAACTAACCAGTTCGCCGGCTGATTCGATATCGGATATCGTGCAGAATTATGCCGACGAAGTAACCATATTCCCGACGAAGCAAGGCTTTCGCAGCGGCACCTACACGGGACAGCCTGAATTCAGCGCGCGCCAGAATACTTGGGGTTGGGATTATCTCTACGTCGCCACAGAAGAGCGTACCAGCAAAGTTTGGGCGGAATGGCGCGATGATCTGCCGCGAAATGGCTTATACGAGATCGCTGTTTTCATTCCCAGTCGCAAGGCGACAACCACTCGCGCTCGCTACAAAGTGCACGGCATTGTCGGCACGACAACCGAAGTAGTCGTCGATATCAATCAGAATCAGAATCGCAATCGCTGGGTCTCCTTGGGCGTATTTGACCTAGATCGCTCAATGGAGAATGCCGGGCGTGTTTTTCTCAATGATGTGACGGGCGAGCCCAACAAAGAAATAGCTTTTGACGCCGTTCGTTTTCGCCGGATAGTGTCAACACCTGTCGGTTATACACCCGCGCCTGAGCCTCCGCGCCCTACAATCATCGATGGCGTGCATGTGGCGGATGGCTACGATTCACCGGTTGGCACCAGCGAACAGCGGCGCGGCGAAACCGTCTGGCCCCCCGGCTGGCGGGATGCTTCGCCTTTCGGTAAATTGTATTTCATCGGTACGCCAAGCCAAGCTTACCATACCGGCGCTGACCTGAACTTCGGCAGACCCTACGAGGACAGGGGCATGGCCTGCTATGCCTGTGCCAGCGGCGTCGTGACTCTGGCAGCGCGCATGGGTGTCTGGGGCAATCTGATGGTTATCCGTCACGACCCGCTCTATGAGCCTTCGGGCCGCGTCCTCTACAGTCGCTACGGCCACGTTCAGAACATGCGCGTCTCGGCTGGTGACCGCGTGGCCCGCGGCCAGCGCATCTGTGAAGTAGGCGATGCATTTGGCCGTTTTGTCCCCCATCTGCACTTTGACTTGAGCCCTACAACGCTGTTCGAGACACGACCAAGCAACTGGCCCAAAATGGACTACGACCTGCTCATGGCCAATTACGTAGATCCACTGGACTGGATTCGCCGGCATCGGCCCTAGAATAGACCCCAGTCGCTGGCGGCGCCTTCCTCCATCATGCTTGGGTCCCACATTTCCATGCCCATTTCGATGGTGGTCGGTAGGCCGAGAAAGTCCTGCGCAGTCCGCCGCGTCTGTTCGAGCAGTTGTGGCGCATACGGACAGAACGGCGTGGTCATGATCATGTTTACGTGTGCGCTGTCCTCACCAATGTCTACACCGCGCACCAAACCCAATTCAATGACATTCATGCCGATCTCAGGGTCGATGACGGCGCGCAAGGCTTCATAAAGTCCAGCTTCTCTGTCGCTCTCGTTCATCCTATAGTCCTTGGGGCTATCGCCGGAACCGTGATTTGCTGCGCGTTCTCGGCCATCTAACCGCCTCAAATTGCTGAAGTTAGACAAGCATAGTATAGCGATGCCACTCTGTCAATTTTGCGAATGCTAAATGAGTCTAACGCCATTCTAGTAAAGCTATGCTAGCCTTATACTGTAAATTGGTCCACGATCAGCGCTTGGGTATATATGGCACGTGCCGTTGACAAGCTATTGGCAGACTGCTACACTGCCAGTAAGTTCGACTCGGTTATAGAGAATATTTAACCGACATTAAACCAAGCAGAAGGGAGACTTGCCGCGAATGGCTGCCACATTGGAGATACAGAATCTGCACGCGAGTGTAGAAGGCGACGAAAGCCTGATTTTGAGCGGTGTAGACTTGACAGTACGACAGGGCGAGATCCATGCTCTGATGGGACCGAATGGCTCTGGCAAGAGTACCCTTGCCAATGTACTAATGGGCAACCCGGCTTATGAGGTGCAGGAAGGCGCCATATTGCTGGATGGCGAAGATGTGCTGGAAATGGAGCCCGATGAGCGCAGCCGCGCCGGATTGTTTCTGGCTTTTCAATACCCGGTTGCGATCCCAGGCGTGACGGTGGCGAACTTTCTGCGCCACGCTATCAACGCTCGGATGAAGGCGGAGGACCCTGACTCTAAAGGTATCCCAATTCCCAAATTCGCCCGGATGATGCGTGAAAAAATGACGCAGTTGCATATCGACCATGCCTTTGCCGGCCGCTATCTCAATGAAGGCTTCAGCGGTGGCGAGAAAAAGCGCGCCGAAGTCTTGCAGATGGCTGTATTGGAGCCGCGAATCGCCGTGCTTGATGAGACCGATTCGGGCTTAGATATTGATGCGCTGCGTATCGTCGCGGATGGTGTGAACTCCTTGACAGGCCCCAATATGGCTGCGCTTGTCATCACACACTATCAGCGGATGTTAAATTATATCAAGCCGGATTTCGTCCATGTCATGTACGATGGGCGAATCGTCGAAAGCGGCGGTCCCGCATTGGCGCTTGAGCTCGAAGAAAAGGGTTACGAGTGGATTCGGGAAAAGCATTTAGCGCAACTGGAATTCTAGGCGGAAGAGGACTGCACAATGGTTGACGCAATTCAGAGTGAAAAGCAGCTCACCCACGAAGAAGAAGCTTTGAAGGAAGTCGGCTTGAGTTATGCCGAGAAGTATGGCTTCCATGATGACGATGTTGAATATGCCTTCAAGAGCCAAAAGGGCGTCAATGAAAACATTGTGCGCCAGATAAGCGCGATGAAGGATGAACCCCAGTGGATGACCGATGGGCGCGTTGAAGCCTATCATATCTTCATGGACAAGCCGACGCCGCAATGGGGTGGCGACTTGAACCAGATCGCCTACGACGACATCTACTACTATGTCCGGGCGACAGACAAAACCGAAGACGACTGGGATGAAGTGCCGCAGGAAATCAAAGATACCTTTGATAAGCTCGGTATTCCCGAGGCCGAGCAGAAGTTCCTGCATGGAGTTTCTGCCCAGTACGATAGTGAGTCGGTCTATCACAATATTCAGGAAAGCCTGGAAGAGCAGGGCGTCATCTTTCTGGATATGGATTCTGGCTTAAGAGAGTATCCCGAAATTGTGCGGGAATATTTCGGCACCGTCATTCCATCCAACGACAACAAATTCGCCGCCCTTAACACGGCTGTCTGGTCCGGTGGCAGCTTCATTTATGTGCCGCCTGGCGTGCAGGTGGAAATGCCTTTGCAAGCCTATTTCCGCATCAATACCCAGAACATGGGGCAATTTGAACGTACCCTCATCATTGTCGATGAAGGCGCCTATGTGCATTATGTCGAGGGCTGCACCGCGCCTATTTACAGTTCGGACAGTCTGCACAGTGCAGTCGTCGAGATTATCGTCAAGAAAGGCGGACGCTGCCGTTATACAACGATCCAGAACTGGTCAAACAACGTCTATAACCTGGTGACGAAACGCGCTGTCGCCGAAGAAGGCGCAACGATGGAATGGGTCGATGGAAACCTAGGCAGCCGCCTGACGATGAAGTACCCAGCGGTGATTTTGCGCGGAGAAGGTGCGCATGGCGAGGTGCTCTCGATCGCGTTTGCTGGCGATGGGCAACATCAGGATGCCGGCGCCAAGATCACACATCTGGCGCCAAACACCACCAGTCAAATCATCAGCAAATCTATCAGCAAAGACGGTGGGAGAGCCAGCTATCGCGGCTTGCTGAAGATTGATGAGGCGGCTCGTCACAGCAAAAGCAATGTCGTTTGCGATGCTTTGCTGCTCGATGACGCCAGCCGTTCGGACACCTATCCGACCATCGAAATTGATGCCAAAGATGTGACTATGGGCCACGAAGCTTCCGTCAGCAAAGTCGGGGAAGATCAACTCTTCTATCTGATGAGCCGCGGCATCAATGAAGACGAGGCAAACGCCATGATCGTGAATGGCTTCCTTGAGCCATTGGTCAAAGAACTGCCGATGGAGTATGCGCTGGAACTTAACCGGCTCATACAGATTCAGCTTGAAGGTTCAATCGGCTAGTCACGCAGGCGAACAGCGCGCGTGGCTAGCGGCTGCGTATTCTTTCGACGCGAATTCAATCGTTTGTCGGCATTATTGCGCCATGAGTGTCCGCTTGCAACCCAAGAGGGAAGACGGGCAGATTCACAGTGACATACAGCAAAAAGGAGAATAGATGTGGCAGTTGTACGCAGGCGATCTTCCTTGCCCCAGGCTCCGAGTTTCACCCGTGCCGATGTGGAAGCGCTCAGCGGCGAAATCCAGGAGCCGAACTGGCTTCTTGAACGGCGTTTAGAGGCTTGGGATCGCTATCTGCAGACGCCAATGCCTTACATGGAAGAAGAGTGGCGTCGGACGGACTATCGGCACATTCGCTGGCAGGAGGCGGACCGCTTGATCCCTGCCAACGGCGCGACAGCTGCGGTCGTGCCCAGCAAGAACCTGGAACCTTTGACCGGCGATGAGCAGGGTGGATTGCTTGTATTTGTCGACGGCAAAGTAGTGCAATTGGAACTGGCGAACAGCCTCGCCCAAAAGGGAGTCATTTTCACGGATCTGCGTAGCGCCGTGCGCGACCATCAAGACCTCTTGAAAGCTCATCTGATGACACGCGCTGTGACGCCCGCTGACGGCAAATTCGCTGCCTTGCATGCCGCACTTTGGAATCATGGCGTCTTTGTCTACGTGCCGCGGGACACCGTCGCCGAACTTCCGCTCCATGTCGTTTGTTACAACACGTCTGCCGGCGCTGCCTTGGGTCACGTCCTCGTCCTGCTGGAAGACAACGCCCAGGCGACTATGCAGGTGGAATACGCCTCTCGCCGCAGCGATGAGCAGTCAGCTTATATTGGCGCGACTGAGCTTATCGTCGGCGCCGGGAGCAATTTGCGTTACGTCTCGCTGCAAGACTGGAACCGCGAGACATTCGAGTTCAGTCATCAGCGGGGAGTCGTCGGCCGAGACGCGCAATTGGATTGGGTCAATGGCGTGATGGGCAGTCGCCTGACCAAAGCCTTCATTGAAGTTGATGCCGTAGGAGCTGGCGCCAATGCGCGCGTCAGTGGTTTCTTCTTCGCCGATCGCGATCAATTCTTCGACCTCGATACGCAGCAGAACCACAACGCGCCCCTGACCAATACCGATCTCCTGTTCAAAGGCGCGGCACGCGATAATGCGCGCACCTTGTGGCAAGGCATGATCAAGTCTCTGCCACAAATGCAGCGGATTGACGGCTACCAGGTCTGCCGCAATCTTATGCTCAGCGACAAGGCGCGCATGGACAGTATCCCCGGGCTGGAAATCGAAGCGGATGATGTCGCCTGTTCGCACGCGGCGACCTTCGGCACCCTCGAGGAAGAACCGATCTACTATCTGATGAGCCGTGGCATCACGCGGCCTCAAGCGCAACTGATGATCATTGAAGGTTTCTTCGACGAATTGCTGCAGCGTGTGCCCTTTGAGCGAGTGCGCCAGCGACTTATGAACGAGATCGAAGCGAAGATTATTGGCTGAACCGGCGTTTAGCTCCGATTGCGACCCTCGCCCAATCAATGCTAGAATGCAAAGCGCATCGGATGGTGCGCCTTTTCGTTCTCATGGCTCAAAAATAGAGTAATCTATGCAAGACATGTTTCGCGAACTCATTTTGGACCATGCGCGGAATCAACGAAATTGGGGCTTGCTTGAGCCGAATGATTTCGACCACGAAGAATCTAATCCACTTTGCGGTGATCGCTTGCGGCTGACGCTGCGTTTGAACGAGGATGGTACAATCGCCGGAGTGGGTTGGGATGGTGAGGGTTGCGCTATCTGTCAGGCATCGGCATCAATGTTTGGTGAAGAACTGCTTGGCATGTCGCTTGAAGATGCACGGCAGATCAATAAGCAGCAACTGCTGGACAGCATCGGCTTGCAGCTAAGTATCAATCGCGTCAAATGCGCGTTGCTTCCCTTGAAAGTATTGGTGGTCGGCGCTTATGGCCAAGCCGGTAGCGAGTATTGGGCATTGCTCGAAGAGGGCTGAGACGACGATGGCGGACTGGGTGACACTTTGCGCCAACCAGGAGTTGCCTCCCGGGCAGCGCGAAGTCTTTGGCATCAATGGTCGCTGGATCGCGGTATTCAATATCGACGGTGCGGTATATGCGATCGAAGACTTATGTACTCATGACGGGAACGTGCTTGCTTTCGACCAATACGATCAGCCAAGCAAGCTGATCGGTTGCGAGGTCGAATGCCCCCGGCATGGCGCGCGCTTCGATATACGTAACGGCAAAGTGACCCGCCGCCCCGCCGAAGTCGATGTCCCCTGGTTTGAAGCGCGTATTAAAGATGGCAATGTGCAGGTTCTTATATAGCTAGGAGCTAAGTCAAAGTCGTATGCGATATCCGACTATGCGAGAGGCGATGGAATCCGGCGAGACCTTGGTTTTTGGGCATCGTGGAGCGATGGCCTCTGCGCCCATGAATACGTTGGCGTCGTTTCAGTTGGCATACAAGCAAGGCGCCGCCGGCATTGAACTCGATGTGCATTTATCTAAAGACGGACATCTCATCGTACTGCACGATTTCACCATCGACGCTACAACCGATGGGCAAGGCGCCGCCGCCGACTTCACACTTGCGGAGTTGAAACGACTGGACGCGGGCAGTTGGTTCTCGCCCGCTTTTGTTGGTGAACAGATTCCCACGCTTGACGAAGTTTTCGAATTGGTGGGGCGCAAGCTCTTGATTAACATCGAAATCAAGTCCCGCTCTACCGAGAGTGAAGCGATAAATCACGCCGTCGCCGACAGTATCAGAAGCCACCAGATGACTGATCGCGCGATCGTTTCATCCTTCGATTCGCGGCTGTTGCAACGATTTATAGAGATATGCCCAGAAGTGATGATCGGCTATTTGCACTCGCCTAGTGGTGCGGCGGACTTGATGGATGGCTTAGCGCATGAAGCGCGGCACCCCTGGCACGAACTGATCGACGATGCCTACATGTCTTGGGCAAAGGGTAGCGGCTATTTCGTCAATGCCTGGACAGTAAACGATACGCAGCGCGCCTGCGCCTTGAAGCGCTTGGGTGTCAATGGCCTGATCACTGACAGCCCCGCTCACATCATTGACGCTTTGGAATCATGCTGAAAAGCTTTTGGCGCCTCTGTTTCCGGCTGCTCTACAACGAGTTGGCATTCACGTACGATATCATCAGCCGACTTATTTCGCTTGGCCACTGGGGCAGTTGGCAACGCTGTGTATTACCTTATTTGCCAGCGCCGAACACGGGTGTGATCCTGGAATTGGCTCACGGAACGGGAGATTTACAGATTGATTTGCTGCGGGAAGGCTACAAGACGGTCGCGCTTGATCTCTCACCTTACATGGGACAATTGGCGCAACGAAAACTCCGACATGCCAATCTGAACGCCTATCTCGTTCGAGGTGATGCCCTGCGCTTGCCGTATCGATCAAACGCCATTGCCGCGGCCGTTTGCACCTTCCCAACACCATTCATCTTCTGTCAGCATGTCCTGGATGAACTGGCGCGCGTATTGCAGCCATCAGGGCGAATTGTTGTTGTGCTCGTGGGGCAGCTACGGGGCCGGGGTCTATGCCGACAGCTTATTCGTCAACTGTATCGACTGAGTGGCCAGCGGGACGCATTGCTAAGTGAAAGCGCCGTCTTTGAGCTATTCTCCACATCACATTTTCATGTCAAGAATCATGTCGTAACTATTGGCAGTACTGCCGCTCAAGTCGCAGTGCTCACAGCTGTCCCTAGGCTCAACTTGCCTCAGCCGGATGTCAGCCTAGATTTTGCGCACTTATCATGATACACTGCTCGCTTGAATATGGTGGACGTAGCTCAATGGCAGAGCACCTGATTGTGGTTCAGGCGGTTGAGGGTTCGAGCCCCTTCGTCCACCCCAATACGCTGTAGACTGCGAAACCCGTGACAAGCGATTGTTCTGTTTTACACCCTCTCCTTCTCTTTCTTGATAAACCACGTTGCTCGTAAAAGCACTAGACTCATTAATTTGCGTGAGCAGGGAATACCGACTCACTGACGACGAGCGGCTGTTTGATTCGTCTCGTAGATCAATGATCAAGTGTGTGACCGGAGCAAAGTGCTGCGTCGCCTCTTGCGGCGGCGCAAACCCATTATTGTTCCAGCAAGCGATTCGGCTGCTGTCGCTGGTGGCGGAAAATAATCGGGTTCTTCAAACCGGCTCACAGCCCGTTCCGCAACTTCTACTGATGCCTCGCCTGGTCTCTGCGTATCCCGGTAAGGCGCCGGAGCCCCGCTTGCGCGGTTCCTCGCTTCACTAGGTTTCTGCAAGCCAAATATCTCAAATACGCTGAGGTCTGCCGTGTCACGGGATTCTCTAAGTGGCGGCAGCGGTCGCTCAGGCAGTGAATCGGTGGCTATTTCGCTGTCGTCGGGAGGCGCCGGCGTGGCGGGCTCCGGTCCCGGCAAGGATGACTCCGCGAACAGCGCCTCCACCTCTACCGGCTTCGTGTCATGCAACAATACTTCTGGCTCAGCTTCGCTCTCCAATTGAAAGCCTGGCGCGAGCACGACCGGATTCGGTTTGGTATCTGTGTCAACCACCGCTTGAAGTGGCTCCTCTGCAGCTTCAAAGTCGTAGAGAGCCGGCTGTTTGTCAGTATCTGCATCAACATCGCTAGTTGCCAATTCTTCAAGCGCCGGATCATGAAAAGAGGAGGGATGACGCGGCTTATATGACGATCGTTCACCCACATCGGGCGCTCCTCGGACGCTGGCTTTGGCTTCATGAGTGGAGATGCCGCCCGACTCTTGCAAAATAAGTTGATGCAGATTGCGCAGGCTTGCTTGAATCCGATTCGTCGTGCCTCGCTTTATACGCATAGCGTTACGCAATCCACCCAACACGCCCTTGAGTTCGTATTGAAAGGTCCAGCGAACCAAGGTTCCGTCGGTCACTTCATGTAAGCGGATCCGACCTTGGTTCTCGCCGAAACGCGTCCCGTCCTTCACGCTGTATTCATATCCAAGCGTGTCGTACCAGGCGCTTACCTCGACAACCATATCGCTGTTATTATCCGAAGAGGCCCGCCATCGCGTCCCCCTGCCTTCCCGCTGCGTGGAAAGAAACGAGACCGAACTGATATCTTCTTGCCATTGGGGCAGGGCAGCGATGTCACCCAGAAAACGCCAGATAAACTCCGGCGAGGCGGGAATGAGGATTTCGAGATCAATGACGTTCATGGTTTATGCCGCAGAGGCGTGACTGGAATTGTGCTTTATGCTACACTGACTTAAGATTTTACCACTGGAAAACTGAACCGCAACCACGATGCCGAACCCCATATTTGTCTTCGCCTTTGTAATCGCCACGATGTATGGCTTGGGTTTCCATGTGATTATGAGTGGCGGCGCGCGCCGCATGGTGCTCTTCATTGTCACTAGCTGGCTCGGCTTCCTGCTTGGGCAGTACATCGGCGGACACATGGACATCCCGATCCTCAAAATCGGCGTCATACACCTGTTGCCTGCCTCCGCCGGCGCTATAGCCCTTTTGATCTTCGCTCACGTTCTAACATCGGAACCAAACACTCCAGTTTCGCGGCGATAAATCATGACCGAAGCTGAGGCGGACATCAGTACCGCGGCGCCCACTAACATTCCCACCTCTGGTGGCCACAAGATAACGCGGCTCATCAAGGTCACATCCATTATCGGTATCTTGCTCATCTTGCTTCTTTTGGTCGCTGCCCTCGTCGCAGCGCTGACCGCCGCCGATACCTGGGCGCCGTTCGTCCAGATATTCCGTGATGTATTCCTCCTGCTTCTGCTCTTAGAATCTGTTCTGGTCATTGCTGCTTTGACAATTCTGCTCTTGCAAGCGGCTGGGTTCCTGATCATGCTGCGATCAGAAGTCAAGCCTATCCTGGATAACGCGCGGGAAACGACACGCCTGAGCAAAGCAACCGCCCAGTTCGTCAACAATAATGCTCTCGATCCCTTGATTCAGATCAAAAGCTTCCTGGCCGGATTGCTGGCCTTCTTGCGCGAGCTGATTCGCCTCCGGGCTGTAGTTGTGGCTGATGAGGCAGATGCTGATGAAACGCATGAGATCAAAGCGGTTTGACCTGGACGAAAATGCGACTTTCGCCGGCATATTGCTAGGGCTATTGCTTGGCGCCGTTTACGCGGTGCTGCATATCAAGCAGAGCGGACCCGCGCGGCGTCAGGACTTGATGCAGTTTGGCGCTGCTACCGCTGAACTTGAAATGCAGGCGAGCATCACAGAGGCGAAAGCAAAGGCGAAGTCGCGACTTGAGCGTGACGACTAAACGCTTTCGATCTGCTCGAATGCCCTGCCCAATGCTGCGAGCACATCGCCAGCGATGACGCTCCGGCTGCTCCCCACCTTGCCTGCCGCCATCGTCCCAGCCAAGCCCTGAACATAGGCGCCTAGCCGCGCGCTGTCATATGCACTTAGCCCCTGTGCCCGCAAGCCCGCAATCAGTCCAGCCAGAATATCTCCCGTGCCGGCCGTGCCCAACGCATCGGTTTTGAAGGGGATGACGCTCGCTTCACCCTCCGGACTGGCGATGATGGTATGCGCGCCCTTGAGCGCGACCACCATATTCCATCGCGCTGCATACTGCCTTGCAACGCACCAGCGTTCGCCGTTAATCTCCGCCGTGGACAGCCCGCTTAAGCGAGACATCTCTCCACTATGTGGCGTGATAATCGTGTCGGGCGGCAATGACTTCCACCATTCTGGCTCCTGACTCAGCGCGTTCAAGGCATCAGCATCCAGGACCAGCGGCGGCGCATCAGCATTCGCAACCCGCTTGACAAAAGCGACTGTACTTTCATGCAAGCCCAGTCCACAGCCAATGAGCAAAGCATCATATGTCTGCGCGGCGGCAACGAGTGTTTCGGCCGCCTGCTCATTGATAGCGCCACTATCCGCACTCAATGGGAGCCAGGTTGGCTCGCGCAATCCGCTGGACACGATGCTGATGAGCTCTCGCGACGTGCCAATCGTGACCAGTCCAACGCCAGAACGACACGCGGACTCCCCAGCCAGGGCGACAGCGCCAATATAGTTGGGCGAGCCCGCAACAAGCATGACCTTCCCGAAACTTCCTTTGTGGCCATCGAGTGGCCTTGGCGGGAGAAGCGAACCGGCAAGCCGGCTGTCAACAACGGTTGTTGAGACCTGTTGCAACTCAGGCAAAGTAGATGGAAGGCCAATCGGCAAAACCACGAGGTCGCCGACTTTGCCCGCCGCTGGGAAAGTTAATAATCCCGGTTTTGCCGCAATGAAACTGATCGTCGTATCTGCGGCGATTGTATATGGATCGGCTTTGCCGCTGTCACAATCAACACCGCTGGGGCAGTCAATAGCCAGAATGAACGGTCGTCGCTTATCTCGGCTTACTATACCGCCGACATGTTCGATCTCACCATCTCTGCTATACGGTCGATCCTGACTGAGGCAGCGCATTACTCGTTTCAGCACAGTGGATGCGCGATCCCGCAATGGCAGCCGCAGCCCGATGCCGAACAGCGAATCAACGATGACAACCGCCTCGCGGATCCATTTCTCAAGTATCCTGCCCTGTTTATCGTCAGCAGCAAATACAATGGCGATCCCGGCATCTTGCGCGGCCTTGAAAACTTTGTCGTCTTCGCCTCGCGTCTCAGGCAAGTAAAGGCGAATGTCAGCGGTCGTTCTGCGCGCCAGGTCAAGCGCCATGACTAAGCCGTCCCCGCCGTTATTTCCTTTGCCTACTAAGAACATAATGACTGGCGACTCATTTATCGCGATTCGGGTTTGCAAATAGGTACTTGCCGCCTGACCCGCGTTAAGCATCATTTGCTCATAGCTGATCCCTGATCGGTCGGCCGCCGTTTCGATCGCTCGTATCTCCTCCACGCTTGCTACTTTGATCGTCATGAGGCATCGTCCTTGATTCGCAAAATAAAGAGGCGTGTATCTCAATGATACACGCCTCGCCAACTCTAACCTATGTTCGTTGCTCAGGTCTCTCGTTCAATGACCATCAGCGCAAGCTCTTCCAATGCTGACTTCGCGGACGATTCCGGCAACTCTCTCAGCTTCGCGATCGCGCTGTTCACAAGCAGCGTCGCCTGCGCGCGCGCTTTGTCAATAGTATCCCCCTCCATCATCTTGCGCTTTATCGCCTCCACCGGGTCAATAACTTGTGCGTTGCCGTTTCCATTGGGAGCAAGCGCAACGGCGACACCCCGTCCCTGACGGACGTCAATGCCGCTTGTCTTGCCCAAGCTCTCTTCATCCGCCACGATATCGAGGATATCATCGATGATCTGGAACGCCAGCCCGACATTGTATCCAAACTCGGCAAGCGCGTTGATTTTGCCCTGATCGGCCTTCGCCAATTTTGCGCCAATCACTGCAGCGGCTCTGAAAAGGGAAGCGGTCTTCAGCGCGATGATGTCCATGTAGACTTCGCGCGTAAAAGTATTGTTCTTGACTGCGCTAGCTTGCAGCGTTTCACCTTCCACCAATGCAGTAGCGGCCCGCGCCAGATCGATATTGAGGTGCTGATACGGCGCCATTAACTCGTAGACTGCGGTAAAGAGGAAGTCTCCCGTCAGAAGCGCAAACGTGCGCCCCCAGATCGCGTTCACCGATGGGCGGCCACGGCGAAGAATGCCATGATCGTTGATATCATCGTGCACGACACTGGCCGTATGCATCAACTCGATCGCTGCAGCTGGCTTGGCCACATAGGTTACATCGCCTCCGCCAAGCGCGAGATAAGTCAGCAGCAAGAGCCGGGGTCGAATACGCTTGCCGCCAGCGCTCAGAATATGCCGGCTCGCATCCCGCAAGACCTCGACTTGGCTGTCGGTGACTTCTAGCATGGCGCGCTCAACGGCGACCAAACCTTCGTCCAGGTGGCTTGATAGTTTCGCCGGGCTTGTTACTATTCCCGTCATGACAAACTCCAGAATTGCAATTGTGAAGTTCAGAACTATCTAAATCTATTTTACATTATGAGCGACATTCGTCAACGGAATTCGATGCTGGTCTGGCATATCTTGGCTATCGCCCGATTCAGTCGGCGCACTTCCCTAGCGTTTGACAGAGTTGACTAATGTGTAAGCGGTCATGCTGCGCCGTAAAATAAGCCATCTCCAACAGGTTGGTCAATCCAAATATGCTGTGACGCGCCGGGCGCCCCCAATCACCATCGTCCAATTTCGCTAGCATTTCCATGGTAACCAGTCGTTCGCGGCGAAAGCGTTCAAATACTTCAACGCCGTCATCGTGGCATTCCGGGATGTCCGGTCCAGGCGGCGCCAAAGCTGGAATGAAGGGATTGTCCTTAGTAAGTATAGTTCGCAAACGCTGCTGATGCACTTCGGTCTCCGCGTGCCAAAGATGACAAAGTATCTGGACGATAGACCATTCTTCCGGGTCCGGGCGCTGGAACCATTGATGCGCCTTCACTTCAGCGAGAAGACCAGAAAGCGCGGCGAGGTTGCCCTTGTATTGTGGTTTTAGCATGCTGGCGCTAACTTCCTTAGCCAAAAGCTCGTTCTGCCAGTCCGGCTTCTGCAATCGTTCCAGGATCGGCTTCAAGCCCAGTTCATCGCTGACTCGCCAGGTATGAATGCCCAAGGCCTTTGCCGGCGCGATATCGTTTGTCGGACTGTCTCCGATGACCAGGCACTCGTCCGGTTCCACGCCGACTCGTGCGACCGTCTCGGCAAAATAAGCCGGATCCGGTTTGACGAAGTGCATGTTCTCGCTATGCGTGATGAACGCAAACTCGCCGATAAAGTCACCCAAGCCCGCCCAAGAGATGCGCGCGCGAGTCGCAGCCTCCGGGAACAGCGGATTGGTCGCGATCGCAACCAGTAGACCTTGATTCAGCAAGTCTACTACCAGGTCCGCCGATCTGGCGATGGGCGACGTATTCGCCCGAAAGCAGTGGTAAGGACCCGCATAGAATGAAGCCAGCGCGGCGGAAATCTCCTCCCTTGGCAGCGGCAACGCGCAAACTAGCTCATCCAGTACCAGTTCGGCATTGGTGAGGTATGAATCGCGCTTGGCATTGAGGCGCCCTATGGCGCTGCGAAGCGCGTCAGAAGCGCCGCTGATGCCAAAGCAATCCGCGAAATGTCGATCCCATTCGTCACGAAAGGTTTGGACCCACTGGCGGTCTGGATTATGAAGCAGGGTATTGTCTAGGTCCAGCAGGACGCCCTTAATCATCGCTGCTTTCCAATGCTTGCCGGAATATCTCCAAGCCCGGATGCTCGTCCGGGCAACCGACATAGGGATCCACTTTTTCGCCGTTTTTCAGGCAGATCGCTTCGACTTCAACTCGCCTGACTAGACCCAGGAATCCGGATCTAATAGTCAGTTTGAGTTGCGTATCGCGGCTGGCATTGGCGAGGAGGATATCCGGCACAGGGCATTTCATGCAGTCTTTGGGATGCCAACCCTCAGAGTCGGGATTGCGCTTGGCCAGGCGGCACTCTTCTACGTCACGTGTATGACGGTTGAAGTCGGCGTAATAATGCGGGCACTCTCTGCCAGCGGGCGTCTTCATCGCATTCGCCTATGTGCGATCAATCCAAGTAGTCGCAACTTGCGGCAACTTGTCCAATGTGCCGAATTGTACTGTGCAATCGGGCAAAGATTCAAGAAAACTGGCCCCGTAATTCTTGCTGACGATGCGGCTGTCAAATATGGCGACAACGCCTCGATCGCTGCGCCGGCGAATCAATCGTCCGAATCCCTGCCGGAAGCGCAGTATCGCGTCGGGCACAGCGTACTCCTGGAACGAATTGGCATAAGTCTCGCTGCGCGCGGCAAAGATCGGATCGGATGGCACGGCAAATGGCAACTTGGCAATGACTACCGCGCTCAGATCATCGCCGGGAATATCCACCCCTTCCCAAAAACTCCTCGTGCCCATAAGTACTGCCTTTTCCGCTTTCTTGAAACTTTCGAGCAATAGGTCTCGGCTCGTACCGAAACTTTGATCGTAGACCCTAATATCGCCAAGCGTGAGCCGCGGCGTAATCGCCTTGGATACTTCGCGCAATTGGGCATAACTGGTGAATAGCACCAGCACACGCCCGTTCAGTGCCGCCGCCAACTCGATGATGCCTCGCTCGATCATCTTCTGATAGCCGCTTCGCTGACTCGGTTGGGGAATATCCCGCGGGATATATACCAGGGTAGATTTCTTATAGTCGAATGGAGAACCAAGAGCCACCGCCTTGAAACTATCGATATAGAGGCGTTCCTTGATGTGCTCAAAATTTTCATGTGTCCTCAACGTAGCGCTCGTGAGCACGATGCTTTCCATGCGCTGATTGAGGTACTCCTCCATCATCGGGCCTACGTGCAGGGGCGAAATGTGCAGTTCGAGTTTTTCTGCGCGGTCTCTGGCCGTCAAAGCGTACACGGCATTGGCCTCCGGTTCCTGTGTATAGCGCTCCAGTTGCTCAAGCAGATCTGCGAGATAACGCCAGTGCCCCCGAATTTCGCTGCTGTAATCGCCGAATTCTGGCAGTCCGTATTGCTCATACCGGGGCAAGGCTTTGCAAAGCCGCTCCATGGCGTCGCTGACAGCCAAAAGATAGGATCCGAGCTGCTTCCAGGCAGTCAATACTCCCGTAAAACTCCCACCGTCTCGCTGGGAGCTTGTAACCCGCATGGCGTAGCGGTTACTCGCTTTTTGCTTGACCGCGAATTCATGCAGAGCGCGGAAGTAGAGCCGGATGAAGGCTTTCATCTGGTCGACTGTCTCCGCGATACTGTCAACGAATGTCTCCAGTCGTTCTATGGCGCTTGGTGGGAAATGGGAGCGCGCCCCGCCGAGAAACTCGCCCAACAAACCGCTCCTGCTATCGCCCAAATCACGCAGTCGCCCCAGGATTTGCCGCTGGTCTATGCGGCGGCTCAAGCCATTGGTTATCGCCTCTTCAAGATGATGCGCCTCATCAATCACCAGGTTGTGATAGGCGGGCAAGGCGCGATTCTCGATTCTGGCATCGGCGATGAGGAGCGCGTGATTTGTGATGAGGAGATGGGCGGTTTCCGCGCGCTGCCGAGCGCGATAGAACGGGCAAACGCCATCCATCTCGCTAGCACAGCGAAATGTCGAGCAGCCTTCGTCCTGGGCGCTCAGGCGAGCCCAGACCGACCACTCCCCACCGCGTAGCGTGATTTCACCCCGGTCACCTGACTCGCATGCTTGTAGCCATACCAGGATCTTCGCCAACGTCTTCAATTCATCGAGATTGGCCGGCTTTCGGCGGCGCAATGTCTCCAGCCGGCGCGGGCATAGATAGTTGCCGCGCCCCTTCATCAGCGCAGCCTGCAACTCCGCGCCGACCACACGCCTGACTTGCGGAATGTCTTGCTTTAGCAACTGCTCTTGCAGATTAATCGTCTGTGTCGAGATGGTAACGCGTTGGCCATTCCGTGTCGCCCAAAGCGCAGCTGGCAACAAATAAGCCAGCGATTTCCCAGTGCCAGTACCCGCTTCGATCATGACCTGGTTACCGTCATTTAACGCTTGCGCAACCTCCTGAGCCATAGCAAGCTGTTCATCGCGGCTTTCGTAGTCGCCGAATTCCTCCGCCAGGCGACCATCACAGCCGAAGATGTCATTGATCGCCTCGAGAGAAACTTGCTCATGTCGCGCAGTTTCTAGATTCAAAGGACGCGCGCTAAGACGCTCAGCTTCAAATGGAACTGCTGGTCTCTGCCGGATCCCTGATTCTAGGCTCTCCCCGAGCGCAGCCTGGAAGACCTCACGCAGGGACCATGGCTTGCCCTCACTGGCGCGGATGATTTCAGCCAGAATGTTTGGCGGCAGTTGACAAAGGCGCTTCCAGAGAATCCAGTACAAATGTCCCGTCGCGATCGCATCATCAAAGGCGCGATGCGCATTGGCTAACTCTATGCCCTCCTGCGCCGCCAAGGCGCCCAGGCCATAACGCGGAGCTGACGGTAATACGATCGTTGCCAGATCCAGGGTATCAATCGGCCGATTAGCCCGCAGCATATTATGCTTTTGCATAAACGATAGGTCGAATTGCGCGTTATGCGCGATGACCGGCGCATCCGAAAAAAAACTTTCGATCCGCGGTAGAAGATCGTTTATAGTTGGCGCGTCAACGACATCTTCTTGGTGGATTCCCGTCAAGTGTGTGATGTCGGCGGGTATGGGAACCGAAGGCTTGACCAGAGATTGAAACTGATCCACCACTGCGCCATCGCGAAACCGCGCCGCGCCGATCTCTATGATCTCGTCAGTTGCGGGGTTCAACCCAGTTGTTTCGAGGTCGAAGGCGAGCAAGTCGCCATGCATAGCGGTCTCCCGTCTCTGCCACGCGCGCCGTATAACTACGGCCAGCCTGGAGGCACCTCCTGGCAGCAGGCGCTTCGTTCACGCTTGTCGCGAAGTCGAAGGCTTGCTGAAGCGAATCAACCGGCGCTGTCGTCAACATCGGCGTCAGCCGGCTCGTTTTCGTTGTCGGGTTCTGTATTGTCTTCTATGGACGGATAGCGACTCTCTGCATCCGCGTATCGGCGCATTATCTCACGCCGCATAATGGGCAATTCCAAAACTGAGGCGCTTAGGAATCCATCGTGCTGCAGCGCTGTCCAGTTGTCTTCATCAAACAGATTCCACAAGAATACCTGAATGTTAATATCAGCCAATGATGCTTCGCTGATGAGCAAATTGGCGCGGCGGGAAAGTGAGTACATACCACCCTCGATAGTGCCGCGATTCGGTTCGACGCAACCGGAGCCGCTGTCAACCGCGACAAGCTGGATGTTCGCCTGTTCATTCTCGAGCACTGTCTGATAGTCATGCCAACTCATATAAGTCAGACCCCCGCTAACATTGCCGACCGCCGCCGCCCGATACAGCGGAGCGAAATCTTTTTCCGTATCGCGACGTACGGGCGGGATCGTCTCGCCAGCCGTTTGCAAGAGGATATCGGTGTAGGTATCAAGCGAGGACAATCCAAAAAGCGTTAGTGGCTGATCGGGAAATGCATCGGCAACATCCGTCCAGCTCTCGACGAGTCCTGTCGAGTCAGCGCGCCAAATCGTATTGATCTGGTCGGTCGTCAAGCAGGCGCTATATTCATCCGCCGCATTGCCCACCAGCACAGTCGCCTGCGCGCCTAAATTGACCGGAATCGTCACAACCCCATTGGTCGCGCATTCCGTGAGCGTATCCGCTTCCGCCGGGCTCTCCAAAGCTGCAATATCCGCCTCTCCTTCGCAAAGGCTGCTGATGCCCGCGGCTATGCCAGCGTAGCGGAAGTCAATGTTTAGCTGTTCGCTGAGGTCCTCGCCTGCGCGGCTCAACACTTGATGCGCATTTGCCGCGCCGACAATATGAATCTCGCCACTGAGATCAATTGGAATCTGAAAGTGGTCGACGTCTCCGCTATAGCCTGGTTCAGCGTCTGCATCCGCCAGAACCTTGGCGTTCAGGTCATATATCGTGCTGGACGGCGGAATGGCGCCGGCTGCTTCAATGACCGCCGCGCTCGCTTCGCTAATGCTGTATTGCATAAACTCACTGAGGCGATCGTTGCTATCTAGCCGAGCGCGATTGACATATACATATAGTGACAAAGCGAAGGGGTAACTTTCGCTCTCCACATTTTCCGCTGAAGGCAGGGAGCAAGCGCCTAGGTCGCCGCCGATTTCCAGAAGCTTTATTGACTCGTTATGTTCAAGCTGATCATGCCAAGGGACCAATGCCAGCGTGCCAGGTCTATCCGCTACGATACTGATCGCCTCCGACGGGGCTTCGTAGTGCTGGCCGTCCAGCCGGAATCCGTCGCCAGCGACCATGCTGTCCACGATGACATAAGTCAATTCGTTTTCCCCAGGCAGGACTGCGCTCAACGGCAGATCCGCGTCGTTCTCACGATAAAATGACCAATCCGACACTACGTTGCTGGCGGTGGGCTTAAGCGCATCTTGCAATGAACCGAATTGTAGGCACTGCGCTGGCGCTTCCGGGTGCGCTACAAAGGCGACGATGTGATGGCCGATCAGAAATTCGCTATGCGCGATTTGCTCGGCTTCACAACTGGCGCGTTCGTCGGATGTCATCTTTCGCGACGCCGTTGCAACATCGAGTTCGCCGGCGCAGAACTGTTCGATGCCGCGCGCTGTTCCGCTTGAATTCAGGCCTATGACATCGGCGCTGCTGGTGCCGCTCGCCCTAACCAGTTCTTCAATCACAGCATTTACGATGCCAGAGCCGCCGACGCTGACCAGTTCATGCGCCTGCGCCAAGCCTACGCCTATACTTATGAAGCAAAATAGCGAGAGTATGCCAGCGCAGAGTCCGATCCTTACCATAAGCAAATTATCCTTGCTTGCGTTTGAGCTAACTCATGGATTGTACAAGCAGCGCAACGATTGTAAAGCCGAACTTTTCTGCTAACATCGCTCACTGTGAACATCTCTGGCGGCAAGATGTATGAAGGCGGATCTCACCGTCAGTTAAACATCCGCTTACAGAGGCTAACCATGGCATACACTCCGCAGAGCGTATTCGACTTGATCGGCGGCGAAAAACCAATTGCCGCCATGGTTGATGCTTTCTACGCCTCTGTCGCGGAAGACTCAGTCCTGCGCCCGATGTATCCCGCTGATCTCGCTGCGCCGAAACGCCGACTGTATCTATTCTTGGTTCAGTTCTTTGGCGGTCCGCAAACCTACAGCCAGGAGCGCGGACATCCGCGTCTGCGAATGCGCCACTTTCCATTTCCCATCGATCGACTTGCGCGTGATAACTGGCTGCGTCACATGCTAAAAGCTATTGATGACGCCGGTATCAGCGAGCCTGCGCGCTCCAGAATGCGTGAGTATTTTGAGCGCGCCTCGGCCTTCCTCATCAACCGCTCTGATCCCGTCCATTTCACAGACTAGCCCACATCGGTTTCTATTCACTTTTCATAATGTACCGATCGAAGGCTTCTGCCGTCCAGGGTAGCGCCGGTCTAAAGAAATGCTCATGGATGGTCCTGGCAAACACCCTGATCTCATATTGCGCATCGCTCGCCATTCGCAGGCGCAGAAAATGCATCAGGTTGTGCGCGTCAATCTTGGTCACCCAGGTGTAATAGACGCTGAAACCGGGCAGAAACAGTCGCGCCATCTCTTTTGATACGCCAAGGTCCAACGCCTCAGTATAGAGGCGAAAGCCCTCGTCATAGTGCCGCAGCAGCTTTTCAGTCAGCTCGTCGCTTTCCGCCAGCGGTAGCGAGCCTTCGCTGGCCTGCTTGTTGTCTTTGCTTTGCCTCCGCCAAACATCCGGCACATAAAAGTCGCTTTCCTGAAATGGCGTATAACGCCCGGATTGCGCGTTCATATTCCAGGTGCGATGTCGTACCCATTGCCACCAGGTCACCAGCGGCGCCCGTACCCGAAATTTGAACTCGACCATCTCGAAAGGCGATGTGTGGCGGTGGCGCAAAAGATAAAACAGCAGCTTCTTGTCCCGCTCCGGTCCCCTGCTTTCGCCCAGGAAGCTGACTCGCGCCGCATTCACGATGGCGAGGTCGCCGCTGACATCCGAAGCCGGGTGGGGCATGAGGTCGACAAGCTCAATCCAGCCCTTGTCCAAGACATCAACCCGCTTGCCGATTAACTGCGCCGCCATGCTTTTCTCCGCCTTGAGATGAACTCTTTGCCGACCCAGTCGATGATATTATCCCTGCTAAGCATTTGGCGCAACCTTGCCTTGCACGCGCGCCGACTTGCTAGTCGAGATTGCCTCTTCCAATGACTCCGGCAACATCGGCTTCAAGCGCCCAAGCTTTGCAGAGCAAGCCGAATACGGTCTTCAATGCTTTCTGCTGCGTCGCGAGGAATCGCTTGGACAGCGGCTTGTGCTTCCACCACACTGTAACCAAGCCCCGTCAACGCATCTATCACGACTGCGCTGGAGTCATCTTCGCCGGTCTGCGGCAGGTCCCCCAGACCGGCCGGGAATCTGTCTTGCAATTCCAGCAGGATCTTTTGCGCTGTCTTCTTGCCAATACCCGGCACCCGGCTGATGATCTCCGGTCGATTATTCGCTACCGCATGGCGGATATTCTCGACGCTGAGCGTGCTCAACATACTCACCGCCAATTTGGGACCAATTCCGCTAATCTTCAGTACCGCGTCAAAAAGCTCGCGCTCATTCGCAGTCGCGAAACCGTAAAGCGATAACGAGTCCTCCCGGACGACCAGCCGCGTGAACAGGAACACTCGATTCGCATTGAGCCGTTCTATGGTGCTGAATGGGGCAATAACCTCTATGCCGACTCCGCCTACACGAACAACTATATGATCGGCTGCCTTATGGGCAAGGTCGCCCTCGATTATGCTAATCATCCCCGGCGGCTTTCGCTATGCCAGACCAATGTCACGCAAGCGGTAACTGTGTAAGTCCGTGATGGCTACCGCCAGCGCATCGGCGGCATCGTCCGGTCTTGGTACAGAATCCAAACCCAACCAAACACTCACCATCTGCTTCATCTGCGCTTTGTCCGCGCTCCCATCGCTGCAAACAGATCGCTTGATCACGTTTGGCTTGTACTCCGCAATCGTCAAATCCGCCATATTCAGCGTCAGCAAGACCACGCCGCGCGCTTGAGCTACCGTCAGTGCCGTGCTGACATTTCGCGCGAAAAACAGTTCCTCAACAGCAGCGCGGTCGGGTCGAAACTTGTCAATCAACTTGAGCAATTCCAGATGAATATGCTGCAGCCGTTGGGGCATCGGCGCATTTGGCTTTGTAATAATCACACCATGGTCCATTTCTTCCAGTGAGCCGTCTTCATGTTCGCGAACAAAGCCATAACCAAGCGATGCCGTGCCGGGGTCTATGCCGAGCGAGATCATCCTAAGTCTCGTAAGCCGCCAGGATCTCGTCAGTGATGCTCAAATTTGACGCGACAGTTTGAACATCGTCCGATTCCTCCAACTGCTCCATGAGACGCAAGTTCTGCAGCGCCTTGCCTTTGGAAATGTCCATCTCATTCTGCGGGAACCAACGCAGTTCCGCCTCTTCAAACTCGTAACCCGCTTGCGACAGCGCCTGTTCTACCGCGGCAAATTCATCTCGCGGTGTGTAGACTGTGATGATGCCATCTTCCTCAACAACATCGTCAGCCCCGGCATCCGCCGCTTCCATGAAAAGCTCGTCAAAATCGCAGCCGTCCTTGACCGTGATATAACCCTTCTGGTCGAACTGCCACAAGACGGCGCCGTTTGTCGCCAGGCTGCCTTCATGTTTGCTGAAGGCATGCTTGACCTCAGCCAGCGCTCGATTCTTGTTATCGGTCAGTATCTCTACAATATAGGCGACGCCCTCCGGCCCATAACCCTCATAGAGCATCTCAACCACTTCGCCGCCAGCGATTTCTCCCGTGCCCTTCTTTATGGCCCGCTCGATATTTTCCTTCGGCATGTTAGCAGCCCGCGCCTTGGCGATCGCCAGCTTAAGCTTGGGATTAGCACTCTCATCGCCACCACCGTCCCGGGCGGCAACCGTGATGTCGCGCCCTAGCCGAGTGAATATCTTGGCGCGTTTGGCGTCCTCCGCGCCTTTCTTGCGCTTGATCGTCGACCATTTGCTATGACCGGACATAACGGCGTCCCTTCCGTAGCAATAATAGCGATTACGATTGTGCAAATTATACCGCAATATGACCACTACTATACAGTCTACAATGCTATAATAGCGTTGCGCCTTTAACTTTGTTTGAGACTGAAATCTGATGGACGTCATGCAGCAGGCTGAAGAGGTCCTAGAAGCGGCGACCAATGAAGAACCGCGGTCCTCCTATTCGGGCCCCCTTCCGCCAGACAGGATCGCCTGGATCGTTATGCTGGCTGCCTTCGCTCTTTTCTGCACTGTCACACTCAGCACAATTTTCGGCGTCTATCACTATCTCTTCCGCTCCACGGTCGCGATGTCCGCGACGCTCCAGGTGGCAACCGGCACGATTGGTATTGTCCCCGGCGCCGATCCCACAGTTGTGGCTGTCCGCGAAAACCGGGAGCTAACCAACTCTATCACCGGCATCAGCACTGACTCGCTTTCACAGGCGACCATTCTGATTCGCGAAAGTCCGGCGGAAGCTGAAGCGGCCACCTTGTTGGCAGCCGTCACCCTTCAGGGCGATACACAGGTCACATTCAACAACGCCAATCGTCCCCGCTTTGAATGGAGCCAAAACCCGCAACATGTACTGTTCTCCGCTTTGAAAGGCGAGTTGGATGTCCTGGTAACCGGCGTAGGCGATCGCTCTTTCTTGATGGATATCTATAGCGACGATCTTAATTCGGACAAAGGCGTTAATGTCCAGATACGCAGCAACGGCCGTTATCGCCTCAGCGTGACTGAAGACGAAGTCCGTGTGCTCAACCTCTCCGGCGAAGCGTATGCTTACTTCCGCGATGATGATAGCCGAAGGGAATTGGTAAGAGGCGGACAGGAGTTGGTCGCTCGAATCGGCGCCCGTAGCATATCAAACCGTAGCACGACCGATAACTTCTTGAAGAATGGCAGTTTCAGTCTGCTCGAAGGCAGCCGGGCAACGAGTGCCCTGACAGACTGGCAATGCAGCGTAGTGCAGCGACAAGCCCCGCCTGGCAACTATTCTCTTGTACGCTTCGACGGAAGGATCGGTCTACGCTTGAGTCGTTTTAACAATGCGCAATCAAATGGCGCAGTGCGCTGTACCCAATCATTCGCTGGTGAAGGCTTGTCAGTCAGTGAATACGATTCCCTGCGCGTATTGACCACCTTCAGAACAAATTATCAGTCACTGAGCGTCTGTGGCCGGGCTGCCAGCGAATGTCCGCTTATGCTCCAAATTTCATATTTTGACGAGAATGCGCGCGACATCCGCCATTGGTACCGTGGCTTCTATTATGCGGACGATGTATCTGCCGATGCCAGGAAGCGATGCGATAGCTGCATACAGGATCACGTTGATATCAACCAGGGTGTGTGGTACACCTTCGATTCGGACAACCTGTTCAATTTGATAGCGGACATCAACAAACCGGAGCGCATCAAGTCGGTCTCGTTTTACGCGTCCGGCCACCAGTTTGACACGATTGTGAGCGAAATGATTCTGCTTCTAGGCGAGTCTTCTGCCGGCTGAATGCGGGCAGCCACGGTCTAGCATTTCCTTGTCAAAGGTCTCGCGCATGCCAGAAAGTCTCAACGACATATTGCTAGTAGCGACGCTCTTTGCAGCCGTTGTCATCGCCGCATTCTGGCTGGCGATAGTTTTGTGGGCATATCGGGATATGCGCTCACGTTCGCGCGATCCCCTGGCGCAGTTGCTGGTAGCGCTTCTTGTCTTCCTGCTTAATGTGCCCGGCCTTTTCATCTATATTTTGTTGCGCCCTCGTGAAACCCTGTCCGCCGCGTACGAACGCTCGCTGGAAGAGGAAGCGCTGCTGCAGGAAATCGAGGAAAGGCCCAGTTGCCCCGGCTGCGCGCAACGTGTGCAGCAGGACTGGCAAGCCTGCCCTCATTGTCATCATCGTCTGAAGAAAGCCTGCGTAAACTGCGGCTACTTGCTCGAGCTTCCTTGGAACATCTGCCCGCGTTGCACGACAAGCCAAGTCAATTACACGTCTGACGGCACCATTGCTACAAAATCACGGCATGTCAAGCCCTCAGAGCCGGCGCCAATCGACGCAAAATGGGTTGCATCACAACAGTTGGATTGAACCCGTAGCTGCGCTGACTGCTCGCTTTTCAGCCTCGCTTGCCCCGGAAAACGAACTCAGATTTCGCCTTCTTCGCCAACTATGTGAATCTTTATAAGGTTCGTGCGACCGTCAATGCCGAAGGGCACCCCCGCAATGATAACCAGCCTGTCGCCACGCCGCACCAAGCCCTTGTCATGCGCTGCCCGAATGATGATGCTTATCATTTCGTCTATCGTCGTAAACTCTTCTACCAGCAGCGGCGTCACGCCCCAGACAAGCGCCATTCTTCGTTGTGTGGTTGCCATCGGCGTCATACAGAGGATTGGGGTTCTGGGCCTTTCTTTGGCCACGCGCCGAGTTGTATAGCCTGACATGCTGGTGGTTACAATCGCTTTCGGCTCGATCGCTTGCGAAATGTCGAATGTCGCTCGGCTAATTGCGATTGAACTGTCCTCGCGCGATTGGCTTGCGCGGATGCCTTCCATGGCGTCGGTGGCCAGTGTGCTGAAATTATGCAGGTTGCGCTCAGCGATTGTCGCAATCTCGCTCATCACTTCGACTGAGCGGACCGGATAGTTGCCACTAGCGCTTTCTGCGCTCAACATAATCGCATCCGTCCCGTCCAGAATCGCGTTGTAAACATCGCTCGCCTCCGCGCGGGTCGGGCGCGGATTGTCTGTCATCGATTCCAGCATTTGCGTGGCCGTGATGACCGGCTTGGCCGCCGCATTGCACAACTTGATTATCCGCTTCTGATGATAGGGCACTTCCTCCGCTGGCGTTTCAATGCCCAGGTCGCCGCGCGCCACCATAATGCCGTCGCAAATTTCAATGATCTCTTCGATATTCTCCAGCGCCTCGCCCATCTCGATTTTGGCGATGATCGCCGCATCTTTGCCCAGTTCTGCCATCAGCGTTTTGAGCTCGCGAATGTCGTTGGCACTGCGGACAAATGACATCGCGATATAGTCGCAGTCTTGAGCGAGCGCAAACCTAATGTCTTCGCGATCTTTTTCGGTTATGGCGGAAAGTGTCAAGCGGGCATTAGGCGCCGACACGCCCTTGCGCGGCTTTAGCGCCCCACCGACGACGACATTGCAGACGAGGTTCCGGCCATCGGCTTCTTTCACGCGAAACTGCAAATTGCCATCATCCAGCAAGAGTATCGTGCCAGCCCGGATATCCCGCACAAATTCAGGATGCGGCAGCGATACCACTCCGTTCGATCCGACTACATCATCACTTGTCAGCGTAATAGTATCCCCTATATCCAATACCATTGGCTCGGGCTCAAACATTCCCAGCCGTATCTTGGGTCCCTGGATATCACATAGGATAGCCACCACGCTGTCTTCTTCCGCGGAAATGCGGCGGATATGTTCGATTACTCTGCCGTGTGTTTCCCGGTCGCCATGCGAAAAATTGATGCGGGCGACATTCATGCCCGCGCGGATCATATCGCGCAAGACATCTGGTTCGCGGGATGCGGGACCGATTGTGGCTACGATCTTGGTGTGTTTGTTATCCAATCTCGGTCGCACTCTTGTCCCTTTCGAACTCGCCACAGCACTTATTCTACATCGGCATTCAGATTGGCAAATGCGGCTTTGCCAGCATAGCTCGCCGCGCTCCCCAGCCGCTCTTCAATGCGCAATAGCTGATTGTACTTGGCGATCCGGTCCGTGCGAGCCGGCGCGCCCGTCTTGATCTGCCCGCTGTTCATGGCCACTGCGATATCAGCTATCGTATTATCTTCGGTTTCCCCGCTTCGATGGCTCGTCACCACCGTCATGTTGTGCCGCTGCGCCATTTGGCCCGCGGCGAAGGCTTCGGTCAAAGAACCGATCTGGTTCACCTTGAAGAGAAGCGCATTAGCCGCCTTGTCAGTGATCGCCCGCTTCACTTTTTCCACATTGGTAACCAGCAGATCATCACCGACGATTTGTACGCGATCGCCGATTTTTGCCACCAGACGCGCCCAATTCTCCCAGTCATTCTCGTCCAATCCGTCTTCGATGGAAATAATCGGATACCGGTCGCACCAATCACTCCAGAATTCCACCATCTCTTCGCCGCTAAGCCGCCGTCCTTCAATATCAAGCTTGTATAGGCCGTCTTCGCAGATCTCAGACGCTGCCGGATCTAATGCGATAAACACATCTTCTCCCGCGCGATAGCCAGCTCTCTCGATCGCTTCCATGATGACATCGAGCGCCGCCTGATTGCTGCCGAGGCTGGGGGCGAAACCGCCCTCGTCCCCGACCGTCGTTTGGTATCCCCGGTCCTGCAAGACAGCTTTCAGTTGGTGATAGATTTCCGTGCCCCAACGCAAAGCCTCGCGGAAACTTGGCGCGCCGGTCGGCATCACCATAAACTCCTGGAAATCAGTACTGCCAATTGCGTGCTTGCCGCCATTCATGATGTTCATCATCGGCGTCGGCAATACGTGGGCATGGATGCCGCCCAGATAGGCATAGAGGGGTATTCGCAAACTGTTGGCGGCCGCATGAGCCAGCGCCAGCGAAACGCCGAGAATCGCATTCGCCCCGAGCTTGCTCTTTGTCGCGGTACCATCCAACTCAAGCATCAATTCATCCAGCGCCTTCTGGTCATACGGTTCCAGACCAGCCATCTCTGGCGCGATGATCTCATTTACAGATTGGACTGCCTGCAAGACCCCTTTGCCCAAATAGCGTGACTTGTCGCCATCGCGCATCTCCAGCGCCTCATGCTCTCCAGTAGAGGCGCCGCTGGGTACTATCGCCCGCCCCATCGTCTTGTCGCAAAGATGAATCTCAACTTCAACGGTGGGATTGCCGCGGGAGTCCAAGACCTCGCGCGCATGCACCTTGCTGATACTTGGCATCTATGAGCCTCCGATGATCCCCGGCTGCTGATGCGCAGCCGCTTCGAGCATCCAAATACAGCTAGATATGATAGTATACCTTTTGCCGCAATCACACCTCAACATCAACTGTCAAGTCTTTAAGAAAATCCTGACTCGACTTGATGTACCCGGTATGTAAATCCTCTACTGCTCACTTCGTCGAATCTCTTCAACGCGCGAACATTTAGTCGCCTATTCCCAGTTGATTTCTGCTATACTGACCACCATGAACGCTAGATCGCCAATCCAGCATTTAATCCGAAAACATACCGTCCCTAACCCCAAAATCAACGCTATCGCGAAATCTATATTTCAACCCCGAAAAATGCCGCTGTATACATACTGTATCGATAGAGACTGGCAAATATGATATCCAATTGTCGTCTTTTCTCATCCTTTATTCATCCTCGATTGATCTTTTTTCATCCTCTGTTCATCCTCAATTGGTCTTTTTTCATCCTTTGCTTATCTAACGGAATGACCGTGAGCGGACACAGAAATGGCGAAACATTCTCGGCTTGTCTTCCCGGATTCTGCAAGCGCGCAGATAAGGGGTTGAACTCAAACCGTCCCCTTGCGCGTTGCTGGATCCAGCGCGCATCAATTAGAATGAGATAATCTGTGGCAGTAAACAGAAACACGCGAATCATGAAAACAAAACGCCAGGTCTACCTCGACTATTCCGCGTCCACGCCGGTCGATCCCCGCGTCTTGGAAGCGATGATGCCATATTTCAGCGAAGTCTATGGCAATCCTACTTCAGCGCATCGCTATGGACGGGCGGCTGAACGCGCCATCGAGGACGCCCGCGAAACCGTCGCGGCCATTCTCAACTGCCAGCCGGCCGAGATCATCTTCACCAGCGGTGGCTCGGAAAGCGACAACCTCGCGATCCGCGGCGCGGCTTGGCGGGCGCGGATGCATAATGCCCCCGCGCGGCTCATCACATCGCCGGTGGAACACAGCGCCGTGACCAACACTATGCGGCAAATGAGCCAGCTTATGGGTTTCGAATCGGTCGTCTTGCCCGTCGATCGTTATGGGCTGGTCAATACATTTGCCTTTCGCGAAGCTTGTGAACAGGGCGGCGCTATCGCAAGCATCATCTACGCAAACAACGAACTGGGCAGCGTGAATGACTTGCCTGCTCTAGCAGCGGTCGCCAGGTCCAGCGGCATTCTATTTCATACCGACGCCGTGCAGGCCGGCGGGCAGTTGACTCTCGATGTCGAGCAGCTAGGTGTTGATATGCTCAGCCTTTCGGCGCATAAATTCTATGGACCAAAGGGCGTCGGCATACTCTACCTGCGAAAAGGCGTCGAGTTGGCGCCCACGCTTACCGGCGGGAGCCACGAACACGGACGCCGCGCCGGCACGCACAATACGCCTTTCATCATCGGCCTTGCCCGCGCGCTGGAATTGGCGCATCAAGAGAACGCGGAGCGACTCGCCCATTTTCAGCAGATGCGCGACAGACTGGTCAGTGGCGTCTTGAGTCGTGTCCCCGGCGCGCAATTGAGCGGTCACCCGGACAAACGCCTGCCATCTCACGCCAGCTTCATCTTCGCTGGCATTGATGCCAACGCGCTGTTGATTCACCTCGATATGAACGGCATCGCAGCCAGCAGCGGTTCAGCCTGCAAGACCGGCAATCCGGAACCATCCGAAATCTTGCTGGCGGTTGGCTATACCGCTGAACAAGCGAAGAGCGGCTTGCGCTTGTCAGTCGGCGCCCACACAACCCAAGAGGACATCAATTACACTGTGGACGTACTTGTGAATGCCGTTGAGAAACTGAGCCTGTTGAATCGCGAGGGTCTGTCATGATCCGGTCAAATACGCGCGTCGTCGTCGCGATGAGCGGCGGTGTGGACAGCTCGGTCGCTGCCGCGCTCTTGGTCGAAGCCGGTTACGATGTCGTCGGCATGATGATGCGCCTCTGGTCCGATCCGGCTTTAGGCGGCGCTGAGCATAATCGCTGTTGTACGCCCGATCAAATGAGCGACGCCCGCCGTATCGCCGACAAGCTGGGCATTCCCTTCTACGTGCTGGATACGAAGGACATCTTCCGCCAAACGGTCGTTCAGTATTTCATCGATCAGCATCGCGATGGGTATACGCCTAATCCCTGCCTTGAATGCAACCGCCGCATCCGCTTTGATTGGCTGCTGCGCAACGCTCTGGCACTGGATGCCGACTACCTGGCCACCGGTCACTACGCGCGTATCGCAACAGATGAAAACGGTGACTGGCTTCTGCGCCGCGGTCTTGATGCAGATAAAGACCAGAGCTATGTCCTGAGTGTAATGAGCCAGGATCAACTCGGACGCACGCTCTTTCCAGTGGGCGAATATCCCAAGTCCGAAGTGCGGAAACTGGCCGCGGAACTCGGACTTGATGTCGCCAGCAAGAAAGATAGCCAGGACCTCTGCTTCCTGGGCAATAGCGATTATCGCAATTTCCTGCGACTGCACGCCCCCGATGTTATAAAGCCCGGACCAATCGTGAACAGGGCCGGCGATGTGCTTGGCAAGCACCAGGGCCTGGCGAATTACACTATCGGGCAAAGAAAAGGCTTGGGGATCTCATCCCAAGAGCCTTTGTACGTCTTGGCAATGAACGACATCAGAAACGCTCTCGTCGTCGGCACTCGGGATCAGCTCGGCCGCGATACGCTGACCGCGGAGCATGTCAACTGGGTGAGCGGCGCGCCCCCGTCAGAATCCTTTCGCTGCCATGTCAAGATTCGTTACCGCGCCCAACCGCAACCAGCCACGATTGAAGTCAGCGCCGACGGTGTTATGCAGGTGCGCTTTGACGAGCCACAGCGCGATATCACGCCGGGACAAGCCGCTGTTGTCTATCAAGGCGATGTCTGCCTTGGTGGCGGTGTCATCGCCAAGTTTGAAGAGTTGGAGGGCGCTGCCCTCCAGCGTGAACCGGCCGTATGAAGACGTCATAATGCATGCGAACCAGACTACAGCCGGTCACATTTGCAACCCAAACACCACATGGCTTATCTCACCTTGGAAAAGCAGCACAAGGGTCGTAGCCATGAGGATATAGGGAGCGTATGGTAAGGCCGTGAATCGCTTGTATCGGCGCTTGCGCAGGCGGGTTAGCGCCAAATACACGGCCGCTCCGGCGCCAGCGAGCGCGATCGCCAAGACTATCGCCACTAGTATGTTGGGAAATCCCAAGATTAACCCGGCGAGCCCCATGAGGTAAACATCGCCCAGACCAAACACAGGAGTGGCGACTCTCTTCACCAGTCCATCAAATAGCCGACCGCCCAAATATATGAGCGAAAAAGTCGCGCCCCCGCATAAGCCGCCGACAAGCGCTGATGCCAAGTTCGGCGGGCTCTGAGGAAAAACTGCCGCGTCAACAACAGCGAGCGCAGCCGCAAACATTACTGGCTTGATCAGTATCTGCCGCCGCTCCAAATCCACCACCGCGAGGAGTACAAATATCACGGCATAAGCCTGCCAGATTAGCCGCTGCCCGCTCGGCAAGGAGGCATCATCTCCCGTTACGAACTGCGTTATCGCCATCAGCCCGGCCAGAGTCAACTCGGTCAATGGATAGCGCCAGCTCAGCTTGGAGTGGGGCGGTTTGGCTTGCCATACTTCGAAGAGCAATGCGGTGACCCCCAGCCAAGCATAGACCGGACGCCGGCTGCCATCTTCGTTGCGAGGAGGCCGCGGGAACCGTCCCGCTGGCAGTTCGTCAGCCAGCGCGTTGACCGCGCCGCCGACGAGCATACCAACTATGGCAATCAGAACGATGTCCATGGTCGTGCACCCGGCAGCCTCTAAGGCGCGGGCATGAGTTCTGGCGCGGGTGGCAGCAGCGCGACCGAAATCGCGACCAGAAGCAGCAAGCTCGCGATACCCACAATCACAATGGAGACTCGCTGTCGCGCCGAGAATTGGCTGCCGTCATCGTCGGAGGTATCGGTGTCAAAAACCAATTCGACAGGCGCGGCTGACAGACCGTCAATCCGCCAGAGCTTCAGCTTCGGCTTGGCGCGCTCTAGCGATACGATCAAATGCAGCAGCTTGGGATCCAGCGCCTCGTTAATATCCGTCCGCGATGGAATCGGCGCAGACCGCGGATGTGAATGGTAAACCCCCATCCATTCCAGACCGTCAGCATCGATAGCCTTTAGCGCCGTAAGCTGTTCTTCCGGATCGAACTGAAAGCGGTCATCTCGGTTTGCCGCGGCGTTGCGGAGCGAAATGGCGCGGCTTATGGTCCTATAGTCGCCGGCAAGCACACCACAGGCTTCATGCGGCGCTTCGGCTTCGGCATGATCGGCAATCTGACGCGCGACATCGTAGGGAATCCTCATCGCATGATTAGCTCGCTTCTGGGGGAATCCGAAAGCAGATTTCGGCTGCGTCTTGGGGTGGATCTCGCGATTCGTAATACAACTCTGCCGCCAGCTTGTAATCTCCGGTCGGGTCGTCCAAGCCGCGAATATGCATAGTGAATTCGTTGTCGAAATGCATCGTGGCGATGACATCCAAATCACTGACCATCAAACCATCGAATCTTCGCGCGGTTATTAGCAGGTTCGGCCGCTCTTGAAAAGGTGTCAGCTTGAGGTTGACCTTCACGCGAAAGCGATCTTTGTAGGGCTTAGCGCTGAGCTCCTCGATCTTGACCCTGTGCTTCGGCTGCGGCACCAAATTGGCATCGTTAAACAGATTGATTTCCACGTTATCCTCGTCTGATCTCGTTCTGCAGCGCCCGCAAGGTCCTCATTGCCTTTGAGTAATCTTCCGCTGGCACAAAGATGTGATCGCGAGAAAACGCGGCGAAGGCGAGTATGGGAATGTTCGCCTTCGCCAGCGCGTCGCTGATATGCGCGATGAAACCGATCAAGTCTGGCTCGAGGGCTTCTGCAAATGTGATTAACCGGTAGCTTTGTTCACTTATGCTCGCCGCGTGCAGACGCTTGCTAAAGTTCAGGTGTACATCCTCGCGGAGCAAAAGTGTCACTTCGTCTTTGTCGACAAGGAGCGCGGAGAACGCAATTCCCGCTTCCGCAAGGATTGCGGCTCCCAAAGTAATGGCATTCGCCGGCAAACGCAGAACCCGATACACCTGCTCATCAGTATGAAACGCTGTGCTGCTTAGAACTTGCTCTGCTGTTTGTGTCACAGGCCTCTACTCGGCGAATTGGAAGGTGGATTCGGCATAGTACCGTATGCTGCGGGCGGCGTATTGCTCTCGTAGCCATTCTTGCAGTTTTTTGTTCTTTGTATCGAGCGGGCTATCCGCGCGCAAACGCGCCATCGGATAATTCACATTGAGCGCTCGCCCATGAACAATGTGACGGCTAACCCCCGGCGGAAGATAAGCGCCTTGCAAAGCCGCTTCGATGATATCCTGCGGCTGATAAGCGGGAAACATGATCAGAGCGAATCCGCTGGGGAACAGTGACCAAATCTGGCCGGGATCGCTGAGCGGCGTCCGGTAAAGCGCCGCCGAATTGTGATAAGCGCTTACTACCTGAGTCAGTGTCGCATTTCTTTCCGCCAAACCTTCGGCCACCGCATGGATGGAGTACACCGGACCTTCTCGCAATAAGATTTGCGCCACCGCGCTTGAATCCCAACCAGAGCGGATATTGGTATTTCTGATCGCTTCCAATTCTCGCAGCAGCCGCTTGGAATCCCAATCAGCCACGACATGCTGCCAGACGCCAAGCTCGACATAATCGCTTTCGTAATCCAAGATCTGAACGAGAATATGTTCAAAGCCGAGCAGGCGCATCGATAAATGACGATTCGACCCGTCCATAAGCACGTATCGCCCATCGGGCAACTCAGCGACAAGTGGCGGATTCGTAAAGTACTCGGCTCTCTTCAGCCGCTTCATCAATGGTTGCGATCTCTGTACATCGCTTTTTTCATGCGGCAATATGGCATCAACACAGACGATTCGCAGTTCGGGCGAAGGCGCGCTTATCGGATTCGAAAACATCGGTTTCCCGAGTAAAATGTGCTAGAGATCGCGACTAGCGTAACATGAACTGGGGCGCGGGGCAATTGTGCTGACGCTTAAAGCGGTGCGAGGATCGATATAATGGGCGCAAAGCAGCAGGGTGCTGATGCTACGGGCGGTCGATGGCTGACCATCCCGCGAACTTTGTCTTTCATTTTGAACGGCGACGATGTGCTGTTAATGAAGCGCGCAAGCCATAAACGTGTTTTCCCCAATCAATACAATGGTCTGGGCGGTCACATCGAACGCGATGAAGATCCGGCAAGCGGCGCCATCCGCGAGATCGTCGAGGAATCTGGCTTGGAGGTGCATTCCCTGCGTCTGCGCAGCATCCACAATATCGACGCCGGCGAAAAAACCGGAATCATCCTCTTTGTATACACTGCCATAAGCGAGAGCCGCGAGGTCTCATGGCATAGCGCTGAAGGTACTCTAGAGTGGGTGCCGACGGATCGAATCAACGAGCTCGACCTGGTTGAGGATCTGCCGCATATCTTGCCGCGAATCCTTGAGATGGATGCTGATGAGCCGCCTTTTTCTGTCCTCGTCAGCTACGATGCGGCCGACCAGATTGTCCTCCAGTTCCGAGAAGGTGACCAATGACGCAAATAGCGCAGCCCGCCAATTCAAATGCTTTGGCTCCAATCGAAACGAAGAAACGGAGCCGCCTGCGTCGCCTGGGCTGCGGGCTGATTCTCGCGCTCTGGTTCCTACTTTTGTTGACGCCCTGCGCGCTTTTCTACCTAGCGGCGAATGGCGAAATTCGCCTGTATCATGCTGATATTCCTCAGCCCCATTCACACCCTCTGTTGCTGATATCACTCATAAACGAAATGGATAACCGGGGCCTGCAATTCCTGCGATCCACGACCGTCGGCGAATTCGACGATACCGCAGTCTGCGTCGAAACAGCTGTCAATTACTTGCTTTGGGAGTCAAGTAGCGGAAATCAAGACGTAACCTACTGCGACTGTTACACGCGCGCGGACGCCGCTTCAGCTTGGACCTTGATAGAGACGCATTTGTCGCCTTGCGCGTAGAATAATTGTGGCGACTTAAACCTTTGGCGGAGCGCGATAATGGACTTGCTGCAAAACATTGATCCAGCGCACTTGCCATACATAGCTGCTGGCTGTGCCTTGCTTTGCATCGTGGTCTTCGTCATCGGCTTCCTCTTGCAGGCTGTCAGCGGCATCTTTAACGTCGCTCTTGGCTTGTTTGAACTCCTCATTGACCTGCTGCAAGGTGGACCCGTGGCTTGGTGCGGTTGCGTCGTTCTGCTCCTTGGCTTCGTCGCATTTGCCGGCGGGATATTCCTGCTGCTCAACGCTCCCGAAAGCTGTGCCGCTCACCCCACGCGTTTCTGCCAGTGGTTCGGTTTTCTGCCTTAGCTGGAAAATCAGCCTACCAGCAAGCAGAAAAATACTTTGCCAGGCTAAGTAATTTCTGCTAAAATAGCTGATACAACATACGCAGGAGTCTTCATGGCAACATCGGCAATCCCGCTTTCCCGCGCTGAGCCCTACACAGATATTGATAAGGGCAGTCTTTGGCTGCGCAACAGACGATGGGATCTGTTCTTCATCACTCTGAGCGTCGTCGTTGTTCCCTTGCCATACGCGCTGTATCTTTTTGGCGTTCACCTGGGCATCGACGATGATGCCAGCCGCAATCTTGTGAACTTCTTCGTCGCGGTGGCGATAGGCGGACCGCACATGATGTCCACCTTCTTGCGGACGGGCCTCGATGAACGCTTCAAAGAACGCTATCCAACCCTGATTCGCTCCTCGATTATCATCCCGGTTATTGTCATTTCCCTAGCATTCTTAAACCTCAGCCTGATGCTCACTTTCTTCTTCTTTTGGGCATCATTGCATGTTCTGCACCAGGTTACCTACATCGTTGAACTCTACAATCACAAAGAAGCGAAGTTCGTGCGCAAAAGCGCGCTGAGCCCATTCGCCCGTTTGATCGACTACGCCATCGTGCTGACCAGCCTTTTCCCGGTCGCCATGTGGAAAATCAGTCAGGGCACCTTTGAGATCGGTCAGAATGATCTGGGGGAGGCGATTCCCGATCTCTTTCAACAGCCGGATAATCCCTGGTTCTTCATTCTTGTCACCATCATCTTCGGGGCTGCGCTGATTTCTTACATTGCTAAGACGGTCTACGAGTATCATCATGGCATCCTGAATATACCGAAGTTCGTCTTCGTTTCACTCACGGTTATCGTCGCTTTCTTGACGCCGCTGCTGCCCAATCTTGATACGGCGTTTCAAGGGCTGAACACCTGGCATTCATTCCAGTACTTGGCGATTACCTTTTACATCATCAAGATAAGGCAGATGGTCGGCGACCTGGATCAGAACGCGCCGCTCGTCGCCCGTTTCAGCCGCCGCACCACAGACGCGCGCGCCCTCTACGGCTTTAGCGCAGCTCTGCTAGTTGGCTCGGCGGTAATATTTATTCTAGTTTACAGCCTGGCGGGTATCGTTAAGCCCGGAATCGATGGCAACACGCATTTCGATATCGCTTACTACACAGCGATTTTGTCGTTTCTCTGGATTCATTATTATCACGACCATTTCTTATTCACCGACTTTGAAGCGCTTGACGGCGCTTACAGCTGGTGACGACACAGTGCGACGCGGTCGCTTAGGGAAAAACTTGCTGCACCCATTGCATTGGGTCGACGTTGACGCCATTGAGCCACACTTCCCAGTGAAGATGCGGTCCAGTGCTCCGGCCGGTTGAACCGATCGTGCCGATCACCTGACCAGACGTCACCATGTCTCCCGGCTGTACCAGTGTATCTTGCTGATGGGCATATAGCGTAAAAACGCCCCAGCCGTGATCGATCACTGTGGTAAGGCCCCGGATGTGCAAGCGGTCGACCACAGTAACCTGGCCATCAGCCGCGGCCAGCACCGAGGTTCCAGGCGCGCCGGCAAAATCTACGCCGTGATGGTAGCGGTTATACTCGCTCCCGTTGTAGGAACGCAGCGTGCCAAAGACAGCATTCATCGCCGCAGCCGCTGGCAAACTGAGTGAGTTGTTCCAGCTTCGCTCCGGTGTAAATTCGCTGGTCTGCTCGATAAGCAGAGCAATCTCCGCTTCCTCTATGGCTGGCGCTAACAACTCGCTGTCGTTGATCGTGATCGTCTGATAACCATATCCCCCGCCGATAACCTGCAAATTGGCCGCAATCGTTTCACTTGCATCGACTCCATAATGCATTGTGAGCGTCAGCGGATAGATTGCTTTATCGGTAAACATGGGCACGCCGACAATGATATTGTGGCGTTTGCCCTCATCTCGCGTTATGACCCGTAATTCTTGGTTCAAGAATCGTCCATTAAGACTGGCTGGCTCACTCGTCAAAAGCTCGATGCGCGCGCTCCGACCAGTCTCCAAGACAAGGGGGGCGATCGTGAAAGCTTCAACTACAGCGGGAAGGTCATGCGCCAGGCGCGGCAGTTGGATGCCCGGGATGATTAGCTTTTGACCCACGCTGAGGACGCCAGGATCCAACAGGTTATTGGCCTTGACCAGAGTCTCAACAGTCTGGTCATAGCGCAAGCTGATCTCAAAGAGCGTGTCGCCGCTTTTGACGGTGTGCACAAAGGCATCCACCGTTTCACCGAATCGGGCGAACGAGTGTCGCGCGCCATTGCCAAACGCGGGCGGAGTTATGGCGATAGACCCGCTGCTTTCAGCCCCGGCTGTGGGTTGGATCTCGAGGGGGCTAACTTCAGGCTCGGTGCCGCCAGCGACAATGACCAGTTCTTGGCCGATGTAGATCGCGTCCGCAGACTCTAAGTCATTTAGCGCCATCAACTCACTCTCGCTTCTGCTATAGGCAGCGGCGATGCTGGCGAGCGTTTCGCCCGCGGCAACACTATGGGTGAGTTGCTGCTCTAAACCCGCGGTCACAAGCGGGATGATTAGGCGCTGACCAACCGTGATGCTGTTGCTATCGGTAATGCCGTTAGCTATGGCGACCTGCTCCGCAAACAGATCATATTGTAAAGCGATGCGGAATAGATTCTCGCCTCTTTGCACGACGTGAACCGTAAAGGTGGAATCGCTCTGCTCTTGTGCCGATGCCGCCGACAGAAGCGCCAATGCGTTCAAAACCAGAATCGCCAGGAATCTTCGAAGCCGGTCGCTCAAGCAATAACCTCATCAATGCGCAGTTGGTCACCAATCTGCACTAGGTCCAAAATCGCGGGATTGGCTTCCAGATAATACATTGCAGGCGCCTTTGGCACATGGGCGAATTTCCACGGCTTTGCCAGTTTCATGTCGACTATCTTAAGCTCCGCGTCCAACCATACTACTCCGATCGCGAAGCGAAGACCCATCGTATGGATGGCGGCCGCAAGTCGTCCAGGCCGATTGCACACAAATATCATTCCCTCCTCTGTGCCAAGGCGCCGTCTCAATTGCAGGCCGACCAGACGCGAGAAAAAGCCCGCGCAAACACTTGCGCGAGCCAATAGGACCTCTCCAGTTCGCAGATTCAGCACCAATCGCTGCGGACTCATCCGGGGATGGTCAAGACCTGTCCCACACTCAACTGATCATAATTCGTTATGCCGTTGAACTGTGCCAGTTCCACCACGCTCACACCGAAACGGGCTGCGATTCCAAACAAGGTATCACCAAATTGCACCGTATACGTGACCGGAATCGCGGTTGGCAATGGGGTCGGCGTCGGTATAGGCGTCGCCGTCGCTGGCGTCACGGTAGTATCGACTGCCGTTCCACCGGCGCTCGGTATCTGCAATTCTTGTCCGGGGAAGATGCGGCTCGGATTCGTGATGCCATTCAACTGAGCGATGGCGGCGACAGTTGTGTTGTATTCCGCCGCGATTTCGCCCAGCGTATCGCCTACCTGCACAATGTATGTGACCGTCGTTACTGTCCCTGGAGCAGGCGCCGGCGTCGCCGCCGGTATCGGTGTGGCCGTCGGCAAGAGAGTGGGCGTCGCCGTCGGCGGTACTGGCGTCGGAATGACGAGTATCTGACCGACATCAATCTGATCCGGATTCACAATATTGTTTTGCTGCGCCAGCAAATCTACTGTGGTGCCGTAACGCCGCGCTATCACTTCCAGCGTATCGCCGGGCTGAATCTGATAGGTTACCGGCGTGGCGGTCGGCGTTGGCGTCGGTGTGAATGTGGCTGTGCTGGTCGGCGTATCTGTTGGCGTCTCGGTAGGCTCATCAACTACATCGTTTTCATCAGTTTCCGGCAGATTGATTGGGATAATCAACCGCTGACCGATAACGATGAGATTTGCCGCGTTCAGACCATTGGCGCGATTGATCGCGTTGACCGTACTATCGTATTCGATCGCCAGCGCGCTTACCGTATCTCCCGCAACCACTACATGCGTGACTGTCTCAGGAAACTCGTCGCTTATCGGCGTTTCGCCTTCAGTTCCGCCATCATCAACCGCTGTAGCCTCAAGTGTGGCGGTCGCTTCAAGCGTCGCTGTCGGTGTTGAACTCGGCGTTACCGTCGGCGTATCACTTGGCATTGCGGTTGCTGTCGGGGTCGGGGATGGATTCTCTTCTTCGTCGCCTTGTGGTGGGCTTCCCACTTCTCTCCTCGCCCTCTCCGCGGTTTCAGTTGCCGTTGGCGTTGCAGTAGCAGTTGGCGTTTCCGATTCGCTAACCCCCACGAGTTCGGTATTGGTTTCTGATGTCGGTGTTGCCTCAGTTGCTGTCTCACTCGCCACTTCAAGTACGGCATCATCGAGGTAGATGTAATTGTTGGCGCGCGGTCCCCCCACCGTAGATTCCACAAACACTGTGATCGTCGAACTCTCGGCGGCGGCGATGACAGCGTATTGTCGATAGGCATCGTAGAAAAAGGTGGCCGCCGTCGACCAAACAATGTCTTCGCTGCTGCCATCTGTCCCGCCATTGGGATCGATGCCCACGCGAACCACGATGTCGCCAGGATCTTCGCTGACATCGGCGTCTTCAAAGCTCGATGACCAGACATACGCATAAATGCTAAACCTGTAAGTTGTCCCACTCGTGGCCGAGTCCACTTCCTGGTAAATGCCGCCCTGATGGGTCGCGAACAAGGTGAAGTATTTTTGAGCGCTGCCTTCTTCATCGAGGCGTATTCTGTCCGTCTCTTCATCATAGTTTGGATCGTGATTGGCAAATGAAGGGCTGCTGTCCGTCGCCGGTACATGCCATGGCGTCCATCCTGAAGCGACGTTGCGAGGTTCGGCGCCCTCCAATTCAACGAACTCGCCCTCGAAATCACCGTTTGCCAGCAGGTTGTTTGTCGTCTCGTCTTGGCCAAAAGCTGCAATTAGCGAAACAAGTATGATTGCGATGAAAAGCACCGCCAATCTTTTTTTCATCGTGTACCCCCGCCCGTCGGTCGCATGGCTCAATTCTCAGACATTATTATCTAGTCTACTCAAATTCGAAAAAGCGCACAAAGCTATATGTCATCGATTGCGAATCAATGATTGTCACTTGAGATTGTCCGAACGTTCGCGTAACCTAGCACAGTCTATCAAGCGGATCGCGCCGCCCAATCCCCTGCTATTTGCCAGTGCCTTGGTGAGACACTTTGTCTGGCGCGGTCTGAACCCAAAGAGCTGATCAACTGTGTATCAGCTTTTTCTTGTAGGAGCGTAATGAATAAGGCGGAGAGCTTATGATCGTGATTGTCGGTCTGCGTGCATCGCGACAGTGAACGCGAGACCTGTCGCAAAGGCCGGCAGTTGATCATGCTCCCGGAGGACAATGCCCTTGAAGTTGCATGAATATCAATCCAAGTTTCTCTTCAGAGAATACGGCATCCCGATCCCGCAAGGCCGAGTAGCCGCAACTCCCGAGGAAGCCCAGGAAATCGCGGCAGAACTGGGAGGCGTCGCAGTAATAAAAGCCCAAGTACACGTCGGGGGGCGTGGAAAAGCAGGCGGTGTCAGGGTCGCTCGCGACGCTGATGAAGCCCGTCGCCATGCCGAAAACATACTTGGCATGGACATCAAGGGTTTGACTGTGGAAAAGGTGCTGGTAGATCCCGGCGTCGATATTGAACAGGAGATCTATCTGGCAATCACCAATGATCGTGGTGCTCGTATGCCGCTCATTATGGCTTCGATGGAAGGCGGGATGGATATCGAAGAACTAAACCGTGAACGGCCCGAAGCCATCATCCGCGAGCACGTCGACCCAATAATGGGACTTCAAGATTATCAGATGACCTTCATCGCCAGCGCCATGGGCATGCCCCGGGCACAATGGCGCAACTTCGGCAAAATCTTGCGCGGTTTGTATCTGTGCTACGTCAAGAGCGATGCGGAATTAGCTGAGATCAATCCGCTCGTCATCACCGCTGAAGGCGAGTTGCTAGCGGTTGATGGCAAGGTGATCATTGACGACAATGCCCTCTTCCGCCAGCGGACCTTGACCGCCGAGCGCGATACCAGCGATGAGCCTGAATCGGAACGCCAGGCGCGCGAAGCTGGCATCACCTATATCAAACTTGATGGTCAAATCGGCTGCATGGTCAATGGCGCCGGGCTGGCAATGACCACCATGGATATGACCAAACTCTATGGCGACGCTGATGGCATCGGTCCAGCTAACTTCCTCGATATTGGGGGTGGCGCCACACCGGAACAGGTCGCGGCAGCGCTGCGGATTATCCTCTCCGACTCGAATGTCAAGTGCGTCCTCTTCAATATCTTTGGCGGCATCACCCGCTGCGATGAAGTCGCCAATGGCATCCTGACCGCTTACAACGAGGTCAAGCCCAACGTGCCTATGGTCATCCGCCTGCAAGGCACCAATGCCGCTGAAGGCAACAGAATCATCAGCGAAGCGCGAATACCGAATCTCATCTCAGCGGAAACTCTGACCGAAGCTGCCCAGTGCGCAGTCGCCGCGGTAAAAGAGGGGGCATAAGATGTCGATTCTCATTGACAAGAGCGCCAAGGTATTGGTGCAGGGCATCACCGGCCGGCAAGGTGGTTTTCATGCCAAGCTGATGATGGAGTACGGTACCGATGTCGTCGGCGGCGTCACGCCGGGGAAGGGTGGGGAATGGTTCGAGGGCAAACCCGTCTTTGATACCGTCCGCACCGCCGTTCAGACGACAAATGCCGATGTCAGCCTGGTGACCGTGCCAGCCCGCTTCGCTGCCGATGCCATCATGGAAGCGGCCGACGCCGGCATCCGTCTGGTGATTTGCCTCACCGAGCACATCCCAGTCGCCGATATGATGCGAGTTGTCGCCTTCTGCCGGGGGCGCGGCACTCGTCTTATCGGGCCCAATTGCCCCGGCATCATGACACCGGGACAAGCCAAAGTCGGCATCATCCCCGCCATGGTCGCTACACCTGGCAACATCGGCGTCGTCTCCAAAAGCGGCACGCTGACTTACGAAGTCGGTTTCGCCATGAAAAACGCCGGTATTGGCATTTCAACGATCGTTGGCATCGGCGGAGATCCCGTCATCGGCACGACCTTTATTGAGGTCCTTGAGATGTTCGAGAACGATCCTGAAACCGAGAAAGTCGCGCTCCTTGGGGAAATTGGGGGCAGCGCGGAAATTGTCGCCGCCGATTTCATCAAGAACACCATGACCAAGCCGGTGGCCGCCTTCATCGCCGGCCGCAGCGCGCCGCCCGGCAAACGCATGGGGCATGCTGGCGCGATTGTCGATGGCGGAGAGGGTTCGGCGGAAGAAAAAATCCAAGCGCTGGAAGCAGCTGGCGCTCGCGTCGCCGCCAATCCGGAAGAGATTCCCGGCTTACTTGCCTAAATCGCTAGCTTGCATCAATTCTTGGCTGGGAGCACCTCGTGATGGCGTCGGCAGCGCGCCTCGTAGGACTCCTGCGCCCCGACCAAGATGATCGGATCGTCATAAGCCGCTGGCTCGCCATCCACCAGGCGTTGCGTCCGGCTGGCGGACTCCCCGCATACGACGCATATCGCGTTAAGTTTGACCACTTCTTCGGCGATACTCAATAGCTGTGGCATGGCGCCGAAAGGCTCGCCACGAAAATCAGTATCCAAGCCCGCTACGATCACCCGAAGATTGAGTTCATCGACCAGGCGCTGCACGACATCCACGATGCCGGCATCAAAGAACTGCGCTTCGTCGATGGCGACTACCGTAGTCTCGCCATTAGCCAGATCTAGTATCTCCACCGCCGATTCGACAGCTACGGCATCTGCCGATTGTCCTGTATGGCTGGTGATACTTTGGATACCGTAACGATCGTCTATCTTGGGCTTGAAGACCTTGACCTTTTGCCGTGCGATAATCGCGCGTCGAACCCGCCGGATCAACTCTTCAGTCTTGCCACAGAACATGCTGCCGCATATCACCTCGATCCGGCCGGATTCATGCTTCATATACGCGCTCCCGCCTGTCTCGCCGTCTCCTGTAACAGACTGCGACATTCTGGTCCGATTATTGCCCTAACGCAAAACAGGACGGTCAATGCCGCAGCTTGACCGCCCCGCGATTTATCTGGTGAAATTTAATTGCTTAGTTGATAGCCACGGCTGCGCAGCGACTTCTTCATATCGCTGACAACCTTGCGCCCGATACCTTGAATCGCCAGGATACTGTTCTCATCGTCCTCATCGCCGAGCCGGTCAAGCACATCGGCGACGATCTTGATCCCGCTGTCCTCCAGGATATTCGTATAGCGAATGCCAATATCAAGCTCTGTGATAGGCAGGTCGAGCGGCGTCCGTTCTTCCTCGCTTCTGTCCAGCGTCGTGCGTATTTCATCACGCTGCTGCAAGCGTTTCATGAATTTGTCGACGCGGCCCTCGGTATCAACGATTCGCTGCTCACCTGTATAAAATGGATGACAATTCGAGCAGATCTCGACTGTCAATGATTCTACGGTCGAGCCCGTGGTCCAGGTCGTGCCGCAGGTCATGCAGCGAACCGGCGTCTCATGCCAGGCCGGATGGGTACCTTGTTTCATTGCTTCCTCCGCGCATTTGCGGCTCTCGCGAGTAGCGCAAATGACTTGTTCCACAAATCTAGCCGATTGATTGGCCGGTCTTTTCGTGCGAATCGTATACCGAAATACGTTTCTGCCCGTTGCGACCGCGCATCTTCTCAAAGGTCACGAATCCCGGGCGTGTTGCGAATATCGTATAATCCTTGCCCATGCCAACGCCCTCGCCGGGGTGAAACTTGCTGCCGCGCTGCCGCACGATGATATTGCCCGCGATTACATATTGCCCGCCATAATTCTTCACGCCAAGCCGCTTTGAATTGCTGTCGCGCCCATTACTTGATGAGCCGCCGCCTTTTTTGTGAGCCATAGCTGATTGCCTCCCCTATGCAGCCTAGACTTTGATGTCGTCTATGCGCAGCCGCGTGTAATATTGGCGATGTCCCTGCTTGCGCCGATAATTTGTTCGCTGACGATACTTATAGACGATGATCTTTTTGCCGCGAAACTGTTCGACGACTGTCGCGCTCACCGTCGCTCCCGGGACCGTCGGCTGCCCAATGGCAATGTCCTCGCCATTAGCGACCAACAGCACATCTGTGATATCAATTGAATCGCCGACTTGATGAGGCAAACGGTCGACATCTATCGTGCCGCCCACCTCGGTGCGATACTGCTTGCCGCCGCTGCGGATAATTGCATACATCTGAAGTCTCCCAACCTTCTCTTTTCTTAACAAACCCCCTTGCTCGTGCAAGGAGAGGGCTGGTTATTTTGTGTGAGCGCGGTTGATCCTTTTCGCTGCCGCCGAGCGGCTTGTTATCTCCGCGACAAATGCCGGTTAGGGCTCCGTTCACGGGGAAAATTGGTTACACACATTAAAAACCCCACTGTTTCCGGCAGGGCATCAAAGATTGTATATGACGATTTGGACCGCAGTCAAGCGCGAGTTTAGCTTCGCGCGCTCAACAGACGAACATGGCATCGCCAAATGAGTAGAAACGATACCCCGATTCTTTTGCCATTTCATAAGCGTTCAACAGCCGTTCTCGGCCCGCAAAGGCGCTGAGCATCATGAGCAATGTCGATCTCGGCAGATGAAAATTAGTTATCATCGCGTCGACCACGCGCCATTCATAGCCGGGCCTGATGAAGAGTTCCGTATTCGCCTCAAATGCAGTAACAGCTTGGCGCAGGCGAGCCTCATGTTTTAGAGGTGGGTCACCTGGGTCGCCGCCTCTATTGAGGATTCCCGCTGTCTCCAGCGTCCGCGCCGATGTCGTCCCAACTGCGATGATCCGCCCGCCCGCGCGTTTCCCTGCATTGATGACCGCTGCGCTCTCCTTATCGAGCCGGGCATATTCGCTATGAATCTTATGCTCGCAAACGCTCTCAACTGTGACCGGCTGAAACGTATCCAGCCCGATATGCAAGGTGCAAGTCGCCAGTTTGATACCCGTTTGCCGTAGTTTCAGTAGCAGCTCCGGTGTGAAATGCAAGCCGGCGGTAGGCGCGGCCGCTGACCCTTCAATCTTGCTGTAGACGGTCTGATATCGTTCATCGTTAACAAGCTCAGCGCTGATGTACGGCGGCAAAGGCATCTCGCCCAATTCAGCCAGGATTTGCCTGTCAAGCGCTCGGCTGAACTCGATTACTCTCTGCGCGCCTGCCAATTCTTCCAAGATAACGCAACTGAAACCGTACCCGGCAAATTCCAGACGCGTACCCTTCCTGACATTCCTGCCGCCAACCAGCGCCCGCCAGCACCGGTCGTTAAGTTGCTTCAGCAGCAAAATCTCCACCGCGCCGCCGGTTTTGGCTTTGCGCGCTCGCAGCCGCGCCGGGATCACTCTTGTATTGTTCAGCACCAGAACATCATTTGGCGCCAACATTTCTTCAATTTCAGTGAATACGTGATGAGAGACTGCGCCGCTACGACGATCGAGTCGCATCAAGCGGGAAGCATCACGCTCCTCGAGCGGCGTCTGCGCGATAAAATGCGAAGGAAGATCGTAATCGAAGTCGGAGACATTCATAACAGGCGCTGCTGCCCGGCGTCATCTTCCTCTATGTATTCGATGCCGAGGTGCGCGTAGGCGTGTTTCGTACAAATGCGTCCGCGTGGACTTCGGTCAATAAAACCAAGCTGAATCAAATACGGCTCGTAGACATCCATTATTGTAGCGCGGTCTTCGCTGATCGCGGCGGCTATGGTATCCAGACCCACCGGTCCCCCGCTGAACTTCTCAATGATGATCCGCAGAATCCGTCGATCCACATCATCCAGTCCAAGCTGATCGATTTCCATCAGCGCAAGCGCGTCTTGTGTGACGTTCATGGTGATAACGCCATCCGCCCGCGCCTCGGCGAAATCCCTGACCCGCCTCAACAGTCGCAGCCCGACTCGCGGTGTACCGCGCGCGCGCCTCGCGATTTCCTTGCATGCCTCGTCACTGATTTCAACTTCCAACAATGCGGCGGCTCGCCTGACGATTTGCTCCAGCGCGTTCTGATCATAGAAATCCAGGCGAAAACTAGCGCCGAATCTGTCGCGCAGGGGTCCCGCCAGCAGCGCCAGCCGCGTCGTCGCGCCGATCACGGTGAATCGCGGCAGATTCAGCCGCAGCGTCTTGGCTGCCGGTCCTTTCCCGATGACGATGTCAAGCACAAAATCCTCCATCGCCGGGTAGAGGATCTCTTCCACCGCTTTGCCCAAGCGATGCACCTCATCGATAAAGAGAATGTCGCCCTTTTTTAGGTGCGTCAGAATGGCGGCTAGGTCGCCCGCGCGTTCAATCGCCGGTCCCGCTGTGATGCGGATATTCCCTTGTACCTCGTTGGATATCACGTAAGCCAGCGAGGTCTTGCCCAAGCCCGGCGGACCGTAAAACAAGATGTGGTCTATTGGCTCGTCTCGCGCGGCTGCCGCATCGATGATAATGCTCAGGTTCTCACGCACACGGTCTTGGCCAACCATGTCAGCCAGCCGCTGCGGACGCAAGGCAAAATTCTCGCGCTCGCTCTTACGCTGCCGCCCGCTGACTACGCGCTCGTCGTCACTCATTCGAACTTATCCGTTTCAACCTGCCCGCCGCTGAGTATAGACGAGCGCCTAGCTGTTTCAATGCTTGCTTTACAGAGCGCCTCTCAACTCGTACACTAGGTGGTGAGCCGACCCCGAAAGGACCAACGCCCAATGTCTGCCAACCTGCAAGTTTCCACCCATCCGCTGGTCAAACACAAACTGACGCTTCTGCGCGATTCCGCCACTGACCATCGGAAGTTCCGTGAGCTTGTGCGAGAGTTGGCGCTGCTTCTATGCTACGAAGCGACACATGATCTCGCCTTGGCGCCAACATCCGTCAATACGCCGATGGGGGAGGCAAAGGGCTGGCAAGCGAGCGAAGTCATCGGTGTCGTGCCGATATTGCGAGCCGGCTTAGGTCTTGTAGATGGCATCCAGGAGTTGCTGCCGAATGTCCAGGTCTGGCATATCGGCTTGTACCGCGACGAAAAAACCCTGCGCCCTGTGGAATACTACAACAAGCTGCCGGCCGAACCGACCGTCCAGCTCTGTCTCGTCCTGGATCCCATGCTGGCGACCGGCGGTTCTGCGATTGCTACCGTAAATATCCTGAAGCGTTGGGGCGCGAAGCGCATCAAATTCGTCGGGATCCTGGCAGCGCCAGAAGGCGTGGAAGCGCTTTCGACCGCGCATCCTGATGTGCAGATCCACGTTGCCGAACTGGATGAGCGTCTCAACGACATCGGCTTCATCGTGCCCGGCTTGGGCGATGCCGGCGATCGCATGTTTGGCACCTGATGTTAACACTCTTTGCCTTTGTCATCGTATTTAATGCCGCCTTGGCGACAGCGTTGCTCGCGATCCCGCTGGCGCGCTTGCTGAGTTTTCGCTTTGGGATCATCTCCGTACCTGGCGGCCGCCGTCAAGAACCCACGCCCATGGCAAAAATGGGCGGCTTGGCGATTTTTCTCGGCTTCACTGTCGGCATCATCCTGGCGCAGTTTGTCGCCGTCGAAAGACAAGATCCCAACGAGATAACTCGGCTGGCGGGCTTAGTCTTAGGTAGCGTCGTCATAGCTGTCTTGGGGATAGCCGACGACATTCTTGATCTCAACTATATGCAGATTTTTCTGGGCCAGGCTTTAACTTCAGCGGTCGCCATCGCGTTCCAAATCTTCATTGAATTCTTCACTAATCCTTTTACTGGCGCGCAAACAGACCCCTGGTCTCCCGTAATCACAGTGGCGCTGACTTTGTTCTGGCTTGTTCTGATGATGAATACGGTGAATTTGCTCGACGGCTCAGATGGCTTGGCTGCTGGTATCGCATTGATCGCCAGCATTGTGCTCTTTCTCAATAGCGCGCTTCTGCAGCAGCCAGCTCAAACGAGCGTAAGCCTCCTGCCTCTGGCTTTGACCGGCGCCCTGGTTGGTTTCCTCATTCACAACTTCTATCCTGCTCGTGTGTATATGGGCGGGAGCGCCTGGTTTCTCGGCTACGCCCTGGGCTCACTGAGCATCATCGGCGGCGCCAAGATGGCGACCATCCTGCTGGTCATGGGCTTGCCGCTAATGGACCTCGGCTGGCAAATGGTCAACCGGCTGCGCCATGGGAATAACCCCTTCCGTGGTGATCGGGGCCATCTTCACTTTAGACTGCTCGATTCGGGAGTGCTTAGTCCACGGCAGTTGGCGCTGTCTTATTATGTTTTCTGCGCCTTTTTCGGCATCCTTACACTGATCACCACCAGCGAAATGTTCAAATTCATCGCCTTCGCTGTCATGCTGATCTGCATCGCCATTGGCTTCATCGCATTGGGGCGCAGTTCCACCCTGAAATAATTTACCTCTCATGATCAAGAAATTCATCACCATCGATGTAAGGATCATCGTCATCAAAAGCCACATACTTGAGTTCGCGGTCATCGCCATCCTCCGCCTGCTCCGATACAGATTCCTTGCGTTCTGACGGCTTCGGCGCTGGCCGCGTCCGGCTTTGTCGCTTGGCGGTTCTTTCCGGGTGTTGCCCTGGCTTGTCTTCCGCCGCAGAACCCACCGTCACATCCGGTCCATCCCTCGAATCTGGCTCGCCTATTAGGCTTTCCGCTTCTATGTCACTCCCGCGCGAGGCCATAACAAAAGGCCGCGTGAAAGGTTCAGCTTCCTCCATATCTGCCGTTGCTTGCCATTCCTCGCTCTCATTGCCCGCCGAATCCCAGTTCACAAAGGGACGATCAAATGGCGCGTCCTCGCGATCTTCTAGCGGCATGATTAAAATGTCTTTCTCCCGGTCCTGTGCCGCTCGTGTGGGACTATCAGCTGAGACTGGTTTCGCTTGAGCGAGCGATTGTTTGTCCTTTCCACTGCCGGAAGAACCAGGTGCTGGCGTCCCCTCCTCTGGACTTTGGCCGGTTGCAATCTCATCTGGGTTGAAGACCGCGACAGCGCTGCGGCTGACAGGTTCTCTGCCTGGCGGACCTGGTATAGGCAGCTTAATCTCATAAATGGAGTTCAGAGGCGGCGCGGACCGAGGTTTCAGTTGCGGGACCTGGGACTTACTCGATCCACGCTGTTGATTCAGTTTGATTTGCCGCGCTTCCTGATCCGACATCGTAATCATCTTGCCATCGCGGAAACTGGCGCTCCGGTTCGAAAGGCCTTCGATCAGCGCCTCGACTGTGCCAAGAACAAGCACCGCGCATAGATTGACAAACGTAATCTGTCCAATGATCAATCCGATGCTGCCCAACAGCGCCTCGATAAAACTCGCGATGGCTGGATTGCTCCCGCCCGCGACTCGCCAGATGCCAAGAGCCAGGAAGGGCGAAGCGCAAAAAACCAAAGCTTTCTCTCGCCGGTCTGAGCGACTGGCAAATGTGGGGATCATCGTGTTCGCGATGACGAAAGCCAGGTAGAACCACAGCCACACATCCGCAGTTCGGGTCAACATCGCCACCGCCTCGACCAAACTGTCTAGAGATCCGTCCGCCACGAGCTTGAGCAATGCCTCCCATTGGAAGACATGTGCGGCAATCGCCCAAAGCGCCGCCATGCCGGCCGCCACCGGGCATAGCTTGATGACAAGCCGCTTCGCCCGTCCAGCATCCTCAGCCAGTCGAATGAAATTCAGGCGGAGCTCGCCAATTTCCTGCGGCTCCGGAAACCCAATCGAGCGTTCAGCGCGCACGTTGAGCAAGCTCGCCGCCAGCCATAACACCGCTTCATGCAATATGATGCCTGGCAGAAATATGATGTAGTAGAGAATTGTCGTGATCTGAAAATTGTTGCTCAGCAACCAGCCGACTTTGAAGATATGCTGATGCAGCCAACGCTCGATTTGGCGAAACAAGAGGAAGAGCAACCCCAGCCCGAATGCCAGGGCGAGGAAATCCAGTTCTCTCAGTTCATTGTCCCTTCACTCGCGCCGCGATTTCGATAAGCCCCGCGAAGTCCTCGACCTGCAAGGACGCGCCACCGACCAAGGCGCCATCGATATTCGGCTGGGACATGAACTCTTCCATATTCCCTGGTTTCACGCTGCCGCCATACTGAATGCGGATGCCATCAGCAATATCGTCATCGTAGAGCGCGCGGACCGTATCGCGCAGGGCCGACTTGATGATCGCATCCGCCATCTCGCCACTTGCGCTCCTGCCTGTGCCGATTGCCCAGATCGGTTCATAAGCGATGACGACATTCGCCATATCACTCGCGCTTATGCCTTCCAGCGCCGCGCTTACTTGCGAGCGGACAAAATCTATCGTTTCGCCGGCTTCGTTCTGTGCCAGGCTCTCTCCCACCGCGATGATCGGTCGCAGGCCGCCAGCCAAAATCGCCTTCGCCTTGCGATTCACAGTGTCGTCAGTCTCGTTCAAATAAGCTCGACACTCCGAGTGACCGATGATGACATAGCTGACAAACGGACGTAGCATCGCGGCAGATACTTCTGAAGTGTAAGCGCCATCGGTCGCCCAATGCCCGTCTTGAGCCGCCGCTTTCAGCTCAGTCCCCTTCAGCGCCTCGGCGACTCCCGTCAGCGCCAGAAACGTGGGTGCGACGACGCGCTCGACATTCTCAAACCGCTGCACCTTCGGCGCGAGTTCCCGCACAAAGGCGACTGCTTCATCCGGCGATTTATTCATTTTCCAATTGCCACAGATGATTGGCCTTCTCGCCATGGTCTGCTCCTCATCTCTTTTTTACAAACCCCCTTGCTCATGCAAGAAGAGGGCTTGTTATTTTGTGTGAGCGCGATAGTTCTGTTCGCTGCCGCCGAACAGCTGTCAGTCTACACTCTCAATTTTATCAGCGATTTTCTTGTGAATACCTGATCGTGCGCGGGAATTTCGGTCTAGCGTTCGGTTAAAGCGGCGATGCCGGGCAAGTTCTTGCCTTCCAGCAACTCAAGGCTCGCGCCGCCGCCTGTCGAAATATGCGACATCTGTCCTGCCAGGCCCGCTTGCTCCACCGCCGCCGCCGAATCACCGCCGCCGACAATCGTGATGGCGCCCCGCTCCGTCTGCGCCGCCAATGCCTTGGCTAGGCCGACTGTGCCCTTGGCGAAATTCGGCATTTCGAACACGCCCATCGGTCCATTCCAAACGATTGTCTTCGCGCCTTGCAAAGCCTTCTCGTAAGCTTCAACGGTGGCGGGACCGATATCCAGCGACTGCCAGCCGACCGGCAAATCTTTATCTGCGCCGACCACCTCTTGCATGGCGCCGTCGCTGAAGTCAGCAGCGATGCGCTGATCAAGCGGCAGCTTTAACTTTTCGCCCGCCGTCGCCAGCAGCTTGCGCGCGATATCCAGCGCTTCCCGCTCCACCAGCGAATCAGCCATCTCTCGTCCTTGCGCCGCGAAGAAAGTATTCGCCATGCCGCCGCCAATCAATAATATATCCACCTTGCCCAGTAGCGCCTCGATGACATCAATCTTGCCCGACACCTTGGCGCCGCCCAGGATCGCGACGAACGGTTTCCGCGGTTCTTCCAGCGCCGTCGCCAGATAGTCGATTTCTTTTTCCAATAGCAAGCCGGCCACCGCCTTCAATTGCGCCGCCACACCGACATTGGAGGCATGCGCCCGATGTGCCGTGCCGAAGGCATCGTTGACGAAGACATCGCCATGCCTCGAGAGCTGTTCGGCAAATGCGACATCGTTATCCGTTTCGCCGCGATGAAAGCGCGTGTTTTCCAGCAGAATCACACCGCCAGCCGGCAATGCGGCGATCGCTTCTGTTATTTTGCTGCCGATGCAGTCATCGACGAAAGCGACATCCATGTCGAGGAACTCAGCGAGCGAGCGCGCAACCGGCGCCAAGGACATTTCTGCTATCCTTTTGCCTTTCGGGCGACCCAAGTGTGACATCAGCACAATAGCTTTCGGTCCTTGGTTGAGAATATAACTGATGGTCGGCAGGGCAGCGACGATGCGCGTATCATCCGTGATCTCGCCATCCGCCAGCGGCACATTGAAATCGACCCGCACCAAGGCGCGTTTGCCCGCCAAGTCAACATCGCGCACGGTCATTTTCTTCATATCGCTTCACCTCCCGTCACATAAAAAAAGCGAGGGAATCAGCCTCGCCTTTATATTTGCTGCTCGATCCGCCCTAAAGACGTTCGCCGACAAACTGCGTAAGATCGGCAGTACGGCAGGAATAGCCCCATTCATTGTCGTACCAGGTGATGACCTTGACCAGGTTGCCCGCCACATCTGTCGCCAACGCATCTACGATACTGGAATGCGGATTGCCTACATAATCGATTGATACAAGCGGCTCATGAGATACATCCAAGTAGCCTCGCATCGGTCCGGCAGCCGCTTCTTCAAGGGTATCGATCAGTTCATCCTTGCTCGGCACGCGCTCGACGCTGGCTACGAAGTCGACCAGCGATCCGGTCGGCGTCGGCACACGCACCGCCATGCCATCGAACTTGCCTTTCAACTCCGGCACAACCAGCGCCACCGCTTGAGCCGCGCCGGTGCTTGTCGGGATGATGTTGACGGCGGCTGCCCGCGCCCGGCGCAAATCGGAGTGGGGCAGGTCGAGAATCCTCTGGTCGGTGGTATAGCTGTGAATTGTCGTCATAAAGCCCTGCTGGATGCCGAAACTGTCATTGACCACTTTTGCTGGCGGCGCCAGGCAATTAGTCGTGCATGACGCATTGGACAGCACATGATGCGCGGTTGGGTCGTATTTGTCCTGATTGACCCCGAGCACAATCGTGATATCCTCGCCTTTTGCCGGCGCGGAAATGATTACTTTCTTGGCGCCCGCGGCGATATGTTTGGACGCGCTCGCTTTGTCGCGGAATATGCCTGTGCTCTCGATGACGACTTCGACCCCCAATTCCCCCCAGGGCAATTGACCCGGATCGCGCTCCGAAAGCGCCTTGATCTCATTGCCATCTACAATCAGCGCCCCATCAGCCACTTCAACCGTGCCCGGATATAGCCCGTAATTGGAATCGTAGCGGAATAGATGCGCCATCGTGTTCAGATCGCCCAGATCGTTGAAGGCGACCACTTCCATATCATCTGGATAACGCTCAAGCATCGCCTTCAGCACTTGGCGGCCAATTCGTCCGAATCCGTTGATGCCGACGCGAATTGTCATTTTCTGCTCTCCTTCTCAACCTTGCGAATCCACTGGTATGACAATGTCCGTAGCTTAGTACAAGCTAAGAAATAATTGAATGCTCAACCGTCGCAGGCTCCTGCGCGCCGTGGCAAGCCAGGCAAAACGCAGGCGCGACCCTGTGAGTCGCCCGCAAGCTCTCTTGCGTTTCGTTCCCGCCCTAACCGTAAGTGAGCAATTCACTCAGCCGAACCGGCTGCAAATTCCAGTTCCGAAGAAATGCCACGATGCGCCTGATCGCCAGATAAGACGCTTTAAGAACATGATGCAATATGATCGTGCCGGGCCGCATGTATGATTCATAGCTCTTCAGAATTGCGTCCACACATCTTTCCTCACAACTTGATTTAATGCACAGCGCGCCGTTCAAATCCCGGGTCCAGATGCTCGAATAAATCTCATTGCTGTTCACACAGTCAACCGGGCTGTCATCGCGGCAGCTAGACGTGCATATTGAGTCTTGGGAGTCCAGCCCCCATAGAACCAACGGGACGCCATACATCACCGACAACTCCTTCAAGGCGTCGGTAACCACGCCATACGGCGGACGGAGCCCGATCGGCTTGAAATTAGAACCAAGCGCGCGCCGCATCACCTGCAAGGACGGTTCCATCTCTTCGTCGATCAGTTGCTGCAAACTGAAATCCTTGATGTCTCGGTGTGTATAGAGATGACAGCCGAATTCATGCCCCATGTCACGCATGCGGACATACATATTTTCATAACCCTCATGGGGGCGGACAAGATTGTTGCGAACAGCCAAGCCGACCGGGAAGAGCGTCAATGGTATATTGAGTTGATGATACTCGCGACAGATCCGGAAGGCGTAGAATTCGCTCCACATGTCATCAAAACTCAAACATACTTTCCGCTCATTGGTGTAAACATGTCGTATAACCCGCGCTCGGCTCGCAGTTGATGAGTTGTCGTCTCCGCCCGAATGCGCGAGCGTCGACAGGCCGCTGCCCAACAGTGCTCCCGATGCTAGGCTCGCGCCCAATCGCATGAATTGACGCCGTGTAATCCCCGAATTCAAGTCTTTGCCAGCACTAGCCATAAAGGTCGCCTCACCTTGACTCAAGAAGCCCAGACTTTAACCCAAAACCATGTCGATTCTCAAGTTTTCATTCGCTGCGGATATATGAAAGCTGGATCGGTGCCAAGCCAAATGGTCGCCTGTCCGCCCTGTCTGCCGCATAGAATGAATCTTAAGGACAGTACCGCTCCCACAGCCTGAGCAATACGAGAATCAAGAGTGCGCAACTGGATGTGAATATGCCAATCGCGAGGGCGGCGTCCACAAAGAGTTGTTCCGGATACAGCCGGATCAAGCTATCGGAAAAGGGAAAACGCCAACTGCCCACTGGGAAGAATAACTCATGAAAAATATCAAAAGCCCGGTCCCAGGCCGCCGCGCCAAAAACTCCCAGTGCCAGAATAATCATCAGTGTCAGAACGGCGCCCTGCGTCAAACCCAGCCTGACCTCCCGCAGAACATCAACACAACTATGACTGACAAAGTGCCGATAAAGTGCCGACAAAGCGCCTAAAATGGCGACGAAAAGGCATAGAAAGAAAAACGAAAATCCCGCTCTCAAAATATCTTTAACATCTACCAGATGCCCTAATTCCCTTGCGTTAAACAGCGGGCAAGGCGAGCTGCCACGGCACATGTCGTCCGGCGGGCGCATAATGCTCGCCAGTGTATCGACCCCTTCGGCGCTGAAAAGAAAGCTGATCGCGTACATGCCATATTCAAGGCGGTCTGCGGTCGTGAAGCCGTAGGAATCCGCCGGGAAACCTGGTCGGGTATATTCGAAGCGCAGAAACTCGTAGCTCAGCAGCAGCCGAAGGCATCCCATCACGAGCAGGAATGGAACCGCCAATGCGATGAACCAGCGTATGGCTTGCCGAATCAGGCGACCGCTAGTCATTTTCCAGCCGGAACTCGTCGGCGCGGCCCGCCAGCAGAAAGTCGAGCACGATCGAATCCACCAGGCGCTCGACTGGCGCGCGGTCATCGGTGAAGATTATGTCGCTCTTTCCAAGCGGCGCGATCGCCTCTGCGGCGTCTTCAAGGATTGTAAAGAGGCGCGGATCGAGCCATGCGCTGCGATTTTCAGCATTTGCCCGCAAGTTATCCGTTGCGGTGGGCTGTACAGTCGCGACCAGAATTGTATTGAAGGACTGCGGCACATCAATTGCATGAACGCTTGGGAATACATGCAGCAAGGTGTTGGACAGCGCATCGACCAGACGGCGGTCGGTATCGGTGCGGCCGACGTTGATAGCGACTGCGCCATCAGCGCTGAGGCGCGCCTTGACCTCGCGGAAGAATTCCACTGTGCTGAGGTGCCAGGGGATATAGGGCGGGCGATAGGCGTCGATGCCGATCACGCTAAATCGTTCCTCGGTCTGGTTAAGCAGGAAGCGGCCATCGCCGACTTGCGCCCTGAGATTCGGCAAAGACGCGGTGTTCATGTCGAAATACTCGGCGCCCACGGCGACTATTTCCGGATCCAGCTCAATCCCTGTGATGGGGATATCGCCATAAACCGCGCTGTATTGCCGTGGGATTGTGCCTGCCGCCAAGCCGATCAGCAGGAGCGATCTAACCTGATCGGCGCGGAAAGGCGGGTCGTTGAAATATGGCGCCGCCAGGAAATAGTCCCAAGTGCCGCCATAGAAGATTTCGCTCTCGTGCCATTGGCTGTGTATGCCCTGCCCCTCATTGAGGTAGAGATAGCGATAACCGGCGGTGTCTTCCTGAACCTGAATATAATTGTAAGCGCTTTCTCCATCGTAAAGCAGTTGAGATCCAGTCGCGGGCGGACGCAGCGGCTCAGCCAGCGACGGCGCCGCGAGCAGCGCAATGACAAGCAGCATAGACAGATAGAGCAGGGCGCGGCGCTTATTGAGGCCGAGTAAAGTGACGAAACCAACCGCAAACAGCATGCCGGAGAATAAGAGAAAGGTGCGGGCAGTTCCGATTTCCGGGATGGTGACAAGCACTGGCAGGAAGGTGCCGAGCAAGCTGCCGAGCGTACTGATAGCATAGACCTGGCCCGCGACCTTGCCGCTTTTGGCGAGGTCAGTCACCGCCAAGCGTATCACAAATGGGGAGACGGTTCCTAACAAAGTTACGGGCAGCGAAAACAGGAGCAGGATCACGATGAAAGAACCGAGCGCGAGCGCCGCTTCGGCGCCAAAGACAGCTTGAGCGGCCCGTGTTATGATGGGGCGCGCCACCAGCGGGATCAAGGCGCTCAGGAAGGCTGCCCAGAGGATGACTTGCAGGAGCACATCGGCGCGCGGCAGCCGATCTGCCAGGCGACCTCCGAGGAAATAGCCGACCGTCAAATAGAGCAGCATCAAACCAATGACGTTGGCCCAGACCAGATTGCTATTGCCGAAGACATTGCCCAGCAGCCTCGACGCCGACAGTTCAATTGCCAGGGTGGTCATGCCGCTGACGAAAGCGATGAGATACAGGCTGCGCTTGCTGAGTTGACTTGCTGTTGCCAAATTATATTCCGGGAATAGCGACATCTGAGCCAAAAGCAACGAATTCATTATCTGCCCGTGCAGGAGAAAAATCAATGAGCGTAGTTATCCGCCGAGCCGCACCAACTGACGCGGGGGCAATTGCAGCGATTGCTCTGGAGGCTTTTGGCGAGAGGCTCGAGGCTGAATCGGATCGTGTTGCACGGGTCCTGCGCCAAAACACTAACTTCGTCGCTCAATCCGACGATCGCGTTGCCGGATTTGTCGGGAACTTCGTGACACGTTCAGGCTCGGGCGCGCTGCGTTTTGAACTGGACTTGCTCGCGGTCGCGGAGGACACCCGGGGCATTGGCATTGGCGGAGCGCTGGTGGCAGCGAGCCTAGATGCAGCCGAAAAGGCGAAAGTTGATGTGATTCGCGCGCTTGTCGCCTCGCGCAATCGGACGATGCAAGGACTATGCCAGATGCAGGGTTTCAAACGGAATCTGACGAGCCATGCGCTCTATGTATTGACAACTCTCCCACCGCACTCAGATTGTAAGTCGGATATCCGCGATGGCGCGGGCTTATCCAGCGCAATTCGGCATGAAGCGCATCTGATACCGGTCGAAACGCTGACCTATAGCGGGATCTGGCTGGAGGGCAACCTCAGTCAAGTCGCTATTCATGATGCCAGAAAACGTGCCAATGTAAGCGGCATGACACGCATCGGCACGGTTCTTCCCCAAGCAGCCAAAAGCCCGCGAGAACTTCTGGCAGCAAATGGATTCGATAGAGTTGGCGAATTCGACTGGTGGACGGTTACGTTAAGAAGCGGCTGATCTTGAAGAGTTGGTCGTTGTGCGGCGTGCTCCCATCCAGCGCGATGTCAGTCAGCATCTTGCCGATGATGGTGCTGAATTTGAAACCATGGCCGCTGAAGCCGGCGCCGATCACGACATGCTGGAATTCGGGATGGGTATCGACGATGAAGTGTTCGTCCGGCGTGGCGGTGTAGAGGCAAATCCGGCTCTCGCGGACTGGCGCAGCCGCAATGCCAGGGATATGCGCGCGCATGAAGGGACGCAAGCTTTCGACATTGCCCGCGTCGGGCTCCCGGCTGATCTCTGAAGGGTGATTCGCTGCCGGTCCGCCATGAAAAGCGATCTTGAAACCGGAGCCGTCGTGTGAGGGAATGCCGTAGACCGTTTCGGGGAAGAGGCTCCCGACGTGGGCGATCCAGACGGGGCAGCGTTCCGCTTCATATTGGAGCATATCCGCCCCCGCCATGAAGTTCAGTTGGCAACGCAAAGGCGCGAGCGGCAAGTCTATACTCGCTTGCAGCAGCAGGGATTTCGCCCATGCCCCCGCTGTTATGATCAGCTTGCCGGCAGCGAAGGTTCCGTCAGTCGTCTCGATGTCAACGCTGTCGGATTGAACGCGAATCTTATGTACGGCGACATTGTCTTTGATGACGGCGCCGCTCGCGCGAGCCAATTTGAGATGTCCCAACACCGCTTTCGACGCCGTGATAAATCCGCTATCCGACTGATATAGCACTTTGAAGTCATCAGCAAATCTGAATTGGGGAAAACGACGATGCGCAGCCTCCGGCGACAGCAATTCGTGGCTGAGCCCGCTGGCTTTCACAGCTGCGATTGTCGCCAGCAAACTTTCATCGCCTGCAGGACCGAAGTCTATGCCGCCGGTCTGCACATAGAGCGTCTCGCCCAAAGCTTCTTGCAGCGCAAACCAAAGGGGAAAAGTATCTCGCATCAGTTCGACGTATTCCGGATGATCGTAAGAATAGCGGATGATGCGCGAGTAGCCGTAGGAACTGCCCAGACGATGATCCAGTTCAAACTGCTCCAGCAGCAGAACGGATTGCCCGCGTCGGCTCAAATAATAAGCGGCGGCGCTGCCCATGGCGCCTGCGCCGATTACAACAGTATCGTAGGTTTCGGTCATGTGTTGGTTCCTAATGAATCCCAAGCTAGACGGGACGCTGTTCGAGGGCGGCAGCGATGTCATCATCCTTGCCCACCCGGATGGTTGGAATCTTTGCCAATTGCAGCATACCATGCAGGCTGCTGGAATCCAGTTGCGGATCAAAAGTCTGAGGATCGATGAAAACACAGATGGGACGGATGCCGCGGCGGATGAGAATTTGCGCTTCGTGAATCCACTCCTGCTGCAAAGACGATGTGATGATCATAACAGTCGTTCCGCGCAGGAACTGGTGGGTTTCCAGCGAAAGTACTTCTCGCAGAGAAAGGTTTGACGTGCTGCGCGCCACCGCCAGCGCCTGGAATATCCGCATCAATTGTCGGTTTCCGCGATCGGGCTGAATGATCTGCCGGTAGGGCGTGTACGCGGCGTAGCCGACGACGCGCTCATCATCAATAAAGTGTTTGGCGAGCGATGCTGCGATGATGGCGCCGTATTCTTCGGTCGACGGTGGGATACGCAAGAGCGAAGGGGCGAGGGTCCCATAGCCGCCCGCTCGCTTTAACGTCGGATCTTCGACGAGCGAGCTGCCTGAGAAGTCGCTGAAGAGCCAGATATCGACGAGTGGATCCAGTTCAAATTCTTTCACCATTATGTCGCCAGTGCGGGCGGTCGAGCGCCAATGAATGCGGTTGATGCTGTCGCCGGGCACATAGTCGCGGATGCTGCTCGCATTGGTTGTGACCTGGTGCGTCAACTGGCGTTGGGCATCGCCGCCGGACAGGAAGCCGACCGGCAAAATGACGCGGTCCAACTCAACCGTCATCGGATAGACCAACAGCCTGTCAGTGGCGCCGACGCGGCGTGGCCAGCGGAATAAGCCAAAGGGATCGCCGCAAATAACTGTTAGCGGGCCGAGCTGAAATTCTCCACGCGCGACACAGACGGTTTCGACCTCCCAGGTGTACTCCCGACCGCCGAGCAACGCCGGCACGATATAGCTGGCGTAGTGACTGGGCAGGTTGGAGTGGTCGCGTATCTCCAGCCACAGTTTAGGTAAGAGGCCAGCCTTGCGGACGGCGAAGGACTCCGCAAACACCCGTCCTACTTGAGAGCGGCGCGTACGTGTTGTACGGCGCAGCGCGATCCCGCGCAGGGAAAGCCAGGTCCAAAGAAACGACAGCAGCATGATCGCGCCGATCAAATAGGCGATATTAAAAATCTCAGCCCGTCCGGTGAATAGCCCAACCAGCAGGCTGATTATCGTCAGGATGTACAGGGCATTGCGGCGGCCAGGCATGAGACCTTAGCGCACGGATGACCCGGGCACGGGGGTATTCTGCAGAATGTCCTGAACGATGGTCCGCGATGTGATGTTTTTGATCCGCGCGGCCGGACCGATGATGATGCGATGAGCCAAGGTGACTTCGGCAAGCGCTTTGACATCATCCGGAATAACGAAGTCCCGCCCCGTCATGGCAGCGCGAGCCTGCGATGTGCGGAAGAGCGCCAGCGAGCCACGGGGGCTGCTGCCCAAGTAGACGTCAGGGTGCCGCCTTGATGCCGTGATGAGGTTGATGATGTACTGCTGCACTTCATTGGCGACGTAGACATCCTTAATCTGCTGCTGGGCGGAGAGCAACTCCTTTAAGGTAACAACTTGTTGCAGATTCTGAATCGGGTGCTGATATTGCTGAGAAGCGAGGATTCTCAGTTCGTCTGCCGGCTGTGGATAGCCGATCTGTATGCGAATCAGAAAACGATCGAGCTGGGCTTCCGGCAGGGGAAATGTGCCTTCATACTCGATGGGGTTCTGGGTCGCCATGATGAGGAAGGGATTGCTGAGGCGGTAAGTGACGCCGTCCACCGTCATTTGGCCTTCTTCCATCGCTTCGAGGAGGGCGGATTGGGTTTTTGGGGTGGCGCGGTTAATTTCATCAGCCAAGACGATCTGCGCCATGATCGGTCCAGGACGAAATTCGAATTCGCGGGTTTTGGGATTGTAAATTGATACGCCAGTGATATCGGAGGGCAGCATATCAGGTGTGAATTGGATGCGATTGAAAGTGCAGCCGACGGCGCGCGCTAGTGACTTTGCCAGCATGGTCTTGCCAACACCGGGAATATCTTCCAACAGGATATGCCCGCGGCAGAGCAAACCGAGAGCCGTCAGCCGGATCTCGTTCGATTTGCCCAATATGACCTGACCGACGCTGCTGGAGATCCGCTCCGCGATTTCTTGCACCGTCGCCACAGCTTGCCCTGCCTGCGCGTTACGGCGGGTTGTTCGGTATTGTTCACTCATTCAGTTGTGTCCGGTTGCGCGTTCAATCTGATATCAGTATAGCCTAATGCAAACAATTGACAGCCTGTGCCTGACCTTCGTTTGAGATTCGTCACACGCGCGGCTTGCCGACACGAATGCGACAAGTATAATGAATCTCAGCAAGATGCTATATGGCAATTTTGCGAATCTCTTTTTATCAAACCGCTGTTCGTGCTAGCTGAGCGAGTTTGATATTTTCTGTAGGCGGGGCAGCCCTAATCGCCGCCGCCGAGCGGCTGTGTTTCTGCCCGTAGTCCAACATCACATCAGCAGTACCGGGATGGCAATCTTATAAGTAGACAAGTATTGTTATTGGACAAACGCGCCCTGGTAATGCGCGGATTGGACGGAAGGCTGGGCTCTTGATCGCTTCTAGGACCGACAGAATCACCAAGCAACTCGACAGATTGAGGGCGCTGTCACCGGATATTGACGGGGTTGCCTTCGTCAGTATTGAGGGATTGATTATCGCAAGTTCGATAGCTGAAGAGTTGGACGGGGAACGACTGGGGGCGATGTCCGCGGCAATGCTGGCTTTGGGTGAGCGGATCGCGGCTGAGTTGGGACGTGGTGCGCTCGATCAGGTGATGATCAAAGGCGAAGCGGGTTATGCCGTACTGATGACGGTGGACGAGACTTCCGTTTTCTGCGTGCTTGCTGGTGAAGAGGCGAAGCTGGGTCTGGTCTATCTTGACATGCAGCGAGCTTTGTCAGAATTGCGCGCGCTGAATTAGCGCATCGTGTCCGTGCTGCGCGAATATATCGAATTAACTCGGATTGGGATGGACCATAAGCTGTGAAACCGAAATACATCTTCTGCACGGGTGGGGTCGTCAGTTCTGTCGGCAAAGGGCTGACGGTCGCAGCGATCGGGCGAATCTTGAAAGCGCGAGGCTTGAAGGTCGCCATCCAAAAGCTGGACCCTTACTTGAATGTAGATCCGGGCACGATGAGCCCTTATCAGCATGGCGAGGTCTTCGTCACCTCGGACGGCGCCGAGACGGATCTTGATTTGGGACACTATGAGCGCTTTGTCGATGAAAATGTCAGCCGGTTATCGAATATCACGGCGGGTCAAGTTTATCTCACCGTGATCGAGAAGGAGCGCAAGGGCGATTATTTGGGCGGAACGATTCAGGTCGTGCCGCATATTACTAATGAAATTAAGCGCTGCATCAAGCTATTGGGCAAACGGACAGGCGCCGATGTGGTCATCGTTGAGGTGGGCGGGACGGCCGGCGATATCGAAAGCCTCCCGTTTCTTGAGGCGCTGCGTCAATTGCGTACGGAATTCAAGCGGCGCGACACCTTGTACGTGCATGTGACTTTCTTGCCGCATATCGGCGCGACTGACGAGTTGAAGACCAAGCCGACGCAGCATAGCGTCCGCGAGTTGCGTGGCATCGGCATTCAACCGAATGTGATCATCGCCCGGACAGACCATCCCGTGAACACCGAGATCATCAGCAAGATCGCGCTCTTCTGTGACGTTGATGAAGACGCGGTCATTCCTTTGCAGACGGCGGACAATATCTATGCCGTTCCGCTGATGATTGAAGAAACCGGACTTGGGGACTTCATCCTGAATCGCTTCCGCCTCGAGGCGGGACCGCCCGACCTGAGGGAGTGGCGGGAAATCGTAGGAAAATGCCGCAAGGTGAAGGATAAACTGCGCATTGGCATCGTTGGCAAGTACGTTGAGTTGCGTGATGCTTATATGTCAGTCAAAGAATCCATCGTACACGCTGCGGTTCAGTTGGATCAGGATGTCGACATCCGCTGGCTCCATTCCGGTGAACTGGAAAAAGGCAAGCGCCTTGACGAGTTGAATGACCTGGATGGCATTATCGTGCCGGGCGGGTTCGGATATCGCGGCATCGAGGGCAAGATCATGGCGGCAAAATACGCGCGGGAGCAAAAGGTGCCCTATCTCGGTCTTTGCCTGGGCATGCAGGTCATGTGTATCGAATACGCGCGGAATGTCCTGCGCCTCGATGATGCCAACAGTTCCGAATTCGATGTCAGCACGCCGCACCCTGTCATTGATCTTATGTTGGAGCAGCGCGCCATAACAGACATGGGCGGCACGATGCGCCTTGGTGAATACCCTTGTGTATTGCAGCCAAATTCCGCTGCGGCGAGGGCTTATGGAACGGAGGAAGTGCTGGAGCGGCATCGCCATCGCTTTGAATTTAACAATGTCTATCGTGAGAGTTTTACCGCTAACGGCGTCAACTTCAGCGGTTTAAGTCCGGACGGCATCCTGGTGGAAATCGCTGAGTTGCAAGATCATCCCTTTATGCTTGGCTGTCAGTTCCATCCGGAATTCCTCAGCAGACCCAATCGTCCGCATCCGCTGTTTTCAGCATTCATTCAGGCATCAATTGAATACCGTGATGAATTAGGCCGGTTTCGGGAAAGGTCCAGTCTGGATGTTGACCAGGCTTGAACCAAGTGGACTCGCTGCGAAAAATCAGAACCTTTCTATGGCAGCGCTTCACCGTTCTGGGCGGCGACTTTAAGAAATAATAGGGAGCGATTGATGTCCCTCCGCGAATTTGTAGCAGCTATTCCCAAAGTTGAGTTGAACCTGCAATTGACCGGCGCTCTGCAAAAAGAAAGCCTGATGATGATCGCCAGGCAGAATGGCCTACCGTCAATGCGCGAAGATTTCGAGGAATGGGCAGCCTTGCTTGACCGACCTGACTATGCGCGGATCGACGCCATTGCGCGGGAAGCCGGCAGTTGGGCGATGTATCCAGAAGACATTGCTTTGGTGGTTTATGACATAGGCGTAGCGCTTTCCAAGCAGAATGTGGTTTACGCCGAGATTTCGGTCGCGCCGCCGGACTTCGTAGGCTCCGCGCACATGAATTTCGACACCTTCATAGAGGCGCTGAATGATGGGCGGGACCGCGCATTGCGTGGCTGGAACATCGATATGGCTTGGATCCTCTGTATCCCGCGTGACAATCCGCGATCAGGCGATGAAGTCGCTCGCTGGGCGACAAGCCAAGCGGCCCGCCTGGGCAATGTAGTTGCATTGGGGCTCACGGGACCGGAAGAGACTCAACCGATCGGGCAATTCCGGCGTGCATTCGATACCGCGCATAAGAAAGACATCTTCACCGTCGTCAATGCGGGCAGCCATTTGGGCTCAAGCGGAATCTATGAGACGCTGGAAGAACTCGACCCGCACAGGTTGACTGATTCCTGGGGAATAGCCGCTGATGACGATCTGGTCACTCTGCTGGCGGAAAATAAAAAAGCGCTCGTGATATCGCTGAGCCGCGCCCTGCGCCTTGGCTTGATCAAGAAGGCAGGCGACTACCCGCTGCGGGAACTGGTCGATCGCGGTGTGCAAGTCGCGCTGTCCTCTGGCATGCCGGCCTTATACCAATCGACGCTTATCGATGAATATATTGCCGCCCACGAAGCTTGCGGGCTGGCGATCGACGATGTGATTCGCATAGCGCGGACGTCGATTGAACTGTCTTTCATGGATGCCGAACGCAAGGACGCCCTTCTGCGACGCTTTGACTTTGAGGTGAAGACTGCGCGCGGGAATTGGTTGCGCGCTATGTGACCGCGTTTTCAAGGCTGAGGACAGGACTGGTTTCATTTGGTCGTACATGAGAGCGGCGGGGCAGCAATCACAACCATCATATTTGTCGAAAATTGTAGGGGCGACTCTGTGAGTCGCCCGAAAAAGCCCAAGAAAGTACAAGATATACGACGATATTCTGCCCGCTGAAAAAACTGTCCTGTCCTCAGGTTTTCAAGGCGAGTTTATTCGACCGGCGTAACGGTGATATTGCCGAAGCCACTGTCATCAATTGGTAGTGTGATAAGCAGCCGGCTGCCACTGTCGACTTTGGCGCGCGCTTCATGTCCCTTCACTGGCACCGACAATTCCACATCGCGCGTCACAGGACCGAATCGGCGCTCCTGCAGCAGATAGCGGGCGGAAGTTGGCGTCGCCTCGGGCTCGGTCCGCACGGCGATCGTCAGCAGGTTGGATTCCAGACTGATTTCGATGCTGTCTTTGACCAGGCCGTCAATAGCCTGGGTGCAGATATAGAGCTTGCCCTCCGCCTCGTACATGTCGAGCATAAGTTCTTCTGAACTGCTCGTCATGGTGCGGATGCCTCTTTCGACGGTCTTGGTTATCTGTTCGCCCAGATTTTGCAGCTCCTTCATCGGGTCGAATTTCGATTCGTAAGTCATCGGGATTCCTCATCTTCAGGCTCATTCTCAAAACATTATACGTATTCTTCTCCGTTTAGTCGCGGGGGTGGGATTGGGCGGCTAAAGGCTTGCCCGCTACTTGAATATTGGCATTCAACTTTCTTTGCTTTCCTCGCTTCATACGCGACCATTTAGTCGCCTATTGCCGAAACTTTTCTGCTATCCTCGACAATATGAACGCCAAATCGCCAATCCAGCATCTAATCTGAAAACATGCCGTGCCTAAGCCAAAATACAACTTTTACCTCGCAATATCCGCAATTTCAGCGCCCAAATTGCCGCTGTATCCATACTGTATCAATAGAGACTGGCAATTCTATTGCAAAATGCTTTAGTTTATGTACCCAAGATGTAACCGGGATGCACCAAGATGAACCAAACGAGTTCCATTTTTGTCCAATTCTGTCCAGACTTTCGTCGACATGAACTCGATATGGCGCCGACAGATATTGGCGAAACATTTCCGGCTTCTCTCCCCGAGTTCTATAAGCGCGGCGGACGCAACTATGACTGTCAGCGATCTGCGAATTGCCAGCGCTCTTCATCGAGTATCGGGCAAGCTGCCAAGGCTGGCTTGAAGTGGAATCGGTCTACACATGCGTTCATCAATGCTTTATGATTTCCTGCGATTTGCTTATGTTTCGTCGGATTTAGCGTAAGTGGATGGAAAACAGATGACACGAGTCGCCTACCAAGGGATACCCGGCGCCAACTCAGAAATTGCGCTGCGGCAGCATTTTGGCGATGCTGTCGAGGCTTATTCCTGCCAGGAAATCACTCATCTGTTTGAAGCGCTGCAGCGCGGCGAGGTTGAGTTTAGCCTGCTGCCGGTAGAAAACGCCTTGGCCGGTTCGGTCAGCGGCGCATACGAACTCCTGCTTGACCACGATGTGCGGATTCAAGCCGAAGTCATATTGCATGTGCATCATGCGCTGTTGGCCAATCGTGGCACAGCCTTGGAGAACGTCCGCGAAGTTCGTTCGCATCCGCAGGCGCTGATGCAATGTGACCGCTTCTTGAAACGGCATGGTTTGAACCCGGTAGGCTGGTACGATACCGCGGGCGCCGCTAAGCATCTGGCGGAAGAGCCTGAGCCAGACGTCGCCGTGATTGCGTCGACGCTGGCGGGCGAACTGTATGAATTGGACCTGCTGGCGAAGCAAATCGAAGATGAACCCTTTAATTACACGCGATTCCTGCTGCTGGGACATGGCGATCCCAAGCCCTCCGATTACAACAAGACATCAATCGTCTTCGCCACGCGCAATCGCCCGGCCGCGCTTTACGAATGCCTGGGCGAGTTTGCCAAGCGCGACTTGAACCTCACCAAGCTTGAATCGCGCCCGCGCCGCAATCGGCCCTGGGAACCGCTCTTCTATTTGGATTTTGAAGGTCACTGGCAGGAAGCGCGCTGTCAGGAATTGCTGACGCAACTGCTGCAACTGACATCCTTTGTGAAAATGCTGGGCTCGTATCCGGCGGTGAAGTCAGGCGCAGTCGGAATGTAAACCAGGAGAGAGCAATGCAGAAGCTTGATGTGGCGATCTTGGGTGCGACGGGTGCTGTGGGCCAGCGCTTCATTCAACTGCTGGAAGGGCATCCCTGGTTTCAAGTCAGCGAAGTCATCGGATCGAGCCGCAGCGCGGGCAAGACCTATGGTGAGGCGGCGCGCTGGGTATTGGATGACAACCCGCCGGCTCGCGTTGCGGCGCTGACTGTCAAGGCGCTGGACGCTGACTTTTGCTCGCCACTGGTCTTCTCTGCACTGCCGAAAGAAGCGGCCAAGACTCGCGAACTTGAGCTGGCGGCGGCGGGGCATGTCGTCTGCACTAATGCGTCAGCCAATCGCATGCTGCCGGATGTGCCATTGATGCTGCCGGAGGTCAATGCCGACCATATTGACCTTATCAATGTTCAGCGGCAGCGGCGTGGCTGGAACGGCGGGGCCTTAATCGCTAATTCAAATTGCACGGTGATGCCGGTAGTGATGGCGCTGAAGCCGCTCTTGAAGTATGGCATTCGGCGCCTGCACCTGGTCAGCGAGCAAGCGGTGAGTGGCGCCGGGTATCCTGGCGTATCATCGATGGATATGATCGACAATATCCTGCCCTATGTGCCTGGCGATGAAGACAAGATGCAAACAGAATCTCTCAAGATGTTGGGCAGGTTCACTGGGGAAGGCATTGACGAACTGCAAACAGTTGTCAGCGCGACCTGCACGCGTGTGCCAGTGCTGGATGGTCATCTGGTGAATATCTCAGTTGAGCTGGCGGATCAGCCGGAGTTGTCGTCGATCATTGAGGATTGGGAGACATATCAAGCGCCCGCGCCAGTACTGGATTTGCCCAGTGCGCCCGCGTACCCGCTGCAATACTTGTATCAGATTGATCGGCCTCAGCCACGCCGGGACCGTCAAGCCGGTAAAGGAATGATGACCAGTATTGGCCGACTGCGCGAATGCCCGGTACTTGGATATAAATTCGCGGCGCTATCGCACAATACAGTCCGTGGCGCGGCCGGCTGCAGCATTTTGAACGCCGAACTCATGGCGGTTGCGGGTTGCATCGAGGGATTTCGTGTCGCTGAATATGCGCTCGCGAGCTAGTCTGCCGGGCGCAGTTCAGTCATAAACCCCACTGGAGTAGACATAGACCGCTGGTCCTGTGTGATCGCCATTGTTCCAGTCGTATTCGCTTTGTGACCAATTGAAGAGCCAATGCGCGTCCGTAACTGTCATGTTGACACAGCCGTGGCTCCGGCGATAGCCGAATCCGTCGTGCCAATAAGCGCCGTGCAATGCGATCTGATCGTCGTAAAACATCGTCCAGGGCACCTCTTGCAAGTAGTAGAAGTCGGGCTTATTGTATGCGCCGCTCATCAACTTGCGTTTGAAGCGGACGTAGACATGGAAAAAGCCCTCGTTGGTGGGCCATTCCGCCAAGCCTGAGGAAATCAAAGTGGCGAAAACAGGCTCTTCGCCTTCATAGGCGATCGCGACTTGTTCGTACAGATCGACACTGACCCACTTGTGCGTGTCAATTTTTACGGGTCTGGATACCGGCAGGAGTTTGGCGACTTTGAATTGATGCACCCATTCAGCGGGACCGATCTGATACCAGTTGTAGCCATCGACCTCGACCGTGGCGTAGATGTAGACGCGGGCATAACGATAGCGGAAGGGATTCTCTGCCGACTCTGGTCCGCCCGGCGTTTTGGCGCCGCGCAGGTGCGTCAACGTCCAGGCGACAGTGTAGGGCAGGGCGTCTTGCGTGGGAAGCATGACGCCAGCGAAGCGCGACGGGCCCACCGGGTCGCTTAGTATGTCGGAGCGAACCCACTGATTGTCACCGATCTTTGTCCATTCGCCATGCTGCTCCCCGACGGTGACAAAGGTATAACCACTGCCATACTGCTCGCTTTCCTCGCTGCCAGGCGCGGTGTGAATGGAGAATTCGCCTTCAATTTTTCGATAATCGCGGTCGCCCAAAAGCTCGTTGTCAATTTGGAGGGCGCGAACGTTGGGCCAGCGATTCTCTTCAATTGTGCTTGTGGAAACGCCGCAATTGTTCGGTAGGCAGGTCGTTTGGGCAAATGTGGAAGCGCCACTAAACGTCAGGATTGCAATCAGGAAGAAGCTGATGGTTGCGCGCATGTGCGAGTCTCGTCGTTCAGACTTTGACCACTATTAAACTCGAGATCGCCGCTGTAAACAAGTTTCAAGGACACATCGCCTTTGCGCCGCATAGGAAACGTAGGATGGCGTAGGCTAGACTGAGCGCAGGACCGCTGGAAACGGTGGATTGGCTGAAAACCACTGTTCTTCATTGTGCCACAATTTCGGGAGATGCTGTGGTAGAATCCTCGCGATATGCGTGGCGATGAAAGGTCTCAGATGGAAATCCTTGGCATTGATATCGGTGGTTCGGGAATCAAGGGTGCGATTGTCGATACGAAGCATGGCGACTTCGCTTCCGACCGCATCCGGATCGAGACGCCTCAGCCGGCGAAACCGCAGGCGGTTGCGGAAGTCGTCGCCAGGATCTCAGGGCATTTCGGTTGGAAGGCGGCGATAGGATGTACGTTTCCCGCCGTTGTGCAGCATGGCGTCACGTTAAGCGCCGCCAATGTCGACGATGAATGGATCGGTACTGATGCCAAGACTCTCTTGGAAACTCATACAGGCAATCCGGTCATCGTCCTAAATGATGCCGATGCGGCTGGCATTGCCGAGATGAAGTTTGGCGCTGGTCGAAATCGGCGCGGATTGGTCGTCATCTTGACCTTAGGTACGGGCGTCGGCAGCTCGCTCTTCATAAACGGGCAGCTCGTGCCGAACACCGAATTTGGCCATTTGATCATTCGCGGGAAAGATGCGGAATGGCGGACGTCTGACCGGGCGCGGCAGGCGAAGGATTATAGTTGGAAGGCTTGGGGAAAACGTCTTTCGGAGCATTTGCAATATATGGAAGCGCTGATAACGCCTGATTTGTTCATCATTGGCGGCGGCGTCAGCAAAAAGTTTGAGAAGTTCTTTCCCCACGTTCACTGTGATACCGAGATCGTCCCCGCGCAATTACGCAATCGGGCGGGCATTGTTGGCGCTGGCATCGCCGCGGTCGACTTGATGTAGGCGCGGCGTCATTTATCTTCGGTTGGCTGGAAGACACCCCATTGTCGATTGTGGTAGAGCAGGGGAAGCTTATCGTCGGTCCAGCCACCTTGCTCAACCTTGCCGATGAACATAGTATTCTCGCCAAAGTCGATGTCCCGCTCGACCGCGCATGCCAGCCAGGCCATAGCGTCAGGGATGATCGGGTCACCGAAGCGAGTCTTTTCACAGATTAAGCCGTCAAAGCGATTCTCGTAAATGTTGTCGAAGTAGCCAGCAAAGCGTTTGCCCAGGTCAAGTTGCTGGTCAGAGAGAATGCTAATGGCGAAGTGGCCTTCCCGCGCCATATACTCGCGCGTGTCGAGCCGATTGGCGATGTTAAGACAGACAAGCGGCGGCACCATGCTAACGCTGGCAAAGGAGTTGACAGTGATGGCCTGCCAATCATTCCGGGATGAGACACTGACTACGGTGATGCCGGCCGCCCAACAGGCTAGCATATTCTTGAATTCCTGGCCGCTGATTTCGCTCATGGCGCCTCCCTTTCTAACAGCGTCATTCTAATCGCGCCCGGAGAGAATTTCACGAGTCAAAGTGTTTCGCCTCCAAGGCGACTGGCAAATTTTTTGGAAAGGAAGGGAACGCTTATGAATAGGGCATTGCCGAGATTTCGGCGAGTCAAAAAGCGATATGCGGCTTCGATCATTCACAGTGTCCTTTCTGGGCCGCGCGGATCTGCGTTGATGAAGCTTCATGAATTTGAAGACGGTCACTTTCGCGCGATTTTCGCCGCAAGCTATTTTCAAGCGCCGGCGGGGCGGGAGCGGCCCAGCAAATCACAATGGAACACGCTGAAGAAACGGCTCAAACGGCGGGATCGTACGATATTCGTTTTTCGCGAGTACGGGGAGATCGACTGCGAAAAGGCAGAAATCAGCGAGCGCCGTGAGACTTGCTTTTTCCTCGATTTTGGCTTTCTGCCCGACTGAGCGCTATCCGACGCGGTTACTTTCTAAAGTCGATAAAACGGTAGCCGACGCCGCGCTCGGTAATTATGTAATGCGGATTGGCCGGGTCCTCTTCAATCTTTTCGCGCAGATAGTTCACGTAAAGCCGAACATAGTGCGCTTCATCACGATATTCGTAACCCCAGACCTTTTGCAGGAGCTGATCGTGCGGCACGGTCCAGCCGGCGTTGTGTATCAAGTGGTAGAGCAGACGATACTCCGTGGGCCGCAGCTTGACGGATCTGCCATCAACGATGACCTCACGTTGGTTGAAGTCAACGCTTAGGCGGTCGTCTATGCGCAGAATGGCGTCTTCGGTGGTCGGTTTCTCCAGGCGGCGAAAGATGGCTTTGATTCGGCTGGAAAGCTCGCGGGGACCAAAGGGCTTGGTGATATAATCGTCAGCGCCTAACTCCAAGCCATAGACCTTGTCATTTTCTTCGCCTTTGGCCGTCAGCATGATGACGGGAATATCGGAAAACTCGCGCAGCATTCGCAGCGTCTCGAAACCGTCAAGCTCCGGCATCATGACATCAAGGAGGATAAGATCAGGCAATTGTGTGCGAACGGCATCCAGAGCCTCCAAGCCGTTGTGCGCCTCAAGAACGCGGTGATCTTCCAGTTCAAGATTCATGCGGATGAAGCCGATCATCCGCGGTTCGTCATCGACGACCAGAATGACTTTGCCACTGCGTTTCGGATTAACCTTAGGTTTCGGTATCATGTCGCGCTCCAGGTAGCGAAATCTTTCATCGGCAAAGTGATAAAGAATGCATCCCATGCGAACAGGCGCTAATCTGAGCCACCGCCTGGAACTTTGAGGACAATCACCGAGATGTTGTCGACGCCACCACGGTCATTCGCGAGGCTGACCAGCCTGTCACATGTCTCTTGCGGCGATGCCGCTTCTTGCGCAACCGTCTTGATCATGTCATCGTCGATCATATCCCACAGGCCGTCGGTGCAGACCAGGACTTGCGAGGAAGGTGGCAAGGCTCTGACGAGGCGTTCCATTTTTAGGTTTTCGTTTTGACCGATCGCGCGATAAAGCACGTTTTTCTGTGGATAATTTTCCGCTTCTTCCGGCGTCAGTTCGTTCATCTCTATCAGTCGCTGCACCAAAGTGTGGTCCGTGGTCAACTGCTCAATCTTATCGTCATGAATGAGGTAAGCGCGACTGTCGCCGACGTGCACGAGATAGGCGAGATTGCCGATGATAGCGACGGCAGAGAGCGTCGTACCGCCGCCTGGCACCTCCTTGATCACCGCCATATTGGCTTTTTCCGATGCGGCGACCAGCGCTTCCAGGACCGTTGGGCTATCGCCGGCGCTGAAGTTGCGTAACAGGGGGACGTAGATTTTGGCTAGCATTTCGGCGGCGAGCGTCTGCACAGCGATGCCGGCGGCCCGTTCTCCATCAAGATGACCGCCCATACCGTCGGCGACGACGAAAAAACCGAAATCCGGCCGATTGTCCACTGTGATCGAATGCCATTGCATACCGAAACAGGCATCTTCGTTGTTGTTGCGCAGCAGGCCGACATCACTGGCGATGCCGTAGGTGAGCGCTTGGCGCTGGCGCGTCAGAATCGGCTTGGGCGCGGGCGGCATTGCCCGCTTGGAGACTCTTGGAGACTTTGTCGCCGGGGTTTGTGGCTCACCGGCGTCAGTGATTGCAGGTGGCGGCTCAGCTTCCGGCTCGCCCACGATCGGCGCTTCAACCCCGCTATCAGCGACGACTTCGGGTTCTGGTTCTTCCGTTTCAACAGGTTCAGGCGCGAGCGGCGTTTCGAGAGCCGGCAGGGGGGCTTCAGGAGTCGGATCGACTGGCTGTTGGGACCGACTCGGCGTTACGTGTGAAGTTCGCCGGGAGGTGGCGCTACGTCCCGACTCTTGGCTCGATCTACCGAGTATTTTGCGAAGAAAGCTCATAATTTGGGCCTGAAGATGTCCCACTGGCGGCTAACCCGAAACCCTGGCGAAGCAGAGAGCCGAAGCCGTTGCCAGGTTGGCTACAGACAATTCTGAATCTGACTTGAACAATTATATTTTACCACTGACAATGGCGCAATCATTCGCCGGAGTGAGCCACCTGGCATGCAGCAAGTCGATTCGCCGCTTTCTATTTACGTACATATTCCCTTTTGCGCTGTGCGTTGCGGTTATTGCGCTTTCAACACCTATACCGAGCGAAGCAGAGAGCCGAAGCCGTTGCCAGGTTGGCTACAGACAATTCTGAATCTGACTTGAACAATTATATTTTACCACTGACAATGGCGCAATCATTCGCCGGAGTGAGCCACCTGGCATGCAGCAAGTCGATTCGCCGCTTTCTATTTACGTACATATTCCCTTTTGCGCTGTGCGTTGCGGTTATTGCGCTTTCAACACCTATACCGAGCTTGAGCACTTGATACCAACCTACGTCAACGCCGTTTGCCAAGAGTTGGAAATAGTCGCGCAAAGCAGTCCCCATCAGGAAGTCCATACACTTTACTTCGGTGGCGGCACGCCGTCTCTTTTGACAGCAGGGCAATTCGAGCAACTGCTGCTGCACACAGGCAGTATGTTCGCACTCAGCGATGATATTGAGATCTCGCTGGAAGCCAATCCGGATGACTTGACATTTGAATATCTGAGAGATCTTTGTACGCTTGGTTTTAATCGTCTTAGCATCGGCATGCAATCCGCCAATGCTGATATCTTGCGCTTGTTTGACCGGCAGCATGATTTGCAGGCGGTATCAGATGCGGTTGCCGCGGCGCGCAAGGCGCAATTTGACAATCTGAATCTGGATGTCATCTTCGGCTCCCCGGGCGAGACCCTTGCCGATTGGCAACATACTATAGAGACACTGTTACGATTGGCGCCGGAACATGTGTCGGTGTATGGATTGGAGTTGAAAGGCGGCACGACCCTGCGGCAGCGCGTTGACGCCGGGGATTTGCCGCAGCCAGATGATGATGTTTTCGCCGATATGTACGAATATGCCGCGGAAGCGCTTGGATGTGAGGGCTACGACCAATACGAGATAAGCAATTGGTGTCGCGCCGGCCAGCGGTGTCGCCATAATTTGCAGTATTGGCGCAATCAACCCTTTATCGGCATAGGAGCGGGCGCGCATGGTTTTGCTGGCGGCATCCGCTATTCGACGATTACGTCACCGCAACGTTATATTGCCGCGTTGGCTAATGGCGCTGGTGGTCGGTTTCCGTTTCCGCTTTCACCAGCCGTGGCCAAGCACAGGATTGTGAGCAGGGCGGATGATCTGTACGAAACGATCATGATGGGCTTGCGGCTCACGCAGGAAGGCATCAACCGGTCGCGCTTCGTGTCGCGCTTCGGAGAAGATTTTGTCAAGATGTTTCCAGAATCTATCGAGCGGCTCGTTTCGCTTGGGCTGATCCAGTTGAGTGAAGACTGTGTTCGATTAAGCGATGCGGGCCGGTTGCTTAGCAATGGCATCATCCGCGAGTTTGTTGAAGGCATCAAGGTCTGAGCTGGAGTTCGGCACTGCTCAGGGAATCCAGATCAGACGAGGCGGTGCAGAGCATGGCAATGCGCAACTGAGCGTTCAACTCTAGAATAAGTGATTCCACCGCTTGAGAAGATTCGCTGGCGGCGCGCAAAAAGGGACTAGCCAGACCGGCCAGATCCGCGCCCAAGGCGATACACTTGGCAATGTCAATGCCATTGCGGAGCCCGCCACTAGCGAAGACAGGCAGATCTGGCGCGGCGGAACGCGCAAATTGAATCGCATCGGCGGTAGGGATGCCCCAATCGGCAAAGCTGCGAGCGACCCGCGCGTGAAAGGTCGTTGGGGCGCGGTGATATTCCACTTCGCTCCAGGATGTGCCGCCGGCCCCCGCCACATCAATTGCGGCTATACCGGCCTGAACGAGCTGGCGCACGTTGGCTTCTGAAAAGCCCCAGCCGACTTCTTTGGCGATGACGGGCACCGATAGATTGGCGCAGACGCATTCGACTTTGCTCAGCAAGCCTGCAAAGTTGATATCGCCTTCCGCCTGCACCGCTTCCTGCAAGATGTTGAAATGCAAGATAAGCGCATCAGCGCCAACCATTTCGACCGCGCGTCGGCAGTGATCCAAGCCGTAACCGTAATTCAACTGCACAGCACCGAGGTTGGCAAACAGCAGAATATCGGGCGCGAGATCGCGGACGGTATAACTATTTGCAAGCGTTTCGTCTTCTACAGCGGCGCGTTGCGAACCCAAGCCCATTGCAACTTGGAGCTTCTGTGCCGCTAGCGCGAGGTTGCGATTGATCTCTCGCGCGATAGTGGTACCGCCGGTCATGGAGGATATCAAGACAGGTGACATCAATCGCTTGCCGAAGATCTTGGTGCTTGTGTCGATCTCGTTCAAACTGAGTTCGGGAAGCGCTTGGTGCATGAAGCGATAGCGTTCCAGCCCGGTCGTCAAGCGCGGAAACTGAACATCTTCCTCCAGATTGATGCGAATATGATCGACCTTGCGACTTTCGGTCGTTGGCGTTTCCGTCACTTTTGTCATCGACCGGTGTTCCTTTTGTCAGAGAGACTTATGCTGGGATGCGCGCATATCGTACAGATGAAGACAGCCGGTGTCAATCATGCCAGTCACCGCAATCAGACTAGCAGGGTGACTGAATCTCGGTATAATTGGCAGTCATGTAGTGAGGGATTCCAAATTGAAGGGTGGACAGATATGGCCTCTATTGAAGAACGCGTGACAGGAATCGTGGTTGAGTTGCTTGGCGTAGAAGAAGAGCGGGTTGTCGCCAACGCCAGCTTCCGCGAAGATTTGGAAGCCGACTCACTTGACCTTGTTGAACTGATCATGGCATTTGAAGAAGAGTTTGGCGGCGAAATCAGCGATGAGGACGCGCAGCGGATTGAGACAGTTGGGCAAGCCGTGGAGTACATCCAATCTAATATGGAATAATACGGCGCGCAAGATCAGCAATTAATTGATATAAGGCGGCAAAGGCTGCCTTATTTCATTTTATGGCGCGGTTGGCTGAGCCTTTGTGATTGCAGCAGTGCAATCAGCGGATGCTAGTTGCAGGTAGCTTAACAAGCGAAACAATATGTGAGAAAGGCCTCAATTGAACGGGAAGGCATTGATAAAGGGCTTTGAATATTCGGCGGACATCATTCGGCAACAGGCGGCTGAAATCAGCAATAAGGAGAGCTTAAGGCAAACGGTCGCGGACGGTCATAGCGCGAATTGGCTGCTTGGGCACATCGTCTCGGCGCGCTCCTTTCCCCTGCAGTTTGTCGGCGCCAGCCCGGTATGGTCAGACGAAGATCGCGCTCGATATCGCGATGGAAGCTCGCCAATCGGCTCTGATGGTCCCGGCGTCGTCGAATTCAGCACTTTGACCGAGTACTTCAATGTGTCTCAGAGCCGCTTGCTGGCCGGGCTTGCCAGAATGCGGGCGGAGGAGTTAAATGAGCCATCGGGGTATGCGGCGAACAGCGTATTCGAAAGCCTGCTCTATTTTCACTTTCATGAGACATATCATGTCGGCCAACTGACGATGGTTGCCGAAGCATTGGGCAAACGCGCCAAGTATCTAAGTTCTTGAGTGTGTTCGTGCCCGCCAGGCGCCCGCAATAACAGTTGATGCGAAACAGGCAACATAACTCGCGACGAATATCCACACACCTAGCCCAACGGTCCCGTTTGCGTGTAGCGAAGTGAAAACGCCAAGAGCCTGCGACACACCAGCTACAACTGTAAGCGTGCCGGCCAGCGGCAAGACAACCAGAACGATGGACCGCAAACGCGAGTGTCTGATGTACAACAGCAACAGTCCCGCTATCAGGCTGGTCAATGCTAGGGCGAATTGCTGGCGGTAGTTTATGTTGCCTAGGTCTTTTATGAATTCGGGCGGGGGTAACTGCCCAATCGCCAGCAGGACGATGACAATTGCAGACACCAGCCTCCAGGGCTTGTTTGCAGACACGGCGCCGAGCATTAGGCTGAGCAGCACCAATTGCAGACGCAGAAAGAGAACCGCCTGGAGCGGTGGCGATGTATGATGCTGTGAGGGATGAAGGCTCAGCCATTCGGCTAGGTCATAGGCGCCAAGTGTCATCGGCGCGGACGGCGCCACTACCCAAGGCAGTAAATAGCCAAAGACAGCGGCAACGAGCGAGATCAATAGCAAGTTAGACTTTGCCTCCGAGGCGTGGCTACTCAAATCACCCATTTCCGTGCCAATCGCAAGTCGATTCTAAGTCTGGCATTTTAGCATGGCTGGAGAATCACGCTCCAAGCAGATTCTCGTATATGCTTAGCAATTGAGCGGCGGATCGGTCCCAAGTGAACTTCTCCGCTTGCTGGTAGCCGGCTTCAGTTAGTCGCGTTCGCAAAGTAAAGTCGACGTCAAGCGCCGCCATAGCGTTGAAAATGGCATTTACATCGTAGGGATCAATTAGCAGCGCCGCTTCTCCGGCGACCTCTGGCAGGGAAGAGATATTGCTTGTGATGACAGGACTGCCGCAAGCCATGGCTTCCAACAAGGGCAATCCGAAACCTTCATAAAGCGAGGGCAGCACCAGCATGCACGCGCCACTATAAAGCGCGGGCAAGTCTTCATCGTCGACGAAACCGAGTAAGTGTACAAATGGGCTCATACCAGTCCGGTCAAGCGCCGGGTGGATTTCGTCTTCCAACCAGCCTTTGCCGCCAGCGATGGCATAGTGCAGGTCATGGCCAGCCGCACGCAGCATCGCGAGCGCCTCGATGACGCGGGCATAATTCTTGCGCGGCTGGACAGTACCCACAGACAAGACGTATTCGAGTCCGGTCAAGCCGTATTTCGCGCGCATTACCTCCAATATCGCCTCGTCATTGATGCGCCTGTAACGCTTATTGACACCGCTGTACAGCACAGTGATTTTAGCTTCTCGCGCGCGATAGAGATCGATCAGATCGCGCTTGGTCGCGGCTGAATCCGCGAGGATGTGATCGGCGCGAGATACTGAACGAGGCACGACCGCGTCCAAATAGGCTTTGAGAGGCGGGCTGGCAGTCTCCGGCACGCGCAGGAACGAGAGATCATGAACGGTTAGAAGTGTTCGCGTTGCAGGTAGGGTGGGCGGCAGAACGAAATCGGTAGCATGGAACAAGTCAATGCGGCCGGTGAACAAATCAACAGGCAATGGAAGCCGAGCGCGATGCCACAATCTTGCCAGCCAGCGCGGCGTCGCCAGTGTTGGCTTCCAGATGAAGTTAGGCGCTAGCGACGCTGGTAGATCTGCGGACGAGGCGCCGGCCACAAACAGTCGATAAGTGTTGGCTTGGTCGTGCGAAACCAACGCGGTCGTGAGTTCGCGCGCGTATCGTCCAATTCCGGCAGTTTGTTCCCAGGCCGGTGTGTAGTCAATGGCGATCGTGTGCACGTTACTCGACGTCGTTATAGGTCCAATAGCGGTTGGCCAGGAAGTTCCAAAACATCACCACGATGACGCCAAAGAACAGCGCGATCATCGTACCGACCTTGTGCTGATCTAATAATGCGGGGGCGTAATCGGCGTTCACAGTGGACAATACCGCTGTCGAGAGATTGCCAAGAGGTTCATAGCTCAGTCCAATCCAAAGCGTGCGTATGGCCCAGCCGATGACGCTAACGATAGCGAATTGGGTAAGCTGGCGCTGGGCTGATTGCGACCGAGAATCCGGATACGTCCACAGGCGATTCCAGACGAAGTTGCTGCAAACAGCAAGCACAAAGGCAATGCTCTGCGTTAATGCTACATTGCTTGCCAGTGGTTCTGACAATTCGTTGACTGGAGGCAAGACTGTATTCTGCAGGACGAGCACAGTCCCGGCGTCGATGACGAAACCTAGAATGCCCACGAAAGCAAACTTTATGAAGCGTTCGACTTCTTTCGCCCGGCTGCCACCGATCCGCAATGATAGTGCTAGGATGATGCTATCGATGGGCGTCGTGACTTTGTGGTGACGTCTTCCCGTTTTGCCTGCACTTGAGCTAAAAGCCCGAAACATGCTTACTCCAACTCCAAGGACTCCGTCAATTGACGCTGTAAGATAGCCAACGTACTTAATAATACACCGATATGTAAAAACAGGTTGTTGACATAAAGATTGTCGAAGAGACTATGTACGGCAATATAGACCCAACAGCCAAGCAGACCGATAGCAGTATAGCGGGCAAAGCTGTCTGGATGACGCCGCAATGACCACGCCAGGCGAATGATGAGGAGCCAGAAGCCGATATAGGCGGTTAAACCGACGATGCCGGTTTCTGCTAGCATATTTAGATAGTGGTTATGGGCATGCCCCAATGCTTCTTCCCAGAAAATCAAGCGATATGTGTCATATACCACTTCGTAACTCCCCAAGCCCAAGCCCAGAAGCGGCGCATCAGTAGCCATGTTGACGGCAGCTTGCCAATGTGCCAGGCGTTCGATTACAGCGTAATTCCAAGGGTATATCGCGACGCCACGCACGTCTGAGATGGTGACCAATTCGCTGGCGGTGGTGGTCAAGCGGCTGACGATTGAGCTTGGCAGCAGGCCTGTCGACCAGGCAAGGCTGAAAAGCACTACGATGGAGAAGGTCAAGATTACTCCGTGCACGAGTCGCCGAGGCAGGGCAACTAGCATTGCCAGTAAGGCAACAGCAGTTCCCAGCCAGGCGCCACGACTCCAAGACGCGAGCAAAGCGGCGATGATAAGCAAGGACGCCAGGCTGCTGAAAGCGAGGATGAGCAATGGTTTTCTTACAAGTCTTCCTTTAGTATGCCAGGCGTTCAAGATCGTCGGGATCTGACTGGCGGCGGTCATCAAGCCAATGGGCAGGGCGATGCCCATAAAGCCGCCAAAGGGATTGGGTTGGCCGAAGGTGCCGAAAGCGCGGAAAAAACGGCCCAAGATCAGCAGATGATCGGCACCGCTTCCGCCCAAGAATATATACAAGCCGACCAAGGCATTGGCCGTTGCACTCAGCAAGATCGCAAATATAAGCCAGCGCCAGTTTTCGTCATTCGTCAGCGTCAAATTCCAGATGGCAAGCGTGATCACTACCCATTTGAGCCATTCCCTTAGCCAGTGTGATAACGATGCGCTATGCCATACGCCTATGGTGAAGACCGCGGTAAGGCCAGCAGCAGCGACCAGCGGCAAACTGAGCCTGACGACAAATATCGGTCTATGCAAGCGAATCCGATCAATCAGCCAGATGCCGAAATACAGCAGTAGCAGAAACTGCCCGATGTCGAGCGGAAGGGCAAAGCCGGATTCGGTCGCTATTAACGTGCGCAGAGGCGAAAGCGTCAACAGGAGGACCAACATGATTAGCGGTGTTGCCGGCACGAGCGCAGCGCAGATTACAGCCAGGGCAAGAATGAATATCAAGGACCAGGATATAGCTGAAGCCAGAGCGACGACAACCAGCATAAATGCTGCCAACAAAATCAAGAGCGGCAGGCGGCTGGAGATTCCAATCATGTCATGCGGGGAGGCTGAGCGCAGTGCGAAAATAGCGAATGGTGCGGTCGAGCCCTTCTTCAAGTTCAATTTTCGGCTGCCACTTGAGCACAGTTCGAGCGCGGACCGTATCGGGCTTGCGGGTCTGAGGGTCGCCATCAATTCGTGAGCCGTCGCCGTAGACTGCACCGGCTGCGTTTCCAGCTACGTTGTTGACTATCCGCGCGAACTCGCGCATGCTGATTTCACGCGTCGTTCCGATATTCACCGGCTCCACATAATCGCTATGCAGCAGGCGACAGACACCTTCGACCAAGTCATCAATATATTGAAAGCAGCGCGTTTGCGAGCCATCGCCATATATGGTCAGCGGCTCGCTACGTATCGCTTGTCCGATGAAGTTCGGCACGACGCGTCCATCATCCAGGCGCATTCTTGGTCCGTAGGTATTAAAAATACGCACGATGCGGGTTTCCATACCATGCTGCCGATGGTAGGCCATCACCAGCGCTTCCGCATACCGTTTCGCCTCGTCATAGACGCCGCGTGGCCCGACCGGATCAACATTGCCAGCGTAGTCTTCAGGCTGCGGATGAACGAGCGGGTCGCCGTAGACTTCGGATGTTGAGGCGAGCAAAAACCGCGCTCCTTTCGTCCGCGCCAAGCCAAGCGCGTTATGAGTGCCCAAAGCGCCGACTTTCAGGGTCTGTATTGGATATTTGAGATAATCCATCGGGCTGGCGGGCGAGGCAAAGTGCAGGACAGCGCCAACCGGACCTGGTACATGAATGAAATTGCTGACATCGTGATAGATGAATTCAAACCCGCGGTTGCCAGCCAGGTGTGCGATATTGTCTTGCGAGCCGGTTATGAGGTTGTCCATCGCCACCACGCGATGCCCCTCGCGCAGGAATCGATCACATAAGTGTGAACCGATGAAGCCGGCGCCACCTGTGATTAGGATTCGCAAAATGAATCACCTTCACTCGCCAACAATGCCAGAAGTTTACCACAGCTATGCCGCCACAGCCGCTCGGCGGCAGCGAAAAGTATCAACCGCGCTCACACAAAATAACCAGCCCTTTCCTTGCGCAAGCAAGGGGGTTTGTTAAAAAAGACATGTGAAGCAAGATCGGAGGAGTTAGTCTGGCTGCTGAGCCAATTCGGACAGGCGGATTGAAACGGCAAGCTGGAACATAAATATAAAGGCGAGATCAATGACAAAGACGCTATTGTCAATTATTCCATGCCCGAGCAGAGCAGCCATGCTGCCGGGCAAACCGAGAGCCATAGCGAAACATAAGGAGTCGCCATGGCGGTAGCGCCGCAAGAGCCGAAAGATCGTAGTCCAGAAAACAAACTGAATGACGAAAAAGACGCTAATGCCCAGCAAGCCCAGCCGCGTCCAAAAGTCAAGGACAAAGTTATGTGGGTGAGAAAGATCACGATCCCATATTGCGTCGGGCTTGATGTATTTTCCGCCGAATAGATAAAGGAATTGATCTAGTCCGATGCCGGTCAACGGATGGTCGCCCAAGATCGCCATGGTACTTTCCCACAAACGAAGTCTCACAAATGTCGTCCCGCTAGTAAAGTCCAAAACGTTGGCCATACGATCCGAGAGGCGCGTCAACACGGCAAAGGACGCGGTAGCAAGCGCTCCTACACCGATCAAAGGCATTATTGCTCGGCGTCGATATGCGGCAACAAAGACCGTTATCGCGCCTGCTGGCACACCGATAAGAATCGCACCCGTGCTAAGCGTGAGCAAGAGAGCCAGCAGCATGCAGAGCAACGCCAGTCCGGCGAGCAAGCGTGTGCGTCTGTTGCGACTGGCAAGCAGGAAAGCCAAGGCGATTGGCAGCGTGCGTCCGAAGAGCAATCCCGCGTTATTCGCCGAACCGTAAACGCTCTCCAACCTGCGAAAGCCATATTCTGCGGAGTAGAAACTTCCTTCCTTGGTGAAATACATAAACATGCCGATGAGCGCAACCAGGACGCCCGCCACGACAAGGGCGGCGAAGAGCCGAACCAGTGTTGCCTTGCTTGGACGGACGGCGCGCAGCAAGATATAGAATAGCAGCGGCTCGAATATCAGAGTGCGCAACTCTGTTCGCGCTGTCTCCGGGTGTTGCGCCCACAATAACGATAAAATTCCGCAAAGCGCGATGACGCCGACGGCGAGATCCATTGTGTACAGGGAAGAGCGCAGACGTCCTGAAATCAACGGGAACGCCGCGTTACTCATCTGCAGTTGCTTGCCCAGGGCTACTATGAATCTGAAAAAGCCAGCCGCAGCCGTAATCAGTATCATCACCTCGACCATGGGAAAGGCGTAGGTATATAGCTCCACGGGGTAGAGGAAAAACGGCGCCCAGAGCAAGGTCAATATGAGACCGTTTTCCAGACGGTGGTAGATCAGTACAAACAAGCCAAATGCCAACAAGATTGAGATAATGAAACTCGGAGAGAGATAGAGCAGGCCCCCGCTAAGAAGCGCCAGCGAGATGTTGACCTCGTCTCGCAAAAGCAATGAAGTCCGGGGCGAGTTCCAGGTCCAGAGCAGCGCCATCATCATGAACAGGGATGTGATGCCGGTCATAGTGAGGTGCAGTGTGGCGCTGATGCCAGTGGCAAGGAAGCTAAGCGATGGCAGCCAGGTACGCCATGGAGCGGTGAGGACTGTATGGACGAAAGCCAGAAGAGACAGGCAGGTCGCCACGAAGCCGAGGGCGATCTGTCGGTTGTAGGGCAGGCTTAGGTCGCCGGAACTGACGGCGTAACCGGCTATCGCCCAGCGGTCCCACCCCCGATCCGCAATGACATGAAGCCTGTGCCGCTCAAGGGGAAGATCCACGGCGACAGGCACGAGATTCGTCTCCGGTCCTCGAGAATTGCTCCGCAGGAAGATGTAAGCGTTTCCGCTGGAGTCCCTCTGCGTGGCATTTGCCGGCTGTTCATCTACTGTGGGATAAAGAAAGGCGACATAGTCATCCTCCCGCAGGAGCATAGCGAGATCGGCGCCATAGAAGTCAAATGCCAGTTGGCTATCGCTTTCGTGAAGCCAGCCGATATCGGCGCCGAGCTGACTAAACTGCCAGATACCGCTGTAACGCGCGTGTTCATTAAGGGCATGGTACAAACCGTTTTGCGCGACGTCAGGAAGTGGATACTCTTGTAGAGCCAGCAGCAACGGCGATGGCTCATCGTTCTGCTGCAAGAGTGCAAAGCCCCACTGCGCATCGTTAGCTTGTGCCGCCGGCTGCCAGTGATGCAGAAACATCGCACCGAGCCAGGGCCATTCGCGGTGCGTGCGATCGAGAGCTTGCAAGGTATATTGACTTCGCTCGGGTTCAGTCACCGCACCCCAGATAGACGGGGCGCCTTGCCAATCCGATGGCAGCGCATTCCAGCCATAGTTGCTCGCCCACAGCCGTTTTTTGGCATCGCCGTGATTTTCCATCACTTCGCGGAGAGCAATGATGCGTGAGTAATTAAGAATTTGTTCATCCACGCGGCGGTCAAGCGGCGACGATGAAAATCCGTAGGGTTTGCCGGCCACCACGTCCATGATCTCGCCAGCGCCCAATGCATACATCGCTTCGAGGTAACGAATATCGCTGATATTGCGACCGCCGGTTTCAGTCGTTGGCGCCAGAGCCGCTGCAACAATCGTTGCTGATGAGTCGGCTAGGCGGACAGCTTCGCCTGCTTCAGCCAAAAGCGATACGTATTCCGCCGGGCGCGGATCCAATGAGCCCCAGGCGTCGGACAGGTTTGGCTCGTCCCAGATCTGATAGTAGTCGATCCAGGCGCCGAATCGAGAGGCGAAGGCGCTGGCGAAGGCGCCAAATGTAGCTGCGTCTCGAGGTGGAGCGGACTGGCTTAATGTTGCCTGCCCGCGCGATTCACGCGCCCATTCTGGTGAATGCATCAGGACAGCGACCAGTTCTAGACGCGGGAAGTCTTTGAAGGCGACTGCCAGTTGGTCCCAAGCAGCCCAGTCAAACAGGCCTTGCTGCTTTTCGATGTCATCCCAGTAAGCGAATTGCCTGATCCAGCGAAAGCCGGATTTGCTGATCAGATCCAATTGGCGATGCAACTCCGTCTGATCATATTGCAGCAATTCAACGTTGACACCCATTCGCGGTTCTATGAAGGGGATGTCTTGCTCCTTAGTCGGATCGACATAACCGCGCAACTCGAAATCCCGAAGATCCAAGGTGCCGAGCGTCGCCGTGAGGCTACCCGCGACCAAGAGTATGCTTACAGCCAGCAGCAGCAGTTTGCGCATCAGCGGGTCCACACCGGATTTGACGAGCCGCCATCAAACGTGAGCCGAAATGCTTCGCCGGACTGAATATCGACCAGCCATATATCGCCTTGGTAGGTTATGGCGATATGGCGCGCATCCGGGCTCCAGGCGAAGTCGACGGGCGTCAAGCCATAGTCCTGCTTAAGAATCCCCGTTTCACCGGGCATGGGGAAAAGGCGACGTTGGTTGCTGCCATCGCGATCGGCGATTATCAGATCGTATTCGCCGCTCATACTGTTATGGGGTTCGCGCGCTTGCAGCCAGGCAAGATAGCCAGCGCTTTGCGCGCTTCCAGTGAGGGCTATCTCCGGCGAGAATGATGGCGCCGCCCACATGCCGGCTTCGGTTCTGAGCGATTCAGAGAACCGTCCGTCGGCGCTCGTTATCGTTACATCGAAAATCGGGCTTGTTTCCGCCGGTTCGTTTGCCAGCGGAAGTCCATGTATGGTGGAAACTAACAATTTGCTGTCGAAGGACCAGGACAGCGACGACAGCCAGACCCAGGTAGTTGCGCTCTGGAAGACGGCATAATCGGCGAAGGTTATTGAGCGCCGCCGCTCGAAGTCAACCAGCCCGAAGCCGTCCGGGCGAACCCAGGCCATCTGATTGCCCAAAGGTGACCAAGCGAAATGCGTACCCCACCAACCATAGAATCCGCCGTTTGATTCAGATAGTGCCTCTTCAATTGTGAGTGTGCGGCCGCTTTGCAGGTCGATTTTCATCAACCACAAGTTGTTCAACGCTTTCCAGCCAGCCGCGCCGGCGCTGCGTTCGCCAGTTGAATAGGCAAGCGTATTGCTGGAGCGCGGTCGCCATTCTGCGTATAGGACATCGCTCGGTGTCAGCCGCTGCGGTTCAGCGCTGCCGTCAGCGGCGACCATCCAAAGCTCATTGAAGAAGTCGTCGGTCGGGTCAGTTTCGCTGGTGAAGACCAGCATTGTGCCGGCTTCGTTCTGATGAAAGACAAGAGAGTCAAGATTCTGGTCCGCGGTAAGTGGCGTTTTATTGGTTGTATTGCCTTTTACTGTCCAGGCGTTGTTGTGGTTGATATAGCTGAGTCGCCCAGTGATGGCTATCGGCGTGACGGATTCTTCAGATCCGGCATAGATAATTTCAGCGACCGGCGCCCTAAGGACGATGGGCTCGTCGATCAGGGCACGCTTGACTTCCTGCCCGTCCTCCAGAACGACACGATAGCACGCTTCCTCTACCCCGACGACGCCAACTTGCCCCAACTGCTTGCCACCGGCGGGAACCCCCTCTTTCGTCAGCAACCTCTGCTGATACGGTATCTCCTGCCGCTCGCAGATCTCCTCTTCACGCACTCGTCGAATCGTAATCAGCATTCCGTCAGATATCTGTCCCACCAGCGGGTGACTGATTCGGTCCAGTGGTCCCAACTCTATTTGAGTGTTGGTGAGCAGTTGATCTACTGTCACTGGGCGTGAAAGACTATAAAGCTGCTTGCTGCCATCAACGGCAATTTGCACATTGTAAGACTGCGTTTCGCCAGCGGGCCGGCAACAGGCTAGAGGAATTACAAACAGGAGAGACAACAAATACCGTTTTAACATCAACGGCTTTCGCCAATTTTCATAATGGTCACTTCACTATCCTAGCTGAATTCTGATTGAGCACAAACAGCCGCGGATGAAGCCCCCTTAGGTTTATCACCGTTTCATCGGTAATCTGCCAGGCAGAGTTTCCGAGACAACGTTTCATTAGCTTCACTTCATGTGTCAAGACGACGAAAGTCGTATGCGCTTGAGCCAAGCGCTGCGCTTCTTGCAGAATAGCGGGGTAAAGCTTGAGATTATCCTGATGTGAGCCGATGTGATGACCGAAGGGCAAATCTGCATAGAGACGGTCAACTGAGCGAGATGGCAATGGCGCCCGCCTGGCATCAGCTAGCAGGTGGCCTATCGCGGCGCTCATCCCAGCGGCTCGCGTGTTTCGCCTGCCAATGTTGAGCATGTCCCCGCAGGTATCGACGCCGAACAGGCTATCTGCGGCGCGCGTTAAACTGTGCTCGATGAGAATTGTAGACGATCCACTGCATAAGTTGACGACGCGCGCTTTGTGAGGAAGCGATCCACAGCAGGTCATCGCAAAAGCGACAGTCGCATTCAAGGCGCCGGGTACATCAGCCACGCGATAGCCCCGTTTCGATAGAGGTTGCGCCGTCGTGCGGACAAGAAGCTCCCATCCGGGACCGTCCGCCTGTCTAATCAGGCGCAGGAATAGCTCGCCTTTGCCATCATCGGCGGGCTGTAGGGCGAGCGCCGCGGAAAGTTCCAATCGCAAGCGACGAAACACGCTTGACTGTGAACCGGCAGCGCCTATGCCTAAGGTCTCAGGCACGATGTTAAAGCTCGCCGCTGTTTGCCGCAGTATCATTGTCAATCGTGTGAAATGCTCGTGGCCGAGCAAGGCTCTTGGCCGGGGAATAGAGAAACAGTGAATGCGATAAATCGCGATGATGGAGCGCAGGAGGGAGAGCGTTTGTGGCGCACCTCGATAGCGGAAGCGCAAGAAACCCGGTCGAGTCTGGCGAACTTGGCTGACCTCGCGACCATACAGACGGTACAATTCGTCAAGAGCGAAGGTCTCTATGCCGGGAATTGTCTCGGCTTCATATTCCGCTATATCTGAAGTCATATGCTTGATCGAAGCTATCAGCGCCATCTTATTGCAGCCAACCACCTTATTATACTTCAGACCAGTTGTCGGCTGATTGTTGCAGACCCTGGTTGTGGTCTCGCGCTAGAGGTCGATGCGCAAGTAATGTAGAATGTTTCTCACTTTCCACACTTGCTAAGGTGCAAGCTATTGCGTGACGGAAACTGCATACCCATGAAATTATTGATCCCCTTGTTCGTATTGTGGATAGCCACCCCTGTGTTCGGTCAAGGATCGCAGGCTGCGACGGAACCTGACCCGGCCGGCGCAGAGGTCGCCGCTTCGATAACAAGCATCGACTTGGAGAGTCCTTTCCTGCAAGATGATTTGGAGTTGTTGGTCGGCAATGTACAGCGTCCTAATGGTTTCGTTTGGCACGACAATAGCCTTTACACAGTTTGCAATGGCGATTGGACTATCTACAAGATCGACGATCGTACGGGAGATACGATTACATTCGTCTTCGGTACGCGGGACGGCAATATGCTGCTCATCGAGGAAACGGTGGCTGGCTTTGATATTCTGGTGCCCGATTCAGAAAATGGCACTGTTTGGAAAGTAGATCAGTCACGTTCGGCGCCTGCTCGTTTCACCACGGCCGTCGAAGCCCCATGGGGGATTGCCAGGCTGGATGAGTCTCGCTATTTGATTACCGATGTACGAACGAACAGCATCGTCGAAGTGTCGGAAAACGGCGAGAAGCGAGTCACCCACAGTGAACTACGCGCGCCGACCGGCATTGTTCGCCATGGCAACAAGGTCTATTTTGCCAACGGTGGCAGCGCGAGACGCGGTATCGAGTATTTCGAATTCATCAACGACATAGAGTACTCCGAAATCAAGCCGCTGGTATCCGGGTTGCAAAACACGGCTAATTTGATCATGGGCGGCGACGGCAAGTTGTATTTTGCTTACGCTCTAGGGACGCGCGGCGTGATTGGCAGGATCGACCCGGCGCTTTGCCATGAGGCCGGCTGCAGCAACAATGATGTCGAATCGGTCGTTTTTTCCGATATTCCGGCGCCTTTGGCGATCACTTTGTCAGACGACTTGCGCTTGTTCCTGCATAGCCGCTTCCGCCCGGAGATCTATTGGCTGCAGTTGCCGACCTAGTCGTCGCTATTCAAGGGACGTGTCGCGACGAAAAGCCTCGTCAACTTCGAACTTGCGATAGTGGTCACGATCAGCAATCGGCAAGCGCAAGGTCAAAGCCCATCCGTCTTCGCTGGTCGCTTCTGTCTCGATATATCGCTTGTCGTACAACTCTGAATAAATCTGACCGGCCTGATAGGGAATGACCACTTCTAGCCGGGTCTTTTGCTGAGCCAGCGCATCAGCGATTGAGTGCAGCAGGAAGTCCAATCCAGTTTGCGCTTGCGCCGAGATCGACACGATCCCGGCATAATTGTCGACGAGCCCCACTTGAGGCAAGCCCCCTTCAATGCGGTCAATCTTGTTCAACACAAGCAGTCGCGACATATTGGAAGCATCGATTTCAGCGAGCGTATCTTCGACCGCTTCGATATGCTGCATGGCGTTTTCGTGGCTGATATCCACGACGTGAAGCAGCAAATCGGCCTCGAGCACCTCTTCAAGCGTGGCGCGGAAGGCGGCAATTAGGGTCGTTGGCAGTTTTTGTATGAAGCCGACCGTATCGCTCAGCAGCATTGCGCTGCCATCGGGCAGATCCACACGGCGGGTGGTCGGGTCAAGCGTGGCGAAGAGTTGATCCGCTGTATAGATATCTGAATCGGACAGGGCGTTGATAAGCGTAGACTTGCCCGCGTTTGTGTAGCCGACTAGGGCCACCAGCGGCAAACCGGAACGCCGCCGCCGTTGACGATGCAGATTGCGGTGGGCGCGGACTTGTTCGAGATCTTTCTTGAGTTTGCTAATCTTGCGCGTAATTTCCCGTCGATCAACTTCGAGTTGAGTTTCACCGGGACCGCGCAGACCGACGCCGCCTGAGCCACCGCGCGCGCCGCCGCCACCAGCTTGCCGCGCCAGGTGCGTCCATTGCCGAGTGAGACGAGGTAAGCGATATTCGTATTGCGCCAATTCTACTTGCAGCGCGCCTTCGCTTGTGCGCGCGTGCTGCGCAAATATGTCCAATATCAGTGCCGATCGGTCAAGCAGTCTAACAGTCTCGCCGAGTTGCTTCTCGATTTCGCGCTGATGGCGGGGTGACAGTTCGTTGTCGAAGATCAGTATACTGGCGTCCAAGTGAAAAACCTGCTCAATGATTTCGTCCAGCTTGCCCGTGCCTATCAGCGTCCTGGGATTGACCTGCCGAACAAGCTGGCTGGCCTGACCTACGACGTTGATGCCAGCTGTCTCCGCCAACAGCGCCAACTCACGAAGAGAATCTTCAATCGAGAGCAAGGCGCGTTCCTGCCGCAGTCCAACGCCGACCAGATAAGCACGCTCAGCAAACTGACTGTTACTGTAGTTATGATTCGTCATCATGCTTCGATCCGTATTGGAGCCCGGTCAGCTTCAATCAGGCAATCGTCAAGGCTCGCCAAGGACGTTTTCATAGACTCCGCCGCGCGTTCGGCGTAGGCGCGCTTTCTCTCCGCCTTATTTCTAATCTTGACCGCCAGGGGAGGCAATATGCCCAGATTTGCCTTCATAGGCTGGAAGCGCCTCGGGTCTGTATGAGTGACATAGTGGCAAAGAGCGCCCAGCATCGTATCTTGCGGTGGAACCCAAGCGGGTAAAGCGCGGAGTTGTCGAGACAGATTCAGCGCCGCCAAGAAACCGGTAGCGATGTTGCCGACGTAGCCTTCGACGCCGGTGATCTGCCCGGCGAAATATAGTGTGGCCCGGCTTCTGAACTGCATCGTTGGATAGAGTAGGGCAGGTGCGTTCAGAAAGGTATTGCGATGCATTTGCCCCATGCGGAGGAATTCGGCGTCTTCCAGACCCGGTATCAGTCGCAGTATCTCCCGCTGCCGCTTCCAACGAATATTCGTCTGAAATCCGACGATGTTGTACAAGCTGCCAGCCAGGTCATCTTGACGCAGTTGGACAACTGCGTGTGGACGTCTCCCAGTATGAGGGTTAGTCAAGCCGACTGGTCGCATGGGACCGTAGGCCAGAGTGTCTTCGCCCCGTTTCGCCAATTGCTCAATGGGAACGCAGCCCTCGAAAAAGTTAGGGTCCTCCCGTTCAAAGTCACGTAGTTCAATGGTTTCAGCGTTCTGGAGCGCTATAACGAAGCGCTCATATTCTTGGCGATTCATTGGACAGTTGATATAATCGCCCGCCTCAGCTTCGCCGCGTTCATAGCGGTTTGCTCGGAAGGCGCGGCTCATGTCGATGCTTTCCGCCCGCACTATCGGCGATATGGCATCGTAAAAGTAAAGATAATCCTCGCCGGTTAACTTGCCGATTTCTTGAGCCAGAGCAGGGGAGGTCAATGGGCCGGTAGCGACGATGGTCGGCTCGTGCAGGGGGAGTGTCTTGACTTCCTCACGCATTACTTCAATGTTTTTATGATGGCATATTAGAGAAGTGACACGCTCGGCAAAGTGGTCTCTATCAACAGCGAGGGCGCCGCCAGCGGGCAGGGCCGCCTCCTGCGCACAGCGCAACAGCAGCGAGCCGAGCAGCCGCATTTCGCGCTGTAGAATCCCGGTAGCGCGGTCGGGCAGCTTCGACCCGAGTGAATTGCTGCATACCAATTCCGCCAGACGGTCACTGACGTGCGCGCCAGTCGACTTAACCGGCCGCATCTCATACAGTCGTACATGGTGGTCTCGTTCCGCCAACTGCCAGGCGGCTTCGCTGCCCGCCAAGCCTCCGCCTATAATCGTCACGGCTTGTGACATTTACGCTCCCTGTCGCTATATCTTGCGTAGAATTACTGAAGCATTCTGCCCGCCCAGACCAAAGCTGTTGGACATGACGGTGCGAATGCCCGGAACGTCCCGCGCGGTATTCGGCACATAATCCAAATCGCAGGCGGGGTCAGGCTTTTCATAGTTGATCGTGGGATGCAGTACCCCGCGCGACAGTGTCATGAGGCAGGCAGCAACTTCTAGCGAGCCACAGCCAGCCATGGCATGTCCGATCATGCTCTTGGTTGATGTAACCGGGATATTGTAGGCAGCTTCGCCAAATACCTCTTTGATTGCTGCTGTCTCGATGGCGTCATTGGCCTGCGTCGATGAGCCATGGGAGTTTATGTGCTCGATTTCCGTCGGGTTGATCTTGGCATCTTGCAGCGTCCAGCGCATAGCGCGTTTGGCGCCGCCACCGTTTGGATCGGGCGCGGCGACGTGGTAGGCATCGGATGAGGCGGCGTAGCCCAATACCTCGGCGTAAATTGGCGCATCCCGTTTGAGCGCGTGCTCCAGGCTTTCGATGATGAAGACCGCTCCACCTTCGCCCAGGACAAAGCCAGATCGGTCGGCGTCAAAGGGCCGGCTCGCTTGTTCTGGCGCATCGTTGTATCCGCGGGTCAGCGCGCGGGTGGCGCTGAAGCCCGCCAGAATGTAATCGAACATAACCGCGTCTAGCGCGCCGGCAATCGCCAGGTCACATTTGCCAAGCTGAATCAAGTCAGTCCCTTCGCCTATCGCTTGAATGCCAGTGGCGCAGGCAACCGATGGCGTAATCAAAGGACCTACCGCGGTCATCATTTTGCTGACGTAATGAGCGGGCATATTTGGCAAAGCGTTGACAATGCTCATCGGATTGGCGTGCCTGTAGCCAGATTTTCGCCAACTATTGATGCCGGATTCCCCAACTTCATAACTGCCCAGCGTAGTGCCGATGACCGTTGCCACGCGCTCCCCGATGGCGCTTATTTCTTCCACCGACAGCCCAGCGTCTTTGGCCGCCTCAACGGCAGCGACAATCGCAAACTGTGTAGCTCTACCCATGCGTCGCGCTTGCTTGCGCGGAATATAAGCCGATGAATCAAAATCCCGGATCTCCCCGCCGATCTTGACATCGAGATGATCGGTCTCGATATTTTCCAACCTGCGGATGCCAGATTGGCCCGCTTGGATCGCATCCCAGTAGGCAGTCTTCGCGCCTAGGGGCGATACGACCCCCAAGCCTGTGATGACAACCCGCTTGCGCTCGTGCCGAGTTAGTTCCACGTGGCCGCGCCTCGGTTCATTGTGCCTCCTGCGCGATACCGTTGCGAATGGCGCCAATGACATTTTCGCGAACGGCCGCGCGCGCCTGCTGGATGGCGTTCTTGATGCCAACTGCGGAATTCTGCCCATGTCCGATTATGACAACTCCGTTTACCCCGAGTAGGGGAGCGCCGCCGATCTCAGATGTGTCTACTTGCTGTCGAATGCGGTTGAAGGCTGGTTTTGCCAGTGCTCCGCCCAACATCGACAAGACATCGTTGCGGAATTCTTGACGGATTAGAGTAGCGACATAGTGCGCTGTCGCCTCGAACATCTTCAAGACGATATTGCCAACGAAGCCATCCATCACTATCACATCAGCGACTGACGTCATCAACTGCACGGGTTCGACATTGCCGACGAAATTCATCTTGCTGCGACGCATTAACTCCGAGGCTTCTCGTATGAGCAGATTGCCCTTTGTTTCTTCCGCCCCGTTCGAAAGCAGGGCGATGCGGGGCTTGGGGTATTTGAGAACGAGCTTGGCGTAAATGCTTCCCATGACTGCGAATTGAGTCACCCATTCGGGCTTGACATCGGTATTGGCGCCGACATCGAGAAATATCATACGATGGTTGTTTACCGGAAAGAGCGCGGAAAGGACCGGACGTTTGACGCCCGGGATACGCCGCAGCGTCTTCAAAGTCGCGATCGCATGCACGGCGCCGGTATTGCCCATAGTCACAAAGGCATCGACTTCGCCCTTCTTTACTGCGTCAAGCGCGACATGTATTGACGATGTGGCGGCAGATTTGATGACATCGGTAGGCTTGGCATCCATAGCGATATCAACGGGCGCATGCAGAATCTCAACCTTGCCAGAATTGACAGCGTGATTCTTGAGTTCGGCTTCAATTTGCTGCTGATCGCCTACAAGTACAATCGTGTCACCAAATTCATTCGCCGCCAGGACGCCGCCCGCAATATCACTCAAAGGACGGCTATCTGTTCCCATCGCATCTAATGCAATGCGCATCTATGTCAGACCTTCCGCGGTAGAAACTCGTGTCAAATACCGCCGTATAATACGGCAGGAACGGCGCTCGCTCAAGATGAATTAAGACCTGGCGGCATTGACAAGCTAACGGAAACCTTTATACTTGGGCTGCGATAGCCCTGATGGCGGAACTGGCAGACGCGCACGGTTGAGGGCCGTGTCCTTAACGG
>WTGB01000078.1 GCA_011523735.1 Chloroflexota bacterium
CCGGCCCCCCAGGCCGCGCGACGCCCCACTCAACCATTTCATCAAAGAGCAGCGCGAGATAGCCTTCCTGGAAGTCCGGCAATTGCGCTTGCATGGACTTGCGGCCGGGCACGACTTTGGTGACGTTGTGATAGGTGGCGTAGCCTTCCTGGCTGGTGAAGAACTTGACGAAGGCTTTCGCCTCTTCGGGATTATCGCTCTTGGCGGCGACGCCGGGCGCAAAGGAGCCGGTGTGGGTGATCGGCGTCTTGATGTAGGGCATCGGCATGACGTCCCAATTCAAATCAGGGAAGTTGCGCGCCAGAACCGTGCCAGTCGGCGGAATGGCGAAGAAAGTCGCTGTCAAGCCATTGGGGAAGGCATCGGGGATATTGTCGGTAGGGATGAAGCCATCGATATACAGGCTTTGGTAAAAGGCATAGGTTTCCATCGCTTCCGGCGTATCGATATAGCCAGCAAAGGTGGACAAATCCGGCGCGATCGTTTCCCAGAGCGGCTCGCCGGGGCTGCTGGCGCTGCGGATGATCGTCCAGGTGAAGAAGGCACCTTGCAGGGGGTTATTGAAGCCCATCATGCCCCAAACCTCATTGCCCATTTCCGCCTGATGCGCCCGCACGGTATTGACATTCTCGACGAATTCAGCCCAGGTCCAGCCTTCGTCCAGGGTCTTCGGCGCTTCAACGCCGGCAGCCTCAAACATATCGACGTTGTAATACATGGCATCGGCGGCGTTAGCCCAGGGCGCGCCAAACATATGTCCATCGAGCGACACCATCTCGATCAAGTCCGTCATGAAATCGGCCATGTCCTCTTCGCTGAACATGTCTTCGATCGGCAAGAGCGCGCCGTTATAAGCCAGATTCTGAACGCCGACGCCATCGATCAAAGCGGCATCCGGCGGACTGTTGCCAGCGAAAGCCACTTGTAGTGAATCGAAGAATTCGCCGAAGGGAATCGCCGTCAACTCGACCTTAATATTGGGGTTCTGCGCCTCAAATGCCTCGATAACCGCGGCCGTGCCTTCATCGCGACCGCGCCCTCCCGGAATCCAAAAGTCGATGGTGACCTCGTCTTGAGCGAATACCGGTGTGTAGAACGATGTCGCTGCTACTAGAAATACGCAAAGCAAAATCACTAATCTATGCCGCATGTCATTCTCTCCTCGACAAACTTGTTATCGCTCAACTTAAGGACAAAGTCTAACTCTGTGGCAGTTACAGCGCAAATTTTGCGGAATCGGCGCGCCTGTGCAAGAATCTGACCCTGAATTGATTGGCTTGCGCCATGGCGTTTGCCTGAGGAGAACAGTCAAATTGGTTCAGCGTCCGAATATTGTCCTCATCGTCAATGACCATCAAGCCTACTACCGACACGGCTGGGATGGCGGGCCACGACCGCTGACGCCTAATTTTGACCGCCTGGCGGAGGGCGGGGCGCGCTTCGAAGGGTCATATTGCGCTGTCCCCCTATGCGGTCCCTCACGGCGCACGCTTTCTACCGGTTTGTACCCCCACAATCATCGCAACTACTACAATTACTCCAATGCGCCTTACGTCCACGAGATCTACTTAAACAACCTCGCGCGGGCCGGGTATCGCTGCTTCTATTATGGCAAATGGCACGCCGGCGCCGGTACGGCTCTTGATTTCGATTGCGAAGGCTTCTCACTCGAAGATTACGGCAACCCATATATCAGCCCGGAGTATCACGATTATCTGCGGAAGAATAACTTGCCGGCGGCGGAACATCAGGTGGAATATGTCTTTGACAGTTTCGTTATGAATCGCGAGTTTCCCCATCTGAAAGTCGGCGCGTCCTATCGCAGCGAGCGCTATTGGTGCGGCGAACATGCTACTGGCATCACAACCACGCCCAAGGAAAGCCATGAAGCCTTCTTCCTGGCTGATATGGCTTGCGAGCAACTGGAGGCTCTGGCGGCCGCGGACAATAATCAGCCGTTCCATCTGCGGCTTGACTTCTGGGGACCGCATCAGCCCTTCTTCCCGACCAAAGAATTCGCCGATCTGTATGATCCTGAAGATATTCCGGTATATGGTAGTTTTGTCGACACGCTTGAGGGCAAACCCGACTTTTATTGGCAGGATCCGCATGACAATTTGATTGATGAAAACGGGCGCTTTGCGACGCCCAGCAATCTCAGCTGGGGCGAGTGGCAGCGGATCATCGCGCGCGCCTTCGCCCACATCACCATGGTAGATGCCGCTGGCGGCCTGGTGCTCGACAAATTGGACGAGCTGGGGCTAGCTGATAATACATTGGTCATTTGGACTGCCGATCACGGCGACGCCTTGGCCAGTCATGGCGGACGATTCGACAAAGGGTCGTACTTGACGGAAGAAGTGTTGCGTGTCCCGCTGGCGATACGACATCCCGGGAAGATCCCGGCCGGGCATATATCAAACGCGCTCACTTGCGGCACGGACATCGCGCCAACCATTCTGGATGCGGCTGGGACGAAGTTCGAGCGTCCGGTCGATGGCGAAAGCCTGCTGCCCCTGGCAACAGGCAGCAGCTTCAGCGAAAGACCGTCCCTGCTGGTCGAGACCTACGGTCATGGTTTCGGCACAATTGAACTGGGCCGAGCCCTCATCAAGAATCAGTACAAGTTGATCGCCTATCAAAACTACGATAGCGAGCTATACGATCTCGAAGCCGACCCTTACGAACTGGTCAATCTTTATCAGCATTCGGAATACAGAAACGCGGTCCTCGAATTAGAAGCGGAACTTCAAGAATGGCTAAGAAAGACGGGGGATCAGGACTTTGATACTCCGATAAGCGAGGACTTTCGGGCAGAAGACAGTCAGAAGTTGCGAGAACTCATGCAGCGTCGGGCGAGGGTAAACAATGCCAAGGAGTGAGCAGAAGAATATCATCCTGGTCGTCAACGATGATCTGGCGCAATGGGCTCTCGGATGTTACGGCAACAGCGAAATTCACAGTCCAACGTTGGATTACCTCGCCGCCACCGGCGTACAAATGGACAACGCTTTCACGCCTACGCCCGTGTGCTCGCCCGCCCGCGCTAGTTTGTTGACGGGCCGTTTGCCGTCGCAACACGGCATCCACGATTATCTTTCGTCAACCATTCCGGAGATTCACAGACGTCCTTGGCTCAAAGATGAGGTCACGCTGGCGCAGCTGCTTTCACAAGCGGGCTACCAAACGGCACATTGCGGCAAATGGCATTTGGGCAACGATGATCAACCGCAGGCGGGTTTCGGTCACTGGTTCAGCGGGGTCGGCGATTACCCGGCTGAACACGGCGGCGACCATCGATTCAGCTTGAATGGGACCATTGAGACGATCGCCGGTCAACGGACGCAGGTCATCACCGATCAGGCGATCGAGTTTCTGCGCCAGCGCGACAAGGATTCGCCCTTCTTTCTGCACATCGGATATTTTGGCACGCACAATCCCTGGCGGGGCCAACCGGAACGATTGGTCTCCGGTTATCGCAATAAAGCTTTTGAAGACCTGCTTGACCAGCCCGCCTATCCTTTTGGACGGCAGGCACTCGAATCGACATTGCCGACGCGCCTGGATCCGCGAGAAGCGCTGGCGCAGTACTTCGCCGCCATATCGCACATTGACGAGGCGATTGGACGCTTGCTAGACGAGTTGGAAGCGCTGCAACTTCGTGAACAGGCGCTTGTTGTCTTTACCTCCGATCACGGTCTTTGCTGCGGTCATCATGGCTTATGGGGAAAGGGCAATGCCACGCTGCCCTTGAATATGCTGGAGGAATCGATCCGCGTGCCCTTGATATTCAATCAGCCGCGAGATCTGTTCGCACATCAACGGCGCTCGGAGTTCGTCGACCATCTCGATCTATTTCAGACCATTGCTGATTATGCCGGCGTCTCGCACATGCTCGATGACGAAGGCAGCTACCCGGGCCGCAGTTTCTTGCCGCTGCTGGATAATTCGCCTGCTTCACCTGGCTGGCGCGCGATGCAGTTCGGCGAGTACGGTGACTTGCGGATGGCACGAACGCTACAGTATAAGCTGATTCGCCGGTATTACGATGACGCTCCCTGCGAGCTTTTTGACTTGATGGGTGATCCGACAGAATCTCATAATCTTTACGGCAGTCACAAATATCAGTCCATCGTCGAAGGGCTGAATCGCGAGATTGATCGCTATTTTGGCTGCTATCAGGATCCAGCGAAGAGCGGGTTGCGCGTAAAGGAATTGCCACAGCATAACTTGACAGAGGCCTGGCGGCAGGGAGAAGCCCCCGGCGGCAACAGGTAGCGGACAGCGCTGGCGGGATTTACAATCCAAATCGCAAGCAACAAGGTGGCGCTGGCGACTATGTTCCATTTGGTATGCATGACCTGCGGACGGACCTGCGGCGATCTGACCGTGGCGAACTGCCCGCATGATGGCGGTGTCCTGGATGTACGTTACGATTCTGCCGAAATCCCGCTGCAGCGCCACCTGCCCGGCATCTGGCGCTACGCTGCTCGCCTGCCTTTGACCGACGAAAGACATATTGTCAGCTTGGGAGAAGGCGACACGCCACTATTGTCATCGTCGCAACTGGGACCCGGCATCAGCTTGTCGCGGCTCTATTTCAAGAATGAAGGATTGAACCCGACCGGCTCTTACAAGGACCGGATTGCAGCGGTCGGCATCACCTACCTGCGGCAACTCGGACGGCGCGCATGGGCGGCCACATCATCGGGCAACGCGGGCGCCTCTTTGGCCGCCTATGGCGCGCGAGCGGCGGTCGATGGTTATCTTTTCACGCTGGAGCGAGCGCCGCGGGCGAAGATCGCGCAGATCATGTCTTACGGTCCCCAGGTGATGTCTGTCAAGCGACTGGGCTATGATCCGGCCGCCGAGAAGGCGACCTGGGACAACATCGCCGCGCTGTGCGACGCCAACAATTGGCTCATGCTGATTACCGCTCGCAGCAACAGTCCGCAGTCTATGGAAGGCGCGAAGACGATTTCATACGAGGTCTGTCAGCAACTGCATAACGAAGCGCCCGATGTCGTATATGTGCCTGTCGGCGGAGGCGGGCTGTTGAGTACGATTTGGAAGGGATTCAAAGAGTGGCACGCTGCCGGTTACATTGATGGGCTTCCGCGCATGGTGGCGGTGCAGCCACAAGGATGCGATCCGATCACGCAAGCCTGGCGGGAAGGGCGTCCGGTTCAGCCGCTTGATGATTGCGCCAGCGCGGTATCCGGCATCATTCTAACATCGCCGCCCGATGGCGATCTGGTCCTGCAAGATCTGCGCGAGTCGGATGGCTGGGCGGTATCCATACCCGACGAGGTTACCTACCAGGCGCAATCGGAACTGGCCAGCCGAGAGGGCTTGTTTGTTGAGCCGGCGGCGGCTGTGGTCTGGGCTGCTATAAAGGAGGATCGACGCGCTGGTCGGCTCGGTGGCGACGAAAAGGTGGTGAGCATTTTGACCGGAATCGGCTTCAAAGACAGCGCCGCGGTGCAAAGAATGACCGATGACAAGCCGCTGCCGATGATAGAAGCGAGCGAGATCCTGCATATTGCGCCTTAAATCTGTATCGGCCGGCGAGATTACGCTTAGAGTCGAGAGTCGCAACAACATGTCAGCTAAACGGGCGTCAGCCGGGTCGCGAATCGCCATCGGCGGCATCCTGCATGAGACGCACACGTTTATGGAGCAGCCGACGGCGATGGCGGACTTCGCGGCACAATCGCTTCATTTCGGCGAGGACGTACTCTCGACCATGCGGAATTCGCGCACCGGCATCGGCGGGATGATCGAGCGGGCGCTTGAATACAACTGGCAGCTTCTTCCGACCCTGTACGCCGCCGCCATGCCCGCTGGCCTCGTCACCGAAGGGGCTTATCGCAAACTCCTGAGCGAGCTAACTAATCGGCTTGCGCAGTGTATGCCCGTTGATGGCCTACTATTGGCTTTGCACGGCGCGATGGTTGCCGAGGGCGAGTTGGACGCTGAAGCGGATATCCTGGCGCAGGTGCGTGATATCGTCGGCGGTAAGACCCCGATTGTCGTGCTGCTGGATATGCACGGCAACATCAGTCCGCGCCTGGTCGAACTGGCGGATGTGCTGCTGGCCTACGATACGAATCCGCATATTGATGCTTATGCGCGGGGCCTTGAAGCGGCAGAGATTATGGCGCGCTTGCTGCGGCGAGAAGTTCGGCCGAGGACCGCTTTAGCTCGCCCAGCCCTGCTGTTGCCGGCGCAAAGCACGGGCACTGAAGCAACGCCCCTTTCGCTGGTTCATGCCCGCGCCGCTGAAATCGAGGCGGAGGATGACGTGACTTGCATCGCGGTGATGGCTGGCTTTGCCTATGCGGATACGCCGTTCACGGGTCCCAGCATAATCGTCACCACCGATAACCAGCCCGAGCTTGCGCATATGTATGCGAAAGAACTCAGCGATCTGCTTTATCGCCATCATAAAAGCGGCTTGCCGATTTTCCTCCAACCTGCTGAAGCGGTTGCGAAAGCGACGCGCTTCGAACGCGGACCGGTTATCCTGGTGGATTCCGCGGACAATATCGGCGGCGGTACTACTGGAGATGGCGCCGATGCGCTGGCCGCGATGTTGGCTCAAGACGTCCGCGAAGGGACGATCGTGCTGGCTGATCCGGAAGCGGTAGACCTTTGCTGGACTGCGGGAAAAGGGGCGGAAGTCACCCTCGATGCCGGCGGAAAAGTTGATGACTGGCACGGGCAGCCAGTAACCGTGACCGGAAGCGTGCGCGCGCTTTCCGATGGCGTCTTCGAGTGCGAATTGCCGGATAACCACTTCGCCTCGTTTTATGGCAGCACGGTGCACATGGGCCGCTGCGCCTGGCTCCGTGTTGGCGGCGTGAATATCCTGCTGACCGAGCGCAAGACACCGCCGCTGGATCTGGCTCAACTGCGCCACATCGGCATTATCCCCGAAGCGCAGCAGATGATCGTCGTCAAATCGGCTGTCGCCTATCGCGCCGCATATATACCGATTGCCGCTGCTGTCATCGAGATGGACACGGCTGGCTTGTGCAGCGCCAACTTGTCGCGCTTTCCCTATCGACACTTGAAGCGCCCGATTTTCCCGCTGGATTGAGCAGCACGGGGGCCCAGCCTGGTTCTCACAGCCAACACCTGTGGCGACGCCAAGGTCTCCAGTTTCGCTTATTCGAGCAGTAATCAGACCCGGTAGCGGCTGTGAGAGATTGCTGATTAAGCGCGAGATACCCGATGGTATTTGAGATCAGCCCATTCTTGAAAATGTGATTTCACATCAAGCATGTGTTAAAATCTTAATTGCTTCGTTCAACTATCTGGAATTGGAGATACACACATGAGAAGCTACCCATTTGTTATGCTTTTACTTGCGGTTTTGCTACTGGGATTGATTGTGCCAACGGCTGTCGCCCAGGATACGCAAACCCTGACTGTCTCTATCTGGGGCTTTAACCTGGATGTTCTCGAAGAGAATGTCTTTGCGCCGT
>WTGB01000043.1 GCA_011523735.1 Chloroflexota bacterium
GGGAGAGTATGCCGCTGCCAACACTTCTCTACCACGCCACTCCTTCTTTTTTTGTTTATAATGAACTAACATTCACACAGACGATGTAACTTCCACCCGGAACAAGCCGCCTCATTGCCATGCGCCGTCAAGAAACTGTCGCACTCCTCTTATGCCTGCTCATTTTCTATGCGATAGGCCTCACAAATCTGAATAGCAAGCCCATTACCCTCGACGACCTCGACTCCATAAAGCACATATACGGTCGGTCGCACAACGAATCTTTCAGCTTGCGCCAGACTCTTGAAAGCGTAGCCGATCTTAGTCCGGAGCATGCCCCGGCATACTATCTAATCTTGAATGTCTGGCGTAGGCTCGTGGGCGATGATTTGTTCTTGGCACGCCTTCTTTCCGTGTACTTTAGCCTGGTCGCATTAGCCATTGTTAATCAGCTCACGCTTCTGACGGGGGATCGGCTCGTTGCCGTCGCTGCTCCTTGGGTCTTGGCGTTTCTGGCCTATCCCCAATACTATTCGCAGATCGCGCGGGTTTACGCGCTATTGCCGCTAATCTGTGGCTGGGTGCTTTTGTCGTATTGGCAATTGCTAAGAACAACCTCAGTATCACGCTGGAAATGGCTGTCTTTCTCCGCATCCGTTGCGACTATCCTGTACGTTCACTACGTCGGAATCTTACTGCTGGCGGCTCTCGTAGCCTACCATACGCTGTTTGCGCAAAAAGTCCGCCGCTGGTGGTATGTGGTCTTTGTCATGGCTGCCTCCAGCCTGCCTTTCACGCTCTGGTTGCCAGTCTTTATCCGAGGCTTTACGCGCAGCCAACCCTCTCTGACAAAAGCTGTGTTGTCCTTGCCAGAAGCATTTTCGGCTCTTCTGCGAATATATTCCAACGGACTTTGGTTCATTCCACTTGTCGCAGCCGCACTGCTTATTCTCAACCGCATGCGTCTGAAAGACGCCGAAAGATACCTGGCAGTGATTGCCTTCGCTCTTTTATCGATTCTATTGATCGCCAATGAAGTCTCGCCAATTCTTATTGCGCGGCGGATGCGATACACAGTGGTATTGGCTGTGCCTCTGAGTTGCGCTCTTGCTATCGCCATTGGCCAGTTGCCCTTCCGGCGAATGCTCTGCCTTCCTCTACTCGCTCTCTGGATAGTTTCTTCAGCTTCTTTCCTTGGATCGCAAGATCTGCAAATCTATACGAATCGGCGCGCACTGGACCTAAACATGGTTCCACACTATCAAGACTTCATTTACGAAGCCAACAATTTACCTGGCTATAACGAACCCATTCTGAGTTTCCATCCTCGGCATTCAGGGGCAACGCGCATCATGCTGCCTTATTACCGACGACAGCTCTCGGATTGGACGCATGTGGTGCATATGTCTCGTGACGCTCAGGGCTCACTGATCTTGGAAAGTTCTTTGTCTACGTATGCCTCTCCCGAATCAATCGCAGATAACAGTCATGGTATCTGGGTGCTACATAATCCGACTAAGACAAGCGAATCTACGCTGGACGGGGATTTCGGCTGGTTCACTCAACAATTCAATTTCTGCAAACGTTATGTTGAAAAGCCGGAGAACATTATCGACTTTTATCTGAAATCACCCATTCCTTGCGCGCTCGTCACTGATGAGCAGCCCTTTGCCATCCGCTATGACAACGGCACTGAGCTTGGTAACCTGGCATACGAACTGCAATCCGATTCGCTTACGGTATATCTAAGATGGTCGCATGCAGTTGACAGAGTCTATTCTTTTACCTTGCAGATTTTTGACGAAAGAGCGAACAAGGTGGGGCAAACTGACAGAGTTATCAGCGGCGACCCCATCGACATCGACATATTCGATTTGGCAGGTCTTTCGGCGGGAGACTATGTCGTCAAGCTCATTGTTTACGACCGCGAATCGAAGGCGAGCCAACCCGGTCTACTCCTAAGTGACCTGCAGCCATTTGAACGCGCGGTGGATGTTCTCCGGTTTTCCATACCCGAATGATTTTTGACTGCAAATATACAGTCGCCAATGCTTCATTCTCCAACCGGGCCTTCTTAATGTTCGCTTGGGCATACGTTTGTCAAACGGGGAACAACTGAAATCGGAAGAAGTAGATGATGCCAAATATCACATGCAACCCAAATAAAGAGGCAACTACTGCAAATCGCATTGAAAGGCGACCCCTCGTCCCGTGTCCATCTTGCAGTTTCCTCCGGCGCTCCGCGACACGTCTTTCCACAAGGAATTGCACTGAAGCATACATCAGCGCAAAAATGACGCTGTAAGCTGTCCAATTAAAATTGCTGTGATAGAAACGCCAACTGTTTTCAGTGAGGAAATACATATACCCCAGCCCGACAAAGAATATCAGCCAAGACATGTTCAGATATGTGTGTTTCCGCGCTTCCGAAAAGTACAACACATATACGCTCAGCGGAAATGCTAGCGACAAGATCAGCCGGATGGGAATCTGCCATATTGGCAGCCAAAGTCTCAGTAAAGTAAACAGCCCAAACTGGATTCCGCCGCCGTCTTCATATGTGATGAGGTATTGCAGAGCGAGCAAAACTGCGCCGGGCAATATTATTCCCAGAAACAGCAGTGCCCAATCGACCGGTTGGCTTTTCACGACACGATAAGCTACGAGCAGACAAAGTCCCGGTATCAAGGCAATGAGATTGCTCGGCTTTGCAAGAGTAGCCAGTGATATGAGACTGGCTGTCAACAGCAGGAAAAAAATGCGCTGATTGACATCGCGATAGCGGCTGCCATCGACAATCCGGAGCGACAAAAGCGATACTGGCACAATAAACAGGCGCAAAGCATTATAGGTCGGGCTGTGCCATATTGTAGGATTGACATAGCCTGTCATATGCGGATCGTCCATCCAAATGCTGATCGGAGATATGATGAAGAGACAGAGCGACAGTATGAGAATCGCAGACTCCCTAACGTAGCCATTCGCCGATCGCTTGAGCAAAGCAAAAAGAAGGGAACTACCAAGAATAGTAACCATAGGGATTGATATACCTAGATCACGCTGACAGTGGGCGTTAAGATCGCTGAGATGGGGTAGCTACGCGGTTCAAAGAGCTACTAGAACGTGCAGCCAAGATTGATTGTGCCATCGGACACAATCACAATGACTAGCACGAACACGTAGCGAAGTAGTTCGTGGTTCATTGTTCTTCCCTCCTTTCGGGGGGCTAGGACGAGGGTGGGCGTAGCTACTCCATGTCAGCGATCTTAGGGCAAGCAGCATCTCGCAACAAGCTGCAACATCGAAAAAGCTCGACGATCAAATTTGATCGTCGTTTTGTCGACGGGCAAATCTAGTTTCACCTTTTTCCTGAAAAAGTCATTGCTTGCGCAATGGCTTTTATTTATCGTGGTCAAATGAACCACGAGAATGTGTTTGATATGTCCACCCAACTTAGCATATTGCAGTTAATGGATATGTTCCCTGACGACGAAACGGCAGAACGCTGGTTCGTTAGCAAGAGGTGGCCGGACGGGGTTTGCTGTCCGCACTGCCAGAGTAAGAACGTACAGGAGAAGACAACACATCCGAGAATGCCATTTCGATGTAGGACTTGTCGGAAGTTTTTCAGCGTCAAATCCAATTGCTTCATGGAAAACTCGAAGATAGGCTATCGCGCATGGGCGTTAGCAATTTACCTAATGATTTCACACGTGAAGGGCGTGTCGAGCCTCCAGTTGCACAAGGAATTAGGCGTTGCGCAGGAGACTGCCTGGTTCATGGAGCACCGTATACGCAATGCTTGGGATGCCGACTCCATAAAGTTCTCTGGCGAGGTTGAAGTAGATGAGTGTTTCATCGGCGGTCTCGAGCGCAATAAACATGCCAATAAGAGACTTCGTCAAGGGGGAGGCACTGCGGGCAAGTTTGTTGTAGTCGGAGTCTATGATCGTGATAGTCGCATGGTAGCTGCGAAGGTGGTAGAAGACACCAAGAGTACCACGCTCCAGAAGTTTGTGACGGAACACACAACTCGCGAGGCAATCGTCAATACAGATGAGGCGAGAGCCTATTGGGGCCTGCCACGTCGTCGCAAGGTCGTTGACCATCAAGCCAAGCAATACTCAATTCCTGAAACTGGAGCGACCACCAATCGGATCGAGTCATTCTGGGCGATCATTAAACGAGCATACAAAGGGACGTATCATTGGATGTCAGGAAAACATCTCCAGCGATACGTCGACGAATTTGTGTGGCGAGCTAACAATCGCGAGCTCGATGCTGAGGATCGCATGGCGCAGACTGTCCGCGATGGTGTCGGAAAGCGCCTGCGCTACAAAGACTTGATCGCCGAGGCGGATAAACGGCTCCTGTGCCGTGCCTGACGACTACACGTCCACAACGTAGGCACAAGCGCTTTGCTTTGAAGCGAATACGAGGTATCTTTCTGGACGACATAAGTAATCTCCCAAAATACTATTGTCATAAGCATCCGAGTTGCCTGCACAACTCGGATGCGTCTTTATACGTGCATCATCTTATCCGACGCTAGTCTCATTCGTCAACAGCGCCATACAGTTATGGCTTTTATCGCGTTTATTTGATAACATAACGCTATGCTAAACTCGGAGAAACCTAGCAATGACCAACGATGACAAGCGCAAGCCAGCGAAAGCTGTAGCCAACGATCCAAAAGAAGCCGACCAAATTCTCGATCCACCAGAACGCATTGATGCTACAGTAGACGAAGTTCTCGGCAAGCTCTTTAACACCACACCAGAGCAGATTGAAGAATGGGAATCAGAACAGGAGCGCAATAGTCATGGCAAATGAATTACATAACATAGAATACCACTTGCGAAACATAGACAGCAACCTCTCCAGCCTGGAGATGACCCTCTCCAACCTGGAGGCACACCAGGCCGACCACGGTACAACTCTATACAGAATAGCAGACGCTCTGGAAGCACTGGTGCACCATCTCGAATCGTCCAAAGCAAGTGCTGAAATCAAAGGCACTGACTAATTTCGCCTTTGCCAGTGGTTACTATTCTTGGTAGTTCCCAAAAAGAATCAATAGCAGCGGCGACATGAATGTGATCATCGAAAAAACATTCACAGAAAATGCCGATGCATTTGGTATTAGTTTGTTATAAATGAGTATTGTGGCGGGGTACAGCACATGCGCCAGATGAACTTTATCGGGCAACTCCAGCGCATTTTTGTAGTGAAGGTTAAAGTCTGTCCTAGTTGCCGCTGAAGCGCTTGCGACAACTGGGATGATGATAAGCAGACTCAAAACAAACAGAATGAAGTATGGAACGATTCTACGCAATCCCTCGCCCTTCCATTAACGACCTAGATACTGCTCGCATAGACGAACAGCATTTTCAATCTTAGCAGAATAAGCAATTTATGCCTGCCATATCCGAAAACGCTTGAGACTTCAGCCAGTGCGAACATCGAACAGGCGCAATTGAATCGCTGAATACACTTATGAAAAATTGCAACAAGCGAGTGTTCCGGAGGGAAAATCCGAGACGAAACATGTAATAGCTATGACACACCGAGTAGTGAGTTCCCTTGCGCGTCATATCATACTTGCGAACCTGGGAGAAACCAAGATTCCGATCCTGCCCGATGATTGGATTGCGACCGGGCGGTGTTCTCGCGTATCCTTAACCCAGCAGTTAAGCCTGCAGACGCAGATGGACGGCAGCGGAGACGATGCGGGGGAGTTTGTCGCCGTCGACACTTTACTATTCTGCACCACTCACTTTTTCATTATCTTAACGCTGTCAATACATCCGCCTGCCATCTGAGTGCCATCGGATGAGATACGTCGCCAAACAAAATCTCGCGCTCGCCATCGCCGTCATCTGCCTGAATGTTTTTTTTGCCCTGGGCAGCGCCAATCTCAAAGTCTTCCCTATCGGCAATGATGAATATAATTCCCTCAGCCACGTCCAGCATCCGGAAAAAGGCGCTGTCTATAACCTCATTGAAACTGTGCAAAGCGTCACCGAACGGAGCCAACAGCACAGCCCGCTCTATTTCCTGTTGCTCAATGTCTGGCGAACGCTGGTCGGCGCCGATCTTTTTGCGCTCCGCCTGCTATCCCTCTACCTCGGGCTGCTGACCATCGCCGTTACCTATCAGCTCGCCGCCTCATTTCGTGATCGTCAACTGGGTCTCACCGCACTGCTTGTCGCAACCTTCCTCGCCTATCATCTCTTCTACAGCCATACGGCGCGGATGTATACCCTCTTGCCGCTCATGGCGAGCTGGGTGATTTGGTCCTACTGGAAAGTCGTCAATGCGAGCGACTGCTTACCTCGCTGGCGTTGGCTATCGCTACTGGCATCAGCCGCCCTGATACTCTACTTGCATTACTTCGGCATCATCATCCTCGCCGGCATTGGGCTGTATCATCTGCTCTTCGTCGAGAAGCGCCGGACTTGGTGGCAAGTTAGCCTTCTACTATTGCTCGCCGGGTTTTGCTTTCTGCCTTGGCTCCCGGTCGCTACCGACGGATTCTCCAATCGCATCAGCCTCGCGGATACTCGCTTGCCTTTGCTCGATTCTCTGTTTACGTATTTCCTTGTTTTTTCAAATGGACTGTTCTTCTTGCCGCTGGCGGCGGCGGCGCTCGTCGCTCGCTATCATAGCTGCCTCAACAAAGCGGAGAAATTCATCCTTTTCATCACCGCCTTTACCCTCCTGTTGACAGTCCTTGCTAACGAATTTACCCCCATCCTGGTGGCGCGGCGCATGCGCTACATGACCCTTCTAACCGTGCCCTTTAGCTGCAGCCTCCCTATCGGCCTAGGCCTGATGCCCCGCTGGAACATCATGCGGTACCCCGTGTTCTTCCTCTGGATCGCGGCCTTCATCGTCTATTCCCGCTCCGAGGATTTGCTGTTCTACGCCAACAAAATTGATCAGAATCTCCACAAAACCCCACATTACCAGGACTTCGTCTATGAGGCTGAGAACTTGCCGGGACATAATGAACTAATTCTTAGCTTCCATCCAGATACGCCAATCACCATAAGGAAGACTCTAACCTACTATCGCGCGACACTATCGAATTACGCCCATCTGGTCCACATTTCCTATGATGATAACGATGAATTGCTCATCCAGAGCGGACTGTCAACCTATGCCACCCTAGATGCAATCGCCGAAAATGCCATCGGCATCTGGGTCACGTTTGATCCACGACAAACAGATCTGCAGACTATGGAGGTCTATTCCAACTGGTTCAGCCAAAACTATCAAGCGTGCCGCCGTTACGTTGACAAACCCGACAGCGTCATCGACTACTACCTTCGGTCCGATGCGCCGTGCGCGCTTGTTACCGCCGCCGAACGCTTCAGCATTCGCTACGACAATGGGACCGAACTGGACCACTTGCTCGTACGTCGATCTTCCGATACGCTCACAGTCTATTTGCGCTGGCTGCAAACCATCGGTGAGATGTACTCCTTCACGCTGCAGGTCTTTGACAATCAGGCAAATAAAGTCCGGCAGGTTGATCGCGTAATCAGCGGCGAACCGGTCGATATCGTCTATTTAGACATCTCGATGCTGTCCGCTAGCGAATACAGCGCCAAGCTAATTGTCTACGACTTCGAGACCGGCGTCAGCCAACCGGGCCTGCTTGTCGACGGTGCAGTCCGTTTTGAGCGTGAAATTGAGTTTTATCGTCTGTCGATCCCAGCCTGAAAAAGTCCCGCCACGCTAGGCTATATCAGAGCTTTATTTTACCCACTGCCACTTCGCGCTCGAAGTGCTCCATAGTGCTCAGCACCGTGCCGCCTTCGCTCTTTCCCGTATCATAGTCATATACGATCAGAACGGCAGTTAACTCGCTCCCCCTAGGCAAGGCATGCTCTACTTGGTGCATGGATACGGGCTGGCGAACAATTGTATTGTCATATTGCAGAACCCGGTCGCCTTGCGCATCGAGTATCTGGATCGAAAAGCTAAATGTTTGATCCAACAACGTCATCCAAGACAAATAAAAGGTAAGCTGTTCGGGTTCAACATCAAAAGCGAAGTTGATCAATCGGATGCCGTTGTCATACAGTATTTCCTCTCCTCCGTAGATCTCTACCGCATCACAGGGAATCTGCGGTCTGACGTAGAGATCGATTGTCCCGCTCTCTTCGTCGAGATAGCGCTGGCAAAATCTGTATTCCTTTGCGAACCAGTTGACATATATGCCTAGCTGCTGGAAGTCAGTCTGAAGCGGATTGTTGAGCAACCATATCGCGTCATTGACTGTGCTTATGGCATCCAGCTCGTGAAAAAGCTCATTTGAACTCAGCGCGGCTGTTTCGCCGTTCTCGCCGATCGAAATGCTGACCAGGCTTTTTTGGTCGAATGTCGCCAGGGAGATGTATCGCAGATACCGCTCATCCGCTGGCAAGTCCCCTTGGAACCCCAGCACAGTTCCGTGCCGCTCATGGATTACCGATGGCAGAAGCAGCGTTTTGGCGGCACGCGCTTCCGACATTTTCAGCGGTATGAGATTCCCAGGACAAGAGTCTTTGAAGGCGCCGATCCGATATATGTTTGCGTACTCATCGCTATATGCCGGATCAGCACCGATGAAACTTGTCGCTATCATATTCGCATCACGCTGTCGCCGATGAAACACAACATGAGTGAAACCATCAGCTTCCAATTGACCAAGTGCCGTCAGATATTCGTCCTGGTTGTTGAAACCACATATCACGGGCCGATCGGCGTGCCAAGCGCTTAGAATTGGATTGGCGTAAATGTAGTCAAAGGCTGCATCAGGCGTTCGGCTGATTGCGCCTTCCGCGCTCGGGTAACCGCTTAGCGCTTGATACAAGCCATATAGTTTGGCATCGTGCCGCCCCAGAGGCGCGTTGATAAGCCGGATATCATTGTCCTCTTCGCGCGCTAGCCAATCGAGAAAGGCAAATTGGTCCTGCCCGATCAGATTTTCCTCAATCGGGATATAATACTCGACCGCTACCACCCCAATCAGCAGCAGCACAAATACAGGACGTTTTGCCGCGGGGTAAATTTTTTGTAAAGCTTTGAGGCCCCAAGTCGCCAAAACAGCAAGCGGCAGCACCATTCCCATTATGAAATGGTCGATCTCGTAGAATGACTGAAAAATTGTCGGAAACAATTGATTCAAATAGTGCTTAGGCATTGGGAAACCAGGATATCTTGTGCCATTGACGATCAAGATCGAACCCAGGCTCAAAACAAAAAATAGCAGCAAGAGCCCTGACCAGGGCAGCATCCTTCGCCGCGAATCCCGGTGGAACAGTCCCATGCAGATTAGCGTTAGCGCTACTATTCCTGAGTATGCGGCTGTACTGATGCTTGTGTTCTCAGGTGGCGTGATGATGGACTTGAATATCGGCGCCGTAAAGCTGTTCCTGTAATTCACAAAATATGAAATGAGGTCGTGCTGTCGTTCCCTCCCGACAGCCCATGTCAGCGTCTCGTCTAGAGACTGTGAATCACTGATTAGAGGATAAAATCGCCACAGGCTCGACGCGCCGATTGTGAGAATCAGCACGGCAACCAAGCGCCAATACATGCCATCCCGCCATCTCTCCACCGCAAATGCCAGAATGCCCAAACCAAGTGTGATCACAATACACATGTATAGATACAGATTTGTCTCGCTAGTCAAGCCGACAAGTAGCCCCGAGACAATCAAGAATGTCCATCGCTTCTCATTCACGCCACGGTGAAAGCAATACAAGACCAAAGGCAGTGCCAGCACGAACAGAAAAGGTGGACTGTGAAGATGGCTGAGCACATGTGGACTGAAGCCAAATGCTATCGCTCCGAATAACGCCAGCCACCTCTCTTTGAACAAATACGACGTATACACATAAGCGGAAAGCGCATTGATCCAAATTATCAGCAGGAGTGATAGATTAAACGCGTTCGTGAGCGGCAAGAACGCCATAAGCGCATTAACGACTAGTATTTGCGGGAATAATAGTGGATGCGTGGCCAGTGATACGCCTTCGGGGTAGAAGATCACATCGGTGAAATACCGATCGGCTTGCCCGGCTAAGACGAGCTTTCCATACCATATATCCCACAAGCCAGTATATATGTCTCGACTGTCGCCCGTCGGCAGCCAGAACACATCTGTCCGGAACACATAGATAATCGTCGGAAAACTAACCGCCAGCGTCAGGATCGTAATGACCAGGGCGGCATGCCAATGCTCAAGGTACTTGCGAGCCAACTGCTTCATATTTGACTTTCCATTATGGTCCCGCGCTGCGCTAACTCTAGCAGATTCTGCTCAGCAGGCAACTTGACGCCATCTTCAATACCGCAAAGCAGCTTGCCCAAGCATCACTCCTCACTTATTCTATAATTCAGTTGTATGCCAAAGCGTCTGTCACCCGTTGCACATGTCTCAATCTTGGAGAATCCTGAATGCCCGGAAACCCGTTACTGCGCATTTTCTTCATCAGCCTGCTAATACTTTCTGCCGCGCCAACCTTAGCCATCGGCGAAAAAGAAGGCGACGATGCGCCCGCCACTTCCGTCGCTGCCTCATCAGGCTCGGCTCAAGTCACCAATGAAGAAGGCGGTCCGGTCATCATTACGGGCCAACTGAACTACACCAATGCTCTTTTCACCAGTGGCGTCGCCGAACCGCTCGTCATCCTGGAAGACCAGGCCGGCTTCATTGATCGAGACAAATACTTCATCCTGCCGCCGGAATCACAAGTCCTCGCCCAGATCACCTCCGATTTCTTCACATCGCCCTTCTCCTACAGTCTCGCGCTGCCCCTCGAACCGGCCGGCAGCCTGCGCGATGTCGATAACGACGGCGAAGAAGATATTGGTCTGATGGTCTTCGCCATCGCCTACTGGACGAACTTGTTTGGTGATTCACTGCTGGAAAAATGCGATATGTACGGTGGCGGCTGGTCAACCGGCTATGCCTCCACGCGCGCCAGCCGCGACCCCGACACCCGCCTCGAAATCATCGGCGGCAAGTTCATCATTTACGCGCCAGAAGCCGGACAGGGCTTCCCCAGCGGCTTCGGCGAAGATGGCCTCCTTTTCACTGCGGACGACCCTATCATCACGGTTCCCCAGGGCTATTCAGTCGTCGATATGGACAGCGAGCCCTTCGTCTTCGATCGCGCCGCCCGTCCTGTCGTTGATCTCAACGAGCCCGCAGAAGCCGCCCTCAATGACTTCTCCGCCCTCAGCTACAGCGAAGCCTTCAGGGCCATGGTCGATCTTTTCCGCCGAGAATACGCCTACACAGAACTCTATGAACTTGACTGGGATGCGCTTGAAGCGACCTATGCGCCCCGCTTTGCCGAGGCCGAAGACGCCGAAGACGCCAAGGCCTATGCCCTCGCCATGCGCGACTTTATTTGGGAAATCCCCGATGGCCATGTCGGCATGCCCCTGTCGCATCTTAGCAATCTCTTCCGCGAAGAGACTGACGGCGGCTTGGGTATTTCGCTTTCCGAGTTGGAAGACGGACGCATCGTCGTCAGCTACGTGATCGATGGCAGCCCGGCCGCCAACGCTGGTATGCAGCTCGGCGCGGAAATCCTGGCTTGGGATGGCGGCAGTGTCCAGGAAGCCATGGACCGCGAATTCGTCTGGGCGCACCAGGCGCTCAGCACCGAACACACCCTGCGCCTGCAGCAGCTTCGTTATATCACACGCTTCTCCCTCGGCGCCGATGTCGAGATCACTTTCCGCAACCCGGAAAGCGAAGAAGAAGAGTCGGTCACGCTAACCACGATCAGCGAACGCGCCAGCTTTAACAATTCCTCCTTGTTCGCCGGCATTGAAGGTTGGGAACTGCCGCTCGAGTATGAGATTCTGCCCAGCGGCTACGGCTACGTCACCATCTATTCCTTCAGCGACAATGAACGCCTCACCATTGAGCTTTGGGAGCGCATGATCGAAACGTTCAATGACGAAGAGGTCCCCGGCATCATAATCGACATGCGCCAAAACGGCGGCGGCAGCGGCTACCTCGCCGATCAACTCGGCGCCTACTTCTTCAACGAAGAGCATATCCTCGGTTACTCCAGTTCCTACAACGAAGCCGCGGGCGAATTCTATCTCGATCCGCGCTCCGAGGACCGCTTTTGCTTGCCCGACGACGTAGAGCATCCGCGTTACGCGGGCGAAATCGCGGTCATCATCGCGCCCGGCTGCTTCAGCGCCTGCGAATTCTTCTCCTACAATCTCACTATAGACGATCGCGCTGCTATCATCGGCCACTATCCCACCGGTGGCTTGGGCGGCGGCATTGATGACTTCCTCATGCCGGAAGATATGACCATCCGCTTCACCGTGATACGCGCCCTCGATGCCGATAAGAACATTCATATCGAAGCCCAAGGCCTCCCCCCGACCGTGCTTGTGCCGGTCACCCTGGAAAGCCTTACCAGCAGTTCCGATCCACTACTGGAAGCGGCTGAGGAACACTTGACCAATATCATCCTCGGCGAACTCATCGACGGTGGGGAATTGTCCCTCGGCATCGGCAGCACCGAAGTCCAAGCCAACGGCATGGTCGGCCCCGATCAGCGCGTCCGCTATCGCGTCACCCTGCCCGCCAACCGCACGGTCAGCGTTTATCTGAGCGGCGCCGACGGCACAGTCGATACCGTGCTGGGCATTTACGATCGGGAGGGCAAGCAACTCCTGGGCGAAAACGACGATGCCGACGAAGACAGCCGCAGCTCGGCCTGGACTGATCTGGCAATCGGCGCAAATGCTGGCGCATTCCTGTTCGAAGTCCGCATCAAAAACATCAACGAGATTCAGCCCTTCACGCTGAAAGTAGTCGGTATCGAGCCGGAAGACGACGCCGATTCAGAAGAGGAAGCGTCGGCCTCCGCTGAAGACGCCGATGAACCGGACGAAGAAGAGGACGACTCCGAAGACGAATAAACGCATTCGCCCGTACGGAACATGGCCCTATCTGCCGGGGCGATACTTGTGTCCCTCTCTCGCGCCATCTCTAAATATCTAGTCCCACTCTCGTTCGTCGACGATCTTCCGCGCGTTCGGGTCGATGCTGCTGGCGGGCACGATATTCACCGTGTCGATGCGCAAACGTACCGCCTGCTGCGCCAACGCGCTCAACCTCTCACCAATACCTTCAGCGGACGCCCCTTGATTCAATTCCATATTCACCGTCACCACATCGCGATTCTCCGGCCGTGTGATGAACACCTGAATGTCTTTGATCTCCGGGAACTGCATCACCGCATAAGCCAGTTGATTGGGATGCAGGAACATGCCTCGTACTTTGATCGCATCGCCGCTGCGCCCAAACAGCCCAAGCAATTGCTGACCCTCGCACGGCGGAGCCGGTTGCGGCGCCAAAGCGCCCAGGTCGCCTGTCCCGAAGCGAATCAGCGGATAGGCTTTGTTTAGCGTTGTCGCTACGATTTCGCCAGTTTCACCGTCCGGCAAAGGCGCGCCCGTCTCCGGATCACAGATTTGCAAATATACGCTCGGCATGATGCAGAAGCCTTGCAGGCCTTCACGCGTGTAACCGATGAGGCCCAGATCAGCCGTGCCATAGGCCGAAGTTGTCTTCATGCCATATTCGCCTTCGAAGCGCTCTCGCTGGCTTGGCGTATAAGGCTCGGCTGAAAACAGCGCCTTCTTCAGCGGTACGACGCCGGCGACCATGCCCATCTCCGCCGCCTTGTCCAAAAGCGTCATCAGATAACTCGGTTGGCCGACGAAGCCGGTCGCGCCCAGCGCCATCATCATCATGATCTGCAGCTCGGTATTGCCCGGTCCGGTCGGGATCACCGTGGCGCCACAGGCGCGGATGGCCTCGTCCAGCAGTATACCCGCCGGCGTCAAATGGTACATGAAGGTATTGAGCACACGGTCGTCCCGCCCGATGCCGATATAGCGGAAGGGCGCCAGTTGCGCTTCCGGCTCTTCCGGCGGCGGCTGTGGATCATAAATCGGACCGGGCGAAATATATATCCGCGGCAAATCGGCCGGATCAATCGTCAGGAAACCGCCAAAAGGCGGATTCTCCCGATGGATCTCCACCAGCGCATCCTTGCTCAGCACTGGTATCCTGGTGAGATCGTCCGCGCCATTGATGTCAGCCGGCGCGACCCCCGCCTCATCCAGCAGTTGGCGTATCGCCGGGGCATGAACATAGGCCTCTTGCACCAGCTTGCTGATGCGTCGATCCAAATCTGTCACTTTATCTCTCCTCGATTTGCAGTTGATCCAATGAGTCCCGCCTGGTCGACGAGCAAAGCAACATGGCGTCTAAGAGAGGTGTCGCGGTAAATGCGGGCGCCAATTGGGAAAATCCGTAGCGTAGCCGGAATTTTCTCGGAAAGGGAAATATTTTTTGTCCGACAAATCCGACTGTATTTGATTGACTCCTTGAGCGTGAAGCGGACAGCGCGAGCCAAGAAAGCTCAGGTCGGGCAAGCGGGGAAATTATCGATAATCGTTTATTGATAGGCGGAAAACTTTTTTCTCTCATAAAACGAGCGTTTATTGATAATCCTTGGCAGCACGCGGACGCATGACCGCAGGCGACGGAAAAACTTTTTTGGCCATCTGGCCATCTGGCGGATGCATACGTTGGGGCGCAGCGCCGATCTTGGGCGAAATCCAATGTGGTCATGGGATCAGGATAGCAGGTTTCGGCGGTGAATAGGCGACTAAATGTTCACATATAGGGGTATTTTACCGCCAATGGTGCTGAGGGCAGCGAGTAAGAGGTTTGTGGGCGACTCACCGGCTCGCCCCTACAAGCCGCTAGAGAGAGGCGATGCGACGCCTAGCCCAGCCAGCGCTTGCGCCGCTTGTAATGTTTCACCTCGCGATAATTCTTGCGCCCGCCCGCTTGGTTCAAGCCCAGATAGAATTCCTTGATATCTTCATTCTCCCGCATTTGCTCGGCAGGTCCATCCAGCACGATCCGCCCGTTCTCCATCACATAGGCGTAGTCAGCCAGTTCCAGCGCGGCGCGGGCATTCTGCTCCACGATCAAGACGGATACGCCCTCTTGCCGATTGATTTCGTGGATGATCTCGAAAATCTGATGCACCAGCAAGGGCGCCAAGCCCAGCGATGGCTCATCCAACATCAATATCTGCGGATGCGCCATCATCGCCCGGCCTATGACCAGCATCTGCCCTTCGCCGCCTGACAAGTACCCACTGACCCGCTTCGACAATTTGGCCAGCGCCGGAAAATAATGATAAACTCGTTCCAGGTCGTCGCGGATATGCCGGCCGCCTTCATAGACCATGCCGCCGACGCGCAGGTTCTCCTCTACCGTCAGATGGCGAAATAGCAGCCGCCCCTCGATCACCTGCACCAGCCCCTTGCGCACGACATCCTCGGCGCTCAAGCCATCCAGCCGCTCCTCGCCCCACAGGATCTGCCCCCGCGTCACCTCGCCCAGTTCCGCCTTGAGCAAGCCGCTGATCGCCTTGAGCGTGGTCGACTTGCCTGCGCCGTTCGGTCCCAGCAACGAAACGACCTTGCCCGGCGCCACCTCCAGCGTGATGCCGCGCAGCACCAAAATCACGCTGTTATAGACCACCTCGACGTTGTTGACTGACAATGTCGAGGTGGTGGTCAGTTTTTGATGTCTTTCCACGACAGCCATAGCGTATTTTCGGGCGCGCCTTAGCCCCTCGGCGAGCGATTCACCGGTTAGCCCTACATAGAATTGCGCATTTGTGGGCGACCGAATCGCCCCTACATGGATTGCGTATTGGCGGGCGGGAAAGCTATTGACCTCTTAGCTGCGGCACTGGCATGAAGTCGGTCAAGGGCACCACAATCGGCACAAACATCTTGCCGGTCGGTCCATCTACCAGCAGCGCATCGCCCGGTCCACTCGCCGGACCCGTCATCGTCGCGTTCGCGTACTTCAAAACTGCAATGCGATTCTGTGTCGCATCGCGCATGCCTTCTTCGAATCGGTGATGCAACAAGCCGCCCAGTATCGCATAGTCCATGCTTTCGACCGTCTCGCGGATGTCGGGGCCGGTGACCGCATCCAGGCTGCCGACCCGGTTGACCGTCTGGATGTAGGTCTCAATGATGGAATCAACCACGCCCCAGGATAGCAAATAGGCGATGTTCTGTTCGGTGGGACCGCGTTCGTTTATTGTGAACTGCTGATAAACGAACTGTACCGCCGGGTGACTCAGTTCCGTCCACCAGAGGAAGGGCATTGAGCCAAACATGCCATCCACCGACGGCAGGCCATTGGGCTTCAATACGCGCTGCCCGAGTAAGCCGACCGTAGTATCCATCACCCAGTTGACGCCGGCCAGTTTGATGTCTTCTTCCAGGCCCAGGTCCACCAGGGTACCGGCGATCAGGGCGGGACCGGTCGCCAGCGAATTCGTATACAAAATGTTGGCGCCGCCATCGATGGCGTTCTGCACCTGCGTCAGAATATCGGTATCGGTCGGCAGGAAGAATTGCGGTTCCGCCAGCACCTCAACACCGAGACCCCCGCAGTATTCCCGCGCGGCTGGCTCCGTGCCCGCCCGTCCAAAGGCGTTCGGCCAGGTGACGAATCCGATAACCGGATCGGGGAAGACCTCGGGGCTGGCGGCGACGAACTGACAGAAGAAGCCGAACTGATTGATGTAGAGCGGATTGCTGGCGTAGAGCCAACCGGGCGTCTGGCCGTCTTCGCCGTAGAGGCTCTCGATCGAGCCGGCCGAAATGTACGAGACGATTTCGTCTTCCGCCAATTGTTCACGCAGCAATTCGCCATCATCGGAACTATAGAGCAGTAGGAGATCAAGCTCGTCGCGGTAAGCGCTGGTGAAGCGGTCGTAGGCGCTCTGCGCCGCTTCTCGACTGCCGCCCGTATCTTCATAGATCTGCCCCAACTCCGCGCCACAGACGCCACCGCGGCCGTTCCAGTAATTTACCGCATCGGTCACCGCGGAGACCACGGGTTGGGTAATGAAGGCATAGGGTCCGCTCAGGTCGCCAAAGTGAAAGATGTTGATGGTCTCACCGGTCAAATCGACTCCGCACTCGGTCAAATCCGAGGGATAATCCACCATCTCCTGCGCCAGGCTTGGCAGGGCGCCCCCAAGCAAGAACAGAAGAACCAGCAGGATGCACAGCTTTTTCATGATCTTACGCTCCTTTGTCCAATCACCGTAAGTCTCGTCGAGAATCGAGTTGCTACGCGTTTCACTTAGCTTATGACAAAGCAGCGCATTAAGCAACTAATAGGAATAGGGGCGCAGCTTCCAGGCAACTTTGAACACTTCCCAGCGATGCGCGATGCCCCGCGGCTCCAAGACCAGGAAGATAATCAAGGTCCCGCCAAACAGAATCGGATTGATGGCGCTTGTGATATTCACCGCATCGACAAAAGGCAGAAGCTGGGGCAGCCAATCCGAAAGCCAGGGGCGCAAGGTCGGTATCATGGCTTCCTGCAGCAGGCGAATAAACGTCACGCCGAACATCGCCCCCAGCGGGAAACCAGCCCCGCCAATAATCAGCATCGCCAACATCTCGATCGACGTATCCAGTTGAAAGGCGTCCAGCGACAGACTGTTCCGCTCATAAGCCAGCAAGCAGCCGGCGATCCCGGCATAGACCGCGCTCAAAAAGAAAGCGCGCAGCTTATAGGTGAAGACGTTGATGCCGAGCAACTCAGCCGCCAAATCGTTATCGCGCACCGAGATGAAAGCGCGCCCTGTCCGCGTGCGGATGATGTTGCGTGCGAGGAACATTAACAGCACCGCCAGCGGCACGATGATGTAATACATCGCAATGCTTGTGGCGAAGCTCAAGGCTTTGCTGCGTTGGACGGTCGCTTCAAATGCTCCGCCGTCCTCAGCGCGGATTGACACCTGATATGCGCCCGCTTTGCTCGCGATATAGGACAAGCCCGTGACCTTGTCGGCGGCGTCTCGATAAACGGTCATCGATACATCGCCATAAGGCACTGCATCGCCGGCCGGGTTCACTACCTCGATAACCGGGGAGCCGCCCGCCACCGATTCCAGACTCACCGAAATCACATCGACAAAATAGGGATCGCCCGCTTCAAATACCAGCGGCTCGTCATTGCTCAGTTTGTCATCGGCATAAGAGGCGAAGGGACCGATCATCGGCGCCGGCACGTTCAAAGGGCGGGTGCCGCCGGTCAAATCCTCCATGGGATATCGCAGCGCCCAGGGAATGATGAATTGTGCCGCTAGAGTCGCCATCGCCAGATAAAAACCCTTCACCCGCAATGACGGCAAGCCAAAGAGCAAGCCTATCAATCCGGTCAGCAAAGCGCTGGCCGGCAGCGCCGTCCAAAAGCTGAAGCCCAGCTCCCGCGCCAATATCGCCGACCCATAAGCGCCGATGGCCATGAAAGCCGCATGCCCCAGCGAAATCTGACCGGTATAGCCGACCAGGATGTTCAGTCCCTGCACGGCGATGACAAAGATGGCTATCCGCGCGATCAAGCCGATGTACTGATCGCTGACCCAGCCCAAGCCCAGCGGTCCCGATACCGATACCAGCGGGGCGAGTAGCAGCGCCAAAAAAGCCAGATTCTTCCACAGCTTGTCACGGGCCGTGCGGTCGATCGACATGTCCTCTTCGTATGTCGTATCGAAGACGCCCGCCGGATGGATATTCGCCATTGTCGCTCCTGTCGCTGTGATTGCCCTAGATGCGCTCGATTCGCTTCTCGCCGAACAAGCCGTCGGGCCGTATCACCAGCACCAGCATCAACACCACATAGGGCGCCAGGTTCGTGCCCACCTGCTCCGATGAATTGAGCAGCGTGCCAAATTGCTCGACGATGCCGATAATGATCCCGCCGATTAACGCGCCGGTAATCGATTCCAAGCCGCCCAGCAATACCGCCGGAAAGACCCGCAGCGCCACAAAGCTGATATTTAGCGACAGGCCAACCGCGCCTCCTTGCAAGACGCCGGCGATGCTCGCCAAAAAAGCCGCGACCGCCCATGTGATCGCCAATATCACCCGCACGCGCAAGCCAACTGACTGCGCCAACTGCTGATCTTCCGATGTCGCCCGCATCGCCAAGCCCACGCTCGTGTAGCGGAAAAACAAGATGAAGCCGACAAAAGCCACTATCGCCAGCACAAAAGCGATGACCAACTCCACCCGCACAATCGCCAGGCCGTCCAAGATCTCGCGGAAGGCGTCCAGGCGGATCGGGCGGAAGCGACTGTTCGTCTGCGGATCGACGAAGATCGGCAAGTTCAATTCGACCGTGCCCCAGGCGATCTGCGTCACGCCGTGCAGCACTTCCGCCACCGCCAGCGTCATCAGCACCGCTGTGAACAGCGGCTGCCCAATCAATGGGCGAATCGCAAATCGCTCGACCGCCAAACCTGTCAAAATAGCGCCGGCGAAGGTTCCGGTCAGCGCATGCAGCCACTGCCACTCAATACCGCCGACCGTCATCAACGCGGTCATCACGATTATGCCTCCGATTGTGAGCAGCGGATTACGCCCCTCGCGCAGATTCCGCCAGCTCACCGTCGACATGATCATCAGCATGGTCGCCGTCGATAGCAAAAGCGCGCCAAGCAGGGAAATCTGGCTGACGGTGAAGAAGCTCCAGAAGATCATGCCGCCGACGACCATCATCCAGCCATGCGCGAAGTTGAAGACGCCCGAGGCTTTGTTGATCACCACGATGCCCAGGGCCACTAAGCCGTATACTCCGCCGACCAGCACACCCGATATCAAGGTCTGCACGATCCGCGCCGCCTTCTTCCCCGCCAGCTGATCGCCAACGAAGAGCACGATCAGGACCGCCGCGATCACATACAGCGCCCAGGTCAGTTGTCGTTTATTCTTGTTGATGAATTCAGCCACTAGTGACATCCTCGTTCGATCGCCTTGATTTTTTTGGGCGACCTGATAGGTCGCCCCTACATTATCTCGTGTTTCTCGACGGTGAAATCAGACATCCGCCACCCGCAGTTCCGTCTCCACCGTGCCCGTCCGCCCATCGCGATAACGCACCTCCGCGCTGACATGCACCTGCCGCCGCCCGCCATATATGGCTTCCAGCAAATCGTGATACTTCTCCTGTAAGGCTCCGCGCCGCAGCTTGCGCGTCCGCGTCAATTCCGCTTCATCGGCGTCAAACTCCTTGTGCAAGATCACAAAGCGCTTGACCTGGGAATACCCCGGCAGTGATTCATTCACCGCCCGCAGCTCGCGCCGAATAATCTCATAAACCTCTTCCCGCTGCGACAAGTCGACATAGGTGGTGAAGGCGATGCCGCTCTTCTCCGCCCAGCGCGAGACATTCTGAAAATCAATGACGATGATCGCAGACACAAAGTCCATCTCCGCCCCGCCAACCGTCATCATATCCTGCACATAGGGGCTGAACTTCACCCGCCCCTCGATGTATTGCGGGCTGAAACGCTCGCCGCTCGCCAGTTCGATCAGGTCATTGACCCGCTCTAAATAAATGAGATGCCCGGTCTTCTCATCCATGTGGCCCGCATCGCCGGTGTAATACCAGCCTTCGGCATCCAGCGCCTCGCCGGTCTTCTCCGGCTGTTTGTAATAGCCTTTGAAGCGCGCTTTCGTGCGAATCAGAATCTCTTGATTCTCCGCGATCTTGATCTCGACGCCGGGCACAATCACGCCGACTGTCTCGAAGCGCACATCGCCGCGCAAATGCACCGTGCCGAAGGTCTCGGTCGAGCCATAGAATTGCCGCAACTCAATGCCAATTGCACGGAAAAACCGGATGATGTCGGAACTTAACATCGCGCCGGCCGTCAACACGTTCCGCGCTCGCGTCAAGCCCAGCTTGTCCCGCAGGGGCTCGAATATAGCATACTCGCCCAGCCAGCGCGCCAATCGCAGCGGCGGTGGTATGGCCTTATGTTCGTCCTCCAGGTCGATCGCCCTATAGGCAACCGGCATGAAAACCCGATACATCAGCTGGTTAAGCAAACTGCTGTCATTGATGCGGAACTGCACAATCCGCGCCAGGTTCTCCCATACGCGACTCGGGAAAAGCAGACCGGCCGGCGCAATCTCGCGCATATCCGTGGGCACCGTCTCCGGTCCCTCCGGGAAGTTCACCTGCACGCCATTCAGCAAATGCGTCGCAAAACCGAAAGCCTGCTCGGCCAGCCAAGCCATCGGGCTGAATGACAACCAGTTGTCCGCTTGCCGCGAATCCACATAGCGGTCATTCAACGCATGCCCATAGACCAGTTGGAAATGCGTCACCTCGGCGAATTTCGGCAAGCTCGTCGTGCCCGATGTCATGCTCAGGATGATCGTATCCATCGTTTCCGTGCTGCGCGCCATCGCATCGAATTTGTCCGGATACCGCTTCCGATGCGCCGCGCCTAGCGCCTGGGCCGCGCCAAAGCTCAGCAGCCACTCATCGTCATAGCCCCACATTCCACGCTCTTCCCAATAGATGACTTTCAGTATCTGCGGATTCGCCTCCTTGAGCTCGAGCATCTTGTCCACTTGCTCTTGATCATGGGCGCAGACAAATGTGGCATCGGTCGAATTGATTACATAATGAATATCCTGCGGGCTGGCATCGCTGAAAACGCAGCAGGTCTTGCAATGCAGAGCCTGCGCCGCGATCTGCGCCCAATACATTTCCGGATCGTTCTCGCCGATGATGACCAGCGTATCATCCGCCGTCAGCCCCAGCTTGTCCAAGCCCATGCCGAAGTTGACAACGTTCTCATAGACCTCGTTCCAAGTGTATTCCTGCCAGATGCCGTACCGCTTCTTCCGCTGCGCCACTTGCCCGCCTAGCGTCTCCACCCGTCGCAGGAAACCCTTCGACAAGGTGTCTTCCTCGGCCGGCACCGCCTTGATCGGATGCGTCAAGCCAGATGTGAATACCCGCCCCGGCGTCGCCGAGCGATACGGTATCGTTTGCTCCGCTAGCGCCATCCTAAACTTCCTCTTCGCCCAGGTAAGCCGTGATGACCGCTTCGTCCCGGCTGATTTCGTCCGGCGCTCCTTCGCCGATCTTGACGCCGAAGTCGATCACGGCGATGCGATGCGAGATGTCCATCACCAAGCCAATATCATGTTCGATCAGCATGATCGTTGTGCCCTGCAACTCATGAATATCCAGGATAAAGCGCGCCATGTCCTCCTTCTCTTCGACATTCATGCCCGCCATTGGCTCATCTAATAGCAGCAGCGTCGGCTCCAGCGCCAGCGCCCGCCCCAACTCGACCCGCTTGCGCAAGCCATAACTCAGTGTACCCACGATCGACTTGCGAATATGTTCCATTTCCAGAAACTCGATGATCTCCTCGACCCGCCGCCGATGTGCGATCTCCTCTCGCTGCGCCGCGCCCCAAAACAGCGCGCCGCTCATCATGCCCGTCTTCATGTGGATATGCCGCGCCGCCATCAAATTGTCCAGCACGGTCGCGTTGGTATACAGCGCGATATTCTGAAATGTGCGGGAAATGCCCAGCGCCGCCCGCTTGTACGGCGGCATGTGGCTAATATCGCCGCCTTCAAAGATGATGCTGCCTTCTTGTGGCGTGTAGAAGCCGTTGATGCTGTTGATCAGGCTCGTCTTGCCAGCGCCGTTCGGACCAATCACGGCGAATATCTCGCCCGCATTGACCTGAAACTCAACTTCGCTTAGGGCTTTGATGCCACCAAAACTCAAAGAGATCTTGTTGACATGCAGCTTCACCGGCATGGATGTCCTCAATTGTGGAATGTTTGAACCTTAAATACGCTGTCGGCGAGGCCGCGCTTGACCTTGCCAACATTAAGATAACAGACCGTGCAATAGCGGGCAAACGAACAAGGTCGCCTTCATACGCGTTCCAGCAGCCAGTCCCTTATGGTGCGGATGATTTCGTCGCGTTCCGTCTCATTGACCAGTTCGTGTCGCAAACCATCATAAACCTTGACAGTCACTTCATCGGAAGCAACGTTCTCCGCCAGAAAACGTGAACCGGAGGCCGGCACAAGATGATCAGCGCTGCCATGCAACAAGAGCAGCGGCGTCTTGATTTCTTCTGCCTTTTGGCAGATCTCTCGCCCCAATCGCACCAGCGCCGCCGATGTCCCCACGCGCCACATGCCTTTATCAACTAGCGGATCGTTCAACCATTCCTTAAGCACTTCTGCGTCAGCGGTCAATACGGCTGGCGAGCCCGGTGGCGAAAGCCGTACCTTGGGTATATGCCGCGCCGCCCACAAACATAAGGACACCAGCCAGGCCGGCTTCGCGTACTCACCGTGCACCGGCGAACCAGTAATGGCAATGCCCTGCAATCGGCCCGGAAAGCGCAGCTCAAATCCCAGCCCGATCAGCGAACCCATGCTGTGACCGAAGAGCAGGGCAGGCAGGTTCGGGTTCTCAGACCGGGCAATTTGATAAAGCCGATCCAAATCACGCACTGGTAGCATCCCATCCGGCACGTAAGCTCGCGTGCCACCGCTCATGCCATGCCCCAGATGATCGATCCCGTAACAGACGAAACCGACTTCGGTCAGCGCCGCCGCCACATGCCGATAGCGCCCGCTGTGCTCTCCCAAGCCATGTGAAATGAGAACGATGCCGCGCTTGTCCTTAGCCTCGGACCGCCAGGCGCGATAGGCGATCGCGATGCCGTCCGCGTTTACAAAGCTGTTTTCGCCTTCGATCATAGATGCCTGCCAACATGGAACGATGAAGTTGGGAGCCGAGTTATTCTCGTGCAGCGAAATGCGCTCTTATGCCTCTTGCCAAGTGATTGAGTTCCTCTTCACCGCAGCGCTGCGCCAAGGGTACACCAAGATGTCTGAAAATATGATATGCCCGGTCCTCAGGCGCTTGCTCCGGCATCCGCGCCACGACATGAAAATGCACATGTGGATGATCGGCTGATTCAGCGAATTGCATGACATAGGTCTTCTTACAGCCCAACTGCTGCTTCAGCGCCAGCGAAACCCGCCGCAGCAATTCGCCCAACTCTTGCGCCTCATCGGTCGTCAGTTCATCAATCGCTTCGGCATGACGGCGCAGCACCAGCACCAGCCAGCCCAGATACGATGTGTTGTAGGCGTGTACCACATCCCAGTACGCGCCGCGATAGATATTGTCCCACAGCGCGGCTCCGCCTCGGTCGCGGTCGGCGAGGCGTTCGCAACTCTTGCAAATTGGCATGATGTCGCTCCCCCAACTGACATTTCTCGCTCATACACGCGTTCGGACCTAGAACCGCTATCTTACCCCAAGTATGCGCTAGATTTATCCTGCGCTATCTGAATCGCCTTAGCCGAATTATAATCCGCTCGTTCATTAGACCGATTCAACTGGCGCAGGAGATCAATGCAAAAGGACTTAACTCAACCGCTTGCCCTCGCCCTCGTCGGCATGCCCGGCGCCGGCAAGACAATCTGCGCCGAACACCTCGCCGAGCGCGGCTTCTTCACGCTCCGCTTTGGCGCGCTCGTCGTCGGGGAAGTCCAGCGCCGCGGTTGGGAAGTCAACCCTGCCAACGAACGCATCGTCCGCGAAGATCTGCGCCAAAAGCACGGCATGGCAGCCATGGCCGTCCTTTCCCTGCCCGCCCTGCAAGAGGCTTTGACCACTCGCCATCACATCATCATCGACGGCCTCTACAGCTTCAGCGAATACAAGCTGCTCTCGACCGAGCTCGGAGCGCCCCTCCTGCTCCTGGCCATCGTCGCTTCCCGGGAGCTGCGTTATCAACGCCTGGTAGAACGAGCCACCCGCCCTATGACCCCCGCCGAATCCCGCGAGCGCGACTTCCGAGAAATCGAAAAACTTGAAAAAGGCGGTCCCATCGCCATCGCCGATTTCACCCTGCTAAACGAGGGCTCGCCCGCCGATCTGCTGCGCCGACTCGATTCTCTGCTGGCTGATCTGGGATTCCTGCCTTGACGCTTGCATACTGCAGCAAACCTCGCGTATAGTATAGGTCGATGCCGTTGCGGTGAATCGGGGAGTACATGACCGCGACCGACTCGATGCAAGAATACCTGGCAGAGGCGTACCGCATCGCCTACTACCAGCCCGATGATCCCTACGTCTCAACCTCGTCTTTGGCTGAAGAGATGCACGTTTCAGCCCCCGCCGTCACCCGCATGGTGCAGCGCCTGAAACACGCTGGCTACCTCGAGCACGAACCCTATCGCGGCATTCGCCTGACCGAAGCCGGTGAACGCGAGGCTCTCGCCAATATTCGCCGCCACCGCCTGGTCGAATGTTTTCTCGTCGATGTGATGGGCTTCGGCTGGCACGAAGTCCACGATGACGCCGATGACCTGGGCTTGGTCGTCAGCGATCTGCTCGTCGACAAAATCGACGAAATGAGCGGCTATCCCAAACGCTGCCCCCACGGAGAACCCATCCCCAGCGCGGATGGCGCCATGCCCCGCGTCATCGATTACCCGCTCTCCGAAGTCGAGGTCGGCAAAGATTACGTCATCAGCCGCGTCCACACCCATGACGAACATCGACTCCGCTACTTTAGCGAGCTCCGCCTCGAACCCGGCAAACGCTTCCGCCTCGTCATGCGGGCACCTTTCAAAGGTCCGCTGCAACTGCAGGTCGATGGACAGACTCACTTCCTGGGCCATGAACTCGCTGGCACCCTGCGCGTCTGCAGCGAATCCGAATACCAACTCGTCTAGTCTCCCATTCCTGGCAATTGCTGTCCCTCAACTTGTTGGCTTTGCGCTGCTCTTGCCTGCGCCTATCCGTTAAACCATCTGGATCTTAGCGATGATCACCGACTGGCACCGCGTCCGCGACAGCTTCAATCATCAGACCGTCCCGACGATCGTTCATGATCTCTATCGAGGCGACCCCGCCTCGCCCCGCTTGATCAGCCAGGATTACAACATCGTCTACCGCTTCGAGACTGACGGACGCGGCTATTACCTGCGCATCTGCCATCCCGCCTTGCATCCCCTGCCCGAAGCGCTCCAGGTCATGGGCTTTCTGCGTTTCCTCGCGGACGAAGGCGTCCCGGTCGGCGCGCCCATCCCATCGGTCAACGGCGAGTTCATTGAAGTGCTCCCGAGGGGCTACTTCGCCTCCGTCCAGATCGAAGCCCCGGGCCAAGAGATGACCCGCCACGTTCTCGACTGCTCGGTTTATGAAGCTTGGGGCGAATCGCTGGGCAGGCTGCACGCCGCTTCTCGCCACTATCAGCCCGACCCGGCCAGCGACTACGAGTTTCCCAGCGTGCAGCGATTTTGGCGCAACATCGAAAGAACCATCCGCGCCGCCTCACCTGAAATTCAGCGCGTCTACGCCGAGCTGACCGACTGGATGCAGGGACTGCCGTTGCGGGACTACGGCCTCATCCATGGCGACTACCGCCCCGGCAATGTCATCTGGGATGGCGCGACCGCCCGCACTATCGACTTCGACGAACCCAATTTCCACTGGTACATCGCCGATGTCAGCCGCGCTCTGCTCGAACTCTTCGATCAGCCCTTGCGCGAACGCCGCCGCTACCGCGAGGCTTTCATACGCGGCTACTTGAGCCAGCACCAAATAGACGAGTGGTGGGTTACGCAGTTGCCTTACTTCGCCCAGCACCGCTCCATGCTGATGTTTGCTTGGGATCTGCAAGAAGGCAACAGCGGGAGTGGCGTGCTGAAGTGGGTGTTGAACAGGGTGGGGTGGTAGAAGAAAAACAACAGCCTACTGAGATTGACTATCGACTATGCTATACTGTTTGTCGGTGTCTGAAATACGAGATCAAGAGGCAAAACATGATTGTGAACAATTATGCCGACTTAATGGATAATGAAGAAGAAGTCATAGTTACAGTTGACGAAAGCGACGAAACTGTTGAAGTTGAAGAATACTGGATTACAAGTTTCGGTATCGACTATGATGTTGATGGTGTTGTTCGACGTCTTAACAAAGGTGACATTACTTTTCCCGGATACCAGCGATCGTATGTCTGGCCGATAAAGCGTGCGTCCCGTTTCATTGAGTCGTTGCTACTTAGTCTGCCAGTTCCCGGAATTTTCCTTTACCGTGAACCGGAAAGCCACATTCAGACGGTCATTGATGGTCAACAGCGATTAGAGTCTCTGCGGCGCTTCTACAATGGGAAGTTTGACAACAAGGACTTTGGACTTGTTGGTGTGCGGAAGGCGTTTGAAGGACTAAGGTATGTAGATTTAACTGACGAACAGAGTCGGAAACTAGACGACTCGATAATGCACGCGACTGTAATCAGGCAGGACAAACCTGATGACGGTGGTTCAAGCCAGTTTGAGATATTCGAACGACTAAATACCAACGCCACACCTCTGTCGGCGCAAGAGATTAGAGCCGCCATATACAAAGGTGCGTTTAACGACCTGCTGGAAGAACTGAACGAGTTCAGTGAATGGCGTGAACTATTCGGAAAGAAACACAGACGTAGGCGCGATGAAGAGCTTATATTGCGTTTTTTCAGTTTGTATTTTGATTCAGAGCAATATACAAAACCGATGAAAGCCTTTCTAAATAAGTTCATGAGTACAAATCGCGACTTTGAGCTACATTCTGAACCAGAGTTGAGGAAGCTATTCGAAAGCACTATTAGCACAGTACTGAGGAACATTGGTCTTAGGGCCTTTAAGCCTCAAAATGCGGTTAACGCCGCGCTCTTTGACGCAGTAATGGTCGGAATAGCTCGTCGATTAAGAACTCGTCCGAGCCTTTCCTGTGTCAATGACGAGTATGAACTTCTCCGCAATGATGCGGAGTTTCAGAAACTTATTTCTGAGGCTACTTCCGACGTGGACACGGTAAAAGCACGTCTGCAGATCGCGATACACACGTTTGCCAATGCGGAGTAGCAAATGCATCGTGAAATCGTTGAACAGCAGTTAAAACTACATCGTTTATTTGAGCAAGCAAAAGACTTACAAAAACAGGACAGTATTGAAGATGAAACAAAGTCCGGATTTGTCTCATACTTGTGCGTACGCACCTTTGGCTATGTGGAATCGTCCGTCAAGATGATCTTACGAGAGTATGTAAGATCAAGGACTAGCGATATACCTACATTCAACTATGTAAATGCTCAATTGAGAAACTTGACGCCGAGGCGAGAACAAATCCTTGAACTCGTAGGGCAGTTCAATCAGAACTGGAATGCAAATCTTAGAGAATCAATTACTGTCGACCACGGCGACTCCCTGCGAGGAATAGTGGTTAATCGGAACGATATTGCTCACGGCGACGATGTTGACTTATCGTTGGTCGATCTAGAGAGATACTTCATACACGCGCAGGAAGTAGTACAGTTTGTGTTTGACGAGTGTAGACCCTGATCCGGTCAACAGATTGCCAGCGCCCTTATCCCCTCACCTTCGGCTCACCCCCGCCCATACATCCGCCCGCCAAACTCCCCCGCCAGCGCATCATCCAACTCATCCGCATAGCGCGCCAGACGCCGAATAATCGCATCGGCCTCGGTCCCGTCCAAACCGGCCAGCAAGCGCTCATGATACAAATACACCACATCCTCGTGCACGCCCAGCGCCGCATTCGTCAACTGCAAATTCAACTCCAGCAGCCGCCGATACAAAGCCAGCAAATTGCCCGCTGGCAAGTGCATTATCGGCGACAAGACCTGCAAATAACCCTGCTCCTCGGGCGTCAAATAGACCTCGATCAAAGCTGAGCCTCGCTGAAAATTCCAGCCATAACCCCGCTCCACCTCCATCCGCGCCGCCGCTGGGTCCACGCCGATGGCCGCCAGGATGCTCTCCACAGCCCGCAGCGACAAATCCAGTTGATCCGGAGGCTCTTCCGCCTTGTCTTCGCCCCGCCCGAAGAAGCGCCCCATTTAGCCCGCTCCCTTATGTCCCAAGGCATAACCACAACGCAAACAGCGCCCGCCATACTGACCCACGCGCGCGCCGCAATGTCGGCAGGGCGGACCAGCATGCTCCCCATACAGACGCGTCAATTCCTCGCTCTGCCCATCAGGTGTCTCTCCTGCCGTCAGCCTCGCGCCACAGGTCTCACAAGTCCCGCCGCCGAAAATCAGCGCCCGCGCCAACCCGCCGCATGCTCGGCAGTAACCCGCTCCCGGCATCAACTGACGATCCCGCTGATACTGCTCCGCCAGCGCCAAAACATGCGACATCTTTAGCGCGCAGGCATGACCCGCCGCTCCGATATTCCGCGTCAATATCCCTAGCAACTGACGGCGCTCATCGATTAGCGGATTGCCACCGGCATCGGGCATCTGCGCCGGTAGGATATTTGTCCCCAGACAGTGCCCCGCCGTTCCGCCCCCACCGGGGACCAACAGCCCGCGCAGACTTGCTCCGCCGTAACCGAGCGCCACAAAGGCTGCGTCTTCCGCGATCATCGCCGGCGGCGCTATCGTAGGCTTTCGCGCCAATTCCAGGTCCGTCGCGACGAAAGCGAGATCGAAAGGCGGATAACGGCTCGCGACTCGCCCCGCGAACTCCCGCTCACTGTCAAGGCGAACCGTCATCTCTTCCGCGCTGCCCACCGCATAGCTGGTCGTCGCCAGCAATCCATCTCGGCTGATGAAAACCCCGCTGGCAAGTCCGTTGCGCCCGCCATCGAGGCCGACGACCGGCGGCGTCTGTTCCAGCTTGATTGGCTTCTCCGTCCGCGACCGCATCAGCGGCAAGTGCTCGGGCTGCGCTGGTGCCGCCCGCAATTGATTCAGTCCCTGCCGAATCTGCAAATTATCCGGTTCCCAGGCCAGCGCTCGTTCCAAGCAGCGCCGCTTGTAATCTCGATCCTCGCTCGCTTCCGCGAGCCAGACATAAGCCGCCGCCCGTCCCTTGGCATCCAGCGCCGGCGCCTCCACCAGACGCCGCAACATGCCGGCCGCTTCCTCGGCTTTGCCATCTTGCATCAACTGAATCGCCCGCCGCAGTTCGTCCTGCGCCATCAAGAACCCTGTCATTCATACGCAAACTTCATTCTAGCGCGATTCCGCCTCGCCCGTGCACGTACATTAGGCGTCGATTGCGACAAAAAACTCTGTGCGCTCTGTACCCTCGGTGTACTCCGTGGTTAAAATCATGTGACGATTGCCAGTGAAGGGGAAAGCAAATCATGCAAATCGAACAGAAGCTGAACGAAATGGGCTTGACGCTGCCGCCGCCGATAAAGGTGCCGCCCGGCGTCGTCTTGCCCTTCTCCTTCGTGCGCCTCCAGGCTGGCATCGCCTACATCTCCGGCCACGGACCGCAGAACGCCGACGGCTCGGTCGCCGGTCCCTTCGGCAAGGTCGGCATCGATGTCAGCGTCGACCAAGGTTACGCCGCGGCCAGCTCTGTCGCGCTGTCCATGCTCGGCAGCCTCAAGCGCGAACTAGGCGACCTCGACCGCGTCACCGCCTGGTTGCGGCTCCATGGCATGGTCAACTGCGGGCCTGATTTCGCCCGGCAGCCGGCTGTCATCAACGGCTGCTCCGATTTGATCCTCGCCCTCTACGGCGCAGAACGCGGCGCCCATGCCCGCTCCGCTGTTGGCATGGTTTCCCTGCCTTTCAATATGTGCGTCGAAATCGAAGCCATGGTCGCCATCGACTAGCGTTTAGACGCGCTCCAGCACCAGATTCATATAACCGTCCATCTTCCCGCGCCAGCCAGGCGGCACATAGGTCGTGCTGTCCATTTGAAAGACGAGCGCCTCACCTTCAAACATCGCCCCCGCGCGGAGTTCATCGCGCTCGAACAGCTTGATCGCGCCGCCGATTGGCGATGCCTTCTCGCCTATTGCCTGGGTCTCATGCGGCTCTACTGGCGCGGCTTCCATGTTCGGCTTGTCAATGCTGCCGATGCCATTGACGCGCATATTGATGATCTCTACGTTGCGCCAGCGCATGGCATGGCCATAGCTGCGCTCATGCGCCGCGTGGAAGGCCGCGATCGCCTCGCCGCTGAAAGGGATATTCAGTTCGTATGCCTGCCCCTCATAGCGCATATCCAGGCTGACGATGAATCGCATCTCATTTTCAGTAATGCCTTCCTGTTCCAATTCACGCCGCGCGGAGGCCAGCAGCTCGCGCCGATCGACTTCCAGCCGAGCGATGGCGTCGCTATCCGCCCGGCACATTACCGATTGGCTGTATTCCACCGCGACATCGGCAAGCAACAAGCCCAGCGCGCATAGCACACCCGGCGCCGGCGGCACCAATACTCGCGGAATCTCCAGCCGATCGGCGGCCGCGCAAGCATGAAGCGGTCCCGCCCCGCCAAATGCCACCAAGGTAAAATCCCGCGGATCGTAGCCCCGGGCTATCGAGACATGCCTTATCGCCCGGTCGATGTTGACCACCGCGATGTCCACGACGCCTCGCGCCGCCTCCATCAAGCCCAACCCGATCCCCTGCGCCAATCCCGCCAGGGCGCGCTCACCCGCCTTCAAATCCAGCGCCATCTTGCCGCCCAGGAAGCGCTCGCTGTCCAGTCTTCCCAAAATCGCATTGGCATCGCTGAGCGTCACCTGCTTACCGCCTAGCCCATAGACCACCGGTCCCGGATTTGCTCCCGCCGACTCCGGTCCCACTCGCAGAGCGCCGCCGGCATCGGCACGCGCGATTGACCCGCCGCCCGCGCCGATCGTCTCGATATCCAGCATCCGCAGCCGCAGCGGCAATCCGTCAATGGACGATTCAGGTCTTGGCTGAGGCTCACCCGCCACCAACGCCACATCGGTCGAGGTGCCGCCCATATCCAGCGTGATGATCGATTCATAGCCCGCCATCCGCGCCAGATGAAAGGCGCCCATCAAGCCCGCCGCCGGTCCGCTAAGCGCTGTATGGATCGCCGCCTGCCGAATCCGCCCTGCGCGCATCACCCCGCCGTCGGATTTCATAATCCGCAGCGATGTCTCCGCTGGCAGCGCTTCTTCCAGCTTGCCGATATAGCGCGACATTACGGGCCGCACATAGGCTTCCAGCGCTACCGTGCTCGCCCGCTCATACTCGCGAAACTCCGGCAGCACGTCTGACGAAAGCACCACCTGCCAGTCCGTGTCCACGATGCCCCGCTCGAGTATCCGCCGCTTGATCGCTTGCTCGTGCGCCGCGTTGACAAAGCTGAAGAGCAGGCAAACAGCAATCGCATCGACCTCGTCCTGCGCCATCCGGTCCAACACCGCATCCAGGCATTCCAGGTCCAGTGGCGTCAGCACCTCGCCGCGGAAGTCCAGCCGCTCCGCCACCTCATAGCAGCGCTCGCGCGGAATCAGTGGCGGCGGAATCCGCGGATGGATGTCATAAAGCCGGGGCCTGTCCTGCCGCCCGATGAAGAGCAAGTCGCGGAAACCGGCTGTTGTGATCAGCGCGGTTCTGGCGCCCTTGCGCTCCAGGATGGCATTGGTGGCGACGGTCGATCCATGCGCCACCTGTTCCAGCGCCGCGATGCCGCCTGGTGTGATCGCTTCCAAGCCGGCCAGCATGGAAGTCTCCGGTTGCTGTGGACTGCTCAGCAACTTGTGGATCTTCAGCCGTCCGCCATCGCTAAGCACCAAATCGGTAAATGTGCCGCCAATATCCACTCCCGCTCGCATCAAACCCGCCTCGTACTCTTAGCGTCCACAGTCAATCGCCCCATCTTATCATTTGCGCGCCTCAAATGCGTCCCCGCTACTCTTGACTTTCGTACGAGCGAGCCGGTGGCTCGCCCCTACAAGTCCGCACGGTGGTCACACCCTCGATCACTCGCCAACACATTGTTTACGCGGCTCATTGATTCTTCTTACGCCCCGCTTCCATTCCTCATACGCAGTCATCGTATTCTTGAGTTGTATTGAGACAGTAGTCAAAGGAGATATAAAATGATGATCCGTACCCGCAGTCCCTACTTCCGTCTGGTCGATGACTTGCTGAATGAGGCTCGTCCCTGGCTGACTCACGGCGGCGAATTCGGGACAAGGAGCCTCGCCCTCGATGTCGAAGAGATTGCTGAGGCTTACATCGTCCGTGCCAACCTGCCCGGTATCGAGCAGGAGGACATCAGCGTCAACATTCACGAAGATGTCCTGACGATCAGCGGCGAAAGCGCTGCCGAGAATCGGGCCGAAGACAGCAAGGTGTTGATCCGCGAGCGGCGTTTCGGCAAGTTCAGCCGTAGCCTGCGTTTCCCCGCTGCTGTCAATGGCGACGCCGTCGAAGCCAGCTTTGAAAACGGCGTCCTAAGCATCAGCCTGCCCAAAGCCGAGCACGTCAAGCCGCGGCAGATCCCAGTCACCATCGCCAGCAAGGACAACTAAGCCAAGAGCTTAGCCATACCGGAGCGGTAGACCTAAACCCCTACCGCTCTTTTCATTCCACCAGCCGGTCAGCCAGTACATCACTGTAGGGGCCAGCCTCGGGGCGCCCGCTGCCGCTCAAGTTTGTGGTTTCGGGCGACATGGTATGTCGCCCCTACAGACCGTTGTTTAGCGAAATTTGCACGACTTAGTTGCGCTTACTTCTGATCTCACACGCGCCTTAACAATCGAATCGCGCATAGGGAGACACTCTCTCCATAGCGCTGCAGTGGTCTTTATGCTGGGCTTTCGAGATTGAAGATAACAACTAAATCCTACTGAATAAATACTAAATTACTACAATAGAGCCGAGCCTAACCTGCAAGTTATCTGCCAATACATGTCCCAGATATGTCCAAACAATGTCCAATACTTTCAATAAATCATCAGTTTTTCGCGCGGCCTCACATACGCCGGATCCCCATTTCGCCCGCTCAAGCACGTGCCTCGCCCCAGCCGCCACCGCCTGGCGTCTCGATCACTGCGCGATCTCCGGCAGCGAGCATCGCGTTAACCTTTCCGCTGACGACTTCAGCCTGCCCCGCCCGAATCACTGTATTCAAGCCGCATTTGCCCGCTTGTCCGCCATGGATGCCGTAAGGGGCGCGCCGCCGCCGCTCCGCATTTATGGTGACCGTGGCCGGGACCAATAGTTCATACTCGCGCAAGATGCCATCGCCGCCACGATGCTGTCCGCCGCCGCCACTGCCATCGCGCAGTTGATAGCGCAGGACCCGCAGCGGCAGGCTGTATTCCAGCGCTTCCACCGGCGTATTCAGCGTATTCGTCATGTGGCAATGGCGCCCGGACAAGCCAGCGCCCTGGCTCGAGGCGCCATGCCCGCCGCCCAGCGTCTCGTAATAGACAAACTGCTTGCCGCCGATTGTGCCGCCGACGGCGAAATTGTTCATCGTCCCCTGCGAGGCAGCTGGCAGCAATTCGGGCAGGGCTTGCGCCAGCGCTCCCAGCACTGTATCTACGACGCGCTGGCTCGTCTCGGTGTTGCCCACCACCACTGCCGCCGGAAAGCGCGGATTCAAGAAGCTGCCTGCGGGCGCGATCACCTCGACCGGCTGAAAGCAGCCGTGGTTCACCGGGATGTCCTCATCTGCCAGCAGCCGTACGCAATACCAGGTGGCCGAGCGCACAATCGCTGGCACCGCATTCACATTGCCCAGCACCTGCGGCGCGCTGCCGGCGAAGTCGACGCGCATCGCCTCGCCCTCGACATCAATGCGCACTTGTATCGGAATATCGAATTCCGCTTGCCCATCGCCTTCCATGGCATCGCGGAAGCGGTAGACGCCGTCCGGTATTCCTGCGATGACGGCTTTTGTCATCTGCCGCGAATAGGTCAGCAGAGCCGCGGCGTGTTCCGCCGTCGCCTCGACGCCATGCTCGATCATCATGTCGGCGATGCGGCTCTCGCCGATGCGATGGGCTGCCAGTTGCGCCTCCAAATCGCCGATCCGCTCTTCGGGATCCCTGCTGTTCGCCACGATCAGCGCCAGCGCGCCCTCGTTCATCCAGCCGCTCAGCTTCAATTTCAGCGGCGGAATGATGATGCCCTCTTGATAGAGCTCAGTGCTCAGCGGGGCCGAGCCCGGCGTCATGCCCCCGACATCGGCGTGGTGCGCCCGGCTCGCGACAAAATAGCTCAGCTCGCCACCGGCGAATACCGGCGAGATCATCGTGATATCGGGCAAGTGCGTACCGCCATGGTAAGGGTCGTTCAGCACCACGACATCGCCTGGAAAGAATTCCTCGAACTCGGCGACGGCGGCCGCCACCGAAGCCGGCATGCTGCCCAGATGCACCGGGATATGCGCCGCCTGGGCGATCATGCGCGTCTCGGCGTCAAAGACCGCGCAGCTGAAATCCAGCCGCTCGCGGATATTTGGGCTGAAGCTGGCTCTTTGCAGCGCCGCGCCCATTTCTTCGGCGACCGCCGCGAAGAGATTCTTGAATACTTCCAAGCTTATGGCATCAACGGGCATATTGGCTCGCTTTCTGTTGCTGTCGTGACGCTTCCGAAATTAGCACAGATCGTACGTGCTGCAAAGCTGGCGAACCTATTCGGCGATGAATCGGCCTGTTTCCATCCGCTGCTATGCAGAAGTAAATCCAAGTTCATCATGCGAAAAGGTAATCGGTAGTGGATGGCGCAAGCGGACGGCCCAAGGGTCGCCCCTACAAGGCTTGTCCAGTGATGGTAAGATGCAGCTTGCGCAATCCAGCGGCGCGGTCAAGCTGGGGGCATTGTCTGTGAAAGTGCTGCTTATCGCCAATGGCGTTATCAGCCAAGGCGCCAAGATTCAGCGCCTGCTCGCCGAAGCGGGCGCGTACTGCGTCGTCTGCGCGGACGGCGGCGCGCTGCAGGCTCGAGCGCTCGGTCTGCGTCCACATACTATCATCGGCGATATCGACTCGCTGAGGCCGGCGGAGGTCGCTGACTTCAAAGCAGCTGGCAGTGTTATTCTCTCATTCCCGGCCGAAAAGGATGAGACCGATCTGGAACTGTCGCTGTTGCATTGCCGGGATATCGGCGCGGAATCTGTGACGATCCTCGGCGCTTTGGGCGGTCGCTTCGACCAGACCGTCGCCAATCTTTTTCTGCTCACGCTCCCCACCCTCGCTGATATGCGGATCACGCTCGTCGATGGCGAGCAAACTATCACTGTTCTTTCGCCGGGGCGGCATCCGCTCGTCGGCGAAAAAGGCGATACTGTGTCGCTTATGCCCCTCAGCGCCGGCGTCGACGGCATCACGACGCATAATCTGAAATACCCGCTTAATGACGAATCCTTGCCGCAGGGACCGGCGCGCGGCATTAGCAACGTCATGCTGGCGGATAGGGCGGAGGTGAGTTTTCGCCGCGGCAAGTTGCTGCTAGTGCATACGCTAGGAACTGCTTGATGAGCGCTTTCACTGTCATCAAACGCGATGCCTTCGGGAAAGAGCAGCTTTCGTATCAGGGTGTCCTAGTCTCTCGAAGCGAAACCTGCGTCTGCATCGACGCCGTCTTCGCCTTGCCCGATCGCGACTTGGGTTATATCCATCTGCGCCACGGCGATCGCTTCCGCGAATGGTTCTACGCCGATCGCTGGTACAATATTTTCCGCGTGTGTGATGCCGATATCGGCGCCATCAAAGGCTGGTATTGCAATATCACCCGTCCCGCGCAGATATCGGCGGGACAGGTGGCGGCGGAAGACCTCGCGTTGGATGTCTTCGTCACTCCTGATGGGCAGGCGCTCCTGCTCGATGAAGCAGAATTCGCCGAGTTGAACTTGACGGCCGAAGAGCAACAGAAAGCATGGCAGGCGGTTGCGTCAATCAAAACTCGGGTTGCCGGGCGCCTGCCGCCATTTGACGAGATTTCGAGCAAATGATTCCAGCGAACCGGAGCGATGTCACTCCAAGTCCGGGCGAATCACCAGAACCGGGGCATTGATATCGTGCATGACTTTGTTGGCGACGCTGCCGAAAACCAGGCGCGCCAAGCCGGAATGACCGTGCGTGGTCATCACGACCAGATCAGCGTCTTCCCCTTCGACATACTCGATGATATGCTGCGCCACACCGACCGCATCTATGATATGCAAGCGGCAACCCACACCTTCCGCCCGCACTTCGTTGCGCAAGCCAAGCAGGTGTTGCTTGATCTCCTCCCGAATCCGGTTCGCCAATTCGTACTCTCCAGCGATCGCCAGGGAATCGACAAATTCGTGCATCGGCGGCGTGAATATGTGCAGCAGAATCACTTCGCCCTCGCTGATCCGCGCGAAGTCTACCGCATAGGGAATCGCGCGCTCGCTCCAGGCGGAACCATCGGTCGGCACTACAATCTTTTTGAACGGACGGTGTTGAAACATCAGAACCTCTCTCTCGGGGTCAATCAAACCTGATTTCAGTATATCATAGTTTCTCATCTATCCTTTATTCAGCCTATTGACCGTCCCGGAAAAACCTGTATAATTTCGGAGTTAAATCTATATAATTCTGAGTAATCATGTATGAAGCCTAGCAAAAACACCGAACTTTCGGTCGCTCATAATCTGAAAATTGCCCTGTTTCATCTGGGTTCGGGCATAGTGGATGTTTTGACGACGGGCGTCTGGAATCGGATCATGGTGGCCGACCTGGGCTTTAGCGCGACCTTCGTCGGCTTGCTGACTGCTTTGCGCTATTTCCTGGCGCCGCTTGGGGTCATCGCGGGTCGCTTTTCCGATACGCACACAATAGGCGGGTTTCGGCGTCTGTTCTGGATTTGGCTGGGAAGAGCGATGATGGCGCTCAGCACGGTGACGCTGGGCTTCGCAACTGCGGAATTGGTGCGGCGAGCTCAAACCGGCTTAGGGTCCGAGACGCCGCTCGCGCTTTGGCTGGCGCTGGTGTTTTCCTTTTTGCTTTTCAGCCTGGGCAGCGCTATATCCGGCAGCACCTTCCTCGCGCTTATATACGATCGCGCTGGGGAAAAGCAGCGAGGGCGCGCGGTCGGTTTGGTCTGGACCTTTCTTTTGATTGGCTTTGCGGCGGGGGGCGTCTTCTTCAGTCTCTTGCTGCCGCCGGAAGACGGGACCGGCGAGCTCGGCTTCTCAGCGGGATCGGTGCTGACGCTCTTCCTGGTCACCGCCGGTATATTGAGCGCGCTCTGGTTCTTTTCGCTCTTGGGCGAGGAGCAGCGTAATTCGCGCATTGCAAAAGCGAAAGCCGAGCAGGGCAGCAGCCTGCTCTATGATCTGTCCCTGGTATGGCGCAGCCGCGTGATGACTTTCTTTCTCCTTTACCTCACCCTGTCAATGCTCTTCGTCTTTCTGCAGGACACCGTATTGGAGCCCTTCGCCGGAGAAGTGTTTGGCATGGAAGCCCATGTCACCAACCGCTTCGCCGCTTATTGGGGCAGTATGGCAATCATCGGCTCCTTCGTTGTTCTCTTCTTTTCTGGCAAGCATTCGCTATTCACCGATGGTAATCTGGCGCGCGGCGGGATCATTGTCCTCCTGTTCGCTTATGCCGTCTTTGCTCTTTCCGCGCTGGGCGAGTTGCGTCCGCTGGTGACGCCGGGCTTGGTGCTGCTGGGCCTTGGCATGGGGATCTGGAATATCGGCACATTAGGCATGATGATGGAGATGAGCCCCGCGGGCCGGGCCGGTACTTTCCTAGGCTTCTGGACCCTCTGCGTCACATTTGCGCGGGGCGCGGGCGTGGCAGGTGGCGGTATCGTGCGCGACCTCATGCTGAGCCTGACCGGAGAACACACAAGCGCATACGGCGCGGTTTTCTGCTGCGGCTTCATTGGTTTGCTGTTCGCTTTGTACGTTCTATGGCAAGTCAAGCGGGGAGATCGGAAAACCGACGCGCGCTCTGAGGCCGAACTGGCGGCTGTGCTTTCACATTCTTTGGATTGAGCGGGCGCGATAAAGACAGGCAGGGCAGGTTATTCGCGGTCGCTTCTCATTAACGCTTGGACATCGGTATAACCCATGATCTTGTGCCCGGCATCGACATAGATGACTTCGCCCGTGATGCGCAGCGACAGGTCCGAGGCGAGGAAGAGAGCCAAATCACCGACATCATCCTGGCTGACCAGTTCTTTCATCGGCGCGGTGACTTCGGCATAGCGCAGCAGATCGCGGAAACCGGCGATGCCTCCGGCTGAGAGGGTCTTGATCGCGCCAGCGCTGATGGCATTGACGCGAATCTTGCTCGGTCCCAGGTCGGCTGCCAGATACATGGTGATCGCTTCGAGGGCGGCTTTGGCGATGGCCATGGCGTTGTAGTTGGGGACGACCGTGCGCGCGGCATTGTAGGTCAAGCTCATGATGCTGCCGCCGTTTTGCATCAGCGGTTCGGCTCGGCGAGCCATTTCGATGAGGCTGGCGGCGCTGATATCGATCGCGCTCAAGAGCGCCTCCCGCCGCAGATCGACGAAGCGCCCGGCCAAGGCATCGCGTTCGGCGAAAGCGACCGAATGTATCAGCACGTCCAGCACCCCATATTTGTCTTCGACGGCGGCGAAGACGGCATCCATTTCGGCGGCATTGGCGACATCCGCTTGCAGCATCAGCTCACAGCCGATCGATTCGCCAAGCGGGCGGACGCGCTTCTCCAGCCGATCCATGGCATAACTCAAGGCAATAGTGGCGCCTTCCCGATGCAAGGCGCGGGCAATGCCCCAGCCGATGGAATTCTTGTTGGCTACGCCGAAGATCAGCGCGATTTTTCCGTCAAGCAAGCCCATGTTTTCCTCGCTTTTTTGCTTGTTTCGGCTATGACTTCAGGTCTGGCTAGTGAGAATCTTATCGCATTGAAGTGTCGCCTGCCAGACCACGTCCGCATTGACCGCGTTGGCGCGAAATGCTAATCTTCGAAATATAGAACGCCGAATTGGCGGGCAAGTTGCGTCTAGGTGGAGCCGCAAATGGCTGAGACAGAACCGGTAATTGTAACGCTCGCGATGGACTTCTCCGATGAGATTGTGGCCGAGTTGCGGGAGATTTCGCCGCGCTTGCAGGTGGAGCGACATTTTCCCGGGGTTTCGCCCGATGTCATCGCCCGAACGGAAATCCTTTATACCACTGGTTATTATCCCGAGCCGGAGCAGGCGCCCAAACTGCGCTGGATACAGATGAACTCAGCCGGTGTGAATCACGCGCTGCACCATCCCATTATGCGAGCGGAAGACATTGTGGTGACAACGACCAGCGGCATCCATGCCAGCAATATGGCACAGTACTGCCTGATGACGATGCTGATGTTCAACTACCAGATGCGCTTCGCTTTTACGCTGCAGAGCCGGGCAGAATGGCCCGATGAGCCGCACAGCCTGTTTGAGCCGGTGGATATGGACTTGCAGACGGTCGGCATCGTCGGTTATGGCAGCATCGGACGCGAGTTGGCGCGGCTCTGCTCGATGATCGGCATGACGGTGCTGGCATCCAAGCGCGACATAAGCAGCACGGAAGAAATGAGCGCCTATGTCATGCCCGGCTTCGGCGATCCCAACGGCGATATTCCCGACCGCATCTATCCGGCCGCGACTGTCGCTTCGATGGCGAAGGATTCGGATTATCTGGTGGTAACCGTCCCGCTGACCGAGGCTACAGAGCATCTGATAGACGACGAGGTCTTGAGCGCGATGAAGGAGAGCGCCGTGCTGATCAATGTCTCGCGCGGAGCGGTGGTTGATGAGAAAGCGCTGATAACGGCGCTGTCCTCCGGTCAGATCGCTGGCGCCGCGCTTGATGTCTTTGAAGAGGAGCCGCTGCCAAATACCAGCCCGCTATGGAACCTCGACAATGTCGTCATCACGCCGCACTTGTCCGGCTTCACGCGGGATTATCATGACAAGGCGGCGCGCGTCTTCAAGGAGAACCTGCGCCGTTATCTTGACAATCGCCCGCTGCTTAATCAAATGGATCGCGCAAAGGGCTATTAGCCGGCTGCGCGTCAGGCGCGTAATTCGGCCTTGAGGCGATGCCGCGCTGCGCCGATGATCTTCTTGCGGATCTTGGCGGCGTTTTTGTCCGTCAGCGTTCTATTTTCGTCTTGGTAAGTCAGCGAATAGGCGAGGCTCTTCTTGCCGGGCGGGATCTGATCGCCGGTATAGACATCAAAGAGTTTGACATCTTTCAGCAAGCGTCCGCCGGCTTGACGGATCACGGCTTCGACCTCGCCAGCGGTCCTGTCCGCGCTGACGACCAGGGCGATATCTTCGAGGACAGCGGGCGTCGTCGGCAGGGATGTGATGGCGTGCAGGCGCTGATGATGCTGGATCAAAGGCGCGACCTGCAGCTCAGCGCAGACCAGTTTCGCGTCGGTCAGTTTGAAGCGCGCGGCGACTTCGGGATGGAGCTCGCCAAAGCTGCCGATGCATTCGCGACCGACATAGAGATCAGCCGAGCGACCGGGATGGAAACTGCTGTGACTGCCGCGTTGATAGCTGTAATCGTCGATATGCAAGCCAGCAAGCAGGTTCTCGATGATGCCCTTCAAGTCGTAGAAGTCCATCGCAGCAGCGGAGGGAGCGCTCTGCCACCAAGGCTCGTCGCGCGGTCCCGTCAACAGAATGCCCAAATGCAGCGGCTCTTCCGGCAGCAGATCGTGGCGCCCCAGGTAGACCTTACCCACCTCGAAGAGTTGCTGCGATGCCTGATAGCGCGCGTTGCTGACGGCGCTCTCGAGCATGTTGATGAGCAGCGTCTTACGCAACACGTTACGCTCGCTGGCGGCCGGATTGACGATCTCGACATAGTCTCCTTCCGGTAGAGATGAAGCTAAACCCCGGGGCACAAGCATCGCTTCGCTTTCACGGCTGGTGAAACGATAGCTGATGACTTCATAGAGACCTTGCCCGACCAGGATATCGCGGATGCGCTCCTCGATGATGACCGTAGTGTTCTCCCACTGCGGCGGCATTTCGTCAGCCATGATGCTGTTCGGTATCTTATCGTAGCCGATGATGCGGGCGATCTCTTCCAGCAGGTCGGCTTGGCCCACGACTTGGTCACCGCTTATATCCAGGCGATGATCGGGCGCCGTCGCCCGGATTAGATCGCCGTCAAGTTCGATTTCAAACTCAAGTCGGCGCAGCACGTCAGCCGCAGCTTCCAGCGTGACCTCCATACCCAGCAGGCGGTTGACGCGCTGGATCGGCAAGTCGACTGTGACAGTCTCAGGCGGCCGGGGATAGCGGTCTAGGACGCCAGCCGCGACCGTTCCGCCGCCGAGCTGCCGCATCAACTCGATGCCGCGCTGACAGCCCAGGATGGCCTGCGAGGGATGGACGCCGCGGCTGAAACGAGCCGAGGCTTCGGTATAGACACGCTGTTCCTTGATCGTCTTGCGGATGCCGATATTGTTCCAGGCGGCCGCTTCCAGCAGCACGTTGCGAGTGGACTCATTGATTTCGGTTTCGCCGCCGCCGATGACGCCGCCTAGACTCAAAGCGCCGGCGGTATCAGCTACCAGGATTGTCTCCGCGCCCAGATCGCGCAGGATGTCGTCGAGAGTCTCCAGCGTTTCGCCCTTTTCGGGCAGGCGCGTGATGATGGTGGGTGTGCCGCCGGCCCGCTCGACCAGCTTGTCGTAATCGAAGGCGTGCAGGGGTGTGCCCAACTCGAAGGTGAGGTAGTTCGTCACATCGACGATGTTGTTGCGCGGGCGCTGGCCGATGAGCTTGAGGCGGTGCTGCAGCCAGAAGGGCGACGGCTTTACTTCGGTATCGTGCAGCAGCGTGAGCGTGAAGCGCGGATTCAGTTCGGGCTCGCGGATGTCGATATCGACTTGTCCGTCTATAGGCTGGCCTTCAGCCAGGAAGTCGAAAAATGGATAGCGCATCTCGACATCCAGTAGCGCCGCCACCTCACGCGCCACGCCAATCATGCTGAAACAGCGCGCCAGATTGGGCGTGAATTCGATATCCAGCAAGACATCGCCGAGCACATCAGCCAGCGCCGTGCCGGCCACGTAATTTTCGTCGTGATCCATGACGATGACGCCTTCATGCTCATCGGAGATGCCCAGTTCTTTTTCCGAGCAGACCATGCTCTTGTTGTAGATGCCGCGTAGCTCTTTGCCTTTGAGCGTCATACGTTTCGGCTTCTCGCTGTGGCCGTCCCAGACGGTCGCCCCTTCCATAGCGAAGGCGCTCCAGATCGGCGGGTTGATCTCGCCCTGATCTTTGTAGCCGAAGAGGTTGGTCGCGCCGGTCACACATTGTTCGAGTTCAGCGCCGCCATAGTCGACCATCGCCAGCACCAGGCGGTCGGCCCGCGGATGCGCCTTGACTTCGACGATCCTGCCTAGCAGCAGCTTGTCATGATCCCAGACCAGATGGTCCGAGCGGGGCATCTGTACGCCGGGGACTTTACGCTGTGGCAAACCGATGTACTTGATGTGGGCGACTTCCAAGCCGGCCACGGTCAGGCGCTCGGCGAGCAACTCGACCGGGACGTCGATGTCGACGTAGTCTTTGAGCCATGAGATAGGTACAAGCATGTTTCACCGCTTCCTTTCAGATGGTTTCGCGTTAGTTAGAACTGCTGCAAGAAACGCAGATCGTTGCTCCAGAAGTAGCGGATATCCTGGATGCCGTGCTTGAGCATGGTGATGCGCTCAGGACCCATGCCGAAAGCGAAGCCGCTCCATTCGCTGGGATCATAGCCGCCATTGCGCAGTACAGTTGGATGCACCATGCCGCTACCGGCGATTTCCAGCCAACCGGTGTATTTGCAGACGCGGCAGCCCTCTCCGCTGCAAAGGAAGCACTCGACATCGACTTCCATGCTCGGCTCGGTGAAGGGGAAATATGAGGCGCGGAAACGCACCTTGGCTTTCGGGTTATACATGCGCTTGGCGAATTCAGCGATGGTGCCTTTGAGGTCGCTCATGCGGATGTTGCGCCCGATCGCCAAGCCTTCGACCTGGGTGAATTGAATCTCGCTGCGGGCGGTGATTTGCTCCTGCCGGTAGCACATGCCGGGCAAGATGACGCGAATTGGTTTGCTGCCGCCGTCTCCAAGGTCTCGCATGGCTCGGATCTGGCCGGGCGATGTGTGCGTGCGCAGGAGCACCCGGCTGTCAGCCGTGTAAAATGTATCTTGCATATCGCGAGCCGGGTGGTGCGGCGGCAGATTGAGCAGGGTGAAGTTCAAGTCGTCCTCCTCGACATCGCGGCTCTGATAGACGTGGAAGCCCATATCCGCCCAGATCGCCTGAAACTCGCGGTGGGTGCGCGTTGATGGATGCAAGCCTCCGCGGCGGCGAGGATGGGCCGGCAGGCTGATGTCGATTTCGCCTTCTTCCAGGTCGAGCGCCAGGGCATGACTTTGGATCAATGCCTCGCGCTGCTCAAAGGCGGTGTTGAGTTCGGATTGCAGAGCATTTACTTGCCGACCGAAAGCAGCGCGTTCAGCCTGCGGCAAAGCGCCGATCTCGCCAAAGAGCTTCGCGACAGCGCCGCGCCGGCCCAGGTACTTGCTGCGCCAGTCTCCTAAGGTCTTGCTATCCTTGGCCTTCTCTAGCGTTTGCAGAGCTTCGTCACGAACCTGCTCAATTGGATTGGACATGCGTATTCCTTTCCACATCTGTTTCATGGCGTCTATGTCAGCGCCCACAAAAAAACGCCCCCGTTCCCAGTAGGGACGAGAGCGTCAGCTTCCCGCGGTACCACCCTATTTCGACGCCATCTTGCAGCGCCGCGCTTCATTCGTCCTTTCACGCCGGACCAGCGGAGCGAACTACTCTGGCTTCGCGTTGCCATTTCACCCGTCGGCTCGGAAGGGAATTCCGCATCTGCCTCGGCGGCCGCTTCCAGTCAACGGCGGCCCCTCCCTGTTCCGGCAGGCATCTAGCTTATTCGGCGGCGATGCACTTGCGGACTGTCTTCGTCTTCGCTTTTAGCGGTATTCAATTGCGGGCATTATCGCGCGGCTAATCCCTGTCTGTCAAGCCGCTGGCTAGGCAGATTTGTCAAAGAAGGGTCAAGGGTCTTCAATGGTGATCTCGCCAAGCGGCAGCATCTCGGGCACGTAGCCGGTATTGTTTTCCCAGGCAAGCCGATCGCCGGTGCTCTTGTTGTACAGGATCAGCATGAGTCGATATGTTCCTGGCGATACTTGAGAGACATCTATCTCGTATTGCCGCAGCTCCCCTTCAGCCAATAGCGGCAGGTCCAGTTGCGCGACATTGTGCCAGTCTTCGCTAATCAGTTGATAGGACATGTTGTAGTCTTGCGAGTCGAAGGCTTGCCGGGGCGTCCACTTGCCGATAAAGATTACCGCGTTCGCGTCTGATTTGAGGCCCATCTTAAAGAATTCATATTGGATGAACTCGTTATGATATAGGGCGGGGTTAGCGGGCGGCTGGCAATCGAGCAGGTCCCAAGAATAGTGATTGATAATGGTATTTAAGCCAAGCGATTGTTCTCCGCAGAACTGATAATGCAGCCCATGCATTACCTCGGCCGCCTCGGACAATTCTTCCGCACCCGTAAAAGGTTTTTGATAAATGTGCCAGACTGTCGGGGAATGTAACGCTTGATTTTGAAGTTGTTCGACAAGCTCGTCAGTGTTTTGCGGGAGTCCGATCTCGATCCTGCCTTGAGAAAAATAGTACTGGCGCTGCGAGACTTTCGTAGTGAAGCCCGTCATTGTCACCGGTAGGAGGGAGTGGTGATAAATTTCAATGAAGGGATAACTCAAAATATAGGGTTTGTGAGTCTGTTCATGAGCCAATCGGGATAAGACTTGGGTGGGCGGAAGCCAAAACGATGCGGCGCGATAAGCTATGATATTCCACCAATTTGCCGAATGCTGGAAAGTATAGCCCGAGAGCAACCAAAGCAGTGCTAAAAACCCCAGCCAACGCTTCCACCTATAAAATGCGTACAGACCCGCGGCAGCGCAGAGGACAAGGAGTATCCACCCATCCAGTTGATGTCTCATCGTAGAGGGTGTTATTAGGTTAGTGTATTCACCCAACAACGCTATTGTGAGCAAGAATAGCGCAGGCAGAGTGAACCATGATTGGTAGCGGATCAAACCCTGTCTTATGCCCAAGATTAATCCGGCGGCGGTCAATATCAATAGTAGCAAAGGCTGGTTGTTCAGCATAACAGTGAGCCAGAGATTGACAGCTGCAAAACCGCTTGTCGTACTATTTTGCAAATGGCTGATTGAAGTGCTGTAGCCAGACAAGACGAGCGCGGCCATCGGCAGACAGAGAAGAATGGCTATTACAATGGCCAGCCCGACAGATAGCCAGCGGCGGTTTTTGGGCACAAATAACAAATGATACAGACCAAGCGAAAACAGCAGCGTGGCGCTGAAGAGATGTGTCATCACAAGCGCGAAGGCAGCCCCGCCGAGCGAGACGAGGTCTCTTGTTCTAGGAGTGTCTCTCCTGTGAATGATGCGGAGATATTGCCAAATCGTCACGCAGGAAAGCAATACGAACAATGTGTAAGGGCGCGCGTGGGCAATGTAGAAATTGAAAAACGCATTGCTCACTACAATGACCACGGCGAACAAGCCGGCGACCGGGGCAATAAAATCCCGCGCCAGGCGATAGACAAGTGCCACTTGCAGAAGCGAAAGAAATACGCCGAGAACACGCAGTATAGCAACATCGGGGGATGTCAGTTTGCTCCATGCGGTCAACAAAATGTAAAAGCCAGGCATATGAGACGGGTGCGCCTGCTGATGCCATTGTAGAAAATCGGCAGGACTCCCCCGGTCGGCAATAGCTGTGCTGCTTATGGTCAACCATTCATCGAAGGATGGTGGAACCAAATCGGTTTGATATAGGGTCATTGATGAAACGAAGAGCAAGATAGGAATCACCCACAGCCAATGGCTGAAGATGCTCTGCATATCATTTGTCTCTGAGGCAGAAACCCTCATGGGCGCGATGTATAATCGCCTTTGACGATCCACTTGTAAGTCGTCAATTCTTCCAGCGCCATTGGACCGCGGGCATGCAGTTTCTGCGTGCTGATAGCCACTTCGGCGCCCATGCCCATGGCGCTGCCGTCGGTGAAGCGGGTGCTGGCGTTCCAATAGACGGCGGCGGAATCCACTTCGTTGAGAAAGCGTTCGGCATTCGCGGCTGTCTCGGTGAGGATGCTGTCCGAGTGTTGGGTGCCGTGCCGCGCCACATGCGCGATCGCATCGTCAACATCGTCTACCACTTTTAAGTTGAGCGTCAGATTGTACCACTCGGTGTCGAAGTCAGTATCCGCGGCCGGCACGACCCGCTCGTCGGCGCCGACGATATCGTAGGCGCGCTGCTCGGCGTGGAATTCGACGCCAGCTTTGCCCAGGACGTCGACCACTTGCGGCAGCAATTCCTCGGCGAGCGCTTCGTGTACGAGCAAGGTTTCCATCGAATTGCAGACGGCCGGGCGCTGCGTCTTGGCATTATCCAGAACCGGCAGCACCTTATCCATGCGGGCGCTGGCGTCGACGAAGATGTGGCAGACGCCAATGCCGCCCGTGATGACGGGGATGCTGCTATTTTCGCGGCAGAAGGTATGTAGCCCGTTGCCGCCGCGCGGGATGATCATGTCTATATATTCGTAAAGGCGCAGCATCTCGCTGACGTAGCGGCGGTCGGTGCTGCTGATGTATTGAATAGCATCCGCAGGAAAGCCGCGCTGAACAAGGACATCTTGCAGGACTTCGGTGAGCTTTACATTGCTATTGAGCACATCCGAGCCGCCGCGCAAGATTACGGCGTTGCCTGTCTTCAGCGCCAAGGTGGAGATATCCACCGTGACATTCGGGCGCGATTCGTAGATTGTGCCGAGTACGCCGAGCGGGGTGCGCCGTTTGATGAGTTGCAAGCCGTTGTCTAGGGTGGTGTCCAGCAGGACTTCGCCAACCGGGTCGGGCAATTCCGCCACTTTCCGGACATCAGCGATGATGCCCGGCATGCGCTGCTGAAGGGCGATGCGATCGCGGATCCAAATGGGGTCAATGCCGCTTTCCGCCGCAAGATCGAGGTCCCGCTGGTTTGCCGCCAGGATCTCGCCCGTACGCGCCTGGAGCGCATCGGCGATTGCGTTTATCACCGCATTCTTTTCGGCGGTAGATTTCCGCGCGAGGCTGGCAGCGGCGGCCCGGGCGCGGGCGCCCATTTGCCGCAGATCAATTGCTTCCGCTATTACTTCCATCCTCTTGCCTTCCTTCGGCTCGCTGCATTGCTTATGAGATTTACTATAGATGGCGCTAAATTGCAACGGCTTGAAGCTGAAATCGTATGTGATTGAGTTTCAAAGTGTCTCATAAAATCTTGACGGAACAGGTGGTAAAATGCCGGTTAGTACGAGAGCGTAGATTGGTTGGAGCTGCCGCAATGCTGCAAAATGGAGTTGATTCCAGGCAGGTCGTGAATTTTAGTATTGTCTTTTCGATCTTGCTTTGCGCCGCGATTGTCGCGATGGGGGGTGTGCTAAGCCAGTTCGAGATCATCCCGCATCCGGAAGATCCATTGGTCTACGAGTGGCAGTTGGCGGAGCAAACCGCCTGGGGGCAACTCACCGCCTGGCTTGGCTTCGCGCTGCATCAGTTGTTTATTTGGGCTGCGGTTGTTTACGCCCAAAAGCGTTACAGCAAACGCGATTACCGAGATTCTTTACGTCCGGTGAATGTGTGGGCGCTGGGGATCAATCTTGTTTTTATCGTTCTGCATTATCTGCAAACGATGATATTTTATGATGCCATTGCGCAAGACTTGCCTAGTTGGACAGCGCAATTTGCGGTTGCGCTGATGCTGATAGTTATCCTAGGGATGGAAAACCAACGCCGGGGATTATTTTTTGGCAGAAAAGTAAAGTTCCGCAAGGCATTTACCGATGGCTTACGCAAATATCACGGCTATTTCTTCAGCTTTGCTGTGATCTACACATTCTGGTTTCACCCTATGGTGCCTACCTGGGGACATTTGATTGGCTTCATTCACGTCGTTCTGGTGATGGCGCAGGGCTCATTAATGTTTATGCGCGTCCACTTGAACAAGCGCTGGATGTTTTTGCTGGAGATATTGGTATTGCCCCATGCATTTCAGGTCGCGCTTAACCAGAGCAGCAATATCTGGCCGATGTTCTTTTTTGGTTTCGCGGCAATTTTCTTGGTTACGCAGATGCACGGCTTGGGGCTGCGACCCTGGGTTCGGCAAGTTTTCTATGGCTCCTTTCTGCTTTTAGTGCTGTATGTCTATCTGGTTATGCGTGAGCCATATCAAGTCAATGAAGTTCTGCGCATACCGCTTATCGAGTACGTGGTGCTCTTTGTTATGTACTGGATTTATCTTGCCAGCGCGTGGCTCAGCAGCCGATTTCGTCAGTTGAGTTTGGCCGGGGGCTAGCTCGTCGCGGGTGGGAATAATTCTCGTAGTGGCAGCTTAAAGGCGGGGAGGATGTCTTCGCCGGATAATGCACCGTCGATACCGATGACTTCGACTTTGATTGTGCCGTCTTCAGTTCGGCGGCAGACTTCGATCCCCTTTTGGTCCGGAATCACAATCCAAACCAGTTGCATACTGTGGTGTAGAGGCGCATTTTCACTTCCACGGCGATATTCGTCCTCATCTCTTCTATAAAGAGTCTAACATAGTTTGCTTGGTATTTGGATTTTGCGGACGCGGGGCGAAGTTAAAGCAGCACAAGATTGTTGCGATGCAGTACGGCATCGCCATAGCTGTAGCCGAGGATGTCGACGATTTTCTGCGACTTCTGACCACAGATCTTACGCAGGTCGTCGCTATTGTAATTGCTCAAGCCCTGGGCGATCTCGCTGCCCTCCGGGGATAGCGCAGCCAGCTTCGCGCCACGTTCGAAGTCGCCACGCACTTCGCGTATCCCAACTGGCAGGAGGCTTGCGCCGCCTTTCAGCAGCATGCGAGCGGCGCCGGCGTCAACCACCAGCGAGCCTTGTGTACGATCGGTGAGCAGCCAGCGCTTGCGACTGTCCGAGCGGTTGCGCTCGGCTTCGATATGCGTGCCGATCTTTTCGCCAGATGCGATGCGGCTGAGGACTTGGGGTTCGCTGCCGCTGGCGATTATCGTTTTGATGCCGCTGCGGCTGGTAATCTGCGCCGCCTGGACTTTGGTCACCATGCCGCCGGTCCCGATGCTGCTGCCGGCGCCACCGGCCAGCTTAAACAAGTTGTCGGAGATTTGCGTTACGTTCTGAATCAGCGCTGCCTTGGGGTTCTTGCGCGGATCGTCGGTGAAGATGCCGGGCTGGTCTGTGAGGATGATCAGCAGATCGGCATCGACCACGCTCGCGACCAAAGCGGAAAGATTGTCATTGTCGCCGACGCGGATTTCTTCGGTGGCGATGGTGTCGTTTTCGTTGACGATGGGGATGATTCTCTGCTCAATCAACGTATCCAGCGTGTCGCGGGCATTGAGGTAGCGCACGCGATGACTGAGGTCATCTCGTGTCAGCAGGATCTGCGCTACGTTGATCGCGAAGATGTCGAAGAGATCTTGATAGACGTGCATCAGGTGGCTCTGGCCGACAGCGCTGAGCATCTGCTTGGCTGGCACTGACTTGCCAAGATCAGGAAAGTCAAGGCGTTCGCGACCGGCAGTCTGAGCGCCCGATGAGACGACGATGATCTCAAAGCCGTCGTTGTGCAGAGCGGCGATCTGCTGCACCAACTCGAGCATGCGCTGACGGTTCAGCCGCGCCGTGCCCTTGGTCAGCACACTGGTGCCTAATTTGAGAACGATTCTTCGCATTGACCGTCCCTTTCAGGGGGCATTCTATGGAAGTTCTGGCTCAGATAACAGGCGAAATAATGAAACTCAGCGTTCTCGGCTATTCTGGAATTGCAACTGCAGCACATAGCCCAGACGCATTGCCGCCCGCCGCAGCAGATCATCCGCATCAGCCAGCGCCGCCTCCAGCGGCATCGGCTTGTCGACGATGGAAAAAGCGGCTTGCACGCCGGCTTGATGCAGCCGGGCATCGTCGATATTCAGCCCGCCTACGAGGGCGATCGTCGGAACACCATCCGCCCCTGCCAGTTTCGCCACGCCGAGCGGCCCCTTGCCATCCAGCGTTTGCGCGTCGATTTGCCCTTCTCCAGTGATCACGAGCGATGCGCCCCCAAGCCTCTCGCCGAAGCGATTATGCGCCAGCACCAGGTCAATGCCGGACAGGATCTCGCAATGCAGGAATGCCATCAGCCCGGCCGCGAAAGCGCCCGCCGCCCCACCGCCTTTGACCTGCCGGACATCAACGCCGCGCTGCTCAAATACAGTGGTGAAGCAGTGTTCCAGGTTTCGCTCAAGCAGCTCAACCATGGCGGCATCAGCGCCCTTCTGCGGTCCAAATATACGCGCCGCGCCTTTTTCGCCCAGCGTCGGATTTTCGACATCCGAGGCGATGATGATGTCCACATCATCCCAGCGCTTGTCAAGATTGGTATCGTCAATCGTGGCGATATCGGCCAAGCCTCCGCCGCCACTTGGAATTGGCTGGCCGGTCCCATCCAGCAGCTTGAGGCCCAGCGCTTGCAGGCAGCCCATGCCGCCATCCACGGTCGCGCTGCCGCCCAAGCCAATGATAATCCTCTCGACGCCGCGCGCTAACGCATCCGCCATCAGTTGACCCGTACCGTAGGTGCTCGCGCGCAGCGGGTCCAACTCTGACGGCGAAAGTAGCTCCAAGCCCGAAGCAAGCGCCATCTCGATGATCGCTGTCTTACCCACGTCGATCAGCCCGTATTCAGCGTCAACGGACCGCAGCAGAGGGTCAAGTACCGGCAGCCTTAGGCGCTCGCCGCCGGTAGCGAGGAAGGCGTCCAGCGTGCCGTTGCCGCCGTCTGCGCTGGGCAATTGCTCGATATCGGCATCCAGCCCGGACGCTTGCAAGCCACGGGCGATAGCGGCGCAGGCTTGAGCGGCGGTCAGGCTTTGTTTGAAGGCGCCGGCGGCGATCAGGATTTTCATCCTCCCTCTTTCATTCATTGGCAAATAACGCTCCAAACACTATGATTAATGAGTATCGGCGACCAGATTATAGCAGCTTGAGGATGGGCGGAGACATGAACAGTGACAGCGCGCTGAATGCCATCAGAGCCAGCGGCATCGTCGCCGGGATGCGCGGCGCTTTTCCGCCGGAAGTCGCGCTGCGGGTCAGCGATGTGCTGATGAACGAAGGCATCCATGTCTTCGAGATGATGATGAATTCGGAGTCGCCGATCGCGGCGATGCAGGCGGTCAAAGCCGAATATGGCGATGAGGCTTGCGTCGGCATGGGCACGGTCCTCGATGTCGAAGCGGCGGTGGCTGTGCTTGAGGCCGGCGCGGACTTCGTGGTCTCGCCCGCCTTTCAGCCCGATGTGGTGGAGGCGGTCATGACGCGGGGCATCCTGATGGGACCGGGCGTGGCCACGCCGTCAGAAGCGGTGTCCGCTTGGAATATGGGCGTGCCGCTGCTGAAGCTCTTTCCTATCGGCGCGCTTGGCGTAGACTATTTTGAGGCGATGTTTGGTCCGCTGAAACACATGAGCTTCATGTGCAACGGCGCCATAAATGACCAGAATGCGCGAGCCTTCATACAGGCGGGGGCGGCGGCTTGCGGGATGGGCGGCTGGCTGGTGGGCGATGGGACCTGGTCGAAGTCGCGGCTGCGCAGCCGGGCGCGGATCTTGGTAAATGCGGTGCGGAGCGCGCAAGGT
>WTGB01000163.1 GCA_011523735.1 Chloroflexota bacterium
ATGGGGGGCTGAGCCGGCGGCAGGATGGCGTCTTTGCGGACGATGTTGTCTTCGAGTTCTTCGAGGATGGGCTCGGCGAATTCTTGTCCGTAGCCGTTGTTGATGCGCCACTGGATGTAGCCGATCCAGACGACGATGCTGGCGAGGGCATGAGCGATAGGGTTGATTTCGATGCCGTACATCTGGCGCGGGTGGACTTCGCGGGTCGCCATCTGCAAGCCGGACCAGAGCGGGTGCTGGATGACTTCTTTCTCCAGGTCCATCAGCGATTGCAGGGCGATGTAGAGGAAGTTGCCGCTGCCGCAGGCCGGGTCGAGCACGGTGGTTTCGCGGATGACTTTCAAGATGCGCTCGCGCAATTCCAGCAGGCGGTTACGCGCGATGGTCTTGGCGCGGCCCGTTTTGGCGTTGTCGTAGCTCTCGCGGACATTGGCGGCATTCAGTTGGACGGTGACCCATTCTTCGCGCAGGGGCTGCATGAGCACGGGTTCGATGATGAGCAGGATGTCGTCGCGGGAGGTGTAGTGGGCGCCGAGCTGGGCGCGTTTGGATGGGTCGAGGCTGCGTTCGAAGAGGGTGCCGAAGATGGAGGGTTCGATGGATTCCCAATTGAGCTTGGCAGCTTTTTCCAGGGCGTCCAGCGCTTCCTGTTTGAGTTCCTCGACGGTGACGATGTTGAAGAGCGTACCGTTGAAATAGGGGATATCGCGCATGAGTATCTCGCCGCCTTCGTTCATGGCGACGAAGAGATTGCGCAGGTATTGCATGAAGACACTGGGTTTGCCGCGCGATTCTTGAATGATGTGGGTGAAGATGCCTTGGGCGCTGTCGCTGCTGGCGGTTGGCAGCAAGCCGACATCTTCGGCGAAGAGGCAGAAGACGAGTTTGGTCAGGAAGTAGGCGATGCGCGTCGGCTCGGCGTCCCAGTCGCGCATGTTGTCGGCGATGAGCTGGAAGGCGTCGGCCGCTTCTTTGGTCACCTGCTCGGTGTTGCGGCCCGGGTGCAGGCGTTCGGGGGCGTGGAAGAGCTTGCGCAGCCAGTCCATGATGTGGGGATCGCTGGCGATTTCACTGTGGGTGAAGCGATAGACCTGCTTTTGCGTGTTGGGGAAATTCGTATGGATTTCCCAATGGTTGATATCGGTGACGACGAGGAGCGGGGGATTTTTCAGGTTTTCGCGGTAGCGCTGCAATTGGGCGTAGGCGGCTTTGAGGTCTTTGTATTTGTCGGGCGATTTGTATTCGACCGCGAAATGGTTTTCGTAATAGACATCGGCGAATCCCTGGCCGGTGGTTTGTTTGAGCGATTGCTCGAAGACGAAGGTATCGCCGTCGGCGGTTTTGCCGTCTCCGCCGGGCATGTCGATGCCGACCAGGCGGCAGACATCAAGGAAATGGGCTTGGGCGATTTGCTTCTCGCCGAGGGCGGTGTTCGCCCATTTGTCCAGGAATTCTTGCGGGGTCATCGATACCTCCTGTGCAGTATGCCATTCTACCATTAACGAGCCTGTCACCGACACGCCCCTACAGCGCTGTGCTTAAGCGCGCCCAAATCCCCCGCCACTGCAAGCGCCGCCAAATCCGAACGATGCTATACTGCGCGGTATGGACGGACAGTCAGATGTTTCACGCTGGATCGCGGCGGCCAAAGCGCGCGGGGAAGCGCCGTTTCTGCTGACCCTGCTGGAGGCGATCAAGCCGATAGCGCCGGTCCTGGCGAATGGTTTGCTGGTGGCGGAGCCGCTGGCTGTCTTGTGGGGCGGTGGCGGCGCGCTGCGCGAGTTGGCTGATTTGCTGGAAGAGCCGGAGGGATTTGAGGCGCTGCGCCGTTCTTTGGCTGAGGAGCCGATGGAGTAGGGGTACCTTGGATCAGACCACGCTGCAAGTATATGCCGTTCTCTTCGTATTGGCGACGGTACTGCTGGTCTATACGGCGCGTTATTTTCAGCGCCGGGGCAAGCGGCGTCCACAGCGGCGGATGCTGAGCGGGGAGCGCGTTTCCGAGTGGACGAGCGGGGCGATCGAGGCGAATCGTCCGCTTCATCTCGCTTTGGGCGGGACGGCGGTCGGGGAGGATAAGACGGCGATCGCCTTGGCGGAAGCCGAGTTCTTTTATCACATCATTCAACGCAGCAGCGCCAGCGATATCCCGCCGATCCTATCCACTTCGGCGCCGTCGAGCATTCCGCTGGCTCAAGATACGGTGCGGAGAGCCTGGTCTGGCGGCGACACGCTGTCGCGGGCGCGCTGGTATCCGGGGGATTTGGCTTATGCGGCGGCGGTGACTGGCATGATGGAGGCAGAGGAGCCGGCGGCGCATATCCTGGCGGGCAGTTTTGGTCCGGAGTTGGCGCTGATGATCGACAGCGCGGATCGGCGCGGGCAGGGCAGCCTGGCGGTCAGCGATCGCTTGGAAGGGCAGGCGGTGGCTTATGCCATGGCGGATGAATGCCTGATCGGCGAAGAGCTTTTCGCCGCGGCGGGGGCCGTCACTGATGATGGGCGGGCGCAGGCTGATGCTATTGTGCTCGATGTCTGGCGGGCGCTGCTCATCATGGGCGTCACTGTTGTGCTGCTGCTGGAGGTCGCCAAGCGGATGCCCTGGCTGAATTGGGCGCTGGTTCTGTCGGTCTCGGCGATTCTGATAGTCTTCGGTTTACTCATCTATCGCAGGCGCTAGCGGGAGTCAGGACGTGAGCAACAGGACGGGACGCGGACAAGGTTTCGGCATCGCTCTCTCCGCGTTTGTGGCTTTCGCGGTCGGCGCGGTTACTGCGCTCAGCCTGCTGCTGGGCGATAATCCGGCGCTTTTTGGGGATCAGCCCGGCAGCGCGCAATTGGCCGGTTTGCTGGCTTTGCCGGCTGATGTGCTGCTGCGCCTGGTCACAATTGTGGTGGCGCTGAGCATCGTGATCGGCATCGCCAACTTGCTCACTACGCATGTGGGCCGGCTGTCGCGCGGCAAGTTTTATAGCGCGGTGCTGCTGGCGAGTTTCGGTTTCACCGTGTATTGGTATGTGACGCGGCGGGGCGATACATCGCTGCTGGAAGCGGTGCAGGTGCCCATTGAGTCGGCCTTGGCGGCGCTGCTCTGTCTGTCGCTTTTGCATGGCGGCTCGCGCGTATTGGGCAAGCGCGCCGATATCTGGGGTTTGCTCTTCGTCGCTGTGGCGGTCATCGTGCTGCTGGCCAGCACCCCGATAGCGGAGTTGGCGCCGGTGCAAGCCTGGCGTGACTGGTTGATGCGCGTGCCGGTGGGGGCGGGCGCCCGCGCCATGCTGATTGGCATTGCTCTGGGCACAGTTGTCACGGGCGTGCGGGCGCTGCTGGGTCAGGATCGCTCCGTCCGGGGATAAGCGATGGACGAAGAATTCAACTGGCTCGAATATAGCGAGAGCATGGAAGCGACCGCGGGCGATGGCGAAGCGCCTGGCAAATCGCGGGGTCTGCGGCGTTTCCTGCCGGGGCGTCCGTCATTGCCGAGATTGCGCCGGGGCAGTAGAGCGGCGAGCGGTCCGCCTAGCGCGTCGGACATCCTTGAAGGTCAAGACGAGCGAGCGCTTGCGGATCTAGACGAGCGCCTGCGGGCGCTGCGAGAACGGTCTGTCGCGGCATCGCAGCCGGCGGCGCCAGCCCATCAAGCGCTTTATGATGTCGATGACCTGCTGGCATCTCCCGACTTGCAAAGCAAACCGGGCGGCGTCATCAGCGCTGTCGCGCTATCCAAAGCGCAGGAGCGGCAAGTCGAGATGCTGCGCGATATCGTCGGCGGACCCTCGCAATCGCAGGGGACCGGCGGGGACCGTCAACTGCCTGTCTTCTCATTGGATGCCGCGCCGCGCCTGCTGGGCACTGCGCTGCTGATTCTCGTTGTCTGCTTGCCTTTCGTCTCATCCGATTATGCCGAGGGCGAACTGCCGCCTTCAGTATTCCCGGAAGACCGCCATGGTCCACGGGATATGTACAATTTGCTCGATAATCTCTCCCGCGATGATTATGTGCTGGTGGGTTTTGAATATGGACCGACCGCGGCTGGCGAACTCGACCTGCTGGCTGATCTGCTGCTGCGGCATATCTTCGCCCAGCGCGTCAAGCCGCTCATCGTCAGCAGCAATCCTATCGCGGTCGTCCATGCGCAAAATGTCATCAAGGACATCAATCGCTCGCTCAGTTCTGCCGATGCGCAATTGGTACATGGCGAAGATTATTTTCTGCTGCGTTATTTGCCGGGCGGCGCGCTGGGCTTGCGGGAGCTGAGCGAGAACTTCGCTGACATCGTTCGCATATCGGCAAGGGGCCTGCCGACGGGTTTGGAATTCGCGGCGCTGGAAGAGATGACGGAACTCCTGCTTATTGCCGAGAGCGCCGAAGTCATTAGAAACTGGGTGGAGCAGGTCTTGCCGGAGGCTGAGGGGTCTCGTCTGCTGGTGGCGACGGGTTACGCCGCGCAGCCGCTGGCGCAAGCCTACGCCGAGGGCATGGAGCAGATCGTCGGACCGCTCTTCGGGATTCGCGATGCCTTCACGTACGGCGAAAAATTGCGAGCCACGTTCGGCGCCTTCGTCTCGGTTGAGCCGCCGGTTGGTCCCGTGATTGAGCCAGCGCCGGTCAATGCGGAATCGGATTCGCAGGCGGAATTGCCGCGAGCAACCCAAGCGGAAATCGAAGACGCTCCGGCGACGGCGCTGCCCCAGCCGACCGAAACAGCGCCGCCCACCGCGACGCCCTTCATGACGGACACACCGCCAGCGCCAACCCTGACGCCGCTGCCCACCGACAAGCCCGCGCCCACCGCCACTGAAGCCAGCATCCGCATCGTCGAGGTCACTTCGGATCAGCGCGTCAATATCCGCCTTGGACCGACGACTGTCCATGACATATTGGCGCTGGGTTATAAGGGCGATATGTTCGAAGTTATCGGCAGCAATGGCGATGGCAGTTGGTATCAGATCTTGCTGCCTGCTGGCGTGGAAGCCTGGATCGCCGCCTTTCTCGTTGAAGAGCGGGTCGTCAGCGCTTCCGAGTTCGCTGGCGCGCAAGACAGCGCTTCAGCCAGCGAGTCGGCTGCACGGGCGGTCATGCAATTGGGTTTTACTCTCCGTCTGGGAAAGAATCGTCCGCGTTTCTACCAGGCGCAGCCACCCCCCTCAGGCGACCGGCCGGAGTTGGCGCTGCACCGTGACCGCAGCCTTGAGACACCGCGCCTGCAAGCCATGACGCTGGGCACGCTGGCTGCTGTTCTGGTGATAGTTTTTGGCAATACCATCTATGCCCTGCGCGGGTTGCTGCGGGGACCTAGGGCGCAAGGCAGGTAAGGAAGCATGGCGGAGAACACAATCGCGCTTGCCAGCTTCATCTTGACCCTGATGGTCTTCAGTTACCTGCTGGGCGATGTGCCGCTGATCGGCAACTTGTATCGGATCGCGGTTTACATCTTCGTCGGCATGACGGCGGCCTTCACGCTTATTGTCAGCTACGAGGGCTTGATCTTGCCTTATTTGCAGGACATCCAGGATCAGTCAACGAGCTGGACGGCGCTGGGCTGGCGCGCTGACATTTACATCTTCTTCACGGCATTGCTGTTTGTTTTGCTGCTGTTGCTCAAGCCGGTTAAGTCGCTGACCTGGCTGACGAATAGCGTCTTCGCCGTGGTCATTGTGGTTGGCGCCTCCGTTGGACTGGTTGGCGCGCTCACCGGGACGCTTTTCCCGCTGCTATACGCGACCGCAGCTCTGCCGGAAGACTTCATGACGAATTTCAGCGCCCTTGTCGATACGCTGCTCATCTTCGTCGGGACGATGACCGGGCTCTATTATTTTCATTATCAAGCGCGGGCGGGACCTGACGGCTCCGAGGGGCAGAGCCGGGTCGGCCGCGGCTTCCGCCACATCGGCAAGGTCTTTCTCGTCACGGCCCTCGGCGCGATTTACGCCTCCACATTGCTGACCAGCCTGACGATCCTGACGGAGCGGATCGGTTTCCTGTTTCAATTCGGAGCCTGATTCATGACTGAAAGACCGATCAATTCGATCCTGGCGGCCGATTTTGGCAGTGTCAATACACGGGTTTTGCTTTTTGATGTCGTCGATGGCGAATATCGGCTGGTGGCTCAAGGCAAGAGTCGAACGACCATCGGCTCGCCCACTGACGATGTGCATGCGGGCTTTTCCAATGTCTTAAGCGAAATCACTCAAGCTAGCGGGCGCCGCTTCCTTGATGAAGAGGGCGGGCTGATTCGCCCGGAGCAAGCCGATCGGGTCGGCGTTGATTATTACTTGACCACGGCGAGCGCGGGTCCGCCAACGCGGGCAGTGCTGGCGGGGCTTTACGAAGGGCAAGATATCGCCGCGGTCCGCCGCGCTATCACGCCGTTCTATATTGACGTGGTGGCCGCAGTGCACCTCGATGATGGATTGGGTCCCCAGGGCCGGCTCAACCGCATCGTGCACAGTCGACCCCAGTTGATTCTCATCACTGGCGGCACGGACGGGGGGGCGCGGACCGTCTTGCTGGAGTTGCTGGCGGTGGTGCGCCAAGCGGTATCGCTTATGACCGTGGGGAGACGCCCGGCAGTCGTCTACGCCGGCAACAGCAGCTTGACGGCATCGGTCCGCGAAATGCTGAGCCAGCATGTCGAAGTCTTGATCGCGCCCAATATCCGGGGGCGCGGCGGCATTAACCTCGAGGGCCTGCAGCGCGCTCTGGCGGGCGTCTATGGCGAGAGCAGGGGAAGGAGCAAGAGTTATAAGCAGGTCGCGGCGATGAGCGATTCGGGCATCCAGCCCAGCGCCCGTGGGGTCGAGACCATGACGGCTTTCTTCTCGCGCCAGGTCAGCGGCGCCGTGTTCGCTATCGACTTTGGCAGCGCGCGTTCGCAGATTTCACTGGCGCGGCGGGGGACCACGCGCACCCTCGTTCGCAACGACATCGGCGTCGGGCATAGCGCTGCTTCCACGCTTGATCGGGTCGGCGAGGCGGCGGTCGCCGATTGGCTGCCTTTCCACCCGCGCCGGGACGAATTGGCGCAATACGTCCTGGACAAGGGCTTGCGCCTGGACAGTGTTCCGCTGGATATGCGCGAGCGTTACATCGAGTATGCGCTGTTGCGGGCTGGCATCCGCGCCATGCTCGCCGAGTTGAATGCGGGAACGAGCGACGCCTCAGATCCGGCTCAAGCGGACCTGGTCTTACTGGCCGGTGCGACCATCATTGGCAGTGGCACGGGGGCGCTTGATATGCTGCTGCTGGCGGACGCGCTGGCTTGCGAGGGGATTTTGCAAGTCAAAGCCGATCCATACGGGGCTTTGGCGGCGCTTGGTTCGCTGGCTGCGGTCGAGCCGCGGGCGGTGGTGCAGCTGCTAAACAACAATGTCCTAGAAAATGTCGGCACGCTGATACGCGTCACTGGC
>WTGB01000167.1 GCA_011523735.1 Chloroflexota bacterium
GCACAAGATGGGCTTTATCAGCTGGGGCATCGGCGCGCTGAAAGGCGCCTACATCATTGAGACCGAAGCCTACTCAGACCTGCGCAACATCCTGGCGCTTTGGGCGAATGAAGGCGATTTCGACGCCAGTCTGCTTGAGCACCTGGCGCTGTCGCTGCAGGCGCTGGAATGGGCGCTTTCGGCTGACGGGCAAGCCGCCATGCCCGCACTCCTCTCCGCCTCAACTGACGCGACAACTCTGCGTACCTACCACATCCTGCAAAAACTGGCGGAAAATTTAGTGGCCGGTGATGAACGGGGCTACGCGATCCTTGAAGCGATGCGAGGCAAAGAAGCGGCGGCGAATTTATTCGCGACCGGCAAAGTCAATGTCGAACATCATGACACTGAGGTGATGCTGACGCGCCCGCTGGGCCGCAAGATCAGCCGGCGCCTGGCGAGCAAACTGGCATCGCGCATCGGCACGCGCATTCCCGCCCGCATGATCGTCGGCTTTCTGCCAGTGGCCGGCGCCGTCGCCAACGCCTTCCTCAATGTGCAGACCATACGCAGCATGGCGGATTCCGCCGAAAAATATTACGACCGCCGCCTGCGCCGCGAACACCTCGAGGCCGCCATAGCCTGATCTCGGTCAAACCCCCGTGCGCAGGGCTGCCGCAATCTCGCGAATCAAACCCTTGAAGTCCTCAAGCCGCCGCGCTTCACTGAGATGTGGCAATGAAAACGTGGGTCTCCTGTCAACTCTGTCTGCCGCTATTCGCGCATTTCTCGGCAGCATCCGATTCAGCTTGCTTAATACCTTCCGCCGTTCTACCCGCCGGGAAAATGGCGCCTGCCCCGACAGATAATCCAGCGGAATCTGCACGGATGGATTCCGCCGATAAGCCCAAACGGAGAAGACGGTTACCAGCCTACCATTCGCTTCAACGCGCGCATGAAAGCCCGGATTGCGCTTCCCGCCGAAGGCCAGCTCATCCGCCACCTGTTGCGCCCAATAGAACAGGTCTCGTGCCACCAGTGACGCGTTATCGCCGCCCGGCAACTGCTTGACATAAGGAAAGAAGTTGGCTTCCATCGGCTCACGAGATATAGCAGCGGGCAGGAACAGATCCGCCATTTCGTCCCGCGCTTTTAAGGCTGAGAGCGTATTCAGCAGCTTCGCTATACCCGGCTTCCGCTTGCGCAAGTCACAATACTGAATGTTGACCAGATGCAGCGGTATCAGCATATTCGCCACCAGCGCCGTGATCATCGGTTTCTTCAACTGAAAGGCGTAGAGACATTCCCGCTCTACCCAGCTCGACTGTCTGCTCGCTGCGGAAAGTACGACGACAAGCGCGTCGCAGCGCTCTATGCCCGCCTGAAACTCGCAGAGCCAGGCGGCGCCGCCGCGCATATTCTCAAAATCAACCCAGACGCCGTAGCCGGCGCGCCTTAGCGCTTCTGCGATCAACAGGGTTTCGTCGTTGTCTTCGTTGCTGTGGCTGACAAAGACTTTGAACATGCTCTTTCACGGTCTTCGGTATATATACTCTGCGCGCTCTTTTTAACAAACTCCCTTGCTCGTGCAAGGAGAGAGTTGATTATTTTGTGTGAGCGCGGTTGGTTCCTTTCGCCGGTTACGTGCCGAGCGGCTGCGCTTAGGCTCCATAGCGCTTGATCACATCGCGGGCCACCACCATCCGATGCACTTCGGAAGCGCCATCATAGATGCGGAAGGCTCGCGCCTTCTCATACCAGGCGGACAGCGGCAAATCACGCGATATGCCACGCCCGCCGCAGATCTGCACACAGCGGTCGAGGACACGACCAACGATCTCTGCAACTTGTACCTTGGCGATTGATGTCTCGACCCGCGCCTGCTCTCCCTGCGCCAGCCGCCAAGCGGCCTCATGAATGAGCAGTCTCCCCATCTTCAATTCCATCTCCGAATCCGCCAGCATCCATTGCACCGACTGATGACTTGTCAGCGTCCCGCCGAAGGCCTCGCGCTCGCTGGCATACTCAGTCGCGATCTCCAGCGCCCGCTGCGCGATTCCCGTCCAGCGCATGCAGTGCGTCAGCCGCGCCGGACCCAGCCGTGATTGCGCCAGCATGAAGCCTTGTCCTTCGCCGCCCAGAATGGCGCTATCCGGCAGGCGGACATCCTCATACAGGATCTCCACATGCCCGCCGAAATCTTTTGCGCCCATCACCGGCACATCGCGCAAAATCTGGATGCCGGGCGTATCGCGCGGCGCCAAGAACTGCGTCGTCCCCTGATAGGGATGCGCGTCCGGATTCGTCACCGCCATGATGATGAAGAAATCCGCGATTTCCCCGTATGTGGTCAGCCACTTGTGCCCATTGATGACCCAATCATCGCCGTCTCGGGTCGCGCGTGTGCGGATCATCCGCGGGTCGCTGCCGGCGCCCGGCGGCGGCTCGGTCATCGAAAACGCGGAGAAGGTCTCACCCCGCGCCAGTGGCGCCAGATACCGCTCAATCTGCTCTTCGTTCGCCCAATTGTGCAGCAAGTGCATATTGCCTTCGTCCGGCGCCGCGCAGTGGATGGCCATTGGACCGAGCAGACTTCGCCCGGCCGCCTCGAAGACGGGCGCGATCTCCTGAATACTCAGCGCCATGCCACCCCAGTCTTTGGGCATGGTCGGCGCCCAAAGTCCAGCCGCCTTCGCCTTGGCGCGCAGGTCCTGCAGCACCTCGATGCTCAAGTCCGCGCCGGTTCGCAGCAGTTCGCTTTCCAGCGGAATAACTTGGTCGTCGACAAATTGGCGCACGCGATGGGCGACGGCCTCAACATGACGGGGAATCGTGAAATCCATCGGCAGTACTTTCAAGGCTTGTGGAATAAAGGTGCTCGCGAGTATACCATAGGGCAGGTTGGCTCACGCGAGCATTTGGTCTCGCCATGAATAAACTGTTGCCGAAGTTCACGCGACCAATTCTCACAACCTGTCCGCCGTGATTCTCAAGGAGTAAGCAATGCGAAAATTCATCATCGACACCGACACCGCCTCGGATGATGCTGTCGCCCTCGTCATGGCTTTGCGGCATCCCGACATTGATGTCAAAGCGATCACGGTAGTGGCCGGCAATGTGCCCTTGCCCCAAGCCTTGCAAAACGCCCTCTACACGGTCGAGCTATGCGGCGCCTCCGTGCCGGTATACGCCGGCTGCGCCAAGCCACTGCTCCGCGATCTCGAAACCGCGCAAGAGGTCCACGGCGACGACGGCATGGGCGATATCGGCTTGCCACTCAAGGACCGCGCGCCCACAGCCGGTCATGCTGCCGATGCGCTGCGATGCCTCATCAACGACAATGCCGGCGATATCTTCCTGGTCACACTCGGTCCCTTGACCAACATCGCGCTCGCCTTGCTGCGCGAGCCGGCTCTGGCGGAACGCGTTGCTCACTGCTACGTCATGGGCGGCATCGGGAGCGGGCACGGCAACGTCACACCCACGGCGGAATTCAATATCTGGGTCGATCCCGAAGCAGCCAAGATCGTCTATGAATCGGGCTTGGATATCACCATGGTCGGCTGGGATATTTCCTGGAAATACGCCACGTTCGATGCCGAGCAAGCCGCGGAAATCCGCCGCATCGGCACACCCCTCGCCGAGTTTGTCGTCGATATTCAGGCGACCCTGGACGAGTTCTCAAAGGCGGAAAACGCGCTGCCCGGCTTTGACCTGCCAGATCCGATCACGATGGCCGCGGCCATCGACCGAAACATCTGCCAGTATCAAAAACGCCACGTTGAAGTGACGACCGGCGGGGGTCTGGCGCGTGGCATCACCGTCGTCGATTGGCTCGGCGTTACCGGGCGCGAGCCACAAATTCATGTCGCGACCAGCGCAAACCGCGATGCCTTCGTTCAGTTGCTCAAGCGATGTGTATCGTGAGGTAAATGCCTTCGCCGGGCGCTATTACCCATCGGATGAATTGGAGGCGCCGCGCCAGGCGAAACCGCTGCCCGGCTTCGGGATCACCAGTTCCATGCCAACCAGGAGCCGGAGGGAGCCGTCGCCGCCATTCGCCGCGATGATTTCATCGACGCTCGTTTCATAGCGCGCCGTCAAGCCATACAGCGTGTCGCCCGCCTGCACCACGTACACCACATCCGCCAGATGGTTATAGGCTTGGTACTCCGCCCAGCCATTCACCCGTGCCAGACTGTTAAGCGCCGCTTGCGCTCGCTGTCCTCGAGCGTATTCCGCCTCAGAGCCCGGTAGCGCGCCGCTCCATTCCAATACGGTCGCGCTCCCTGCCTCCGTCTCGCCCAGGATGCCGATGATACTTTCACTCTGCCGCACCGTCTGCCCGAAAATGGTCGTTGCTTCGCCTCGGTGCACGGTCATGCTCAGCGCGTTGCGATGCACCTGTTGAAACGTCACCATCGAATTGAGATGGATATCTACGCCATTGATCGTCAGGCTGACTCCCATGTCTTTCGGCGTTTGTATCGCTATCCAAGGCTCAGCTTCGTCGCATTCCGGATAGTTGGTCCCGGTCGATAGCGAAAGCGCCTGCCAGGCAAACGTCGCGCCGAGACCGAGCCGCGGCAAGCTGCCCATTGCTTGCAGCCGCGCCACTTTGTCCGCTTCCACCCAAGTGATTTCTCCGTCATTCACGACGCGCAGCCATTGCCCCGTGCTCTCATAAGCATCGACGAGCAGCAATTCATCCGCCTCTACATCGGCGACCGGCTCCGGTATCACGCCAGGATGCTTGTACAGCGTCGCCGCTTCCAAAGCGGCTGTACTGACCGGCGCCTGTATCTCCATCGCGTCCGCCGGCTCGACCTCGTTGATGACCGCCGCCTCGCCGGCCAGCATCACAATAAGGCCCGCTCCCGCGTATGTCCTCGGCAGGTTTGCGCTCAACTGCAATACTGCCAAGCCCCATCGACTCTTCTCAACATCCAGCGCGCTGGTCTGCACACGCGCCAGCCCTAGGGTAGAAACGCGCGCGTCCGGCCCAGCGAAGTCCGCCGAATACGCACCATCTGCGAAATCTACATCCGTTTGCGGGTAACCGTAGCAAAGGCTGTCCCGCGCCAGGTTAGCGCAATTACCTTGCAAGGCCGCGAAGGCGCGTTCTACCGTCTCGCTGCAAGTCTGCGCCTGCGCCACAAGGGTCACATAACCAAGCGTCAAGACCAGTACAAAAGGCGAAAATCGCTGATAAATCTTCAATGTATTCACTGCTGCCTGCAAAGTCCTGCCGATAACCGATACACTATAAGTTGCGGAACTGGTTCTGCATCAATGGGGCGACATTGCTTGCAACTCTCTGCGCTCTCTTTTTTATCAAACCACCTTGCTCTTGCAAGGTGAAGGTTTGTTATTTTGTGTGAGCGCGACAGACCTTATCGCTGCCGCCGAGCGGCTGTGGTAAAAGTCTTTGTTATTCGCCATTTCGCTATCAGCCCGATGCCGCTGCTCGCTTCCTTCGCTTGGCTTTGCCCGGCTTCCCACCTTGTTTCCGCGCCTTCTGCCACTGATCCCGCAGCGTGACCGTTCGATTGAAGACCAGCTTCTCAGGCGTCGAATCTTCGTCCACAATAAAGTAGGCCAAACGCTCAAACTGGTAAAGCTCGCCAGCCCTCGCTGCAGCCAGATGCGGCTCGGCATAGATCGGATCAACCACCGTCAGCGAATTTGGATTGATGAAGTCGGTGAAGTCTCTGTCAGGATCCGCTTCCGGATGCTCAACCGTGAACAAGTTCTCATAGAGCCGCGCTTCCGCCTCAACCGCGTGCCGCGCCGAGACCCAATGCAAAGTCGCTTTGACCCGCCTGCCATCCGGCGCGGAGCCCCCCCGCGTCGCCGGGTCATACGTGCAGCGCAGCTCTAGCACTTGCCCCGCTTCGTCCTTGATAACATCCGTACAAGTGATGAAATAGGCGTAACGCAAGCGCACCTCCCGCCCGGGAGCCAGCCGGAAAAACTTCCGCGGGGGGTCTTCCATGAAGTCATCGCGCTCAATATAAATGACTTTCGAGAACGGCGCCTTCCGCGTCCCGGCGCTCTCGTCCTCCGGGTTGTTGATCGCCTCCAACTCCTCGACCAGGTCGTCGGGATAATTCTCGATGACGACTTTCAGCGGATTGATCACCGCCATGACGCGCTGCGCCCTGCGATTGAGATCCTGCCGAATATGGTATTCCAGCTTGTGCAAGGCGACCACGCCCTTGACCTTGCCAACGCCCACATCTTCACAGAATTCTCGTATCGCTTCCGGCGTATAACCCCGCCGGCGCAAACCCGAGATGGTCGGCATGCGCGGGTCATCCCAACCACGCACATAACCTTCCTGCACCAGGCGAATCAGCTTGCGCTTGCTCATGATCGTATGACTCAGGTTCAAACGCGCGAATTCAATTTGTTGCGGATGGAAGATCTCGATATTGTCCAGATACCAGTCGTAGAGCGGTCGATGATCTTCGTATTCTAGCGTGCAGATCGAATGCGTGATCCCCTCGATCGAATCGGACTGTCCATGGGCGAAATCGTACATCGGATAAATCGTCCATTTGTCGCCCGTGCGCGGATGAGTCGCGTCAAGCACCCGATACATCACCGGGTCCCGCAAATTGATATTGCCGCTCGACATATCAATCTTCGCGCGCAACACCGCTTCGCCTTCTTTGAAGCCGCCATTCCGCATCTTCTCGAATAGCCTGAGATTCTCGGCGACAGATCGATTGCGATAGGGACTTTCCCGGCCGGGCTGCGAAAGCGTCCCGCGGTACTCCCGTATCTCCTCCGGGCTCAGTTCATCCACATAAGCCTTGCCGATTTGAATCAGTTCCACCGCCATCTCATAGAGCTGGTCAAAATAATCGGAGGCAAAATACAGGCGATCATCCCAATCGAAACCTAACCAGCGCACATCCTCGATGATCGCGTCGATATACTCTTGCTCTTCCTTGGCCGGATTGGTGTCATCAAAGCGCAGATTGCACAAGCCGCCATATTGATCGGCGATGCCGAAGTTCAGGCATATCGCCTTGGCATGGCCGATGTGCAGATAGCCATTTGGCTCCGGCGGGAAGCGCGTATGCACCCGACCTTCAAAGCGCCCGCTCTCGTTGTGCGCGTCAATGATATCGGTGATGAAATTTTTGCTTCTCTCGACTGCCATTCCTCAACTTTCGGATTTGACTGCCAAGCGCGTATCATAAACAAGGCATGGCAGTCCTTCAATAGCCTATCGCAGACACCCGCTCTTCACACGCGACGATCGTAGGGGCGACGCTTGTGTCGCTCCCCATCCACATCCGAT
>WTGB01000007.1 GCA_011523735.1 Chloroflexota bacterium
AGCTGTCATGGTGATCGAGGGCGGAGAACTCAATGTACTAAGCGAGCCACCCAGTTTGCCCGAGATGACGCTGGAAGAGCGCATGGCGGAAGACGCCGCCTTCCTGGCGGAACTCGAATGCACGCCCGAACGCATCGCCGAGGAACAAGCGGCGCTGGATGCGGCCGACAGCTAGGCAAGACATATTCCAGTAAGCAATTGAAGGACGGTTCCCGACAACCGTCCTTTTGTTTCCATGCCAAAACGTAAATGCGCATAATGGTTGACATTCATTGAAAACATTCAATAATGATCATATATTGCAACATAGCCTCAAAATTAATCGGAAAGGTTTTGTACATGTACAAGAAACTAGCGTTAATCGTGACAATAATGTTGGGCATACTTATGGTTGCCCCGGCGCTAGCGCAAGATGATGACAAGCCCACAATCGCTATCATGAGGTTCGGCTGGACGCCATTGAATGAGTTAGCAAGCAAAGGCATCCTGGACATGCTGCAAGCCTACCAGTTCATCAACGCCGATGAGCGCAACCTCTTGAATGACGAAAAAGACTTGCAAGGCGAGCATATCAATATCATTTGGGGCGACGGCGGGATGGATCTGCCAACTGCCAATATCATGGTCGAAAACGCGCTGGACCGCGGCGCGGATGTCTTGCTGCCCCTTATGACTCCGGTGGCGCAGATTGGAGTTAATTTGACGTTGGACTTGGAGCAGCCGCCGCTTGTGCTCTTCAGCATCGTATCCGCGCCCTACACTGCAGGCATCGCTGACGCGCCTTGCCTTAAACCGGACAATGTCGCGGGCACACAGGCTCAAGTGCCTTACGGTCAAATTGTGTCGCTGCTGCTTGTGCAAGACCCAAACATCACGAGAGTCGGGACCCTGGTGAACCAAGCGGAGCCCCAGAGCGTCTACGGCCTGGAGCAAATCAACAAACATTCCCTAGACCTTGGTATTACAGTTGAAGTCGCTTCAGTAGCAAACTTGTCCGATGTGCCTGTCGCCGCGAAAGCGCTCATGGACAAAGGCATTGAAGCCTTCTTGATGTCCGGCAGTTCGCTCGAAGTCGCCGCCCTATCTGCCATCATAGAAGTAGCGGAGGAATACGGCGTACCAGTATTGTCCCCGGTAATCGGAAATGTAAATCGCGGCGCGCATGTCGGCGCTGGCTTCTTCCACTTTTATCGAGAAGGCGTCGTCGTAGGGCGGATGCTGGTTGCCCAACTGGAGGGGACCGTTGATGTTTCCTCCTTGGCCATTAACGCCTTGCCCAGCCTTGGGATCGCGCTGAATCTGGACGCGGCGGAATTGGCCGGAATCACGTTTTCAGAGGAGTTGCTGGCGATGGCGGATTTCGTCATTGAAGACGGCGAAAGCAGTCAAGACCCGAGGCCACCCAGCTTACCCGAAATGCCGATTGAAGAACGCCGCGCGGCCGACCTGGAGTTCCTCGCCGACCTTGAGTGCACGCCCGAACGCATCGCCGAGGAACAAGCGGCGCTGGATGCGGCGGCGGAATAGACAGTTCATTCTGTCGAACCTTTCGAGTCTAAAGAGCGGGCGGTTGGAGACAATCGCCCTCTTTTTATTTCCGTCGCGATCAGTTTTTGCAATAATTCGCGCCTGTTTTTGTGCTATTCTTGAGGTGGACAGTGACGCATTAAGCTACGCTTGTCGCTGAGAAGCGGCGAAGAAAGCGGGACAACCCATGGTCACAAGAACGCTGATCGGACTTCTGATAGCGGCGCTTTTAATCGCGGCGCCAGCGCTGGCCGGTGATGATGGCAAGCCCACAATCGCCATCCTGCGCTACGGTGGCACGCCCCTTACGGCTTTGGCTGAAAAAGGCATTCTGGATATGTTCGAAGCCTATGGCCTGGTGAATGCCGAGGAGCGCGCCATCTTGGATGAGGCGGAAGACCTTGAAGGCCAGCGCATTAATGTCATCTATGGCGACGCCGGCTTCGATATTCCGGCGGCGAATATTATGGTGGAGGATGCCCTGGACCGGGGAGCGCACACGCTCTTGACGCTTTCAACACCAGTGTCGCAGATCGCCGCCAACGCCACGCGCGAACTGGACGACCCGCCGGCGCTTATTTTCGCTATCGTCACCACGCCCTATTTCGCCGGCATTGCCGACGCCCCCTGTGTCAAAGACAGCCACATAGCCGGCACGCAGACCGACGTGCCCTACGATGACTTTGTGCCGCTGCTAAAGGTGCAGGACCCGGATATGAAGCTGATCGGCACAATCGTGAATATGGCTGAAACCAATAGCGTCTTCGGCGCGGAGCGAATCACCGAACTCGCGGAGGAACTTGGGATGCGCGTCGAAGTGGCTCCGGTTGTCTCCTTTGCCGATCTGCAACTTGCCACAGACGGCCTGATCAGCAAGGGCGTCGAAGCCATCGTCCTGCCAGCCAGCTATACCACATCTATCGGCTTGCCCTCAATTGTAGACGCTGCCGCGGAGTACGGCAGGATACCGGTCTTTTCCATTGTGGCACAACATGTCTATCGCGGCGCGACTGTCGGCGCCGACTTTTACAGCCTGTATCGCGAAGGCGTCATCGCCGCCCGCATGTTGATTAGCCATCTCAACGGCGACATCGACATCTCGCGCCTGAGCGTCAACTTAAAGCCCGGCTTCACCGTCGCCATCAATCTCGATGCGGCGGCGGAAGCGGACGTCGAGATCTCTGACGCATTGCTGGCAATGGCGGACTGGACGATTAAAGACGGCCAAAGCACCGAAGGCGTCACGCCCGAACTGCCGGAACACGGCATCGAACTGCCGGAGATGACGCTGGAAGAACGGCGCGCTTCTGACCTGGCTTTCCTGGCCGAGCTCTACTGCACCGACGGAATGATCGCCGAGCAGAAGCGGCAACTGGAAACCCAATGAAGTGACTGACTGACGCTGCGTCACGCAGTACCATAAGCAGACAGCTTGAGGGCGGTCTATTAGGATCGCCCTCTTTTCTTTTCCCTATCAGCCATTTTCGACTATGATTAAGATTAAGCTATATTGGCAAAAACAAATTACTGACAGGAGGTTACAGGTGATTCAGAGATTCTTGCTTTTAATTGCGATATTGGCGCTTAGCGTGAGCCCAGCGCTTAGGGCGCAAGAGGATGACATTCCCACGATAGCGATGATGAATTTTGGCTATTCCGCCGGGCAGACTTTGGCGACCAAAGGCGCATTCGATGTTTTGCAAGCTTATGGGTATTTCAACGAAGAAGAACGCGCTATCCTCGACCGGGGCGAGGACATGTTCGGTGAAAATATGAATGTGCTCTGGCGCAACGCCGGCTCGGATACTCCGACTGCCAACCTCATGGTTGAAGACGCGCTCGATCGCGGCGTGGACGCCATGCTGATCGTCACGACGCAGGTGACGCAAATCGCCGTCAACGCCACGCGAGATATGGAAGACTCGCCAGCGATCATGTTCAGTCTCGTCGGCTCCCCTTATTTTGCCGGCATCGCCGATGCGCCCTGCATCAAGCCGAATCACGTGGGGGGATCACAGTATCATTTGCCCTATGCGGAATCGGTGGCTGTTATGCAGCTGTGGAATCCCGACATCAAAACCATTGGCGTGATTATCGCTCCGGGCGAACCCATTAGCGTGTCGGGCGGGAGAAATATTCGACTGGCGGCCGAAGCGCTCGGATTGACGGTGGAAGTCGCCAACGTTATCACCTTGAGCGATCTGAATCTGGCCACGGAAGCTTTGGTGAACCGCGGCGTGGAAGCGCTCATAAATCCGGTCAGCTCCATCATCTTGTCCGGAACATCGCTGCTGCAGACTTTGACCGCCGAGTACGGCATTCCCCTGTTCGGGATCTTCCCCTACCACGTCTACAACGGCGCGACCGTGGCGGCCGGCTTCAATAACGTCTATGGCGAAGGCGTCATCCAAGGTCGCATGCTGGTCGCACATATGAATGGAGATATCGACATATCCGAAATCAGCATAAACCGGACCGAGGACTTCGGCATCGCCATCAATCTGGATTCAGCCGAAGCGCAAGGCGTCGAGATACCCGACGAACTCTTGGCAATGGCGGACTTTGTCATTGAGGACGGCGTCAGCAGCGCCGGCGCCACGCGCGAATTGCCCGAGGTCGTCACCACCTTGCCCGAAATGTCAATCGAGGAGCGCCGCGCCGCCGATCTGGCTTTCCTGGAGACTCTTCGCTGCACGCCGGAGATGATCGCCGAGCAGCGAGCGGAAATAGAAGACACCTGGGCGGAGGGCTAGCTTGCAGATTTCATAGAGACGTTTCCGACAGGAGGGCGGTTGACGGCAATCGTCCTCTTTTTGTTTCCGCGCGCTAATGATAGATTGATGCCCAAGGCAGAACATGAAGGAAACAACAATGCAAGCAGCGCGCCTGCATGGACCAACGGACATCCGCCTCGCCGATGAGCCGGGACCGCCGCCGCCAGGACCGGGCGAAGTCACGCTGAACATCGGAGCGGTCGGCCTCTGCGGCAGCGACTTGCATATGTACGAGACCGGCCGAATCGGCTACACCACCGTGAGCAAGCCGGTAATCCTGGGCCACGAATTCATGGGGGTGGTCGCGGCGCTCGGCGCCGATGCCCTGGATGGGGAGCATCAGCCGCTGCGAGTAGGCCAGCGCGTAGCGGTCGAGCCGGCTGTGCCTTGCTGGCGCTGTGAACTCTGCGAGAACGGTCACCCCAATCTCTGCCCGAATCATTATTTCTATGGGCTATTCCCGGAAGATGGCGCCCTGCGCGAGCGGATGAACGTCAGCGCCCGCAACTGTTTCCCCATGCCTGATGCGCTGAGCGACGAAGTTGGTCCGCTGCTGGAGACGCTGGGCGTGGCCATCCATGCGATCGACCTGAGCAAGATCCGCATTGCGGGTTCAGTCGCGGTGCTGGGCGCGGGACCAGTCGGTGTATTGATCGCGCGGCTGGCGATCCTGGCCGGCGCGGCGCAGGTTTTCGCCTTCGACAAGTTTGATTGGCGCCTGCGGATGGCACGAGCCTGGGGCGCGACCTACGCCTACAATGTTGACGACTGCGATCCGGTTGATGTCGTCCGCGATCTCACCGGCGGGCGCGGCGTCGATGTCGCGATCGAAGCGGCTTGGGCGGATCACTCAGTGCAGCAGGCGGCCGATATGGCGCGCAATGGCGGGCGGCTGGTCCTGGTCGGCATCCCGCCGGATGACAAGCTGCAACTCCAGCATTCGGTCGCGCGGCGCAAGGGACTGACGATCATGATGTCCCGGCGCATGAAGCATACCTATCCGCGCGCAATAGCACTGGCAACTTCGGGCGCGGTCAAGCTGGAAGAACTGGTCTCGCATCGTTTCACGCTAGCAGAGACCGCGCAAGCCTACGCCAGCAACGCCGCTTATGAACCGGGCGTCAACAAGGTGATCTTGCGGGTGGGAAGTTAGCCAGTTGCCGGAGCGGGGAAAATTTCGCGGACGGGGATTTCAAAGCCAGGCAGGACATCGCCGCCGCTGAGGTTGTCCGCCGCGTTCAGGGTTGTCGCGCCGTCCCGCGTATGGATGTCCACAATGCGCAAATCGGGATATACGATCCAAACCAGCGCTGTCCCCGCATTGAGCAGTTGGCGTATTTTCAGACGTATATCGGCTGCTTCATTGCTGGGCGAGATGACCTCAACAGCCAGGTCGGGCGCATATTCAAGCAAGGTGTTGGGCAATGGCGCGGGCGCTTTGGATTTGCTGATAAACGCCAAGTCCATTCCACGCACTGTATCCCTGCCATCGGGATTGCGTTCCAAGATGAAGCCCGTTTCTGCCGCCGTTACAATGCCAAGTCCGTTGTCGACGATGTAATTCGCAATCTTGAGACTTAAGAGCATGGTAATCTGCCCATGCAGGCCCGATGCCTTCGACATCTCGACGATCTCTCCTTCAACGAGTTCGACGATGCGGTCTGCATATTCCGGGCTGTCCACCAGAGCGATGAATCGGTCGGCGTTTATCTGCTGCAGTTGTCGTTCCATTACCATAGCAATCCGCGTCTTGCATCTATTTCTTGGCTACCATTCTACTAAAACGCCCCCTGGAAACAAACTGCCGCGCCAGCGCCCCGGCTTCAATACAGATGCCAGGTTCGTAATTTCCCCCGAAGTTCATTATCATAAGTGCAATACGGTAAGGAGATTGACTATGCACATTGAAGGCAGCTACGACTTTAACTTCCAGCGCGAACTGGTCTGGGGCGTGCTGATGGACATCGACGTCCTCGGCAGCATCATCCCCGGCTCCAAAGGCTTGGAAGAAATCGGCGAGAACAAATATCACAGCAAGCTGGCGGTGAAGGTCGGTCCCGTCAATGGCAAGTTCGAAGCCAACTTCGAACTGGTGGATGTGGTCCAGCCGGAGAGTTACCGTTTGCTGGTCGAGGGCAAGGGACCAGCCGGGCACGTCACTGGCGAGGGCACGATCAGCCTGGCGCAAGAAGATGGCAAAACCGTCATGCGCTATGCCGGCGACGCCCGCATCGGCGGCAAGATCGCCGCGGTGGGCCAGCGCCTGCTCAATGTGGCCGCGAAACAAATCGCCAAGCAAGCTTTGCGCAAGCTTTCAAAGCAGGTCGAGCTGCGACTGGAGACGGCGGGATAAAACCAACGTTCCACGCCACCTGTAGATATGTAGGGGCGAGCGGCCGTCAGTGTCTACGCGACCCTTGGGTCGCCCGACAACAATAGATGATCAGCAAATGAACCATCCCTTTATCGAAGCTCTCGAAACCATTTACCCGCCCGAACGCATTCTGACGCGGGACGCGCAACTGCTGCCCTATGAATCGGACGGGCTGACAGCTTTCCAAAGCAAGCCGGGCGCGGTTGTCATTCCCGTTAGCGAAGAAGAAGTTATCGCCACCGTCCGCCTCTGCCACGAGATGGCGCTGCCTTTTGTGGCTCGCGGCAGCGGCACCAGTCTGTCCGGCGGCTCCCTGCCCATACCCGATGGCTTGGTCATCGCCTTGAATCGTCTGAACCGCATCAAACGCATCGACCCGCAGCAGCGCATCGCCGTGGTCGAGCCCGGCGTGGTCAACTTGCATATAACGGAGGCGGCTCAACCCTACAACCTCTACTATGCGCCTGATCCATCGAGCCAGTCGATCTGCACCATCGGCGGCAATATCGCCTTCAACAGCGGCGGCGCTCACTGCCTGAAATATGGCATGACCAGCAATCATGTGCTGGGCATGAAAGTTGTCCTGGCCGATGGCACGGTGACGCAATTCGGGGGAGAGAGCATCGAAGGCGTCGGCATCGGACCCGACTTGATCGGCTTATTTGTTGGCTCGGAAGGGCTCTTCGGCATCGCCCTGGAGATCACGGTGCGGCTCATGCCCCAGCCGGAGCTATACCGCACGGTGCTGGCGGCATACGACGATATCGGCAAAGCCGGTGACGCGGTGTCGCTGGTGGTGGCCTCGGGCTTGCTGCCGGGCGCGATGGAGATCATGGATCGGCTGGCGATCAAGGCGGCGCAAGCCTCGGTCAAAGCCGGCTATCCGGATGCGGAAGCATTGCTGATCGTGGAATTGGAGGGCGAAGCGCCCCAGGTCGAGGCTGAGTTCGCCCAGTTGCAAAGCATCATCGAATCATCGGGCGCTTTTGAACTGCGGGTCGCCAATAGCGAAGAGGAGCGCGCGCGCATCTGGAAAGGACGCAAGAGCGCCTTCTCCGCCGTGGGGCGGCTCAGCCCGGACTTCATTGTGCAAGATGGCGTGGTGCCGCGCAGCCGCTTGGGCGAGGCGCTGCTGGCAATTGATGCGATAAAAGCGAAGTACGGACTGGATGTGGCGAATGTCTTCCACGCCGGCGATGGCAATTTGCATCCGCTGATTCTCTATGACGGGCGCGAGCCGGGCGCCTTGGAACGGGCGGAGGCGCTGGCGGGCGAGATCCTGGCGCTCTGCGTCTCCCTGGGCGGCTCAATCACGGGAGAACACGGCATCGGCATGGAGAAGCGCGATTATCTGCCAGCCATGTTCAGCGAACAGGAGATCGATATCATGCAGGCGCTGCGGCGAGCGATCGACCCGAAGGAGATCGCCAATCGCGGCAAGATGTTCCCCAGCGGGGAGGCGCCAGCATTACAGCAGCATGGCCTGCATCCGCTGGAGCGGCAGGGAGTGATTTCACGCGAATGACCGCTAGCCTAATGCACACGAGCGCCGAACTGGCTGACTTCGTCCGCGCCAACGAACGCGTCCACGTGCTGGGACGGGGCAGCAAGACCGCGCTGCACCAATCCGCCCAAGGCGCCGCCCTTGCCGATCTCTCGGCGCTAAGCGGCGTCACAGAATATCAACCCAGCGAATACACCATCACCGTCGGAGCCGGGACCGCCGTAACCGATGTAGCGGCGGCGCTGGCGGAAGAAGGACAATACCTGCCTTTCGACCCGCTCCTGCCGGACCGCGGGACGATCGGCGGGACGGTGGCTGCCAATCTCTCGGGCTCGCGGCGATTTCGTTATGGCGGCGTACGCGATTTCATCCTGGGCGCCAAGGTGGTCGATGGCTTGGGGCGCGAGTTTCGGGTCGGCGGCAAGGTGGTGAAGAACTCCGCCGGCTTCGATTTGAGCAAGTTTCTGGTCGGCAGCCTGGGCCAGTACGCCATCATGACCGAATTGACCTTCAAGGTTTTCCCCGATGTGTCCTGCTTTCGCAGCCTCAATTTTGACTATGAGCGACTGGAAGAAACACTGACGGCGATCAGCTTCATCAATCAAAGCGCCTTCGAGCTTGACGCGCTGGATTTCGCGCCGTCCGCCGAGGGTTGGTCGCTGATGGCGCGACTGGGTGGATCACCGGCGACCTTGCCGCAGCGGGTTGAGCGCTTCACCGAGGCCATGCAGCGGGAAACAGATCCAAACGATGTCAGCGAGATTGACGACCAGCCTGCTCTGTGGAATCCGCTAGCGGGGCTTCGGGGCAACACCATCGTAAAGGTCGTGCTTCCGCTGAGCCAGGTCCCCGCGCTTGATGCCATGATTGCGGATTCGCAGCGACGCTACGGCGTCGGCGGCAATGTGGCTTGGCTGTCAACCGAAGATGTAGTCAGCCTGGATGCGGCGCTGAAACAGTCTGGCTTGCGGGGATTGTGTCTGCTGGGGAATTTGGAATCGCCCCTCATAGGCCAGCCGCTTGAAAACAAGCTGGCCGCGCGCGTGAAAGCCGTGCTCGACCCGCTTGCCAAGCTGCTGTAAGGCTTGTCCGTTATTGCAATTCATACGCAATCATAACTGAAACAGTACCGAACAATCACATAAATAGTGGGCAATCCTTACGAAAGTCAACAAATTATTACGAAATCCGTCAGATTCAGCTCCCCCTCTCCCCTTGTGGGAGAGGGGGCCGGGGGTGAGGGGTAGAAAAGCGACCACCGCGTCACACTACCGGACAAGCCTTGTAGAGGCGACTGGCGGGCTGTGTCGGCGGCCTAGTGGGTATCCAAGCGACCCTCGGTGATTAATTTCTCCATACGTGAACATTTGGTCGCCTATTCAAGCCCAAAATCTGCTACCATCAGCCCATGAGTATCTGCGCCCATAATCCGCTCCTACAAGTCCACCCATCGTCGGACGCAAAACATTGCCAGATTGCCAAAAAAAGTTTTCTCTCCGGCCAAAAAACGAACAAAGCCGCCACTGCTCCAATGCGCCACCGCCAGCGCCACGGAAAATTATCAATAAACCTCAGTTTTATGATAGATATGAGAGAAAAAAAGTTTCCGTCTACCGATAATCATCTATCGATAATCCGCGCGCTTGACGAATTCGATCCCGGCCCGCGCGCCAACTCACAGCTGGCGGAATCGGATTCCTGGCTCACGCTGCCTGCCCCTAACTCAACAACAGTCTCCAATCCAATCCGTTTTTGTTGGACAAAAAATATTTCCATTCACAATAAAAATCCAACAAAACCGCAATTCGTCTCAATTTCGCGGCATAAGCGCCACGAAGCCTCCGGCAAACGCCAATCTGCGCGGTTCATTAACCGATATGGGCGCCGGGGATTTGCTGAATTGTTATGCGACATCAAATAGTCAGCGACGACTTGCGCGCGCCCGAGATGGCGGAAGCGATCGAAAAATGCGTGCACTGCGGCTTCTGCCTGCCCGCCTGCCCAACCTATAACCTGCTCGGCGAGGAGATGGATTCGCCGCGGGGCCGCATCTACCTGATGAAGAATGTGCTGGAAGAGCGGCTGGCAGCGGAGGAAGCCCAGCCCTACATCGACCGCTGCCTCGGCTGCATGGCTTGTGTGCCGGCTTGCCCCTCGGGCGTGGAATATGGCGATCTGCTGGTCGGCTATCGCGCCCTGCAAGAGAAAGAAAGGCAACGCTCGCCGCTCGACGCCTTGGCGCGCAAATTGGTTTGCGAGACGCTGCCCTATCCGCGGCGCTTCCGACTGGCGGCGCGCACAGGCAAGATCGGCAAAGCGCTCTTGCCGGCCTTGCCCGCTTCTTTCGCTTCGATGCTGAGCTTGCTGCCAGAAAAGCTGCCGCCCGCCCGGTCCCTGCCGCCTGTGCTGCCGGCCCAGGGTGAACAGCGCGGCAAAGTGGCTTTATTGCTTGGCTGCGTACAGCAAGTGCTGGCGCCGGAGATCAGCTACGCGGCCGCGCATGTTTTGGCCGCCAATGGCGTCGAGGTGCATATTCCGCCGGAGCAGGGCTGCTGTAGCTCAATACTGCTGCATGTCGGCGCGGAAGAGCAGGCGCAGGTCATCGCCCGGCGCAACTTCGACGAGATCCCCGAAGATGTGGATGCCATCATCACGACGGCGGCCGGCTGCGGCTCCGGCATGAAAGATTATCCCCTGCTCTTCAAGGGTCAGCCCGATGCCGAACGCGCGTCTGCCTTTGCGCGCAAAGTCCTAGATTTCAGCGCTTATCTCGCTGGTCTGGGATTACGCGCCGGACCGGGATTCGCCAGCGAGCGACGGGTCGTCTATCAAGACGCTTGTCATTTATTGCACGCGCAGGGTCATCAGGGCGAGCCGCGGACGCTGCTCAATCAAGTGCCGAATTTGCGCCTTTTGAGTATCGCCGATGCCGGCATGTGCTGCGGGTCGGCTGGCACATACAACATTGATCAGCCGGAGATCGCGGCCGAGCTGGCGCGGCGCAAAGTGGAGTCGATCCTCGCGGCTCAGCCGAATCTGGTCGTCTCCGGCAATATCGGCTGCATCATGCAATTGCGGCAAGAGCTTGCCCGGCAGGGGTGGGCGCTGCCGGTGCTGCACATCGCGGAACTGCTCATGCCGGCGGCGGGCAGGTCTAGCGCCTATGCCGGCGAGACCGGCTGGAACGAAAGAACCCCCATCGGCTGACAGGGGTTCCTGCGCGGCGAACCGCGCGGATCTGGCGGCTTGCTTCTATGCGCCGGGTACGATGACTGCATCGATGACATGGATCACGCCATTGCTGGCTTCAATGTCCACCAGATCAAGCAGGATATTGGCGCCGTCAATCATGACGCCCATATCGCTCACGGAGATTGTGGCTTCGCTGCCGTTTGCCATAGCGACCGCCGCTTGGCCCATATCATCGACCAGGTCGCCAAGCTGGAAGCTGTAGACAGTGCCGGGGAAGACATGATACTGCAAGATTGTGGTCAGCAAACCCGTATCCGCGACAATCTCGTCCAAGCCTTCGACCGCAGCAAAGGCGGCGTCCACTGGCGCGAAGACGGTGACAGCGGCGGCCGGATCGGCGAGCAATTCAAGCACTGCCGGGTCAGCGGCGCCGACAGCCGTCAGCAAAGTGGTGAATTCAGGTTCTTCGCCGCCCGCCAGCTCGACCACGATATCGGCGATGCTGCGCAGCTCCGGCACGATGACGGCGTCAATGACGTGGATGACGCCATTGCTCGCTTCAATATCAAGCGTCTCAAGCACCAGATTGGCTTCGGCAATAGTGATGCCAGCGCCGAGATCCAAGCCGTCATCGCCCATGACGCCGGCGATATCCAAATCCTGACCGCTGAGGGTGACGACCGGGACGCTGACATGCCCCATGTCATCAGTCATGCGACTTTCCAAAGCAGCGACGACATCAGCGGAGCCAACTGCGCCAGCGACAACGTGATAGAGCAAGATTTCATTCAGACGCGGGGTGCCCTCTTCTGACAGAATCGCGCCGAAGGCTTCATCGCCGAGGGCTTCCGCCAGCGCGGCGAAAGCGGCATCGGTCGGGGCGAAGACGGTCAATTCCGCCTCGGGGTTGGAAAGCGCCGCTAGTATCGAAGGATCGGCAGCGCTAACGGCCGCCAGCAAGGTGGTAAATTCAGGCTGTTCGGCTTCGGCCGATGCGACGACGATATCGGCGATGGTGCTTTCGTGACCATCAGCTAGGGCAGGCAGAGATAGAACTACAGAGAGAAAAACGAGCAATGCGACAGCTATACGATACATGAGAGGTTTTCCTTTGCTATTGTTCTGTATATTCAGAACTTTCTGAATATACGCTAGCATAGGAATTATCAATCGCAAGTGATGGATTGTAAAAAAAGTGCAAAATCAGTTTGCGGAAGAGGCCTGACGGCGGACGGGAACAAAAAAGGGGCAGCCTATTTCGCCGCCCCCGCTGAGGCTAGTCAAGCTTTGCCAGCAGCTTCATCAACAATTCGCTCTGACGTATTTATGGCCGATCCAGCCTGTCCGCCCGTTGTAAGTGACCTGGTACCAATAGGTGGTGCGTGAGGGCGAAACCAGATTTGAGCCGCGCGGGACAGCGTCAAGCACCATGCCTTGTAGGGACGGACTAGCGCGCAGGAAGAGATGGCCCGTCGTGTGGATTGGGCAGCCTCCGGGAATTGAGCCTGTTCCGGTGGTCGGTTCGCTCGCCGTTGGCACGCTCAAATCAGGTGGGGTCCCGCCCGTTGGCTGGCCCGGCACCAGAACGACTGTACCGGGGCGCGTCACGTAGGTGCAGGTGCTGTTGCCACGGAGGTAAGAGTCGATGGTTGATACAGCGCGGGGGGAAGTCGTCGTATCGACGAAGGTGATCGAGCCAATATGCGGGAAGCAGATTTCAACGCCTTGTTCGACATAAGCCCAGAGATTGATGGCTGTGATGAAGCCGGCGTCGACAACCGACTGGACGCCAATGCCTGGCCCATCTACTAACTGGCACTGTACCCCGCTGGCAAGACCATATCTCGCTGTGACCACTGCAGTTGCGCTCGGCAGTTCGGCGCAAGTGCTTGGCTGCCCTGGCTCCGGCACGTCAATGTCAGTAGACCCGGAGCCCTCAACAATTTCATCCGCGGCCAAACCGCAGATATCAGAGTTGCCCTTAATGGTTGTGTGACTGTTTCTCTGCTTGACGCCGGCTTCGCAGTTTTCGACTACGACATTGATTAGAGTCAGCTTGCCGTCAGTGACTTCAAAAGCCTTGTTCGTTCTTCTTCTGTCGAACTCGATTTTCAGATTTTTAATCGTCAAATGGGCGCCTTTGACCTTGAAGGCGGGTTCGCTTCTGTCCGCGTTAATTGTGTGGTTTCTGCCTTCAATGACGAGGTCTTCGGTAACGGTTGACAGAACTCCTGAACGGGGTTTGTCATCTCGCGTCAGGATGATGGTATCATCGCCGTCGCCTGCCTCGCATTCGCCTTGTTGCCTGTCTTTATTGGCGGCTTTGAGCGCTGCATGCAAAGTGCATGTATAGTCGATGTAGATACTCGCCGCGGCGACAGGCCAAGCAGCCACAACAAGCAGACTCAATATCAGCGCGAGCAATACGCGCTTTTTCGCAGCATTCGTCAACCTGAACATAGTTCGCTCCAGTTGGAACTCTCAACTCTGATGCAAAGATATACAGCCCCTAGAGGATAACAAATGTGCGCCGCTTGAGCAAAAGCGCTCTGCCAGGCAATTCCACTCAAATGGCTGTCAATTCCATTGGCGCTTTCGCCGGGGGTCGTAACCCCATGGCGGCGGATGGCATCGAGATTACCAGGCGTAGGCTTTTGGCGCTTCGCCACCGGGACCGGGGAAAATCTCGTCGAGCTTCTGCAGCGTATCAGCGTCAAGCGTGATATTAACAGCGCGGGCGGCGCTTTCCAATTGCTCCATCGTTCGGGGACCGATGATCGGCGCGCTGACGGCTGGATTTTGCAGCAGCCAGGCCAAGGCGACCTCAGCAGGCGGATGGCCGATCTCGCGGCAGAGCGCTTCCCAGGTTTCCAATTGGGCGCGTTTCGCTTCCACACGTTGGATAAGCTCGGGATTGCTGCGTCGACCGGTCTCGACTTTTTCCAGCGCGCCGCCCAGCAATCCCCCGGCCAGCGGGCTCCATGGGATCAAGCCCAGGCCGTAGTGACGACAGGCGGGGATGACTTCCAGTTCTATGGCGCGGTTATCGAGATGGTAGATGCTCTGCTCGCTGACCAAGCCGAGCATGTTGCGTTTCGCCGCTTCCTGGCAGGCGGTGGCGATATCCCAGCCGGCGAAGTTGCTCGAGCCGATGTAGACGACCTTGCCCTGCCCGATGAGGCTGTCGAAGGCGGTCCAGGTTTCGTCCCAAGGGCAGTCGCGGTCGACATGGTGCATTTGGTAGATGTCGATGCGGTCGGTCTGCAAGCGCTCCAGGCTGCCCTCGCAGTGCTTGCGGATCTTGTAGGCGGAGAGGCTGCGCTGATCGCGATTGGGTTCGGGCAGGAATTCCCCCCGGCTCACGGGATTGTAGACTTTGGTCGCCAGCACAACGGCGTCGCGCCGGCCGCCGCCTTGGGCGAACCACTCGCCAATGATCTGCTCGGTAGCGCCGGGACCCGCTGTTCTGCCGTAGACATCGGCAGTATCGAAGAAGTTGATGCCCAGCTCCAGCGCGCGGTCCATGATGGCGAAGCTGTCTTCTTTGGATGTGTAGGGACCGAAGTTCATGGTGCCGAGGCAGAGATTGCTGACCAGGACGCCATGCCGTCCCAAACGTCGGTGTTCTAAGGTCATGTGAATGTGGACTCCTGAAGTCTCAATGTGTATTCGGGTAATCGCCCAACAGGGCGAGCCGAGATATCGTAACAATGCGATGCATGTTACGCCATGCTTTTTCCAGCCGAGCCTTGCAGGCATGTCGGATGTTGGGCGGCGGCGAAATGGAGGGCGGCGCTTATGATGTCGGCGGGCGACCCAAGGGTCGCGTAGGTCGCGTAGACACCCACTAGGCCGCCGACACTGACCGCCGGTCGCCCCTACAATTGTAGGGTGGGTGTAGTTGGCAAGTCGTTGGCGAGCCTTTAGGAGACGGCACAAGACATTTCCGTCATTCTGTCGTATAGTGCCAAGAGCAAAGAAAGGAATTAGCTGCGGAGAGTACGATGCAAGCCACTTTGACCTATGAAGAGATTGAGGCGGGCTGGGAGGGGATCGAGCCATCACCGCGCGATAACGGCAGCGTGGAAATGATCGTGCGGCGCCCCGCGCGCGAGGAACGGGAGGCGCTGGAGAGCGCGATTTTCACGGCGGAGGCGGGATTGGCCGGCGATGACTGGCTGCGGCGGGGGGCTGACCCGGAGGCGCAGATCACACTGATGAACAGTCGGTTGATTCACTTGCTGGCGGGCGAGAAATCACGCTGGGCGGAGGCGGGCGATCAACTGTTCGTCGACCTGGATATCTCGCAGGACAATTTGCCGCCGGGCACGCGCTTGCAGCTTGGGGAGGTGGTGATGGAGATTTCGCCGCTGCCGCATACCGGCTGCACGAAGTTCGCCCGTCGATTTGGCGGTCCGGCGCGGAAATGGGTGATGTCCGAAGAGGGCCAGTTGGAAAGGCGGCGCGGCGTGTATGCGCAGGTCATCCAGGACGGTCTAATCAAGGTCGGTGATCGCATCCGGAAGACACGTAGCGCTTGAGTGTGAATGCTCCGTGGAGGAGTGAGAGGGTTTTATGATAGACGCCAAATTGATTCATCCGCAGATTCTGGGCGCCTTGGGCAAGGCCGGGCATGGCGCCACCATCTTGATACCCGACGGCAACTACCCGGTCGCTACAAATGCCCACCCGCGGGCAGAACGGGTCTACCTCAATCTGGCACCGGGCATGGTGACGGTCACAGATGTCTTGGAAGCGATACTGAGCGTGACCCCGATAGAGGCGGCTCAGGTCATGCGCCGCGATGATGGCGCGGAGCCGAGCATTTATGCCGATTTCCGCCGCCTGCTGCCGGACGATGTCGATTTGAGTCCGCTGGAACGCTTCGCCTTTTATGACGAAGCCAAGAAGGATAGTTGCTGCCTGGTCATCGCCACCGGCGAGCAGCGCATATACGCCAATATTTTGCTGACGATCGGGGTTGTTCCGCCGCCAGCGGATCAGGCGGTTTAGGTGGTGATACCGCCGTTGCGGAAGTAGGTTGCGCTAGAATTGCGGGCGACCTAATAGCTCGCCCCTACAGTGCGGTAGTTAGCGTGCGAGTAATGGACAGATGCCGATAGAAGCGGTGATATTTGATATGGATGGCGTGCTGGTCGATAGCGAAGTCTATTGGGACCGGTCGCGCGTTGAATTCGCTCGTGACCGGGGCAAGGTCTGGACCGATGAATTTCAGCGGCTGGCGATGGGGCGCAGCACGGTTGGCTGGGCTGGGGTCATGCAAGAGAAGCTGGAATTGGACGAGAGCATCGACGTGATCATCGCGGAGATGAAAGCGCGGGTGATCGCCCATTATGAAGAGCGTATGCCGACCCGCCCCGGCGCGCTGGAATCGGTGGCGCACATGAAAGAACACTTTCGCGTCGGCTTGGCGTCCGGCTCGCCGACCGATATCATCAAAGCGGTCCTCAGCATTACCGGTTTGGATCAGGTCTTTGAAGTGATGATTTATGGCGATGAGGTGCCCCGCGGCAAACCGGCGCCCGACATTTACCTCGAGGCGCTGAAAGGGTTGGGGGTTTCGCCAGCGGTCAGCCTGGGCATTGAGGATTCCGCTAATGGCTTGCGCTCCCTGAAGGCGGCGGGCATGTTTGCGGTGGCCGCGCCCAGCCCGGATTTCCCCTTGCCCGAGGATGCGCTGGCGCTGGCCGATGCGCATATCAGCACACTGGAAGACTTCACGGTTGACTTGGTACGGCGAATTGATCGACAGCGCAACAGCTAATTGCTTTAGCACTGAGTTCAGCGAGTGCCTGGATTAGTCTTTCGAAAACGATATCTGCCATGAAGAAGAGCGACGCGCGCAGGATATGACAAAGCGGGTTATCGTGTTTATAATTGCGGTGTTCATTATTGTTCGCGCTGATTTTTTGACTACGAGTTAATGTATACGCGCCGCTCTCCCCTCAAATCGAATACACTGATCGCGGTCAACCTGGCGTGCAAGGGTGAGGTATGAGCGCCAGACACGTCATCGCGGTTGACCTCGGCGCGACCTCCGGGCGAGTGATGGATGTCGCCTTTGACGGCGCGCGCTTGCGGTTGGATGAAGTCCATCGCTTTCCCAATATTCCGGTGCAGACGCCGAACCTGTTGCACTGGGATGTGCTACGCCTTTGGCATGAGATCACAGTCGGCATAGGCGCGGTGGCTGAGGCGGCGTCAATCGGCCTAGATTGTTGGGGTGTGGATTACGCGCTGCTGGACCGCTCGGGTGAGTTGCTCGCTAACCCGATTCATTACCGCGATCCGCGGACGAATGGCGCGATGGAATGGGTTTTTGAGCGCATGCCACGCCGCGAAATCTTCGAGCGCACCGGCATACAATTCATGCCGCTCAATGCGCTGTATCAGCTGGCAGCGAGCATCCGCGATGGCAGTCCGCTGCTGGATCATGCGGCGACCATGCTGACCATCGCCGATCTTTTCAACTATTGGCTGGCTGGCTCCAAGACCTGCGAATTCACCGAAGCGACAACGATGCAGCTTTACAACCCAAAGCTAGGCGATTGGGATCGCGAGATCATGTCCGCCGTCGGCATACCGACGGATATACTGACGCCGATCGTAGCGCCGGGCACAGTCATCGGCGAATACAAGGGCATTGACGTGATTGTCCCGGCCTGCCATGACACGGGCAGCGCGGTGGTGGCCGTGCCGGCTTCAGAAGATAATTACGCCTATTTGAGCAGCGGCACCTGGAGCTTGCTCGGTTTGGAGTTGGATAAAGCCATCATCAGCGATGCGGCCTACGAAGCGAATGTCACCAACGAGGGCGGTTATGGTGGCAGTTTCCGCTTGCTGAAAAACATCATGGGATTGTGGCTGGCCGATCAATGCCGGGCGACCTGGCAGGCGCGGGGGGTGGATTACAGCTTCGCGCAATTGACGGCGATGGTGGAAAGCGCGACGCCCTTCAAAGCTTTCATCGAGCCGGATGACCCACTATTTTTGCCGCCGGGGGATATGCCGGCGCGCGTCATCGATTACTGCCGCCGAACGGGACAGCCGGCGCCGGGAGGCGATGCCGAAGTGATGACGACTGTCTATGTCAGCCTGGCTTACAAGTACCGTTATGTGCTCGAACAGCTCATTGCTGTATCGGGGCGGCCGGTTGACGTCCTGCATATCATCGGCGGCGGTTCGCGGAATGCCCTACTCAATCAAATGACGGCGAACGCCATCGGCCGTCCGGTGATCGCGGGACCGGCGGAAGCGACGGCAACCGGCAATGCCATCGTGCAGTTGCTTGCCATTGGCGAATTGGGCGGCGTGGCCGAGGCGCGGGCGCTGCTCAGCCAATCGGATGAGAATCGGCTCTATGAACCGCGGGACAGCGCCGCCTGGGACGAGCACTATCCGCGTTTTTGCCGCTTGCTGGATTAGGCGCTTAGATCCGAGATGACAAGCAGGAAAGCCAAATGACCGACGCCTTGCTAGAGTTGCGGGGAATCGACAAGCATTTTCCCGGTGTGCACGCGCTGAAAGAGGCGCATTTTGAGGTGCGACGGGGGGAAGTGCATGCCTTGATCGGCGAGAACGGCGCCGGCAAGTCCACCTTGATCAAGATCGTCTCCGGCGTCTATCAGCCGGATACGGGCGAGATACTACTCGATGGACGGCGCGTCGAATTTGTCAATCCACGCGAGGCGCATGCGGCTGGCATCGCCACGATTTATCAAGAACTGGGCTTGTACCCCGAGCTTTCGGTGGCGGAGAATATCTTCATGGGGCACGCTCCGACAGTAAGGCGCTTCGGTTTCCAAGCGATTGATTGGGAACAGATGGAGGCAGGGGCGGAAGCGCTGCTGGCGGAACTCAATATCACCAATCTTGATGTGGGCGCGAAGGTGGGGGCGCTCAATGTTGGCAATCGGCAGCGGGTGGAGATCGCCAAGGCGCTTTCGCTGGATGCGCAGATTCTGATCATGGACGAGCCGACCGCGGCGCTGACCGAAAGCGATGTCGAGCAGCTTTTCAGTATTGTGCGGCTGCTGCGCGATCGCGGTGTGAGCATTGTTTACATCAGTCATCGACTCAACGAAGTCTTCGAACTGGCGGACCGCGTGACCGTGCTGCGCGATGGCGAATACATCGGGACGCAGGCGGTCAAAGACAGCAGCGAAGGCGAGTTGATCAGCATGATGGTCGGGCGGACGATTGACAATCTCTTCCCCAAGCAGCCGGCGGAGATCGGCGAGGTCGTGCTGGAAGTGCGCAACTTGAACCGGCCGCCGCTGACACGCGATGTTTCCTTTTCCGTGCGGGCGGGCGAGATCGTCGGCTTGGCTGGCTTGGTCGGCTCGGGGCGCAGCGAGACGGCGCAAGTAATCTTTGGGGTGCTGCCGGCCGAATCTGGCGAGATCCGGCTCAATGGCGAGCTGGTCAAGATCAGCCGCCCGTCGGAAGCGGTCGATCATGGCATCGGCTATGTGCCGGAGGACCGGGGGCATCAAGGGCTGATCCGCGAGATGACCATCCGCGAGAACACATCTATGGCGGTGCTCGAATTGGTCTCGAGGAACACTTTTATCAGCCGAACCAGAGAGAGACTGCTGGCGAATCATTCAATACGGCAACTGAGCATCCGCGCCACCGGTCCCGACCAGATCACGAACAAGCTTTCGGGCGGCAATCAGCAAAAAGTGGTAGTCAGCAAGTGGCTGGCCAGCAGTCCCAAGCTGCTGATCATGGACGAGCCGACGCGCGGCGTTGATGTCGGCGCCAAGTCGGAGATTCACCGTTTGATGAGCCAACTGGCGGCGGAGCAGGAACTGGCGATCTTGATGATTTCCAGCGAGCTGCCCGAGATTCTGGGCATGAGCGACCGCATCCTGGTCATGCGTGAAGGGCGGCTGGTGGCTGAGTTTTCGCGTGAGGAAGCGACGCAAGAACTGGTTGCCCACGCAATGATGAGTGAAGAAGTCCGTAAAGCAGCGGGAGCCGGTCTATGAGCAAGACGAAAGGGGCGCCTGTGCCCCGCCGTCCGCTGCACTTCATCGGCATCGCGCTGGCGCTGGTCATCATCGGCGCTTACTTTCTGCTGCCATTCGTCGTTCAGCCGGAGCGCGGGCCATCGACCGTGGCGATCTTGACCGGGAGCAAGAAAGCTAACGAGTTGGGCTTGTTCAAGACTGGGCTGGAAGTTATCCCGCTGGCGGGACTGGGGATTTTGCTGCTGGGCATCTGGAATGTGATCGCGCCAGCGGCCAGCCGCGCCATCTCGCTGCTGATGAGCGTAGCCGGCTTGCTGATCGCGGTTTATTACATCAACTTCTTCCGCGACTACGCCGCTGACGAAGCGACATTCATCAACAACATGGACATCGCATTTTGGATCATGCTGGTCGCCGGTGTACTAGCCGTTCTGCAGATCTTGATTCCGCGCGGCCTGCCGGATGAGCGCTACCGCATCATGAAGCTGTTTGGCAATCAGGAGAGCGTCATTCTCTTCGGTTTGCTGCTGCTGATTTTCATCATCGGCATCGCCAATCCGCGCTTCTTGCAGGAGCGAAATATCTCCGACAATTTGCAGGGCAATGCGTACATCGCGGTGGCGGCGCTGGGCATGACCATGGTGATCGTGACCGGCAATATCGATATTTCGGTGGGTTCGCTGGTGGGCTTGCTGGCGGTGATCAGCGGGCGGCTGGTGGTAGCGGGCCTGCCGGCGCCGCTGGCCTGGCTGGCGCCATTGATCGTAGGCGCGGGCTTCGGCGCTTTCATCGGCTTCCTGGTGGCCTACTTGCGCATCCCGTCGATCGTCGTGACGCTTGGCATGCTCAGCATCATCAAGGGCATATTGATCATCTGGGCCGGGGGCGAGCGGGTGCGGGATATGCCGCCGGAGTATTTCCTGTCACAGATGCGCCCGCTGGGCATTCCCATGCCCATCATCATCATGGTCGTGCTTACGATTGTGGTGGTCTTATGGATGCGCTATAGCGCAACCGGTCGTGCCTTTTATGCCCTCGGCGGCAATGCGGAGGCGGCGCGGCTCTCGGGCTTATCGCAGAAACGCTTGCTGATGACGGTATTCATCTTGAACGGCATTTTCGTTGGCATCGCAAGCGTGATGTATTCGACGCAGTTCAACATCATTCAGGCGACGCCACCGCCAGCGCTGGAGCTTTCGGTGATTACGGCATCGGTCGTTGGCGGCGTGAGCATATTGGGCGGGACGGGCACGGCGCTCGGCTCGACCTTGGCGACGCTGCTGCTAAATTTCATTCGTTCGGCGATGATATTCATCAATGTCTCGCCGTTCTGGCTGAAGGCGGTGCAAGGCTTGCTGATCCTGGCGACGGTGCTGGCCGACCTTATACGCCGGCGGCGGCAGAGGCTATAGGACAATGAAAAGCGCGCAAGCCAAAGAGCCGAGCCCACGCAACCCGACCGTCAGCGAAAAGCTGCGCCACTTGGTGATCAGCCAGGAGGGCGTGCTCTTCGTGATCATGCTGGTATCGGTGCTGTTCCTGGCGACGCGGACCGACAAATTCCTGACGGTCGACAACCTCTTGCAGCAGGGCCGCTTCATGACCGAGGTCGGCTTGATCGCCATCCCGATGACCTACATCATCATCACCGGCGGCATTGACCTGTCGGTCGGCTCGATCCTGGGTTTGACTGCCATCGTATTGGGCTGGACCTGGCAGGAGTTGGGCTTCCCGCTGGAACTGGCGATCATCACCGGCATCCTGAGCGGGACGCTGGCCGGCTTCGTCAACGGGCTGTTTATAGTGCGTGTGGGGGTGCCGCCGCTGATTATGACCCTGGCGACCTTGGCGCTGTATCGCGGCTTGGCGGAGGGCATCAGCGAGGCGCGCTCGGCGCGGGGCTACCCGGAGTGGTTCTTCCAACTGGGTCAGGGCGAATTCTTGGGCATCCCGACGCAGCTGTGGCTGCTTATCATCGCGGTTGTTGTCTTCGGCATTGTTCTGGCGCGGACGCGGCTGGGGCGGGCGCTCTACGCCATCGGCAATAACGAGACTGGCGCGCGCTTCAGCGGGCTGACGGTCAACCGTCATTTGCTCTTCATCTATACATTTTCCGGTTTCATGTCGGCGGTGGCGGGTTATATCTTTGTGTCGCGCGTCAGCACGACCCGTTCGGATATGGGCACGGGCATGGAGTTGGATGTGATCGCGGCGGTGGTGCTGGGCGGGACGAGCATCTTCGGCGGCACCGGTTCCATTCCGGGCACGATAATCGGCGTCGTTCTGATTCAACTACTGAAGAATGGCTTGACCTTATCAGGAGTGACAAGCGATGCGACAATAGTCGTGATCGGCAGCGTGCTCATATTTGCTATACTTGTGAATAATTTCATTCAGAGTCGGCGGGGAGAATGATGATCAGGCTTATCCCTACCGGAAGCATCAGGGAGGGGAGCGCGTCGACAATCTGACAGGTGTTTTGCGCAGCGCGCGTTGTCCCTGCCAATAAACGGGGACGATTATGAAGCGCTTTCGAATATAGACGGCGAAAGGAGGACGTATCGCAAGAGACAGGATTCGCAGTAGCCAAATTCGTTTAGCCATTCAATCTTACGGAGTTAAATCATGAAGAAGACATTCGCAATCACCTTGATCTTGGCGCTGCTATTAGCGCTGATCAGCATGCCGCTCAGCGCGCAAGACCGCTGGGACGGCGCCGACGACCTCGCTGTCAATCCGCTGGCCTGTGGCATGGGCGACGAGATGATGGACGAGGGCGACGACATGGAAGAGGACATGGAGATGATGGAATACGATGGCGGCATGGCAGCCATGGGCGATGATATGGCCGGCATGGACATCACGCTGGTTGACGTGCCGAAGCTGGTCGGTATCGGCTACTTCGCCGCGACCACGCTGGGTCAGCAGCAAGCCGCTGAGGAACTGGGCAACGTCTCCGTCACCACTGACGCGCCCACCGAAGCCAATATCGACGACCAAATCCAGGTCATCGACAGCTACATCACGGCGGGCGTGGACGGCATTCTCTTCGCCGCCAACGATCCGGTCGCCATTGCGCCGGTATTGCGGAAGGCGCTGGAAGCCGGCATCCATGTGGTTGGTTATGACGCCAACAGCGAGCCGGATGCCCGCGAATGGTTCGTCAACCAGGCTGAATTCAACGGCATCGCCAAGGCGCTTGTCGACAGTCTGGCGGACCAGATGGGCGAGGATGCTTCCTTCGGCATCGTCACTTCGACCTTCACCACGCCTAACCAGGCGCGCTGGATCGCCGAGATGTGGGCTTACGCCAGCGAATGCTATCCCGATCTGGAATGGCTTGAGACCCTCGAAGCGCAGGAAGACGCGGTACTGAGCTTCCAGCAAGCGCAGACGTTGCTCAACAAATACGGCGAGGACCTGGATGGCATCTTCGCGATGACCTCGGTCGCCACGCCAAACGGCGCCGATGCGGTGCAGCAAGCGGGGGCCTGTGAAGATGTCGCTGTGGTCGGCTTGGCGACGCCGAATGGCATGAAGCCCTACGTCAATAGCGGCTGCGTCCGCGATGTGATCTTGTGGAACCCGGTCGACCTGGGTTACGCGGCGGTCTATGTCATGCGCGCTGTTGTAGACGGTGAATTCTCGCCGGGCGATGCTTCCGTGATGGCGGGACGCCTCGGCGAGTTGGTGGTCGTCAATGGCAGTGAAGTTTTGCTGGGGCCACCCTTCACCTTCACGGCGGAGAACATCAACGACTTCGACTTCTAGGGCAACCCCGGTTGTAATTTGTAGGGGCGACCCGGTGGGTCGCCCATTTCCATCGAAATACAAAGACGGGTCAGCCAATGGCTGACCCCTACATATTTCAGTCACTAATACTGGCACTAACAACATGACCAAACCACTCGATAGACTCATCGAGATGACCCGCGCCCTGGGCGAGCCGGCGATGGACTACGTCATCATCGGCGAGGGCAATACGTCCATGCGGCTGGATGCGGACAGCTTCCTCGTCAAAGCCAGTGGTCACGGAATGCACGGCATCGGCGCGGAAGGCTTCGTCGCCCTGCGACTGGCGCCGATATTGGCGCTGCTGGATGATCCGCCGGCGACGCTCAGCGAGGAAAAGGCGATCACCCAGGCGGCCGTTATCGGTGAAAGCGGTGGCAAAAGCCCGTCAATTGAGGTCAGCTTTCACGCCATGCTGCTGCATGAATGTGGCGTGAGGGTCATCGGACATAGCCACCCTACCGCCATCAATCAAATCATGTGCAGCGAATATGCGGCTGACTTCGCGCTACAGCGGCGTTTCCCGGATGAAGTCGTCTTGTGCGGTCCCCAATCGGCACTGGCGCCTTATGCCGATCCGGGTTTGCCGCTAGCTTTGGTCATGCGCGAAAAGGTAGGCGAATACATGGCGCTACATGGCGAAGCGCCTAAGCTGATCTTGCTGGAGAATCACGGCATGATCGCGCTGGGCGATACCCCGGCGGAGATCTTGAATATCACGGCGATGGCGGTCAAGGCGGCGCGGATTTATCTCGGCGCGCTAATGACCGGCAAGCCAACTCGCTTGCCCGATGAGGAGGTCTGGCATGTTTACCGCAGGCCTGACGAGATCTATCGCCGCAAGCTTTTTGTTGACAAATAGCGTTAGTTCTATTGGTTCACCGCAGAGACTTCTAAGGGGAGATCGAGAGGAAGAGACGATGCCCACGAACGGCGCTTTGACCTGGCTAATACCAGATGCTTATCTGGCGGCGCCAGCCGACGACGATCCGATAAACAAGAACCATGAATCCATTTGCATCCTCAACGTCACGCCCGACGATGCCAACGTCCTGCTCGATTTCTACTTCGAGGATCGCGAGGCTGTCGAAGGCATCGCGATCACGGTGCCAGCGAAGCGCTGCCCGCATGTCCGCCTCGACAAGCCCGAGCAGATAGCCGGCTTCGAGATTCCCTTTGACGTACCCTACGGCGTCCGGCTGCGCAGCGATGTTCCGATCGTGGTGCAGTATTCGCGCATGTACGCCAGCGGCGGACAGATCGAAAGTTTGATCACGACGATCGCTTATCCGGTGGAATAAGCAACAAGGGGCCGCGAGCCGTTTGACAGCTTCTTTACTGCTCAAGCAGGGTCGGCCAACTGCGGAACAGAAAGCGCTGCTCGGGTGTGTAGCGGGCGAAAGTCCCCGGCAGGATATTCGGTTCTTCGTCCATCGTGGCGATATTCTGCGACTTCATCCAATAAGGACCATAGCCGACGTGCAGGGTCTTGCGCGTCTGCCGCGAGTGATTGGTCAGCCCGCCGTGCCGCAGATTCTCCGTGAACAGGATGGCGTCGCCCGCCTTGACCGGCAAGCCGATCATGCCGGGTTCCTTATCGGGATCGCTGCCTTCGTATGGCGATTCCATATTGCTCTTGTGGGTGGCGGGCACGACGCAAAATTCGCCCTCACCCGGCCCGACATCATGCACGAAATAGATCATGCGCACCATCATGCAGCTGATGCCTTGGGAGGTGTAGGAGTAGCGGTACTTTGAGGCGACCGGTCCGCCGAGGTGCGTGCCAGTTTGGTTGCCTGGATAGCGGATGCGAATCTCGGAGTTGTTGATGGTGGGGCGTTCCTGCACGATCGCGCGGATGTAATTCATCGTCGGCGCGTGATCGACCAGCGCATCGAAGGCGGCGTCGGCATTAAAGAAATCCTCGATAATCATGGTCTTGTCGTCTTCCCGCGCGCCTTGAACATAATAGCCGTGCTCTGCATCGTGGCGGTATTCGGGGCCCCAGGCGCTGGCTTTGTCGACCGGACGCTTAAGCCGCTCAGTCGCCAGATCTTCGAGCGTGTCAATCGCCTTGGCTAGAAGTTCTATCTCGCTTGCAGTCAATAAAGCGGGAATGACCAGGTAGCCCAAGCGGTCAAATTCGTACTTTTCAATTTCGTTCATCATATCCTCACACTGATTAAGTTCTTCTGAATTCACTCAAGAGTGGTCGAGCTTCAGCCATTGATTCTCCTCACGCTCAAACCAGCCGCCGCGCAGGTAGGCGCGAATCACAGTGACCGGCTCGCTGCCCAGCGCGCTCAGCCGAAACTCACCGCAAGCAGCCGGCACGATGAAGGTCTCGACGATGTTGAAGCGCAGCGGCGCGCCCAAGCTGACAGCGTCGAACCTGAGGCCGCTGCCCGCCGTCGCCATCAGCACCTGCGGCGAGCCATCAGTCGTGGCAACTCGCGCTAGGGCACAAGCTAGTCCCCGCCCAGGTAAAGCAGCGCCACCGGGCACTCGAGGCCGTGGCCGCCGCCTTCGACGATGTTTTCCGTCCCGACGAATGCGCCCGCCTCGGCAGCCGTCAGCGTGTAGGTGATGGTATAGCCGATTTCGCGTCCATCGACGGGCATTGGCGCGATACGGTCCGCCGTGCCGCTGTATTGGCCGGCAGCGTCGCGCAGCAGCGTGAAGTCGTCGAAGACGATTGCGGTCTCGTCAAGCTGGGTAATCTGGAGCCGCTCGGCTTCCCGCCCGGCGCAGCCGCCGGTGTATTCCAGCGACCAGAGACCGGCGCGCGGCGAGTTCGTGGCTGTCTCAAGCGGCGGCGTCATGGTGCCGCAGGCGCTGAGGAAGGCCAACAGACATAGCCAAGAGAGGGAAACCGAGCGTGAGATTGGCGACAGTTTCATGTGGAAAATTCGGACGACCCAGTGGGGCGCCCCTACGCATTCGTTTTTTGAGAGCTTAGAGCAGCACCTCGCGGCCCGTTTTCTGGCTTTCGTAGATCGCGTTAAGAATCTTCAACACTTGCAGCGACTGCTCCGCGGGGACGGGCGAAGGCGCGCCATCGACGATGGCCTGAGCGAATTCGATGCACTCCTGCGCGTGCGGCTCGGCCACCCGCGGCATCAGCTTCAGTTTGCGATTGTACAGTTGCATGGCATCGTAATCGGTGTCGTAGACCTCGCATTTGGGCCAATGCGAGCCGCCCCCCGTACCGTAGAGCCACATCTGCATATCTTCGCCATCAATGTCGTGATGCAGCAGCCAAGAGATTTCAAAGACGAGGGTCGCGCCGGTTTCGAAGCGGACGAAGGCCATCGCCATTTCCTCGACATCCATGCCGTCAGGGATGGGACCGAAGCGGGGCCAGCGGCCGAAAGCTTTAGGATTGCTGGCGAGTTCGCGGCGTGCGACGCCGGTGACCGAGACCGGTTCCGGGTTGCCCATCATCCAGAGCGTGAGATCGAGGATGTGCACGCCAATATCGATGCAGGCGCCACCACCGGCGTGTTTGGTGGACAGGAAGGCGAGGCTTGTGGGGATGCCAGCGCGGCGCAGCATCCAACTGCGGGCGTGGTATACATCGCCGAGCGCGCCACGATCAATCTCAGCCTTCAGCGCTTTGGAGGTATCGGCGAAGCGGAAGTGCTGCGCGGTCATCAGCAGCTTGCCGCTTCTGTCGCGGGCGTCGATCATGCGTTGGACATCGGCGGGGGTGGGCGCCAGGGGCTTCTCGCAGATGACGTGCTTGCCCGCCTCCAGCGCGGCGATACTGAGATCGGCGTGATACATATTGGGTGTGCAGACATCAATGATATCGATATCGGGGTCGTTGATGACGGCAGCGCTATCGGTTTCGAGGCGGCTGACATTCCATTGTTCGCCCCAGCTTTCGAGCGCTGCGGGCACGAGGTCCGCTCCAGCGATGACTTCGGCATGAGGCGAGGCTGCCCAGCCCGGCATGTGCGTCCGCGCGATCCCGCCAACACCGATCACACCCACTTTCAAAGTACTCATGTTTGTCGCTCCTTCTTATTGTATATTGGGCTTCACCCAGGTATTGGTCGCCGCAGCTTGGTAAAAGGCTTCCATCACGGCGCTGCGGTCCGCCGCTTCTTTCGCCGAGATCAAAGGGACATCTTCGCCGTTCAGCGCATCGAGGAAGATGTGGAAAGCATGCGGACCTAGCGCGGGCAAGTCCGTCCATTCGCCGCCATCCGCCCCCGAGAGATTATCCGACTTCACGAAAAATTTTCCATCGTCAACATAGGCGACGCCCTCGGTGCCGCTGACCAGAAGCGACAGCGGCCGCAGGACATCGACCCAGCCGGCCGCCAAGGTGCCGATCGCGCCGTTGGCAAAGCGCAACAGGCCTTCGCCGTATTCATCGCAGGCGTACTTCCCCAAGAGGCGGTCCATCTGTGCGGTCACACTCGCCACATCGCCCATCAGCCACATCAGGATATCGAGGGAGTGCGCGCCGAGGTCGCCGAAGCCGCCCATGCCAGCGCGCTCCATATCGGTCATCCAATACCAGCCCTCGTCGTACCAGCCCTGGCCGGGATCAAACCAGCCGCCGATCGCGCCATGGTGCACATTGCAGTGGCGAATGCGCGTTATCCTGCCCAGGACCCCATCGTCGATCCAACCTTTGAGCACGCGATTGTAAGGATAACCGCGCATGAAATGACCAATGTGAAAGAGGACGCCAGCCTCGTCAATGGCGCGTTGCATGGCATAGGCGTCCTCGGCGCTGATGGCGAAGGGCTTCTCGACGAAGAGCTGCTTGCGGGCGGCGGCCGCGCCTTCGACCAACTCGCGATGCAGCCATGTCTCCGAGCAGACGATGACGGCATCGATCTCGTCATCGCGCAGGATGTCGCGGTAGTCACTGGCGGTCGAGCAGCCACTGTGTTCGGCGGCGATGCTCGCGCGCGCCGGCTGGTTATCCCAGAGCGACTTGATGATGAATTGCTCAGGGCGTTCCAGAACAGTCTTGATAAAAAATGGACTGTGGATGTGCGCAATGCCGAGGAATGCGAGTGTTTTCATTTTGTCTCCAAGCTATGATTCTGTGAATAAGCTCAGGTTACTGACTCATGTTCGATGGCGCGGGCGAAACGGGCGGTGATAGTGCGCGGACGGGTGATGGCCGAGCCAACAACGACTGACCATGCCCCAAGGTCCAGCGCTCGGCGCGCCTGCTCGGGTGTATGAATGCGGCCTTCGGCGATGACCGGAATCGGCAGAGCCTCAATCATCTGCCGCAACAACTCAAAATCGGGACCGTCCTGCGCTGGGCTGTTTTCGGTGTAGCCGGATAGCGTTGGCGCCGCCATTGCCACGCCGAGTTTGGCGGCCGCCTGCGCTTCGTCCAGGTTCGAGACATCGGCGAAAATTGGCAGGCGCAACTCGCTACGGATGCGCGCCAGCAAATCCGCCAACGGCACAGCATCCGGGCGCGGACGATGGGTGCAATCGAGGGCGATGATATCGGCGCCGGCTTCCGCAATTGCAGCGGCGGACTCAAATGTCGGGGTGATGTAGACGCCACTATTGCCCTGCTTGTACAAGCCAATCACAGGCAAATCGACCGCTTCTTTGATGGCGCGGATATCGGCAGGTCCATTGGCGCGGATTGCCACAGCGCCGCCGATCTCCGCCGCAGTTGCCATCTTCGCCATAATCTGCGCGCCATGCAGAGGCTCGTCTTCCAGCGCCTGGCAGGAGACGATCAGCTTGCCTTTGACGGCCACGAGGAATGCTTCCGCCTTCATAAGCGCTCCAGGTCAAAATCCACTTCGAAGCGGCGCTGCCAGGGCAAATTCACATTCCGCAAGCGCCAACCACGAAGATCAGGCAGGCGCGCCATCTCCGCTTTGAGCCCCCGCTCCACTTTAGCGGTCATCGCCGCTACGGTCGTGTCATCGTAGCGGGGAGACGTCGCTTCTAGCGTCGGGCGAACGTGGTGCATGTAACAGTGATCTTCGACGAAGCGATGCACTAGAAACTGCTGCGCCGTCTCTTTGTCGACGGGACGGAGGCAGGCGATGCCCTGCGCCAGAGCGACGCCAATGGTATTGCCGGCGGTATTCCAGCCGCCATAAGCGGTCAGATCCGTCAACTTGATGTGTCGCCGCAGCGTTTGGACCAGCACGGGGTCGCTGCCGTTGGGATAGGCGACATCGCAGACGATGACCTGTTGACCGTCTGCGATCCAACGCTCAATTTGCGCGGCGAAGTCATCGAGGGCGGCCGCTCGATATTCGCGGTCAGTTTCGGCGAAAGCGGGATTGAAGAAGTCCTGATTGCTCGGCGCCGGCGGGTTGACTGCGACGATCAGATCCGCCTCAACCGCGCTGTCGACTTGGCGTCCACCGACAGCGGAGATTTGTCGCTGGACGGTCAGGCTTACCGGTCCGTCTTCAAAGGGCGCGATCCGCTCAGCATCAGCCTCGATCGCGTAGTGGATGAAGAAGCGCGGCTGCATGCCCCGCTCGACCACAATTGCGCGTGCCAGCAGGGCCGCAGCCACTTCGTCAGCGCCGGGGTACATCAACAGGCGTTCATCACCGCCGCGCCGGTCGATCCACTCTTTAACCCAGATCTTTTCGCGCGTACCGAAGCCGTACTCGCTGGTATCGTCCGAGCTAATCACAAGGAGATCAAAGACATCGTCCGCCAGTAGTTCCAGCGTCGCCAGGTTGACGATATGGTTGCGCGCGCGCCGACGCAGAACATCATGCAGATAAGTTTGGTTGAGATCGGCAGTTTCGGGCGGGGGACCATCGCCCCAGCGGTGGGCATCGTGCTGCTGCGAGTAGCGGTAAATTAGCGGACCGGACTCCCGCCGATGGTCCGGCTCTTCCACACTCGCGGCATTCTTGGAGATTCGTGTGATGAGATCGAAGCCGTAAAGTCGCAGTTGCGGCTGCAAGCGTTTGATTTCGCGCAGGACCTCCAGACGCTCAAGCACCGTCAGCAGTGGATCATCGGTGATGCGCGAGGGCAGCAATCCGCCGTAAGCCAGCATCGAAATCGAGACGATGAGCGCATCCCACTGGGCAGCGCTTTTGCGCAACCAGTCGGCCAGAGCAATACAATCCGCCGGCTGTCGAAAATGGCTCAGAATTTCCGCCGGCGGCAGGTCCACGTCAAAGCCGGCGATGGCGCCGATCATGCGGGGATAGCGGACATTAACCGGGCGTTCGTCCAGGGGGATGAGTCCGACTTTCAATGTGAGGAGCCCCCCTTCCACGCTCTCCCCATCCCTATGGGGGGAAACACCCGCCAAGCCAGCATGGCCGCGCCCAGCAGCACCGCTTCGGCGCCGAGCGCGGCCGGTAGTAAAGGCGTCGCACGAAGTAGTGGCGGCAACCCCTCGCGGAATGCCGACTCGAAGGCATCCCACCAGAGGGCGCCGATCTGCGGAACGCCCCCGCCCACGATTACAGCTTCCGGATTGATTGATGTGATGTAACCCGCCAGGATGCAGCCTAACTGACGCGCCTTCTCAGTGATGACTCCGCGCGCCAGATCATCGCCAGCGGCCGCGCGTCGACTGATCTCGGTGAGAGGCAGGCCTTCCTCAGCGCCGGTTGCGTTGTGATAGGCGCGCTCAATCGCAGGTCCGGAACAGTACTGATCGAGGATCAGGGGCTGATCGTCATCCCAGTCCACAACCATGTAACCGATCTCGCCAGCGCTGTAATTCGCGCCATGCCAGACTTCGTCGCCTGCAACTATGGCGCCGCCGATACCGGTGCCGATAGTGACACAGAGCAGGGACCGATAAGCCGCGCCCGCGCCGATGGTCGCCTCGCCGTAGGCCATCGCCCGCACATCGTTTTCAGCGCAAACCGGCAAGCCGCCGATAGCGAGCGCCGTCAAATTCGTGCCGCTCCAGCCGGGCAAGTTGTCGTTGGCGTGAATCACGATTCCGCTCGCAGCGTCCACCATGCCAGCGCTGCCGATGCCGATGCCAAACACGGGCGCATCGGCGGCCGCGATCAGCTTCTCGCTGAGCGAGCGAGCGGCAGACAGAATCTCGGGCGGAGAGGGTGCGGTGGCGACTTGCAGCGTCTGCACAATTTCGCCAGCGCGGGTCACCAAGCCAGCCAGAGTTTTGCTGGCGCCGATGTCCAATCCGATGACCAGCGATTCGACCATGGTCACAGCCGCTCGGCGGCCGCGAGATGGGCTTCCGCGCTCGCGCAAAATATCATAGGCCCCTCGGCTACCGCAAATGTCGGTTTGATAGGAAGAAAAGTGTTCGCGCTAGGTAATCTTCAAGAGCTCTTCTTCACCCCGGCGCTCGCGATAGCCGTGCACGATCAGACCGGGACGGCCATTGCTCTGCCCGGCGACTTGGTCGTTGTGCGGATCGCGGAAGCCCATGCGCACCATGCGGCGCGGCTCTTTCGTCTGGTTGATGTAGGAGCCATGGATGCAGTAGATATGGAAGACGACCACATCGCCGCGTTTGGCCGGGACGGGCACAGTGTCTTCCAGTTTGTATTCATGCGGGTCGAGATGGGGCGAGCAGGGTGTGCCATCAGGGTAAGCCAGCACATGGGGCAGCTTACCCATCTTATGCGACCCAGCCAGAAAGCGGATCTCGCCATTCTCGTGGAAGGTGTCATCCAGGTGAACCAGCGTATCGAGAAAGCGGCCATCGGCGTGTTCGTAGAAGGGCGAATCCTGATGCATGGGGAAGGGATGCCCGGTCTGGGGCGGCTTGATGTGCATGGTCGTATGATGCAATTCGACGCTCGCATCCAGCAGTTGCGACAGACATTTCCCCAGCTTGGGATGTGTGACCGCGCGCATCCAGGCATCGGAATAGAGGTGCAGGTCGTGCATGGCCGTCAGCTTGACCTGTTTCTCCAATTCTTCGTCAAAATAGACATCGCGCCAGGGACCGGACCAGCCCGGGCTGGTGATCGCCCAATCTTGGATCAGGCGGTCGAGGCTATCTGACAGCGCCGTGATTTCTTCTTCGTCAAAGACCTGCGGGATCCGCAGGAAACCGTTTTCGTGAAAGAAGTCGATCTGTTCTTTGCTGAGCATTTGGATCTCCTTTTTTGCTGACAGCAAATGGCAAATGGATGAGATGAGGCGAATTGGCGCGCAAGCAAAAGTCGCCCCTTCTTGATAATCCGAGAAGAGGCAGAGCGCGGGAATCTTACGGACTAATCTGCCAAGTTGCGATCTCAGGCATCAACAATCGTAATGGTATAGGCGTCGACGCCCCGGCCGCGCTCATCCGCGCCCAGCACGAGCTCATAGGTCCCGGTCACGCCGAAGGTGAGTGTGCCGCTGTTGCTGCGGCGGGAACGATCGAAGGCAAAGACGATGCTGCCGTCCGGCGCGTAGATGGTGGCAAGCGGGGCAAAGAAGCCGGTGCCGCTCAAACCGCGCCCGCCGGTGATGAGTTTGATATCCACCGTCGTCCCGGCGACGCCCTCAATGCTGTAGCTATGGCGATCGTCCACACTTTGGATTTCATCGCCGGTATCTTCGCCCAAGACGATGACGCCCTTAGCGACCGCGCCGTCGCGCTCGACAACGAAAGCTGGCGGCGGCAGCGTCGGCATAGGGGTCGGCTCCGGCATGTCACCATCGATGGTGATGGTGTAGGCGTCGACGCCGCGGCCCCGCTCATCCGCGCCGATGACAATCTGATAAGCGCCATCGGCAGCGAAGGTCAACTCGCCACGATTGCTGCGCCGCGCGCGGTCAAAGGCGAAGACGATTTCTCCGTCAGGGTTGTAGATGGTGGCCAGCGGGGCATAGAAGCCGGTGCCGCTCAAACCGCGACCGCCAGTTATCAGCTTCAGCTCTACGGTCGCGCCTTCAAAGCCGGCGAAAGTATAGCTGTGCCGATCATCCGCATTTTCGATCTCGCCGACGGTGTCCACGCTCCACGTGATGGATCCCTTGTCAACCGCCCCCGCGGGCTCAACGACGAATGCGGGAACAATCACTTGCGATTCTGGCGTGGCGGTAGGTAGCGGAGTCGCTGTAGGCGGCTCAGTTGGCGGTATGGCCGTCGCCGTGACCACCACTTGCACCTCTTCGACCACTGTTTCTACGATGGTCTCCGGTTCGCGGGTGGATGCCAGCAGCGCGCCCACGATGAAAGCGATAATGACCAGAGCGGCCGCAACGAGGCGTTCTCGCTTACGGTTGGACACCGCTGCGATGGCCGCTTCGGTGATGGGCTGGTTCACGAGCATCGGCGGCTCAATCGGCGCGATCTCATTTTCTTCGTAGAGATAGCAAGCCGCTTCGTGTTTTGGTTTTTCCATCTTGAACAGCGGCGGCTGCGCTTCCAGGCATTTGTCCATGCGATGGGGACAGCGCGGATAATAGCGGCAGCCGATGGCGGCGGCGGTGCGCATCTCTTCTTCGCTGGGCAAGCTGATGTTGACATCCCATTTATCCGTCGGGTCGGGCACCGGCACCGAGTCAATCAACAGCTGCACGTACGGGTGCTGGGGCGCGTCGATCACATCCATGGCCGAGCCGCGTTCCGCCGTTGTACCTTGATAAAGCATGTAGATCTGATCGCCGATTTGGTAAGCGGTGCTTAAGTCATGCGTGATGTAAAGGAAGGAGATATTATGTTCATCGCGCAGGCGCAGCATCGCATCAAGAATGGAAGCGCGCAAGGACGCGTCCACCATTGATACCGGCTCATCGGCTACGATCAGCCGCGGCTTGATCATGTAGGCGCGAGCCATCATGATGCGCTGGCGCTGCCCGCCGCTGAGTTGATGCGGGTACTTGCGCAAGACATCCTCGCCATAAAGACCGACCACATTCAAGCCGGCTTCCACCATATCGCGGTATTCGCTCTGATTATCGGAGAGGCTGAAATGCTTGTTGACCAGATCGAAGACATGGTCAATGCGATAGAAGGGATTGTAGACGCCGAAAGGATCCTGAAAGACGGCTTGCACATTGCGACGATAGGCTTTCAACTGCTCGTCGGTCATATCGGTGATATCTTCGCCATCGAAGATGATCTTACCGGAAGTCAGTTTGATGAAGCCGAGGACGAGGTTGGCCAGCGTGGTTTTCCCGCTGCCGCTTTCCCCGGCGATCGTCGTGATTGTCGCCGGCGACTCGTCGATGGTCATATTAAAATTATCGAGGGCGACGACAGATTTTTTCTCGCCGAGGAAGCCGCCGCTGGCATAAATCTTGGTGGCGTCACGGATTTGCAATAGTGGCGAAGGCATCGGCTCTCCTCTCCTCAAATTGCTCGTCAAAGAGGTGACAAGCAACCTCGTGTTTTTCTTCGACTTGTAGGGGCGGCGGTTCGACCTCGGCGCAATGATCCCAGGCAAAGGGACAGCGCAGCCGGAAGATGCAGCCGGAAGGAGGGTTACGTGGATCGTGAGTGATACCCTCGGTGATTTTTAGGGGTTTGCGTTCCTTGATTGACGGGATCGAGTCGATGAGCAGTTGCGTGTAGGGGTGCAGCGGGTTGGCGTAGACATTTTCCACCGGCGCGATTTCCACCATTTTGCCGGCGTACATCACAGCAATGCGGTCGACGATCTGCGCCAGCAAACCCATATCGTGCCCGATGACGATCAGCGAAACGCCGATCTCGTCTTTCACTTTGATCAAGGTTTGCGCCACGATGCGCTGCACGACGACATCAAGCGCGCTGGTCGCCTCGTCGGCGATGACCACCGTCGGATGGAGAGCCACGCCCATGGCGATGCAGACGCGCTGTTTCATGCCGCCGCTGAGTTCATGCGGATACATGTTGTAGATGCGGTTCGGCAGACCGACATTCTGGAACAATTCAAAAATGCGCTCCCGCATAGCTTCTTTGTCACGCTGTTTGCCTTCATGCGATTCGATGACATCAATGATTTGATCTTTGACGCGCATGGTCGGATTGAGGGAATTCATCGCCCCTTGCGGGATGAGTGACAAGCCCGTCCAGCGGAACTTGCGCAATTCTTCTTCCGTCAGGTTCAGCACTTCGGTGCCGTCAACTTCAATGCTGCCGTGCACGATGTAGCCGGGCGGCTGGACAAGTTGCAGGATGCCATAAGCCGTGGTCGATTTGCCGCAGCCGGATTCGCCGACCAAGCCGAGCGTCTCGCCTTCGTAGAGATTGAAGCTGACACCGCTGACAGCGATGACATCGCCCTGCGGCGTGGCGTAATGTATGCGCAGATTATCGACCTTGAGGACGATGCGGTCGCTGCCGTTTTCCTTTTGCTTTTCCATAGTCTGTCGCTCCGGTCGGTTAGGCCGCTTTGCGCAGGCGCGGGTTGGCGATCTCATCCAAGCCCAAGTTGATCAGCAGCAGAGAGACGAAGACGATAGCCAGGATGACGGTCGGCAAGCCCCACCACCACCACATGTTGCGGAACAGCGCGCCCGCTTCGATTGAGAAGAAGATCGCAACGCCGAGCGATGGAATGCGCTGCGGACCGAAGCCGAGCACCTCCAAGCCAACCGCTGAGATGATCGCGCCGGTCATATTGCCGATGTAGCTCGCCGCCAGGTAGGGCAGCAAGTTGGGCATGATCTCCTTGAACATGATATCGCGCACGGGCACGCCAGAAAGGTGAGCCATCTGCACATAGCCGCTCTCACGCATACTGAGCACCTGCGCGCGGATGTAGCGTGTGGGGGTCGCCCAGGTGAAAAGCGATATCAAGAGCGCCATCGTGACGAGGTCGACGCGGCCCAGCACAGATTGGATGACGATGAGCACAAGGAGCGAGGGAATGGTGATCGTGATATCGGTGGCTAATCGAATCACATCGTCAAACAAGCCGCCAAGAAAACCGGCCATGAAACCCAGCAGAATCCCGACCAGCATACCGACCGTTGCCGCAATTACGCCAACAAATACCGTGCGTGGCGTGCCGACAATCAACATCGCCAGCATGTCGCGCCCGCTGTTTTCCGTGCCTAACGGATGTTCGGGGATGCCTTCCTGCCCACGCCAATTGGTGAAACCGACCGGGGGCAGGTTAAGCGGCGCGCGCGCCGACAGCGCCAAATTGGTATCCCATAATTGATAGCCCAGGAAAATCAGAAAGAACATGAAACCGAGTATCCCGGCGCCGGTGAGAAACTTCCAATTGAGCCAGGGGTTGTCAAAGCGATTTAAGGCGCCTGCCTTTTTTGTGCCGCCAGCGACGGGAGCGTCTTTGACTTTTCTGTCTTCCGCCATGTCTATCTCCCTTCCAGGCTGATACGCGGGTCAATCAGCGGATAGCTCAAGTCGATGATGAGCACCGCCAGCGCGCTCGTCGTAATCAAGATGAACGAGGTGCCTTGAATCAAACCGAAGTCCTGCTCGCGGATAGCGGTGAAGATAAGCGTGCCCATGCCGTTGTAGTTGAAGATGACTTCGACCAGCACCGAGCCGCTGACAAGTGTGCCGATGGACACCGCCAGCGCCGTCATCTGTGGCAAGATGGCGTTGCGGATCATATAGCGATAGAGGACGTAGAAGGGCTTCAAGCCTTTGGCCTGCGCCAGAATCATATAATCTTCGCCTTCGATGGTGACCATCATGCCGCGCATGCCCAGCGCCCAGTAGCCGAAGGTGACCAGCACAATTGCCATCGCCGGCAAGAAGCCGTGATGGATCACGTTGGCGATGAAATCAATGGTGAATTCCGGCCTGGCAAACTTGTAGCTATAGGCGTAGGTTTGCGGGAAAAGCTCTAACAGGAAGCCGAAGACATAGACGAGCAGCAAACCCGCGAGCAAAGGTGGTATCGAGGTGAAGATCATTGACATCGGAATCAGCACTTTGATCAGCTTGGGCGATTTCGTCCAAACTAGCAGCGCCCCGCAGAGGTTGCCGACGGTAAAGAAGATGAAGGTGGCGATGCCGACCAAACCGATTGTCCAAGGCAGCGCCCGCCCGACGAGTTCGGTTACGGTGGAGGGGAAGCGCGCCAGGGAATAGCCGAGGTCGCCCTGCAAGATGCCGCCCATAAAGCGAAAGTATTGCACATAAATCGGATCGTTAAGACCAAAGCGTTCCTTCCAGCCTTCAATGATCTGGTCGGAGTTTTCTACGAAGCCGGCCTGATAGGATAGCCGGGCAATCATCGCTGAAATGGGGTCGCCGGGCGCCAGGCGCGGGATGATGAAGATCAAGGTGGCTGCCACCCATAGCGTGAGGAAAAATACCAGTAGGCGGCGGACCAGATAATTTAAGGATATTCCTCCCATGCCAATGCCCTTCTCTATTGTCGCTTGCGATGTCAACTAAGTTTAAGAATAACAGGCTCTACATAATAAAACGAAACTATACAGCGTCGCGCGTTTGATCGTTAGTGAATGCAAAAGAGGCTGGGGCAAATGCCCCAACCTCAAATTGTGCTTGGTCAATTACATTCCAGCTTTGTGGATCTCCTGGAAGAATTGATGCGTCGATTGCCACCAGGTAGCCGGGTGGTTCCAGTTATTCTCGGACGTGGGCCAGCCTTCCCAGTAGGTGCTGTTGAAGGGGATCAACTTGGTCGCCTGGTTCAGCGGAATAAAGGGCAGGTCCTCATAGAGGTAGCCATAAGCTTCCACGACCAAACCAAGGGCGTCCGGGTGACCCAGAGGCAGTGAACCGAGTTGACCGACGAGCTCGCTATAAGCCTCGTTGTTCATGCCGTCCCAACGGACGTGGTTATTGCCGGAAGAGAATTCGCCGACAGGCACCCACCAGCGGGCGGTGTAGCGATCCAGCGAAGCCCAAGGCTCGTTGATGGAGCCGCAGGCATCCCAGTCGGTGGTGGATTCGTAGTTGCCGAAGCGCTTGTTGTCGTTCCAGGTCGCGCCGGCGATGACCGCGGCGGTCGCTTCAATGCCGAAGGTCTGCAGCTGCTCAACCAGGTTGGTGGTGATGCGGCGCTTTTCGATGAAGCCCTCATGGACCTGGATCTCCAGGCTCAGGGCGTTGCCATCGCCATCAACCCAGCGACCGTCGTCATTGCGCGAGTAGCCGTTGTTCTCCAGCAGAGCGGCAGCGGCGTCAAGGTCGGCTTCCGTGTTGAAGCTCATGCCAGCATCTTCGATGGCGTCGATGTAGGGGAACATGCCGCCATATTCGACGTACAGGGTACGCGAGGGGATGGTGACGCCTTCGTATGCGATGTCGATGACTTGCTGGCGGCTAATGGCGTGGTTGATCGCCCAGCGCATTTCGGGGTTGTCCCAAGGCGCGACTTGCGTCTGGAAGGAAAGCTGCCGCGGGCAGGGATCCAGCCATACAAAAGGCATGCCTTCGACCCAAGCGAAGATATTGTCGTTCGCCGCTTGCATCGCTTCGAAAGCGCCCAGCGTGACATCCATGATGCTGTCAAGTTCGTCGTTGACAGCCATGGTCGTGCGGATCTGATCGTTGCCGGTCACGACCCAGATGGCGCGCTGCGGTTCTGGCAGCTTGAAGACGCCCGTCTTGGCGCCCCACCAATCATCGTTGCGGTCATAGACCCAGGTGGTCTCGTTGGCGGAGGTGATGACGTAGGGACCGGTGCCGAGCGGCCAGCCTTGCTCGGGATCGAAGAACTTGAAGGTGAAGGGATCCTTGTCATGCCAGACATGCTCGGGAAGCATGTTGATGCCACCCCAGATGCGGACCGAGAAGAAGTCCAACTGGAAGCGCGGGTTCGGCTGCGTCAGGTTGAACTGAACGGTCAGATCGTCAATCGCCTCGACGCTCTCGACCCAAGTCTGAACGTTGCCGGCATAGCTGAGCGACGCGGTTTCGTCGTTGATCAGCAGGTTCATGGTCCATACGACATCGTCGGAATTGAAGGCTTCGCCATCCGACCATTCCGCGCCATCGCGCAGGTTCAGAGTCCAGACATCAAGCGTGTCGTTGGCTGTCATGCTCTCAGCCAGCCAAGGCATGATTTCACCCGTTTCATAGTTAAGGATGAAAAGCGGCTCGGCAACAGCTTGATGCAGACCCTTGTTGCGATGGTTGTTCGGCAGCAGGAAGTTCATTTGGTCGAAGTTGGCGACAGCGCCGGCGGGACCGTCGATGTCAAAGACGACGGTATCTTCGCGCGCGACGTCCTGGGCAACAGCGGTGAAGCTGATTGCCGCGAAGACGACGACGAGAAGAACGAGAAGAAGTGCTTTTGCTTTCATTGTGGTGTTCTCCTACACAACTAAGCCAATTAAAGGAAACGATTGCCGACTCCGGGATTGGTTTGTCACCCTTTGCGGGATGACGGGCGCGCCAGCGGCGCCCGGGATTGCCGTGGCTAATCTGATGTCCTTCGATAGCGCCTCCTTTGTCAGGTCGATACAATTTTGCCAGCGTCCACCAGGGGCACGGCTGTTGAAGCGCGGATACGCAAGCGAGTCGGCACAGTATAACAGCGTGGCGGCGATTGACCGCCCTCCAGGCGCTCGAGCAAGATTTTCGCTGCCAATTTGCCCAACTCATAAGCATTTTGTGACACGGTCGTCAGCGGGACGCCGATATGCGAGGCCATGCTTATATCGTCAAAGCCCACGACTGATACCTCATTGGGAACTTTGATGCCGATCTCCTGCAAGGCGCTGATGGTGATGATAGCGAGGATGTCGTTGATACAGGCGATCGCCGTTGGCTTGTGCTCGACCGTGTTCATCAACCGCACAACTTGATCGATGATCTGCTGGCTCTTCTCGCCCACCAGCGAATAAATGTCGGTTTCGTGGAATTCGGGACGTTCCGGCGGATCAATCTTCCAGGGCGCGTAGGCTCGCAAACCGTGCTCGTTTACAGCAGAGACATAGCCGCGATGGCGTTCTTCAACCGGGCGCAGTCCGTTTATATTCGGCATCAACTGCACGATATGCTCATGCCCGAGCGCGACAAGATGTGAGGTGAGGTCATAAGCGCCGCCGAAATTGTCGCTGGCGACATAATCCGCTTCGATGCCTTCGATGATGCGATCTATGAAAATGATAGGGATCGCCCGCCGCTGATACTCTTGCAAAGCCGCCAGGGTCTCAGCCGTCGGGCAGGCACTCGCCCAAACAATCAAGCCGGCGACATTCTCTTCGAGCAACTGCTGAAGGATCACGGCTTCTTCCGCCAGCGTGGTCGCATTGCTGAATATGACCTGGTAACCGGCAGAGCGCAATTCCGTCTCGGCGCTGCTTAGCATAATGCTGTGGATTTCGTTGTGGAAGCTATGCGTGATATAACCGATGGAACGGCTGTTGGATTGATCCTGCGGCTGCCAGGCGACGAAGGTGCCCCGCCCCGCGGCGCGTTTGATCATGCCTTCAACTTCCAGCCGCTGCAAGGCGATGCGCACGGTCGTCCGGCTGATATCCAGGTGGCGCGCCAGTTGCGTCTCGGTGGGGATGCGCTCGCCATCCCGCCAACGTCCGGAGACGATCAGGCGGCGCAATTGATTGTGCAACTGAACGTGCAGGGAGATGTAGCTGTTGTGATCCAGCCGGATCTTCTCAAGTTTGGCGCGCATAAAGACCGCATCGATAAGGAAAAAGCAATTTAGATTTGTACATAAATGTATGTACAATGCCGGAATATAACATGAACCAAATCAAGATGCAATACAGGAAAAAATCCGAGTTTTGCCGTGGCTAGGGCAACGATTGGCAAAGCGGTGTACTTTGTACGCCCAGTTCTGTGATATGATTCGCTTCGCTGTTGCGACAACCCGCCAAGTTAAACGAACGAGAGGAAGGCAGTGGTAGCCACTCGCAAGCAAGCAGGCTGCATCAAGACATCGCTCACCATGGTCGGCACGGGGGTCGCGATCATCGCTGTGATCATCCTGCTCGCCGATATCAAATGCAGCTATGACATTGAGAATTGGTGGGCGCCGCTCTACCCCAATGGCGAGACGGTCTCGGTAGAATATGATCTGTTCCGCGCGCGCGCCTTGGGCGTGACCAAAGTGATCATGGTATCGAGCGATGATGTCGAAACCGTGAAGCAATTCTATCGCGACACACGCTTGGCGACCCTCCGGGCTAAGAAGACCCGCGGGCTGGCCTGGTCGGAATCCTTCGTGCAGCCGCTGGAAAACGGCGAGGGCAGCCGCATCATCATCACCAGCGCCTGCGGCACTTGAGCAATTAGCAGGAAGTGCACATGAAAATATCCGCCTTTCCCAAGTGCTATCTTGATGATATCGCCGGCGACCGGACGATGACGGTCTTTGAGTGGATCGAGATGGCGAAGTCTCTGCCGGCCGAGGGGCTGGAAATGTACGAGGGCTTCTTCACCAGCCTGGATGATGGCTATATCCTGCAGGTGCGCGATGCGATTCTGCAAGCCGGCTTCGCCATGCCCATGCTCTGCTGCTCGCCCAACTTCACCCACCCCGACCCCGACGAACGCCAGCGCGCGGTGGAACACGAAGCGAGGATGATCCGCGTTACGCGACTGCTCGGTGGCGAAGGCGCCGTCTGCCGCGTACTCAGCGGCCAGCGCTATCCCGATGTCTCGCGGGAGCAGGGGCGGGAATGGGTGGTCGAATGTATCGAGCAGGTGCTGCCGGTCGCGCGCGAGCAGAAAATCATCCTGGGCTTGGAGAATCACTACAAAGACGGATTCTGGCAGTATCCGGAATTCGCGCAGAAGATGGATGTCTTCCTCGAACTGCTGGATGCGATCGACGAGCGGGAATACTTCGGCGTGCAATATGACCCATCCAACGCCATTGTGGCCGGCGATGATCCGCTTGAATTGCTGCGCGCGGTTGCGGACCGCGTCGTCAGCGTGCACGCCAGCGATCGTTACTTGACCGAGGGTTACACGCTTGACGATCTGCGTGACAGCGATGGATCAATCGGTTACTCTCCAGCATTGCAACATGGCGTGACAGGCAAGGGCTTGAACGACTACGATGTGATCTTCTCGATTCTGCGTGATGCTGGATACCAGGGCTGGGTCAGCATTGAAGACGGCATGAACGGCATGGATGAAATGCGGGAATCGCTTGAGTTTTTGCATGTGATGCGAGACAAGTATTTCTCTCCGGAATAAGTGTCATGGGAGGAAGCCGGCGGCTCGCCCTCTAATAAGAGAAAAACTTAATCAGGACAAACTATGCACGCTCTCATCAAATACGGACGCGAAGACAAAAATGTCGAACTGCGCGATATCCCCCAGCCGCCCGATCCCGCCCCCGGCTATGTCGTGGTTGAAGTAGGCGCGGCCGGTGTCTGCGGCAGCGACCTGCACATGTGGCGCGATCACCAGAGTTGGGCCATCAAATTGCCGCTGGTGCTCGGTCACGAATTCTGCGGCACGGTCGCCGCGGTCGGCTCCGGCGTTGAGAACTTCAAAGTCGGTGATCGCGTTGCCGTAGAGACGGCGGCGGAAATCTGCGGTAGCTGCGCCTACTGTCACTCGGGCGACTACAACCAGTGCCCGCATCGCCTGGGCTACGGCGCGCTCTACGATGGCGCCTTCACGCAATACGTCGCCGCCCGACAAGCGATTCTGCATCAGATCCCGGACAACGTCTCCTTCGAGCAAGCCTCGCTGACCGAGCCGATCTGCGTCGCCTATAACGCTCTGGTGGAGAAGACACCGGTCCTGCGCCCGGGCGATATCGTCGTGATTCAAGGACCGGGTCCCATCGGCATGATGGCTCTCTTCATAGCGAAGCTGCGCGGCGCTTCCGAGATAATCATGCTCGGCACCGATGTCGACAGACAACGCTTGAAAATCGCGGAGCAAATCGGCGCGACGCAAACTCTCAACATTGATGAAGCCGACCCGCTTGATCTGGTACGCTCGCTGGGCGATGGCTACGGCGCTGACCTGATTGTGGATTGCAGCGGCGTCAGCATCGCTTTGCAGTCGGCGTTGGAAATGGTGCGCCCGAATGGCATCATCACCAAAATCGGCTGGGGTCCGCAGCCGCTAGACTTCAACCTCGACCTACTGGTGCAGAAAGCCGTCACCCTGCAGGGCTGCTTCAGCCATTTGTATTCGACCTGGGAACGGGCGCTGCAATTGCTCTCGACCGGGCAGATCGATCTCGCGCCCATCATCGGCGGCGTCTATTCTCTGGCGAATTGGGAAGAAGCTTTCGAGCAGATGGAGTCGGGCGAGAATGTGAAGTCAGTCTTAGTGCCGGCTTAACGTCAGTGCAAAACATGTAGGGGCGACTCTGTGAGTCGCCCGCAAAGGAGAAACTCCGATCGACGCCAAAATCCAAATCTCAATTGATGTCATCGACCTAGATGAAGCGCTGGACCTCGCCCGCGCCTCGGTCAAGGCCGGCGTCGACTGGCTCGAAGTCGGTACGCCACTGCTCCTCGCCGAAGGTTTGCACGCCGTCCGCGCCTTCCGGCGGGAATTCCCGGATACACCGATAGTCGTCGATCTCAAGACGATGGATGGGGCGGGCTTGGAAGCCGAGATGATGTTCAAAGCTGGCGGCGATATGGTCGTCGTCATGGGCCAGGCGCATGACGCCAGCATCATTGAGCAGGTCAAGATGGCGAAGCGCTATGACAAAGAAGTCATGTGCGATGTGATGCTCTGCCCCGATAAACCCGGCCGGGCGCGCCAAGCTCAGGAGATGGGCGTCGATTACATCATCGTGCACACCGGCTTTGACGAACGCAATATGATCCCCGGTCTCAGCCCGCTCGATGATTTGCAGGATGTACTCGATGCGGTTGATATCCCGGTGCAGGCCGTCGGCGGTTTGAGTGTGCCGCAGGCGATTGAAACGCTGGCGCTGGGCGCGGAGATCGTCGTCTTCGGCGCACCTCTGGTGATCAGCGGGCAAGAATTCAAAGCGGCCGACCCCAACTTCGACCGGCAGCTTCGCGAGATCGTCCAGCAAGTACGCGAGGCATAAGCCCTCATCCGGACGAAGCGTAGCTTTCTCAGCCCCGCCGTGTTGTAATTGACAGCGCTTTGTGAAAATTTTCGCATTCAGGCTCGGCGAGCCTCGTATTGAGTAGCCGCGACAATCGGCGTATACTTGGCTGCTTGACGCGCGCAACGGACCGAACGGAATCATCCGCATGCTTGTGAAACACCCTGACTTTGGCGATATCGTCGACTTCGACCAATTGCGGCAGTCGATCCGCCATCTCTATGATGCCCTTTTGCCCGACTTCAATATGCACAAGTCCCTGCAAGTCGGCACAGACTTGTACGGTGATGACCCCAGCATGATGATCGCGGCTGGCGCCAGCATGCTCGCCTGGATGACCATCATCGCCGCTGGCGAAGACGATATCGCCGAGGAACTCAAGGACAGCCTCTTCACTCTGGGCTGGACGGAAGAAGAAATCGGCTCCGACTTGCTAAGCGCCACCACCGTCGCCAGTCCGCTGAACGATGACCCGGATTGCGTCGATTATCATCTCAGAGGGCGCAAGTGGCTGATCAACAATTCTTACCATGCCGATTATCATACGATTGTCGCCAAGACCGACCCCAGTTCGAGCGGACCGCGCTCCCTCTCGATATTCTTGGTGCCGCAAAGCAGTTGCAAGAATTGGGAACGGCTGGAGACGCACGTCCTGCGCCGCATGGTGCTGACCGCCTTCGACATTGATGGACCGGGACGCCTGCTGGGCAAGGTCGGGCACGGTTTGCAAATCCTCCAGCGCATGGCCATGCCGAGCAAATATCAGTGCGCTTATGTCGGCGTCAAGCTGCTTAACGAAGCGATACCGGCGAGCATCGAACACCTGTCAAAGAAGCGCATTTTCAAAGAGAACCCGATTAACTTCAGCAATGTGCTGCGGCAGATGTACAACCTCGTCTTGCAAAGCGCCGTGCTGAATTTCATCTACTATCGCGCGCTGGCTTTCAGCGCTGGCAATTTCCTGCAATTCCACGGCGTCATGCTCAAATCCTGGCTGCTGTTGCGCGCCAACGAACTGCTGGGACAGAATTTGCTGGTGGTCGGCTCGAAGGGATTCCTCGCCGAGTCGGTCATCGGGCGCAACGCTATCGATTCTTTCGTCCTGCCCGTCTTCGATGGCCACTACACGATCAACACGCTCATGACGGCGAAACACGCCAAGCGCTACCTGGGGGCGACGCGCCGCGCCGATGTGGCGGAACGCATGGCGACGCTGCGGCATGGCGTCACCTCATCGCGCTCGGGCGATCAGATCCGCGCCCACTCAAGGGGGCTGCGCAACCCCGACTTCTTCGATTACGCGGGCTATATCGAAGACCTGGCTCTGCCGATTGACCTGGACGCCCGGCAGGTGGTCGCATCCATGCAAGCGCTGGCGGATGAGCTCGGGGAGCGCGACCTGATGAATGACGCGGAACATCGTTACAAGCTCGGCACGATGCTGCACTGGATGGAAGCGCTGCTGGCGGCCTGCGAAATGTGGAAAGCCACCGAAGAGGAGGAATTCCTCAATGCCGTGGTCATGCAATACAACGCCTTTGTCAATCAATTCAACCAGATCATCAGCGAGAGCGCCTTGCGCACGCGCTTCCTTCCCTTGATGCGACAGCGGTCCCTGCGCTGCGTCGAGGCGCCGCGCGATTTCCTGCTGCGTCTTTATAGTCTGGCGCAGCAATTCGCTGCCCCGCGCGAAGCGGCTGTGGCGAAGTAGAGGGTTTCACCACAGAGACAGCGAGTGAGTGTGCCAATTCTATTCTTGAACAAACACAACCCTGATCAGTTTGAGATTGTCGGTGCGGATACCGAATTCACGGGCAAACTCGGCAGATTCTATGTCAGAGGCGGCAGGAAACATGCCCTGATTGTTATTCGGCATAGGAGAGGGGCATGATGGAAATCAATCACAGTTTCCAAAGTCTATTGGACAACATGGCACGTGACAAATACGGGTATATGGAGATTCAGGGATTTGAAGGTCGTGATCCAGAAAAACGGCTTACTATCCGTGCCTACGAATCAATGAACTCACAAGAAAGTAGTGGATACTATCATTTGCGGGAAAAAGACAGAGAGTCGGTGAAAAAAGTCGCTGCAAAACACAGTATCGAATGTGACGAGCTTCCTGATATTGTGACAGCGACAACTGTGCAAAGGGAGTTTGAAGGATGGATGAATAGAATAAAGAATAAGGATTTAGAGAAAATCAGTCACTACGAAAAGGCACTTGAGTTTGCAAAAGAATTATCGCATGGCGTAGTACGAGGATATTGGAGAAACGAAATCGGTGATCTTGGCGACATTATTTATTTGGAACGAAATGCACAGTCGCCACGTGGTGATTTTAGTGTTGGGCGAGAAAGGCTTACTAGATATTTGATTGACCGGATTGGATACGGTACCAGCACGGGGCAAAGCTATACCACCAGGAGAGGCGTACACTATTATATTGGAAATGACGAGCTCGGCGATTTGGACTCTATGATTAGCACTATGCTTGGAATCGGGATGTTGAGAAAACTAGAAGTCAACAATGTTTTTGAATTAACAGGTGAGGCTTTCGCTCTACTGAAAGAACCCAAATGGCATGAAAGACATGCTGAGTTCTTATCATGGGTATCAATTGCAGCCGCGTTTCTTTCTATTGTTCTCATGCTTAGAGAACTAGGCATCATATAGCAAGTTTAGGGGAGAAGTGAACTTATGCAATTCGAACTGCTCGACCTCACAGTACGCGATCGCGTCGTCGGCTACTTTGACGACGGCGAAGGTGGCGTGGTTGGCTACGGCGCGGCGCTTGATATTCGACAGAGGAGGTAGAGAAATGGGAGAAAAAATGAATGCTGAAACAAATACAATCCTTCAGAAGTTCAAGAGAAAGGTGAAGAATGCCAACAAAAGAGCTGCAAAATATGACAACAATCAGACATTGAGAGTAGAAGATGTAATCCATAAGTGGGAGACGACTATATTTTGCCATCTCTGTGGGAGATACATAGAACTTGAAGATGCCAGCATTGATCATTTAATTCCACTGTCGAGAGACGGGGAAAACAAAATTGAAAATATAAGTATCGTCCATAAATGGTGTAATAGTGCAAAAGGAGACAAGGATTCGAATCAAACATCTATGAAATTCAAGAAACTGTATGATCCTGGTGACACAGGTAGCGTCATGATAGACAGTTTTGCAGCACATTTGTTACAACCTTATAGATTAAATCTATTTCGGCGGTCTGACCTTCCTAAAGAGTTTGACAACCTTCCTTACATTGATCAAATACGAATAGTTTACGACGATATAGATGACCAAATAAAGGCTGAGCACGAAATTATGAAGAAGCACAAAGTTGGATACTATAAGGAATAATCAATCAATGAAAATCCAACAGCTAGACCTCACTATCCTCGATCTCGTCGCAGACTACCATGACAATGGCGATGGCGGCAAAACAGTCGAAGAAAACTGCCCAATGCTCTACAAGTAGCAGAACCGAGAGAAACCCGCCAAATAATCACAAGCGACCCTGAACGTATGGAAACCGTCAAAGACCCGCAGTTCGGCGACATCCTCGATTATCAGCGCCTGCGCGCTGGCATGATGGATGTGCTCGACAACGTCTACCCGACCTTCAATCTCATGGGCTCCATGCTGGTGGCCACCCGTCATTTCAAGAACAATCCCAGTTATATGACCGCCTGCGCCGCCAGCGGGCTGGCTTACATGATGCTGGTGGCGGCTGAAGAATACGAACTGGCTGCACAGCTCAAAGGCAAAATCTTCACACTAAGCTGGACCGAGGAACATACCGGCACCGACCTGCTCAGCGTCCGCACCCGCGCCACAAAAATAGACGATGACCCCAGCGGCAAGCAGTATCACATCACAGGGCAGAAGTGGCTGATAAATAATTCCTATCATGCCGATTATCACTCCGTCATCGCCAAGGTCGATCCAAGCGCCGATGGTCCCCGCTCGCTCTCGATATTCGCCGTGCCCCATAGCAGCACCAAGAACTGGCAGCGTTTGGAAACGCATGTCCTGCGCAGCATGGTGCTGACCAAATTCGATATCGATGGACCGGGCATTCTCATCGGGCAAGTCGGGCGCGGCTTGGAGATCTTGCAGCGGATGGCGCTGCCCTCGAAATACCACTGCGCCTATATGGGCGTGAAAATGGTGGACGATTCCCTGCCCGCCGCCATCGAGCATCTTTCCAGCAAGAGCATCTTCGGGAGCAATCCCATCGCCTTCAGCAATGTCTTCCGCCAACTCTACAACTTGGCGCAGCAAGCGGCGCTGATCAACTTCTCCTTTTTCCGCGCTCTGGCTTTCAGCGATAGCCCCTTCCTGCAATTCCACGGCATCATGCTGAAATCCTGGCTGCTGCTCAAATGCAACGAGATACTGTCGCAGAACCTGCTCGTGACCGGCTCCAAAGGTTTCCTCAAAGTTTCCAATATCGGCGGCAACGCCATCGATTCCTTCGTCTATCCCGTCTTCGATGGGCATTACACGCTCAACACCCTGCTCACCTACAAACATACCCGCCGCTACCTGGAGGCGAGGACCGAGGGCGATATCGCGGAGCGAATGCGCATCCTGAGCGAGAACGCCTACGTGCCGCTGGAAGGCAAGCAGATCCTCAACAACAGCCGCGAAACCCGTCGACCGCCCTTCTTCGATTATGCCGATTACATCAAGCGCTGCGCCCTGCCCATCGACCTGGACGCCCGCCTCTTGATCCGGGCGAGCGCGGATATCATGGACGCCATTCAAGACCGCGGCGACACAAACGAACCCGAGTACCGCTACAAGATCGGCATGCTGGTGCACAACCTGGAAGCGCTGCTTTCAGCCGTCGAGCTATGGAAGGTGACCGGCAACGACCATTATCTCAACGCCATCATCATGCAATACAACGATGTTGGCAAGCTGATCAACCGCATCATCAGCGAAGGCGACTTGACGGTGGATTTCATCGAGCCCCTGCGTCAACTGCCGCTGCCCAAGCCGAGCGATCCGCGCGGCTTCTTGCTTGGTCTGCTGGATGTCAAAGGGCAGATTCGCGGGACGTGAACATTCAGCCGCCTTTTCGGGTCTATCGCCTGCTATCCTGGCAGCAATGCAAATGCGCCATAATCCCGCCTCGCTGAGAAGGCTGAATGGGATCCCATGATCGAACTCAATACGCTCCTCGCCGAACTCGTCGCCATCGACTCCGTCAACCCCGACCTCGTGCCCGGCGGCGCGGGCGAAGCGCGCATGGCGGAATACATCGCCGACTGGGGACGGAGCGCGGACCTGGAAACCCATGTCCAGGAAGCGGGACCTGGCCGCCCAAACGTCATCCTGATCGCGCGGGGCAGCGGCGGCGGCAAATCCCTGATGCTCAACGCCCACACCGATGTCGTCGGCGTCAGCGAAATGGACGCGCCCTTTCAGCCAGCTATCCGGGACGGACGACTGTACGGGCGCGGCGCTTACGATATGAAAAGCGGGCTGGCTGCCTGTATGCTGGCTGTCAAAACAGCGCGGGAGATGCCGCTGCGTGGCGATGTCATCCTCAGCGCGGTCGTCGATGAAGAATACGGCAGCATCGGCACGGAAGCGCTGCTGGCGGAATGGGAGCGCTGGTCCGCCGATGCCCTGCTCATCGCCGAGCCGACCGAACTGCAGATCAGCATCGCCCATCGCGGTTTCGTCTGGCTGGAGATCGAGACCTTCGGCGTCGCCGCCCACGGTTCCCGCCCGCACCTTGGCGTCGATGCGATTGCCAAGATGGGCGCGGTCCTGGTTGCCCTCGACGTGCAGGATCGGGCGATGCGCGCCAATCCAACGCATGAACTGCTGGGCAGCGGCTCCCAGCACGCTTCCATCATCAGCGGCGGCGAAGAAATCTCCATGTACCCGGCACATTGCAAACTGCTGGTCGAGCGGCGCACCATCCCCGGCGAAACCCTGGCGAGCGTCGAAGCGGAAGCGCAGCGCATCCTGGACGAGATCGCCGCGAACGACCCCGATTTCAAAGCGCGCGTCACAGCGACTTTCGGGCGCGCGCCCTTCAGCATCGAGGCCGATCACGCCCTCGTGCGGCAACTCAAGCGCATCGCCGAGGCTCAGCTAGGCGGCGATGTCCCGCTGGTCGGCAGCAGTTGGTGGATGGATTCGGCGCTCTTCGGCGATAAAGGCGTTCCAACGGTTGTGCTGGGTCCGGCC
>WTGB01000140.1:0-3136 GCA_011523735.1 Chloroflexota bacterium
TATAAAAATTGAAGAATTCGATGTTGAAAAAGGCAGGCGGGCTGTCTTCAGCTTCGATCAGCCGCTACCGGAAATGGATTTCCTGCCGGCGCGTGGCCAGCAAGACCCAAATTGTAGGAAAGGTATTTTGTTGCGCGTCCGTATATTTGCGCAGCAGCGAAATTGCCAGCGCGGTTTTGTCTTGCCCTATCGGCGCCAAATGCAAGGTTGCGCCCACAGCCAACTCCTTAATGATAGAGGGCGTTAACAACTGCTTGCACGGTACTCGCGGACAAGCGGTCTTCGGCGAAGTAGCTGTCGCGCAGGCTGGCGACAAGCTGGCTGGCATATATCACCGGGACGGCGGGCTGCTGCAGTTTTAGCGAAACCTCAGGCGGATCCCGCAAGAACACAACGGCTGCGTAAACCGGGATGTCGTGCATGTCATACTCCTCCAAATATGCCCTCAGCTTAATGGCTTTGGCGGCTATCTCGCGGGTTGGGTTCCAGCGCATCGGACGCCATTTGCCTTTGCGCCGATGTTTCAGCCATTGCCCGCCCTCATTGAAGAATGCACCCTTCCGCTTGCTTATGCGAAGCGCCAATACACCATGTTTGCTGACCAGCGCGGCATCCACATAACCGGTACTGCGCTTGCTGATGTTGCGGATCAGCACATACTGATGATCCAGATGAGCCGCTAGCATTTTCCCGAGCTGCCAGGCATTTTTGTTGTCAGTTTTCCAAGTGACCGCTCGCAGCGACAGTAACATGGCGAGCAAGGCGATGGCGATTCCAATAGTCAACAGCGCTTTTCTCGTCAAGTCGTAGATGGCGTAGCCCTGATTGAAGGGCACCACCAGGTTGATAATATGCAGGGCGATGCCGATCACGGTCAGGGTCGCGCCAAGCAGAAATACCAGCGCCGCCGCGATTAGCAGGTCACGCGAGCGTCGATTCAAACTGCGCGTAGGAGCGACATTTTGCATGCTTCGCCGCCGCTATTTCACCATGAGCCGTCACACATTTACGATGATAGCCCATCTGTTGAGCCTTGCAATCTGCGTCGGCTAGAGTTCGCGGGAGCAACGAGTATGAATATAATTGAGTGATAGAGCGGCAGGGCGGGTCAATCCTTGTGTTGGTCGCTGCCGTTGATATGCGCGATCCGGGAAAACCGGCGGCGAGCTTACTGGACGATCATGAACGATATGCAAGGCATGTCCAACAGCGAGACAAATGCTGGACTGAACGAAGTGCATCGCTTTGGCAGCGCGAGCGAGTCGCTGTTTCGCCGTCTCTATCGCGGTTTCAATTGGCGGCGGCAACTCGAAGAAGAACTTAGTCGACAGCGGGTCCTCGCCGGGCGAGAAGCTTCACGGAATGAGGACCTGCAGAGACAGTATCTACAATTGCAGGACGATCACCGCCGGCGCGGTAGTGAATTGGAGCGGCTGCAGGCTGTGCTTGCTAGCCTTGAAGAAGGCATCATCGCCCAAGATCCCAGCGGCAAAGTGACCATGATGAATCGAGCGGCCGAAGCCATGCTGGGCGGCAAAAAAGCCTTCTGGGATAGTGAGCTGGGCATGCTATTCGAGCGCTATCGCGATGTTGGGGACATCCCCGCCGAGTTGACGCCTTTGGGTGAATCGGCTGAAATGCCGCTGAATAATCGCATCATAAGGGCGCAGCTTGTTGCTATTGGGGATGAGAACCGGCGCCGCATCGGCACCATAATCATCCTCCGCGATGTGACCTATGACGCGCTCGCAGAGCGACTGAAAGATGGCTTCGCCCGGCATATCGCGGAGGAGATGGAGAGTCCGATCAGTGTCATCAAGCTGGCTAGCGAGTTGCTTAGCGGGCAGCCGGAAGATAACGCGATCAATCAACGCCTGCTGGAAAAGCTGCTGCAGAATGTTGATATCCTGGATCAACTGGCGCTGGAATTGCTCGATATCGCAAAGATGAAGGCTGGTACTTTTGACGTCAGGCGCAAACCGCTTGATGCCGAAGCGATGCTTTGGTCAGTGGTGAACGGCGTTGGACCGGATGTGAAGCGCCGAGGGATTGACCTGCTGGTGATGACGCGCGGCTTACGCGATGTTATGGTGCGTGGCGATGATACGCGCCTGCAATGGGCTTTGGGGCATCTGCTGCGCAATGGCGCGGACTTCAACAATGAAGGCGGTTACGTAGCGCTGGCCGCCCGCACTGAAACGCGCAATGCCAAGAGCTATCTCCTCATCAGCGTCAGCGACGATGGCATTGGCATTAGCCCCGCGGACCTGCCGCATATTTTCGAGCGATTCTATCGTGGCAGCGTAAGCCCGGGCGGGACCATGCCCAGTGGATTGGGTCAGGGGCTATATGTCGCCAAAGCAATCTGCGAAGCGCATGGCGGCTTCTTGCAGGTCCAGAGCCGCGAAGGCGTCGGCAGTATATTCACGATGGCCGTCCCAATTCACGAAAGCCAAACGAGCGCATAGTAGCCCGGCTGTGGCTGCTAGCATTGAGATGTCGATGCCTTTCCTTATTGATGGACACAATCTGATCGCGGCGCTGCCAGATATCGACCTTGCTGATGAAAACGACGAAGCGAAGCTGGTTATCAAGATTCGGGGATTCGCCGCGCGCAAGAAGACGAAGTGCACTGTGATATTCGACCATGGCTTGCCGGGCGGCGCCTCCAGGCTTTCGACCAATTCGGTCAAAGTTGTATTCGCAGCCGCCGAACACTCGAATGCCGACGCCTTGATCAAACGGCGCATACGCAATACGCGCGACGCCGGCAATTGGACCCTGGTGTCATCGGACCGCGAGATATGTGATTACGCCCGCAGTAAGCGGATGCGTCAAATGTCGGCAGCGGAATTCGCGGGCATGTTGCAGCGAAACGAACAGGCTGAACCAAGGCGCGCCGAAGCTGAAAAGCCGACGCCCTCCGAAGACGATACCGCTCTTTGGCTCAGGCGCTTTGGTGAGGCAGAAGACCAAGTCGGCGACACATAAAGGCAGGCGGCTCGAACATGTCAGCGAGAGTGTCTAGGACCAGATTATTCCTTTACTTTGACGCATGGGGCGAGTAAGATGCAAGGGACCCCGGGGCGTGGCGCAGCCCGGTAGCGCGCACGGTTTGGGTCCGTGAGGTCCCCGG